>JBBPID010000064.1:0-31153 GCA_038040505.1 Acidobacteriota bacterium | reverse complement strand
CAGCTTAACCCACGCTCTTAAGTGACAGGCCTCTTATCTGTCAGCCATTATGTCTGGGCATAAATGGGGAGCGTACACATGACACAAGCAGAGATTTCCGGCATCTCACCGTTTTTTATTGTGAGCCACGTACCGTCATCGCTTTCGTTTTACCGAGACCGGCTTGGATTTGAGATCACTTTCGAGGGGCCTGCTCCTGACGACATCTTCTTCGGTATCGTTCGCCGAGGCGGTGCGATGATCATGCTTAAGGACGTTGGTGTAGATCCGCTGCCGAACTACACGCGAGACGTCAAAAAAGGCGTCGCCCGCTGGGACGCTTATCTTAATGTTCCGGACCCTGATGCGCTGGCGGCCGAATTTGCGTCGCGCAATGTCGAGTTTTCCGAACCACTCAAAGACACTCATGACGGATTGCGTGGGTTCGAGCTCAAGGACTGCGATGGCTACGTCTTGTTTTTCGGTCGTCCTCGGTCCTGAGTCACTGAATTGCGGATTTCGGATTGCGAATTGCGGATTTGAATTCGCGCCCGTTAGGTTCAAGTCTGTAGCTTGAAATATTCAACAAGCCCCGATTCATCGGGGCGGGTGTAGATAAGCCCAAGGCGAGGCTCTGCGAGCCTTGGGTTACCAGTTAACAAAAATTGCGGGAGCCGCGGAGCGGCGACCAACCACTCAACGGGGCAGTCGCGTCGGTTCTGACTCGAAACTCAAACTCGGAACTCGAGACTGAAACGTCGCCCGCTTCGCGGGCTCCGCTGATCAAAACGGGCATGGTTTCCCAAAACTCGCAAAGCCTCGCCTTGGGCTTAGCTAAGACCGCTGCTTCGCAGCTCGACGAGGTTGTTCGCTCGCGGCCCTGGCTTTTTGAGGCAAAGCTGCGACAAACCAAATCCTTTTATGGTGGCGTTAAGAGCAAAAACAAATTGACCGACCCACGCGGTTGGATCACTGGATCCCGTCGCTACCTACTTCGTGCGGCCAATGAGCACTGGCAAGATGAACGATTGGTTCAAAGGAATCGGGTCGGGCTGCGAGCTGCCAGAGCGTGCCCTGAATGAGCTGCTTGATTCGGGCTTCGTCGTTATTCCCGGCCCCGTGGCCAGCCGTCGGCTGGCGCAATTTGCCCGAGCCTACGATTTGGCCGTGGCGGGTGCGGTGCCCCCTGACTTATCGGTCGGCAGTACCAGCACGCGCGTCCACGACTTTGTTAACCGCGGCCCTGAGTTCGATGAGCTGTATGTCTACCGCCCTATCCTTGAGGCCTGCTGCCGCGTCGTCGGCCAACCCTTCAAGCTCAGTTCACTGCTCGCGAGAACCGTGCGGCCACACTCGCAGGCGCAGACCCTTCATGTGGACTTCACGGCGGACGCAGAGGGGTGGCCGATGGTCGGTTTCATCATCATGGTGGACGATTTCCGCCTGGATAACGGGGCTACTCGTTTTGTGCCGGGCTCGCACCGGTGGCCCACAATCCCAGGCGACGATTTGAAAGATCTCGCGTCAGACCACGATGGCCAGGTGGTGGCGTGTGGTGCAGCGGGCTCTGTCATCATCTACAACGGTTCTGTCTGGCACGGACACACAGCAAATCAGACCGGTAGAGCCCGGCGTTCCGTACAAGGGGCATATATCCGTCGAGATGCTGAGCCGGGGAGCAAACAGGCTGAACGCATACTTCCGCAGACTCGCGCTCGTATTGGTCCACTTGCGCAATATCTGCTGGCCGTTTAAAGCGCTGATCCCGACACCTCGGGACGCACTCCAAAGACGTCGTGTTCGTGGCGCTTCGTGTCTCTTCGTGGTTCGTGTGGCCGGTATTCTCCCTCTCCTTTTGGGAGAGGGCTGGGGTGAGGGCCCTACGGGTTAGCCAGAAATCTTTGTTACTCACTTCGCGGCTATGCCGCAGCACACTGTCTTCGTGGATCGTATCAGAAGCCCGACCGTTAGGGAGGGCAACCTTCGTCCAACTCAGCTCCCAAGAAAACCCATCTCGCCACCGACGTTTCTTGCCCTTGCTTACGCGCGGGCTTCCGACACGATCCGTTTTTGGAGTGCGGTCCCGACCTGTCGGGATCGCCGCTTTTTACCATTCACAATCCAAAGCGCTGACAAGTCAGCGCACTCCAAATGAGGCGCCTATTCTAACTGGGAACGCGGGCGCCCTCGCCCGCTCTTGCCCACTGATCACTGCCCACTGCCCACCGCCCACTGAGTTTGGTGCCTCTTCGTGGATCGTATCAGAAGCCCGACCGTCAGGGAGGGCAACCTTCGTCTCGACTACCTCCCGAGAAAACCTATCTCGCCACCGACGTTTCTTGCCCTTGCTTACGCGAGGGCTTCCGACACTCTTGGTGAATCAGTTTCCGTCCTGTCACTCCTGTAAATCCTGTCTAAGTACCCGTTATCCACGAAATCACACCAAGCGACACGGAATAAGAGTACCCAACAAACTAAACCTTTCCCTCAACCGAAATTGCGGTTTTTTCTTGCCATAGCAAAAATCCGTGCTAGAATCCGCCCATTCAAGGGGCTTTGCGTGTAAATCCAGTACCTTCCCATGATTTCGGTACTGGGCTCACTACACTCCTCGATCTCACACGACCGGGAAGTGAAACCTTTTTCAACAACTCTTTCGGATGGCGTACCGCAAGACCAGTGCGGCCAGACCTAGGCATTGCCGTTATCGTCACCGTTGCTTTCGATAGGAGGAAAGATGAAAACAAAACACTTCTTGACTACTACTTTGGCTTTGTTGGTCTGCTCGGTTCCCGTTTGCGCGCAGAATTACCAGGTGTCGCAAACCGGCGTGTTCACCCCACAAAGCAAAAAAGTTTTGCTTCTTAAAGAACCAACCGGCCAGAAGAATATTATTCTGTTTCAGACCAATCTACGCGTCAACACCGACGGTTCGCCAAGGTCTTATCACCCCCAGGACCCACGCGGAAAGGTTCAGGCTCTAAACAATATCTGCAATGCAATTGTCGTTAAGAAAGTTACGTCGGAAAAGAATCTTTGCTTCACAAGTTTTGGCGAAGCCATCACCGTTTTTGAAAAATTCCGAGACTCGAATTATCAGACAGTTCCGCAAGGTTTCCGGATTACCTGGGCCAACGTGCTGCCAACGGTTAAAGAAAACGGCAAAGATGTTCCGTGTGTTTTTAAAACGGGAGACTACAAGGGTTATTTTGGTTCTTTAACTGCCTTAAAAAATGACTTATCCGGCGACAAGGGCGAATGCGAAGTTAACAACCAGGTAAATCCTTTGACGGTCCCTGCTTTGGTTTTAGTTGGCGGCGAAAATGTCGTGAAAACTTTCGGCGCCAGGGTTGGCGATTTGTTGGTGGCCTTCAATCCGAAAACCCAACTCATTAGTTCGGCAATCATCGGGGACACCGGACCCAAAGATAATCTCGGCGAAGGCTCGGTTTTATTGAATATGAAACTTCTTGGCACAACAACTCCGCCAACGAACAAAACCGAGACATTCCAGCTCTCCATCGAAAACGCTCAAGTCTTAGTGGCAATCATTCCTGGCTCGCGTTTATTTCAGGTTGCAGGGAATAAGCCCTACACAGCAGAAAACATCGATTCAAGAGTCAGAGAGTGGCAGACGAGCGCAGGATTCGCCACGCCTGAGAAATTTCTCGAGTTCATGAAATCGTTCCAATCGAAGTTGAATTGAAATAGTTTCCCCGATCAACTTTGACGTACGACACTCGATTGGTGGTCACGATGGCAAAAATAAAGTGCGCAGAATGCAGCAAACCGGTCGATAGCCCACCGGCGGTTCTTTGTCCAGAATGTGAGATTTCGCTCAATGACCCTCAAGCAAAGTCCACGTTCAAGGCAGACAACAAAGAACGGTTCGAACTTGGCATCGGAATGATGAAAGAATACTACGCCGCCATAGAAATGAGGCTGGCCGCCACCCTTACCTTCTACGGCATAATCATTGGATGGTTACTCACATCCGAGGGCGCGCGCACGGCACTTAACGCGCGTGGTTTGCTTGCTTTGGTAGCCGGCCTCGCGCTAACAATCGGATTCATATTGTATATCTGGAATATCCTGCACTGGTTAGGCCGCTGGCGTTATATACGCGGACACGTCATCTTGCTTAACCACATGGAGCGGAGGTACTACACCAGATACGAACAAATACCACCACGTACCTGGCTCGCCTACATTCTCCCAGTTGGATTGATGTATGTGCTTATTCTTGGGCTCTTAATCGGCATTGCAAAAGGCTGGGTTCCCGCGAAGATGTCTTGATTGTTTGTCATGATTGAGCCTTCCGACACTCTTCGTGGATCGTGATTCCGTCCTGTTAATCCTGTAAATCCTGTCAATATTCTGTCGCCGCGAAACCTGAGATGCAATAATCATCACAACGCGCCTTAAGCTTTCGGGCTGTGTTAGTTTACCGACCGAGAGCGTCAGAGTGGTTGATAAATACTGTGAAGTGCGTACAATGCGCTGCAACATGAGTGAGGCTGAACGTCTTGCTCTGCGCGCCTTTAAAAGGCAGCGCACGAAAGCGGCGACGGGGTGAGGACGTAGCCGCTTTCGTTTTGCGGCGCGACACACATAACACGGCAATTCGGAGTATTATCTGGCAGCAGCGGAGGGTGCTTTGATTCGCGTCGCCAATGCAACTCTGACGTCCGGCTTTTCGGGTGTTGGCCAACCATCTTAGGAGAACAAATGTACAAAATCGCGGTGGTCATATTGGCTGTGCTTTCGATGGGCCTGGTGATGAGTGGGGAATGCGGGCACCTGGCGCATTCACAGGCGACCATGTCACCGACTGGGCAAGGTGAGCTTTTGGACCAACTGTCCGGCAAGTGGGTGTTTGAAGCCAGCGTCCTTGGCAACGGTTTCTTAGGTTCCACTTTTCCGGGCGCTACCACACCTCCTAAGGAAATCGTGCGCGCGGGACAGAAGGTCACGTTTAGTGCTCGCTTGCAAACGGATCAAGGCAGTTATGGCCAGCCGGTGATGGAGGACTTCAACTTCCTTCTTGAAAAAGGAACCGGGCAGGATTATCTGATCACCGTAGAGTCTAAGTCCTGGCTGAATCTGAAGCAGCTAAAATTAGTCGGCGAGGCTTCCGGCCTCAAAGGAGCAACAAAGATTCCGTTTGACGGATCAGAGGCATCGTTAGCCGTCGCCATTGAGGTAACACTAACATCCGGTCATACGTGGGATTTTACGGTTAGCGATTCGAACGGTAAACCGCAACGTTGGTTTAAGCTTACCTTCAAGCCAACTCAAAGTGCCTCCTCCCCCAAACCGTAACGCCGGCGCGGATTGCGCGTTCTTTGAGCATTGTTCGGGATGGCTTTGCCCCAAAAGGCAATTTTGAGTCTGCTTGAAGTTGGACAAAGTGCTGGGTGAAGAACCGCTCGCGGTAGCGAGCGGGACAAAGACTCAAGCTGAAATCTGAATTTGTTCCGGATTTGTACTACGAGGATAGCACCACCCCGTTAAGGTTGATTGAGTTTTTATCCCGCTCGCTACCGCGAGCGGTTCTGTAACCGCTTGGCTGACTTTTTAGGGCAAAGCCGTTCGGGATTAAGAAATCATTTTGCGTTTACAGTACTTACCCTCCGAAGTCGACAAGACCTGTGAAACTTGATACTGGGACGTCCTCGTCCGCACTTGTCAGGCGAATGATCCACGAAAGAACACGAATCGTAAGCTTGTTTAGTGCGGCTTCGTGTCTCTTCGTGGATCGTGTCGCTGGTATTCTCCCTCTCCCAACTGGGAGAGGGTCGGGGTGAGGGGCCTACGGCTTACCCAGAAATCCTATTACTCACTTCGCGGCTACGCCGCCGGCAAAAGCGCTGCCAAGTCAGCGCACTCCAAAAGGGACGCGCACTTTCTAAATGGGAGCGCAGGCGCCCTCGTCCGCTCTTGCCCACTGATCACCGCCCACCGCCCACTGTTTTCGTGGATCGTTTTCCGTCCAGTTAATCCTGTAAATCCTGTCAATACTCCGATCAAAACAACCTTGGCTCCGGCTGCAGCTCGATCGGTTCAACCAACTGCGGTTCGTCAACCAGCGCGCTATTAACTTTCTCGCTTACCGGAAAGCTCTTCATCGCGTCGGCGGGATACGGAGCCAGCAGGGCCTTCAACTCTCTCGGATCAGTATCGTTGCGCAGCCATGCCGCTTGATCTGAAGCCGAAAGGATTACCGGCATCCGGTCATGAATCTCGGAGAGCAGCTCATTTGCCACTGTGGTAATGATCGCGCAGGAAGTTATCGAGAGGCCATCTCTTTCCCACCTGTCCCAGATGCCTGCAAACGCAAACTGGCTTTCGTCCTTTAACTGGAAAAAGTACGGCTGTTTCCATTTCCCTTTCCGCTTCCATTCGTAAAACCCATCCGCCGGGATCAAACACCGGCGCCTCAAAAACGATTCCGCAAAACTCGGCTTCTCTTCCAAAGTCTCCGCGCGCGCATTGATCAGGCCGCTACTCTCTGTGCTCCACGACGGCACCAGTCCCCATTGAACCAGCGCCACCTCCCGACGTCCTTCTTCATTGTCTTCTCTTCCGTGTTCGCGCTGCCCACTGCCCACTGCCCGCTGCCCACCGCCCAGTCCCCGCTGCCCACCGCCCACTGCCCACCGCCCACTGCCCGCTGCCCACCGTCCACTGCCCACTGCCCACTGACTATGACTGGCACCATCTGGCTCGGCGCGATGTTATATCGCGGGGCGAGGGGTTGGGTGGATAGACCCTCAGTCGTTAGGAACTCGGACAGGAGAAGATCCATCCACGGTAGTTGCGAGACAGGCAGGCCATAGGGCTTTGCCCTGCCGCGTCTCCGAAGTGTATAGCGCCCGCACATTCAGTGTGTTCCCCTGTATTCCTAACGCGAAGAGAGCCATCCGGGAATCTAAACCGTGACTCGCTTGGTCGCAAGGCGACCGCGACTGGGATCTCGACGCTGAGAAAAGTGGAAGATGGGCGGGCCTGCGATCTTTTAGTCCGCGAGCGTGAGCGGGCTCCTCGCCGTGACGCGATGAAGTCAGTACCGGGAGCGGTAGCAACCGGATGCGTACCGCGTTTGATGGCTGCAAATTGCGACATCAAAGAAAGGCTGCGGCGGCACTATGCTCACTGAGGTTCGTGTCTCTTGGCGGAATCGAATTCCCGTCCGTAACCCTGCGCCAAGGACCCCCGCCTGCACGACGCCCACAAACCGCCTTTTTTCTCAGCAAATTGCAGTTTGTCCTTGCCATAGCAAAAAGTCGTGCTAGAATCCGGCCATTCAAAGGGGTTTTGCCACCCAGTACCTTCCCATGATTTTTGGTGCTGGCTCCCGACACTCCTCGATCTCACACGACCGGGAAGTGAAACCTTTCTCAGCACTCCTAGGATGTTTCGTCATGGAAACCGGGTATGAGCATTCTCAAGCTGAATCGCAGAACGTAGAACGCTTCGTCTTTAGACTGACTGGCCCGAGGCGAATTCAGGAAGCGAGAGATATTCTCAGTGGAACGTCGAAAGAACTTGAATGAGGTCGGCGGATCATTCTTGCCAAATAAGTACTTAATAGCCGCATCACAAACCTCAATTGAACTTTGGAAGAATGATAGATGGTGTCCTTGGGGCTCACGGCTAATAAAGGCATTTTCTAGAGCTGAACAGCTTCGCGCTGCTTCGCCAATTTGGTTTACTGAAACGAAGTTAATCGAACAGTAGGCCTCACCCAAAACAACTACACATCCAGAAGGAGACTCTCATGACGACAATCACCCATCGGCGATATCTGGTTTTGGCTCTCGTTTTGTTAGGTAGCTTGATCATGTTCTACCAATTGCGCCCGGTTCAGGGTCGCGCACAAGAAGATGATCTCAAAGGGCAAGTTAAAGCCCTAACTCAGAAAGTTGTAGATCAGAAAAAAGAAATCGATTCTCTACGGCAGGATCTTGGAATATTCAAGGCACAAGTGGTACAGCGTTACAATGACACAAAGGATTTGGTAAACAAACACGATTCGAGACTCAATGCCGGCGATCAAAAGTTTGGAGCAATTAGCGAAAGTCTGCGCCGGCAGGATCAAGGATTACGCCAGCAAGATCAAGGATTACGCCAGTACTTTGTGGAGTTAACCCAACAAAGAAATAGGATCGCAAGCATTGAAGCCAGGCTTCGTGCCAGGGGCATGTGAGGAGCGAAGTAGGCGTTACGAACAACTGAAGGTGCTATAAGGGTGGTCCAGGTAAATAACTTGACCACGTGACCGGATGCACTTCCCACGGAGTCGCCGGCAAAATCGTTCGACCGGAATCCTGATGCATCGGGATTTCGCAACTCGCTTGGTGCGGCGAAGGGACTCTGATTCCGCCGCCGCGACAACTCAACCCTTGGGCCGCTCACACTCATTAAAAGGAGGTTCTTAGAGATGACTGGTTTACCCTTGGACGAGCAAGTCAACGTTGAGCAATTCTCGCAGAAATGGGGTCAGTTCCTCACCGTGCTTGAGGGGGTGTCTAGGCGTAAGTTGCGACGTCATCGAAACGAGAATTTTCGGCAGCACTTACTCCCGCTTCTGAATCGTGTTTTCAGAAGTCTTCGGTCCGATGAAAACATTGTTCTCCTCCAGGAAGCCGTCGCCGCCGAACTCGAAGATCAGTCGGTAGTTGAAGCACTTGGCTTCTTGCAAGATGAACTGGACTTTTATAATGCGTGGCAAGGAGCTTCTGCTGAACAATTCAATGATGTCTCTACGGGACAATACTATGAAACCTCCACTGGACAGTACTATGATCTCGAAGATCATTCGCGATTGGAAGAACAGGATGACGACACCGACGAGGCGATCAGCGCGGGTAAGACGATAAAGGATAGTGCTGAGAAGTTGATCAAAAAGTTGCCCCGCCCTTTCCAGTATGGTCTCAAGATTCTTAACGAGATACTTAGTCTAGTTGGGGGTAGGGCATAACTTCTGAGCTTTCTTACTACGGTCATAGCCGTGCGGCCCAACAAATCGTTGGACGAGCGGCGTGAGCGTGTTTTGTCACTTAAATGGCGCGGCGACGTTGAATGAATTCGCGCCGCGTCAACCCAACCTGTTAAACAAATTGCGAAAGGAGATACTCTTTTGTACCTCTTCAACAATTGTCGCAATCGCAACCACGCTCACTTGTACGGTAACGGCGCTTTCTTTGACCTTTTCAGGACAGAGTGGCTCGTAGATTGGCGAACGCACTTACTGTTAACGAAACCTGCATCGTCGCTGGACAGGATGTCACAGGTGACACCACTTTGGATTGGTATCGATTCTCGCGGACAACGGTGAAGCAAGACCCCGAAAGGAACGTGGACTGTCACGTTTACTTTGGTACGCCCTTAAAAACCGAGAGTTTTTCCCGAGCCAAAGCGAGGGGCAAAGATGCCTACGAACAATTCTTCAACATCAATGGTCATTTCAAACGGCCGTCTGTTCAGCGAGCAAAATAGCTTACTCTTAATTGAGTGTATCGAACGCAAAGGTAGCCATGGCCAAAGCGGCTTTGAAACTGAGGGTACGTATACCGAACTTCCAGACGGATGCGAAAGAGTGGCGCACCGCGATTCATACCGCGATTGCCAAAGCTCAAGAACGTGGCGACTTCCGATGCTCGGCAGACGACAAACTCGACGTGGAGATTTGTTTTTATCTTACGAATCCGAAGCTCACGATCCTCGACCTGGATAATCGTGTAAAGGATGTTTTCGACGCGCTTCAGGGCTTCATGTATGACAAGGGCAAGGGCGGTCTAACTCAGATCGTTCCGAACGACAATCAAATTTACCGACTAACGGTGGAAAAAAGATTGCCGCCGAAAGCCAACCTAACTGCGCTTAGCACGATCACCATTCGTAAGTATGATCACGATGCCCGCACAGCCGCGCGTCCCCGTGACGCTCGCAAACACCAGGCGCGCTCCAAACAGCTTGTGGGATCGAAACGAGCGTGAGCATGTTTTTGCAACTTGGTTGATTTACCGGGAGTCGGATTTAGACCCGCGCCTTCGTTTATGGATACCATTGAGTGCAAGTTCTGTGGAGAAATGATTTCTGCCACCGCAACTGATTGCGACCGTTGTGGATGTGGAACGCCTTACGGGCTCCTAGTCGAACCTGACCGAGCAGGAATTGAGTCCTCAAATACGTTTCACCCGAAGTTGCGACAACGATATGAATACCGAATGGTTCAGATTCCCCCGAGCATTACCGTCAAACAATCAATCGGGAACGAGGCGGCTCGCTACTTACAGCGGATTGTTAACGAAGAAGCTAATCAGGGTTGGGAATTCATTCGCGTTGACACCATCGGAGTTAACACCCCGCCAGGATGCTTGGCCGGCTTCTTCGGCGGACAAGCGATGACAAGAAACTATTATGTAGTCACGTTCAGGAGGGAAAACGCTTTACAGACGAGTGACGACGTATAACAACTCGGAATGGAGCGCGTTAACCGTGCTTCTGACATTGGGCGCGATCTTTCGCCGAGAAACACAAATAGAAGCACGACGTCCTGCCGGGGCTGCTATGTTTACCGCAACCGCAATCGCCAATTTCCTCACGTGTCAGCATCTGACCGCACTAGATCGCGGAGAAGCCGCGGGCGAAATCAAGAAGGATTTCTTTCCTGATCCTGGTCTTGATTTACTAATCCACCTGGGCCTGGAGCATGAACAAGCCTACCTCAAGAGCCTCCAAGATCAGGGAATTGGAATAGCCAAGATATCAACAGAAGCATCGCCCACCGAAGCCGTTGCCGCAACAATCGCAGCGCTTCATAAGGGCGTCGACATCGTTTATCAGCCTGTCTTCCAGGACGGTGCTTGGTATGGGCGCGCGGATTTCCTCAGGCGAGTCGAGGCGCGAAGCAGTCTTGGTGATTGGTCCTATGAAGTGATCGAAACGAAACTTGCGCGTTCTACCAAAGTTCGCGCCATAATCCAGCTCTGCCATTACTCGGATCTCCTATCCAGAATTCAAACAACCGTGCCTGATTGGATGCACGTAGTTCTCGGCGGAGGAACGTCGCCGGAGAAGTTTCAGACCAACCACTATCTCGCCTATTTCAGGAAAATCAAACGCGAGTTCGAAGAATCGTTCAAAGCGAGTCAACCAACATATCCAGAGCCGAATGAGCACTGCCGCGTTTGCGACTGGTATGGCCGATGTGATCGCCAGTGGCGAGATGCCGATAGCCTGACGCTCGTAGCCAACATCTCTCGTAACCAACGCAAGGCGCTGGGCGAACGAGAAATCTCGACTCTCACCGCACTCGCCGAACTTACTTTACCGGTCACTCCGAAGATCGAACGAGTCGGGAAGCAAGCATTACTCAATATTCGTGAGCAGGCGCGCGTACAACTGGAAGGTCGCAATTCAAAACAACCGATCTATGAATTCCTTGAACCAATCGAGCCGGAGAGGGGATTGGCCAAACTACCTGTGCCTTCGGCCGCCGATATCTTCCTTGATTTTGAGTCGGCTCCCTTCGCGCTTGAGACCGGGCTCGAATATTTGGTTGGAGTGGTCACGATTTCCGATGGGGCTGGTACATCGAACTATGAAGCAACTTGGGCGTTCAATCGTGCAGACGAGAAGAAGGCTTTCGAGAAGTTCATGGTATGGGTAATGGAACGTTGGACGGCGACGCCGCGTATGCACATCTATCATTACGCTCCATACGAGCAGACAGCAATCAAGCGTTTGGCCGGCCGACATTCCTGCTTTGTCGACGAGGTCGATCGTCTTTTGCGCGGAGGCGTTTTCGTTGACCTCTTTCAGGTAGTCCGGCAAGGCCTGAGGGCTTCGGTCGAGAGTTACTCAATCAAAAAGCTGGAGCCGTTCTATGGGTACGCAAGAAAACGATCCCTGTCCGACGCCACTAAGGCACTAGTGTCCCTTGAAGCGTTCCTTTCGCTTGGCGAAACAAAGGCGGACTTAACCATCCTTCAGAATAGAATCGAAGAATACAACCGTGATGATTGCCGGTCGGCTCTTGAACTGCGCGATTGGCTGGAAGTTCTTCGTGATGAAGTTGAAGCCCAGACAGGGGAGGCAATTCCCCGGCCAGCCCTGAAGGAATCAGCGCCAAGCGAGGGCCTCAGCGCCGAAGTTGAGGAAGTCAACTTAGCTGCCGCCAGACTGCTTTCCAACGTTCCCGAAGACGAGGCGCAACGAACTGGTGAGGAGCAAGCACGATGGCTTCTGGCCAATCTGCTTGACTGGAATCGTCGCGAAGCAAAATCCACTTGGTGGGAATACTACCGACTCCTCGAGTTATCGGATAGTGAACTGCAAGAGGACAAAAACGCTCTTGGGGGATTGGACTACGTTGGAAGTGTCGAAACCGACAAACAACGCCTCATCCACCAGTATAGTTTCCCGCCGCAGAGTCATGCTATTGACCGCGCGAAGAACGTGGTCGATCCCAAGACTGAAAAGGGGGTCGGCAAAATCGTTTCAATTGACGATCTGAACGGCCAGATTTACTTAAGGCGACTTGCGAAGGTAGAAATTCCTCACCCAACGGCTCTCATATCCTGTGACTCAATTAACGCCGATGAACTTCGGGATAGTTTGCTACGGCTCGCGTCCTGGATTGTTGAACACGGGATTACTGCACCAGGCTCATTTCAGGCGGCGCGGGACCTTCTTTTGCAACGGCCGCCAAATCTGGGCGGTGAAACTATCGAATCGGTACGAGCCAAGTCTGAAGACCTGACAGAGACCGGTGAGCAACTTGCGCTCGCGCTTGATCATTCGACGCTGCCGATACAGGGACCGCCAGGATCCGGCAAGACGTACATTGGGGCTCGAATGATACTTGAACTGGTTCAGAACGGACGCCGCGTTGGTATAACCGCGACGAGTCATCAAGTCATTTGCAATCTTCTAAAAGAAGTGTGCAAAGCTGCCCGAAAATCAGAATTCTCATTAGGAATTATCCAGAAGGTAACCGACAAGTCAGATGGATTCAAAGATGAGATGATCACCATCACTACGAAGAACGATGCGGTTCCTGCTGCGTTCGCGAGTGGTGAGGCGCAAGTCGCTGCCGGTACTGCTTGGTTATGGGCACGTGAAGAAATGGCAAGCGCGGTAGACGTGCTCTTTGTAGATGAGGCCGGTCAGGTATCCCTCGCCTATGCCCTCGCGGCCTCTCAAGGGGCCGGCAGTCTCGTCCTACTTGGCGATCCGCAGCAGTTGGATCAACCCGTGAAGGGTGTTCATCCACCCGGCACAGATATTTCTGCGTTGGCACATTTGCTGAATGGCCAAACCACTATTGGAGATGAACAGGGTTTGTTTCTCGACGAGACATGGCGCCTCCATCCCGACGTTTGTGATTTCACGTCAGAGGTTTTTTATGAAGGCCGGCTGGTATCTCGGCAAGAGAACCAAAGCCAAAGAATTCATGTTGAGGCGCCGTTGGGTGGAACTGGTTTGCGTTTTGCTCCGACCACGCATTCCGGAAACCAGAATGAGTCACCGGAAGAGGTGGCAAGAGTTAACGCGCTGGTGCGAGGTCTGCTCGATAGCAATCCAACCTGGACGGATAGGGACGGTGTAGCAAAGCCAATTACGAGCGACGACATTCTTGTTGTTGCTCCCTACAACGCCCAAGTCTCAGCGCTGCGCAAGTCTCTCCCGGACGAGGTAAGAGTCGGCACAGTCGATAAGTTTCAGGGAAAAGAGGCCCCGGTCGTGATCTACTCGATGGCCACATCTACTCCGGAAGACGCTCCGAGAGGAATGGAATTTCTCTACAGCTCGAATCGCCTCAACGTCGCCACCTCGCGTGCCCAATGCGTAACCGTGCTCGTCGCGAGCCCAGACTTGTTCCAAGTGCAGTGCAAGACCCCACGGCAGATGACCCTTGCGAATGCATTTTGTCGTTACCTGGAGATGGCGCGGTCGATCTAGGCATCATGGCGAGGGTGGGGAGATTGAGAGCTCGGTAGCTCTTGGCTCCTCCCGTTATGTTGTCGGGTAGAAAATTTCTCTACATTGAGGTAATTTAGGCCCACCTCGGCACCGTCTCGACTTACCCCGAAATGTGATCAGTCAATAGCCGGTCTAAAATCTAGGTTGAAGGCGGATCTAAAGACGTTTATTTTGATTCGAGATCAGGAAAGGCATGGTTCCAAGAATGAAGGAACAAGTTGACCTAGTGGCACCAGCAAAGAGTCATCTTCCTGTTGTGGTGTACGGACTTGTGCAATCAGGATGGAAGATTGTTGGCGCTCCAGGCTCCGGAAAGCTGCGTAGAAATGGCCAATTCATTGTTCTCAAGACCGCCGCTCGTGATATCCGAATTAGGTTATTTATGTACAAGGTCACCGGTTCCAGTCGCGGGCGACCAAATGAACGTCGCATTGAGATTACCTCTACCTATCAAAAAGGAAGCATAAGCCGCTCGAACGAGTACCAAGACATTGTTCTTGGGTTCGATCCAGAAAAGAAGATTTTTGTCGGCGTAGACGCCAGACGCATTGAAGAAGGCGGTCCCACGGGGAATGCTTCAAGCTTTTTCGACAGCGAGGGTCTGGCATGGTCACGTTCCGACGAAATTCTTGTTCAACCTCATGCAGCCAAGTTATTTCAGAAAGGGATTGAATTCCATGCGTTTTTCAAGGCTCAATGCTTGGCCGAATATCTGTTCCATGCGGAGGCCATCCACAACGGCTCATATCTGGCAAGCAAACTGACTAATGCCCGGGGATCGGTCGGGGCAGTCCCAGCTAGTCTTTCCATTGAGCGGGCGCTCGCGTTTGGAGACAGACTCGTATTGCAAGGGTCAGCACCTGCTCGTACTAAGCTTTCCGGCAGCAGTGGCTTGGTTAAAGCATACGAGAGCGGCAATGATGCTCAATTACGCAGAAGAAAAATAAGCCAAAAGACTCTCATGGAGATTAAGCTTCGATGCGAGGAAAATGGACGCCTTGGGGAGGAGTTCGTATTAGACGCTGAGAGACGCCGACTTAGAAAGGCAGGAAAGCCTAAGCTAGCGGAGGAGGTTAAGTTGATCAGCCCCGACTCCGCGTGTGAGGGGTACGATATTTTGTCTTATGAGGTGAATGGCTCAAAACGATTGGTTGAGGTCAAGTCCACGTCGGGAGAACATTATGTATTCGAAATGAGCGATAATGAATGGCGAACTGCCAAGCGCTGGAAAGATCAATACTTCATCTATCGAGTGACAGACGTTAGGAAGAAACCGAAACATAAGAGTTTCAGGAATCCGATTGAACTAGAAAAACAAGGGTTGCTTACCAAGACTACCTCTGGTTGGCGCATTACGTTGAAATAGAGCACCCGACTCGGATTTAAAGCTGGGGGGATTGTGTGGCCTAGAATTAGGACTGCAGATTATCTAGAAAATGGCAAGAAGGAAGATCACTAAATCGGTAAGCGCCGCGGTGGCTGACTACCGACATGAAGAAGCTTCTCGGAAGAACAATCCGCCGGCAAAGATCGCGGCTGAGGGGCAAGTCCCGCTTATGCCGAAGACGGATTACGAGTACAGTCCACGGCTTCCACCTATACTTCGTTTCGATCCGACGGCTAGCCAAGATGCTTTACCCGACGTTCTCAATGAAGCGACGCAAAGGCCTCTCAGTCATTCCGAGGCAAGGCTTCTTGCCGAAGCATTGCACAGTCATGATCCCTGGCTTGAATGGGCGGGCAAGCGTGAGATGCCTTCGTTTGCCGTCGATCCGGTAGCGCTACACATACACGAGCGCGTTAGCGCACAAGCGATCCTCCGAATAGCGGCGCGTGAAGACATTCAGCGTGAGCTGTTTGGAGATCCACAGCAGTCCTACCATGAGGCTGTGCAGTTTTACCAGCACGACATTGACTGGACCAACCGTCTGATTCTAGGCGACAGCTTGCAGGTGATGGCCTCGCTCGCTAAGCGCGAGGATCTCGCCGGCAAGGTTCAGATGATCTATATCGATCCACCCTACGGAATCAAGTTCAGAAGTAATTTTCAAGCCGAGATGGGCAACCGAGACGTTTCTGAAAGAGAACACGATCTCACTCGCGAGCCTGAGATGGTCAAGGCTTATCGAGACACTTGGAATCTTGGTATTCATTCGTATCTGACCTATTTACGCGACCGCCTGACCGTTGCAAAAGAACTGCTCGCCGATTCCGGAAGTATCTTTCTTCAAATTGGAGATGAGAACGTCCATATTGTCAGAGAAATTCTGGATGAGGTCTTCCACAGACGGAACTTTGTTTCTCAGATCGCGTTCACAAAAGCGGCTGGAGGGCTTGAGTCAGGAAAGCAATTATCAGCTAGGATGGACTACATACTTTGGTATGCGAAGAATGCAGACGCGTACAAGTACGTGCCGCTTTTCAGCGAACGTCAAGACCTGATAGCGGCTGGATTCAATGTCCTCACCCTTCCAAGCGGCGAGCGCAGATACTTGAGTGGAAATGGAGCCAGCAACGAAAGCCGAATTCCTGAGGACGCTACCCTCTCAATGTCCGTACTAATTACTAAACCTGGACCGGGTTCAAAATACGAAGTTGAATTTGAGGGGCGGACCTTCGATTCTGGTAAGCGTTGGTGGGGTCTCGAAAAGCCCTCTTTGGAGCGCGCTCTACAAACTGGACGTATAGCTGTGCTTGGCAATAACATTCGATTCATTCGTCATGCCGATGATTTTTCAGGAAGAGCGTTAAGCAACCTGTGGGACGGACTGGGCGGAGCTACAAGTCCCGCCTATGTCGTCCAAACCAATGAGGAGGTCATTAAACGTTGTCTTTTAATGACCACGGAACCGGGTGATCTAGTTATTGATCCGACTTGTGGTAGTGGGACAACGGCTTATGTTGCAGAGCAATGGGGGAGGCGCTGGATCGCGATTGATACAAGCCGTGTTGCCGTGGCCATCGCACGCCAGCGTTTGCTCACCTCAAAGTTCGATTTCTATGAGTTCAAAGATAGGTCTCGAGGCACCTCTGGAGGCTTCAAATACAAAACGGTGCCGCATATCACGCTCAAGAGTATTTCGCAAAATACCAACCTCGATCCAATCTTCGCGGAGCACGCGCCCATCCTAGACGAGCGACTTGCGAACTGTAATTCCTCATTAGAGAGAGTCACCGACGATCTGCGGCGGAGGTTTGCTGCAAAGCTCGCTGGCAAACAGAAGACTGAAGGAAAAAAGGCCATCACCGATGGGGATCGTCGCCGTTGGGTCCTTCCGAAGAAATGGGAACATTGGCAGGTGCCCTTTGATGCCGATTTAGAGTGGCCCAAGGACTTGCAAAAAGCAGTGACCGCATATCGGCAGGCGTGGAGAACAAAGATGAATGCGGTCAACGCCTGCATCCAAGCCAACGCTGAACAGGAAGAGTTGGTCGATCAACCTGTGAGAGTCTCCGGGGTCGTGCGGGTCAGCGGTCCCTTCACCGTCGAAGCGGTTCAGCCCCCTGAAATGTCACTGAGCGACGAAAAGATAGTCGAGTTTGGCGGCGCGCCAGAGAGTCTAGAAGCATTCGAGTCTGATCAACTGGTGGCGCCTGTGAGGCTTCGCTTTGTTGAACCAATCGGAGATTTTGAAGTGAAGAATATCGAGGCATATCTCGATCAAATGATTCGTTTGCTTCGTAAGGATGGCGTACGTTTCCCTAATAACAAAGAAATGCGCTTCTCGCGACTCGATCAGGTCACAGGGACTGACAGTGGCCTGCACGCCGAAGGACGCTGGACCCTACAAGGAAGCGAAGATACTGACCCAGACGGACGCGCGGCAGTTTGCGTCGGATTTGGTCCACAGTACGGACCAGTGACGGCGAAGCAGGTCGAGGATCTTGTGCGCTCGGCAAACCGTCGCGGCTATGACGATCTCGTGATTGCAGGATTTAGTTTTGATGGCCCAGCGCAAGCCGTCATTGAAGAGGTGCAACATCCGAAGCTGCGTGTTCACATGGCAAATATTCGACCAGATGTGAATCCGGGCATGGCCGGACTCTTAAAAGAACAACCGGGCAGCCAGTTATTCACAGTCTTTGGCCAGCCGCGCACGTCGGTCACTGGTCCAGATGAGGAAGGAAACTACACCGTTACGATGGAGGGGGTCGATATCTACAATCCGGTGGACAATTCGATCACGCCGACCGGCGCAAATAAGGTTGCCGCTTGGTTTCTCGACAGTGATTACGACGGCTGGACGTTTTGCATAACGCAGGCATTCTTTCCGGAACGAACAGCCTGGGACAAACTAAGTCGTGCCCTGAATGGTCCCGGTGGGGTGATCGATGAGGATCGATTTGCAGCGCTGAGCGGCACGGTCTCACTGCCATTCCCGACTGGGAAGCACAAGACGGTTGCAGTCAAGGTGATCGATCCCCGCGGTAATGAAGTCATGAAGGTGCATAAGCTGGTCTCATGAACACTCAGCAAGAAATCCCAATCCAGCCAGTTGATAACCCAATCATCTGTAATCCTTACGATGAGCCGAATGATCATTGGTTCTATAACGAACACGGTGAAGCGACGCGACCCGGCCATCGTAGGCCTGCGGGTTACTGGTACAAGACTGAGAAAACTGCCGCTGGTCAACGTGGTTTGTTCTTAAATGAACAGCGCGACCTTTTGGACTTAGTAAATCTCCTGCGCGAGGACGTGAAGCGCTGGAGAAACGCAGAATATCGCGGAGCGTCAAGTGTTACTCGAGATTTGCTTCGTCATTGGGCAAGTAGAGACCGGGGGCGAAAGCTGTTCTTTTGTCAGCGCGAAGCCGTCGAAACAATTATCTATCTCCAGGAATTGCGTATTCTCAAAAAGTCATCGCGGACAGGCTTTAGAAAATTCGATCTTTCGGATGAGGATCTCAAGACACTACTCGCTGGTGAGAAACCATCTTTTCACTCGGCCGGTGATTACAACTACCCAAGGCTGATCGATGTACCCGCCGATTCGTCATTGCTCCCTTTGCGGAGACTGGGATGCAAGATGGCGACGGGTTCGGGAAAAACCGTTGTGATGGCGATGCTTATTTCTTGGGCGTTCTGCAATCGCGCTCAGAACCCGCAAAGCAAAGAGTTTCCGAATGCCGTATTGATCTGTTGTCCGAATCTTACGGTTAAAGAGCGACTGCAAGTACTCCGACCGGAGAATGCGAAGAACTACTACGCGGAATTCGACATCGTTCCCATTAAGTATCGGCCGTTGATGCAGACGGGGAAGGTGCTAATTGAGAACTGGCATTCATTGGCGGATGAATCCGAGCACAAAGAGGGTGACGCTACGTATGCCGTAGTTAACAAAGGGCCAGAAACTGCTGAGACTCTGGCTCGTCGCGTGCTGGGCGACCTGTACGATCGCATGCCGATCATGGTGCTGAATGATGAGGGGCATCACTGTTGGAGACCTGCGGCGGTAAGCGTAGAAGGATTGACGGCGGAGCAGAAAAAGGAGTTGGAAGGCGAGAAGCACGAGGCAACGGTTTGGATCGCCGGGTTAGATCGCGTCAACAATGCGCCGGGTTTTGATGGTCGTGGCGTCGCAATGTGTGTTGACCTTTCGGCGACGCCTTTTTATATCAGCGGCAGCGGATATCCAGAGGGGCGGCCATTTCCTTGGCTCGTCAGTGACTTTGGTTTGGTCGATGCCATTGAAAGTGGAATCGTAAAGATTCCTCGATTGCCGGTTTCAGATACGACCGGCAGGCCCGATCCCAAATACTTCAGGTTATGGGAATCGATAAAAGAAGGACTGGAGCCCGCGGAGCTGATGTCGGGAGGAAAAAAGCCTCGTCCTGATGTTGTATATCGCGAAGCCGAAGGTGCGCTGCGTCAAATTGCCGGGCAATGGTTAGAGCGCTTCCAATACACCGAAGAAGCTAATCCCGACCAAAGCCGCGTGCCTCCTGTATTAATCATCGTCTGCGACAACACTGACGTTGCACAAATCTTCTTTGAGAACATTAGCGGCGAGCGTGAAGAGGAAATAGTTACCGAAGCTGACTTAGAAGCCGTAATCGCCGATGACGATGAGCCAAGTGGGAAGAAGCGCGCTTCGAAAAAGAAGAAGACCAAGACTATCTGCAACGGGAGCAAG
The DNA here is from genome assembly GCA_038040505.1 of Acidobacteriota bacterium. Classification (GTDB taxonomy): domain Bacteria; phylum Acidobacteriota; class Blastocatellia; order Pyrinomonadales; family Pyrinomonadaceae; genus UBA11740. The sequence goes on along the minus strand of JBBPID010000064.1, from coordinate 11,046 downwards.
ATTCTCCCGCAACTTGCTAATACCACCACGGAAAAGAGAACGATTCGGATCGACACAAAATTACTTGCGGAAGCAGAGAGTGACGATCCTCGAAAGAAGAAGTCGGACATAGCTGAGGCGCTGCGCAAGGTTGTTGCCACTGTAGGCAAACCTGGCGAGCCAGGCGAATACGTACGTTGCGTTGTCTCGGTTTCAATGCTTACGGAAGGTTGGGATGCCAGCAACGTAACTCACATACTTGGCGTTCGCGCTTTTGGGAGTCAACTCCTGTGCGAGCAAGTCATCGGTCGCGGTCTTCGAAGAATCAATTACACCCCAGATTCGGAAACAGGCTTGCTGCCAGAAGAATACGTTGACGTTTATGGAATCCCATTTTCTGTCATTCCCTTCAAAGGAAGACCAACGAAGAAACCTGAGCCAGACGATAGACCGCTGCAACACGTGCGGGCGTTGCCCGAGCGAGCGGCGATGGAAATCAAGTTTCCCGTTGTTGAAGGCTACACGTTCGCGCTACGAAAGAATCTGATTAAGTGCGATGTCGGTTCGATGGAAATACTGCTGATTGAACCAAACAGAGAACCGACGGCGACTTTCGTTGTACCGCAAATTGGATTCAAGCCGGGAACACAGGCGCGAAACGAGATTCCTTTTAATGCTGTCGAACAAAACCGCGATTCGTATTATCAACAAACCCATCTGCAGACAATTGAATTTGAGATAGTCAGACTTGTTATCGAACAACTTATCGGCGGCAATGGACAAAAACTGGATAAGAAGAGAAAAGTACTGCGCCTTCAATCCCGTCATCAGTTGTTTCCACAGGTCTACAACTTCGTTCACGAGTATGTGACTCGAAGGGTGGACTTTCAGGGAAGTAATCCGTGCGAACTCGGCTTGGCAAAGTACGTTGAACGGATTGTTGAGCGGTTGCGAGATGGTATTCAGCCCGACGATGAAGAAGGCGAGCCGCCGCTTATGCCCGTGCTTTATCGGTACGAACCAATCGGGAAGTCCGCGAATGTCGGCTTCATGACAAAGCGACCGTGTTTCGCGACCCGTCGAAGTCACATAAACCAAATTGTTGCTGACACTCAGACGTGGGAATCCAGCGCGGGCTTTAAGTTGGAGCAGAGCCCTGATGTGAAGTTCTTTGTTCGAAACGACCACCTGGGATTGACTATCCCTTACGAATATCAAGGCATAGATCATAAGTATGAGCCGGACTATGTTGTCAGGTTATCGAATGATGTCACCCTCATGCTGGAAATCAAGGGTTACGAAGACGATCGGACCAAGGCGAAACATTCCGCAGCGAAGCGCTGGGTAGCAGCAGTCAACAACTGGGGACAGCTTGGGAAATGGGAGTTTCACCCTTGTCGAAATCCGCAACTGTTGGGTAAGGAACTCAGTTATCTCGTTCGGTCGTTCTAGTCCATGAGTAGTGCGATTCCGAATTGGGGAATGAGAAGAGAACAGCCAGGGGTCAGGCTTGGGATTTTGCGATTCTCCGTTTCGGATAAAAGGGGCACCTCAGCAACGATTAGACTCCGAAAGACTTCGTATCGAGCGGGAAATTAATGCAAATAACATTACTGGACGAGCCTCTTAAGATTTCGGCAGGCTTCCATGAAACTTCCAAATGCGGATTGGCGCGACTGTGGGGTCAGGCCTGCGATTCGTGCGATTCTCAGCCGTAGAAAGAATCGAACAAGAGATTTTCGTGATTCGTGGCGAGAAGGTCATCCTCGGTGCTGACTTGGCTGCTCTTTATGACGTCGAGACCCGAGCACTTCTTCAGGCCGTGAAACGCAATGGTGAGCGATTTCCTGCGGATTTCATGTTCCAGCTAACTCGGAAGGAGTCGGATTCTTTGAGATCACAAATTGAGATCTCAAAGGGAAGGGGCGCACTTGATCGGTTTATTGATCCAATTGATCCATTGACTCAATGCTGCCGAACTCTCGCTAATTTTTTTGGCGGCGGGAAGGGGGTCGTGGAACGCCGGCGCCAGGAGCCTTCTTCGGGCCCCAGTCGGCGAGGTCAAACTCAAGGTCGTTCAGTTCTGCTCGCAAATAGCGGAGCGCCTGGTTGTGTAGTAGCTCTTGGGGATTAGCAAGAATGTTTCCTTTGAGAGTTTCGTCGTTCTCCTCTTGTAGAGTCGCACCCCAGATGCCCTGGCCCCTCAAGATCCCGGGGTAATTCAGCGTCAGCGAACAATCAATCACGACGCCCAACACCGTCGTGGTGGAAGCCCCCCAGACGTAAGGCCTCCCTTCATCTTCCTTGTAGTGAATCACCAGCGCTGGCGCGGTCAAAGTATTTTCGTCAAACGTGTCACGTACACCGAGATACCTGGCTTTGATCCCCAGACGGCTGAGCTTGGGAAACAAGACGCCACGAAAATACTGATTGAACAGCGCCAGCACAGCATTCTTCCGGTCCTGAGCATCATCCGGGCCGTAACCGTAAATCAACCTTCCGAGAACCACCACGACATCGAGGTTGCTGAAACGCAACTTGTCGATCTCAGCAGGCGCAAGCGCATTCCCATCCGCGGCATTAAACTCCTTTAGTGAACTGAGTACGGCGTGCCCTGCTACGCCAGGGAAAAGTCCGGGCGCGCGCTCGTCTTCGAAGGTTACTTCGAAGCCATCGTTCGGTTTGTACGGCGACGGGATTGGCACTTGAAATTTTTCTGTCTTCTTAGATATGAACTTGTTGCTGACTTCGTCTTTGAACAGGTAAAAGCATTGAAATTCCCCGGGATTGACGAGGACCACAAGATTTTCGTTGTAGGCAAGACGCAAAGTTTTGCGCGTCCGACCAACGAGCTTCACAGTCAATGGACCCAAGGCCTCGTTCTTGAAGCGCAACGGTACCAGTTCCTTGGGTCGCGAAGCATCCTGAGCGGCCGTTGTTCCGGGAATTGTGATAAGGAGTGCGATCAGCAAAAAGGTTGTGCGCATGAGCCCCCTTTTGATCGAGCGAGGAATGTAATGCTGACTTTGTGTAACCTGAATCGTTTGGCCGGGTCAAGAGGAAAGATGGTCGAGCTGCGGAGCAGCGGTCATAGCTAAGCCCAAGGTGAGGCTTTGCGAGCCTTGGGAAACCATGCCGATTAGGTTAGCGGAGCCCCGAAAGCGGGCGACAGAGTTTTGGAGTGCGGTTCGCCGCTTTCAAAACACTCCGGAGGTCGCCGCTCCGCTGCCAAACGATTTGGGTGTTCTGTTACCCAAGGCTCGCAAAGCCTCGCCTTGGGCTTAACTAGATCCGCTGCTCCGCAGCTCGTTGAGTATTAACTTTGCCTCCTCATGAAGCCTCCAATTACGTCACCACGAACTGTTTGTAATGATCGAAGCGCTCTAAGATATTGCTTCCGAATTTCCGCTTGCGAATTTCTGTTTGCGAATTTGAAGGCAAGCTGGTAAGAATGCGCGCGGCGGAATAGCGAATGAGAGAACTTAAGATTACCGCAGGTTTCATGTTGTCCATCTTTGGGCTCGGCATTGCGCTGGCGGTGGGTGGGCCGATTTACCGGTCGAACGCGTCGATGGCGGTGTTTGTAGTCATTGTAAGTGTCTGTGTGGTGTGTACGGTCGCCGGCCTGATGCTCCTCGAGAGTGCGGGGCTTTACAAATGGTCGAAGGGGATTCAACTGGCCGGCGCCCTCTCGCTGATCCTCGTGGCCTGGGACGTATCCGCCGCCGGCCTACGGACGCACATTTCCTCGTCGATGTCCGGGGACATCACTAAGGCTATTCCAATGGAGTTGGACAAGTTGTTTCTGATCGGCATGAGCACGGCGGTGTTTCTGTTTGGCGCCTGGCTGCTGCTGGCCAAAGCTTTCATGTTCCGCCCGATGAGTCCGAGAGCCGGCAGGATTATCAAGCTGTCGGTGGGATTGTTACTCCTCTTGATGGTGATTCCTTCGCTGCTTGAAGCGAACAAGGCCCTTGCTGAAAGAAGTACGGAGGAGATCCTGGTGCCGGTGAAGATGGCTTATCTGTTCGTAGCGGAAGTGGCTTTGGCGGGAGTGGTTTTGCTCTTGAGTGGGGCGCTGCCGCAGCCGAAGGCAAGTAAAAAGTAAAAAGTAAAAAGGAAAAAGAATTTCGAATTGCGGATTGCGAATTGCGAAATGTCAATTTGCGAGACCGGGCTGAATAGATTCATTCTCAACCAATTGAGTCTTTAACCCGCTTGCTATCGCAAGCGGTTCTGTACCTGTTGCCGCCCACTCCGCGGGCTGTTTCCTTCGAACGATTTACGAAGTAACACGAACGCCTACTTCTTGCGCGGGTTCACGGGCGGGACGCCCGTGCCAATCCTTCACGATTCTTCGATTGCGTGTTTGAGCTCGCCGAAGATGTGCAGCAAAGGGAAGTGGCCAAGTGGAATCAGTTTGGTCTCGCCGGCACTGATTGACGGGCTGCTCTTCGACAAGCCAAACACGCAACTGGGAAACTCGCTGTAGGGCAGACGCTCCGCTTTCATCAAGCCTTTGTAATAGATTCCTTCCAGACCAAACAACAGAGCCCGCTTGGCGCTGCCGAACGTGGTGAAGTCGGCAAGGCCGACGATCGTCTCCGAAGCCGGCGCCTCGCACTTAGATATGGCGGTTGATAGTTTGGCGGGCGGGATATTCGGCTTCGCGAAAAAAGACTTCACCGATTCCAGCTCGCTCAGAATTTTCAGCAGACGATCTTCGTCAATCTTCCAACCCGGGGCTTTCTCTTTCTTTGCTCGTTCCGCGCGCGCGGCGTTGAGGTTTTCTTTCGCTTTGAAATCAGCCAGCCCTTCGCCATTCGGGAAAGCCAGGTGTTCGTTCGCTTTGAGAAACGCGCGGGAGTAATCCGAGTTGGCAAAGGCGATTCCGACACAGCCGTTGCCGGCCGAAACCAGACCGAGCGCGGTTTCGGTAGGTTCATCCGTACAGATTATGTCGGAAAGCGAAAAGGGGCGGCAACTCGCGCAAATGGGCACGGAATATTGATGTGGCGCCGGGCCGGCGTTGGCGAGCGACACGGCCGCGAGCGCCAGCAGGGGATTCAGCAAAACGCCGAAACCCGGCACGGTCGCCCCGGCCACGTTCAAGGTAAAAAAACTCTGCGGCTTCTGCTCGTAACAGATCGAGCAATGCCAGGGCCAATCGATTTCCGTGACGCAGGGAAAGATGCAGGTCAGCCGATCGGGATCGTTGATCGACGAAGAGGCGCGAGAGGAAAGCCCGAGTCCGACAAAATCGTCCTGGCCCATTTTTGGTGGCCTCCTTTTTTGCGGGGATTATAGAGCGGTAAGGGCGAAGTGGGAAGAGGGGGGCGGGGGTCGGGGGTCGGGGGTCGGGGGTCGGGGGAAGGTTTCGAATTGCGGATTGCGAATTTCGAAATGAGAGAGCAAAGGGCGAAGAGCTAAGAGCTGATTTCGGTGGTGACGGGATTTCACAGAGTACTTTAGTTGGATTCTTCTTTTGGTTAAGAGAAGCCCGACTAGAGTCGGTACCGTAAGACCGCTCTTGCAAAAAACGTTACTGGACGGGGCTGCTAATATTCCTCAAGGCCCCGATGAAACTCCCAAACTCCGATAAGGCACTCGTTGAAATTGCGAAACTGCGGGATTATTCACTAAATCCCGACCATCGATCAGGCGGGCACAAGGCGAGAGTATTTCGAGCGGCCTTGGGCTTGACACGGGATGACGCGGAATGGGTGCGCGCCGAGTTGCTCAGAATTGCCCGTGAAGGCGATGCATCGATTGCCGAGCCTATCACCCTTCGGTCAAGTATTTGTGATTGATGCCGAGCTGGTTTTCTATGAACGTGTTGCCATTGTGCGAACCGCCTGGATCATCGAAAATGGTACTGACTTTCCGCGGTTGGTAAGCTGCTATGTGAAGTGAGGAGCTATGAGGATGGATGGAATCAAGTATCTTGGCGTGGTAGCGCTCCTGGTTGAGAAGCCGGAAGCTGGCCTCAAGCGCGGTGACGTCGGCACCGTGGTGGAGGTCTTCGAAGAAAATGAGCAGCATCCGGACGGATGCATTGTTGAGTTTGTGGATGAGACGGGCAACGTCCTCGCTTTGCTTGATGTTACGAACCTCGATGAGCTGGTGCCTCTCAATTTGAAACTGCGAGCAGCCTAGTCCTTGGGATCCACGAAATAACACGAAACGACACGAACAAATGCCCATATTGCAAATGGCAAATTAGAAATTGCAAATTTCAAAATTCAAGAACTCTAAAGGTAGAATGGCCTAAACCCAATCGCCATAGTCAGGGGATAGCGGATCAAGTTAGAGGATTGCCGGATGAATGAAAGACCAAGCAGGTTGATTGTCGGAATTACGGGAGCCACGGGAACTATTTTTGGCGTGCGGCTGCTGCAGATGCTGCACGGCTCCGGGATTGAAACCCATTTGGTGATGAGCAAGTGGGGCGCGCGCACGCTCGTTCACGAAACCGACTTCACAGTCGAGCAGGTCCAGCGCCTGGCGACGCACAGTTATCCCATCGGCGATCAGGGAGCCGCGATTTCCAGTGGATCGTTCTTAACTCTGGGGATGGTAGTCGCGCCGTGCAGCATGGGTACGCTGGCGGCGATTGCCCACGGCCTCGCAGACAATCTGATTCATCGCGCCGCCGATGTGATTTTGAAAGAGCGCCGGAAGCTGGTGCTGGTCACGCGCGAATCGCCGCTGCACGATATTCATATCGAAAACATGCTGAAGCTGTCGCGCATGGGCGTGATCATCCTGCCGCCGGTGCCGGCCTTCTACAATCACCCGCAGAGCCTCGACGACATGGTCAATCATGTGACGATGCGAATTCTCGATCAGTTCGATATTCATCTGGACGTGATGAATCGCTGGGATGGGACGATGCTGACGAGCGCGAAAACGGTGGACTAGTGGTTAACGAGGGGTTTCGTCCCGTAGGGACGAGATGTTTATAGCTCTTAGCGGATTGAGAACTTCTTCGCCTCTCGAAAGTGACGCAGTCACTTTCGAGAGGCGATAGTTATTTTGGGTGGCGGAACTATAAACATTTGGCTCCTAGCGGAGCCAGGCAGTGCTCCTACTCTTATCTCCCGAAACGCGACGCCGTCAGCGTCACATCCGCCCGTGCCCAGGCTTTCTTGAAACGCGCTTCTACCAGCGCCGCGTCGTCGTTCTTCCCCTGAGCCTTGAGCGCCTGCATCAATCCAAACAAGGCCCAGCCGTCTTCACGATTGTGTCGCAGGCTTTCCCAGTAAACAGTTTCGGCTTCAGCAGGCCTCTTAGCTTCCAAAAGAATCGCGCCGAGCGCGAGTCGGGGCGGATAGTGGAACTCCGCAGGCTCTGTGTAAACCAGCGCGTCTTCTAACCGGACCGCGCGTTCCAGGTGCGCTACGCCCTGGTCATAATTCTTTTTGGCCGCGGCAATCTCGCCCGCCAGAACTTCCTGCGCGATCGACAAGACGGCGCGGCCGGTGTTCGGCGAAAACAGCGGCTGATCAAGCGACTTGTCCGCCATCAGCTCACTCAACTTGGTGAACTCCTGCTCAGCCTCGGTCATCTGTCCTTTGCCGAGGAAGGCCGTGCCGCGCGCGTAATGCCATTGACCACGCAGGTATGCGCTGGTTGCCGGCGGCTCAGGCTCGCGCAGCATCTCGTCCCACTTTCCGAAACGAGTTAGGGCAAAGTAAGGAACAACGCGAAAACCGGCGAGGAGCGGAACCGCTTTCAAAGTTTCATCGTCGACTCGCGAAGCTGCCTTGCGCGCCGCTTCGAGCGCCAGCTTGCTGCGTCCATCGGCGGTCGCGGCGAACCAGAGAAAGTGCAGGTTGTGCGGATAGTAGGCCATCGGGTAGAGGCCCTGGGCGCGACATTGCGAAATGTAATCTTCGTCGGCGGCGATCGCGAGCTCGTTGCTGCGCGCCGCGTCGGCGTAGCGGCCCACCCGTTGATAGATGTGCGCGGGCATGTGCACCATGTGGCCCGCGGCGGGCATCAGCGTCAGCAGACGATCGGCGGCGGCTTCAGCTTTTCCTGCCTGGTAGGCTTCCATCAGGTGAATGTAGAGATGCAGCGCGCCCGGATGGTTGGGATTGCGCGCGATCACGTTTTCCGTGAGGGCGACAATCTCCGAAGTGCGATCGTAAGGCGTGCCGTCACGCGTCCAGTAACCCCACGGCCGCAGGTCCATCACCGATTCGACGTAGAGCATCGCGATGTCCTGGTCTTCGGGAAACTGTTGCTGCACTTTGCGCATGGCGTCGGCGTAAGCGACGTCGCGGGCCCGGCGATCTTCAGCGCGGCCTGAGTAGCGGTTCGTCAAAGCGTCAATCAGCGCCTGCTCGCGCGGCGTAGCTTTGGCCTTAAGCGCCACAGCTTTCTGAATCGCCTCGAGCGCTTTTGGCTCGCTGTTCGGATCCATCGGCGCGTTAATGTTAGGACCAAGCGCCAGGGCCTCGCCCCAGTAGGCGATAGCGAGATTCGGATCGAGCCGCGCGGCCTCTCGGTAGGCGCGGCCGGCTTCCGCGTGATTGAACGCGTACGAAAGGTTCAATCCCTGATTCATGAAGAGCTGAGCCTGTTGGTTCTTAGTCGAAACCGGAAAGGTGTGACTCCCAAGTTTCTGCAGTCGCGGCGCGATGGCGCCGGTCGGCGACGTCCCCTGCTGACCCGGATCCTTGTAGTGAACGTGGCCGGGGGCGGGGGCTGGTTTCTGGTCCTGGGCGAGAATGATTTGCTGAAAGCCCACCAGCGTTAGGATGAGTCCCATTAATGTCTTAATCGATTTTAGGGATTGCATAGCTCTGCCTTTCTTTGAAGTGTCTCGGATTTAGGCGGCAGAGGATTCTACTGCGGAGTAGTTAAGGGTTCAAGCGATTCGCGGGATTGGATAGAGCCTCTCGCTCTGGGAGGGGGTTTACTTGCTTGACACGCCCTGTGACGGGATCTGGCTTCAAGAAGGAGGGAGCAAGGGTTTGTAACTGAAGGCCTGCAAGCCAGCAGCCAGTCGGAGGGAGATCAGCTGCGTAGCAGCGGTCGTAGCTAAGCCCAAGGCGAGGCTCTGCGAGCCTTGGGTCAACGACCCTGAGTGTAGCGAGCCCCGAAGGGGCGACAGCGATCACCGTTAACGGGACCTGTTTACGCACTCTCTGTCGCCGCTTCGCGGCTCGGCGAATCCAACGAACCAGTACCCAAGGCTCGCAAAGCCTCGCCTTGGGCTTAACTATGACCGCTGCTACGCAGCTCGCTGCAGGTCCACGTCTAGTATCGAGTAGCTACGAATAGATCCGTACAACGGTGGTCTCGGGAAAAATTGACGCGCAAAGAAGTCCGTTCGCTGGTAGGCTATGGGTGAAAGTTGAACCCCCTGAAACGCCATCCAATCTGAGATGACCTTTCCCAGAGCCAGCGGACTGCTGCTTCATCCGACATCGTTGCCGGGACGTTTCGGCATCGGCGATCTGGGCGAGGCGGCCTATCACTTCGCAGATTTTCTGGTCGCGAGTGGCCAGAGCCTGTGGCAAGTGCTGCCGTTGGGACCGCCGGCCTATGGCGATTCTCCTTATGCCTGCTATTCAGCGTTCGCGGGCAACACGCTGCTGATAAGTCCGGAGAAACTTTTTGAAGAAGGACTGCTTGAGCGAGCCGATCTCGATGACCTTCCCAACTTGCCGGCTGAGCGAGTCGACTTTGCAAAAGCTCACAAATTGAAGGACGCCGTGCTGGCGAAGGCGTTTGCGCGTTATCAGAACTGGACCGACACTGAGTTGCGCAACGCGTTCGCGACCTTTGCTGAGCAGAATGATTCCTGGCTTTCGGACTACGCGCTTTTTCGCGCGCTCAAGGATGCGCATGGAGGAAGCAGCTGGCATGAGTGGGAAAGCGACCTGGTTCATCGCGAGCCGGCAGCGCTCGACCGCGCCCGCGCCGAACTACGCGCTCAAGTCGAAGCTCAAAAGTTCTTTCAGTTCCTTTTCTTCAAACAGTGGCTTGCACTTAAGCATTACTGCAACGAGCGTGGGATTAGCTTAATCGGCGACATTCCGATCTTCGTGGCCCATGACTCGGCCGATGTCTGGACGAATCCGGAGCAGTTCAAACTCGATTCCAATGCGCGACCGCTGGTGGTGGCCGGAGTGCCGCCGGATTACTTCAGCGAGACCGGGCAATTTTGGGGGAATCCGATTTACAACTGGGAGCGAATGCGGGCGGACGGCTTCAGTTGGTGGACCGCGCGAGTGCGGGCTTGTTTGCAAACTGTCGATATCGTTCGCATCGATCACTTTCGCGGATTCGCTGCCTGCTGGGAGATTCCGGCGGGCGACAGGACCGCTGAGAACGGAAGTTGGGTCGAAGCGCCGGGAAGGGAATTGTTCACGGCGATCCGCGAGGCGTTGGGTGAGTTGCCGATTATTGCCGAAGACCTGGGCGTAATCACGCCGGATGTCGAGAAGCTACGCGACGATATCGGTTTTCCCGGGATGCGGGTTTTGCAATTTGCTTTCGGCGGCGATTCGACGAATGCAGATCTGCCGCACAACTATCACCGTAACGTCGTCGCTTATACGGGGACGCATGATAACGACACGACCGTTGGTTGGTTTAATAGCGCGGCGGATGCGAGCTCGACCCGCACGGAAGAAGAGATCCTAAAAGAGAGAAACTTCTGCCGCGAATATCTCAACACGCCGGGAACAGAAATACACTGGGACTTTATTCGCGCGGTGCTGGCCTCAGTAGCGGACACAGCGATAGTGCCTCTTCAGGACGCGCTGGGACGGGGCAACGAAGCGCGCATGAACTTGCCTAACACCACTGACGGCAACTGGAGCTGGCGATTCGCTGAAGAGGCATTGACAGCGTCGGTAGCCGACCGGCTGAAACAGATGACGGAGACCTACGGACGCAGTCGCGGTAAGGAAGTAGATCAACGGACATGAGGCTTTGTCCAAAAAGTCTTAGGTGGCGTATGTTCTTTATTAATCGCTCAGTGACATCATATAGAGCTTGCAGTATTCAACAAGCTGCGAAGCAGCGGTTGTAGCTAAGCCCAAGGCGAGG
>JBBPID010000063.1:0-31237 GCA_038040505.1 Acidobacteriota bacterium | reverse complement strand
AGGGCCTTCGCTTTGATGAAGGAAACCGTTTGTTCGTCGCTATCAACCGCGCATTCGGAGAACTCGTGGCGCGCCCGTACGAAAAACCACGGGCGCAGCTGGTTCATTATATTCAACCTGAGACAGATCTGCCGTCTACACGTGGAGGTCACGAGAGTGAGCGGCTGCACACTGACACTGCGGATTGGGAGACTCCCGTCGAGCTGATCTCAATGCTCTGCGTTCATGCGGACCCTGGTGGCGGTGGCCGGTCACGAGTGCTTGACATTGACAGCATACGCCAGGAAGTTGAAGGTCAGCTGGGAATTGACACGCTGAATCTGATGCAGACTGAGCCAGTGCCGTGGTGCTTGGCTACATACCGTGGAGGAGGCGTGAAATGGCAGAGCGTTCTGACTGAGTCCAGTATTTGCTGGCGGCGTTACACGATTGAGCTGGCGCTGGAATCTGAGGGAACAAGACTGTCGCAAGAAATGTATGCGGCGTTGGACGCCTTTGAGAATCTGATCGGCAGGACTCAGTGCACAGTTGATTTTCTACTACGCGAAGGCGAATTACTAATCGCGGATAATCACCGAACGATCCATGCGCGAACTCCGATCCTGAGCAACTCTTCAAATCGTTTGATGATTCGCAGCTGGATTAGAGGCGAACGAAGGGGAGGAAATGGAATTCGCCCAAATTTGTGATCGCACTGAATTCGATATCGCCACGGCGGAACCTGTCGACTCGTCACCATTGGTGGGAACGTGGATCAATTCGAATCCTGATACGAACGGCATCGCGCGACTGATAATCACCGGTTCGAATGCGGATCTTTCGGTGCACGCTTTCGCGATCGGTCCTGACGGCATCATCGATTGGGGTACCACCGATGGTAAGGTTCTGGCCTCGACGGTCACGTCCCGGCTCGGCGCGGGATTCAAGTGTCTCTTCGACTTCGGTTTTGCCGAGACTTATCTTCTGGGAATGATCGCTAAGGGCCTGCTCGTTCTTGCGCAATTTCACAGCTTCAAGGACGGCAGCGGTCGCATGGACTATTTTGTCCGTGAGTATTATGCCTTGATGCCGCCGCCTTAACAGTCTTTCACGTATTGCCGTTTTCAGGGCCTGAGCAGCCGGTGTCAAAGTCGTTTGACATGTGTCTGATTTAGTCTCGGCGCTAAATTAGCCAAAATCCCTGATGAACGGCGTAACGACGATCACCATGGCTCAGAGTTTTAGACTGAAACAAAAAAGTGATTGGGACGCAGCGTTGTCCAATCCAGCGACCAGGACGTTAAGTGCTGAGAAACTGATCGGTCACTGGGTCAATACAGATCCAGCCACTCGTGGCATCGCGTCGATTCTCATTGAGAAGAACGGCGACAATTTCGACGTGAGCGCTACCGGAGTTGGCGTGGGTGTTCTGATCGAGTGGCCCCGCACCAGAGCAGTAGCACTGGCAAACCTCGAAGAAGAAGCTGGACAGCGGACCGTTGCCTTAGGAGTGGATTTCGAGTTTGGATTCATGAAAGCCGAGACCTACTTACGCGTCAACAAAGGTGTGTTGGTGATTGTGTTGTTCGTTACTTTCAAAGACGGCAGCGCCAGGTCGAATTATGTAAATCGCGAGTTTTTTTACAGGCAGAATTAACGAGTCTCGGAGTTGATTCAATCATGCCCAGCGTCACGGAAACCCGAATGATTCAAGAAGTGGAAGAAGTATATCTGTGGCGTGGCTCCGATGAGCAACGCGCGCTTCGATCGATGTGGGGAAAGTCGGGCCGGTTTGCCTACTTTAGCCAACAACTCGGCCATCTGGATTGGAGCAGCAAAGTGGTGCTGGACTTCGGCGGTAATGAAGGAAATCTCCTGATGGATGACAATTGCACAATTCGGCCTGAGAACTACTGTTGCCTCGATGTCATACCAGAGGCTCTGGAACTGGGCCGGCAGAGATTTCCGCAAGCGCAATGGGTTCATTACAATCGCTACAACTGCTCGTTCAACCCGGAAGGAAAGAAGGACGAGCCAATTCCGGATCTGGCCCAGGACTTTGACGTGATCCTGGCTTATTCGGTTTTCACCCACACCACGCGAGAAGAGATGCATTGTCTTGTCGAGCAGTTACATGGCCGACTGGCACCGGGCGGCACGCTGGCATTCACTTTTATCGATCCGCATTTTCGAGCGTGGCCGCAAACTTATCGGGGAAACAATTTGCAGTGGCGGCTTGAGAAGATTCATTTGGCAAATCCTGCATTGGACGTCTCAGGGCTGTTGGAAAAGAGTCGCCGCGCCGCATGGTGCTCCTTCGTTGGAGGTTCAGAACTTTACGTCGACAGCAATGGCAGTTGGCATGACGAAGCGAAAAAATGCTTGACGTACAACGTTTACTATTCGGCTGAGTTTATGCAGCAAGAGTTTCCAGAGGCGACGATACTTAGACCGGTCAACGGTGAAATGCAGCATTGCTGCGTGATGCAGAAGGGCTGAGCTGGTTTCTAAATACAAGGTAATCTGGCTGGAGAGCCGATACTCAATGAAGGACTACAAGCAACGATTCGATATTTTCATATGTGGCGGCTCTCAACACGTCAATCTGTTGAAGTCACTGCTGCCCACATTGCGACCGTTTGGTAGAGTACACCTGGCATCGTCCTTCTTAGCAAGCAATGACCTGGATCAATTGGCAGGCCTTTACGATGTCTTGCACAAACCTCAACACAGTCGTGACGGTTATCGCAATTTTGAATTGTTTTCCATTCGCGACATCAATCAGATTGCCTCGGCGCCTTATTTCATAAAGCTGGATGCCGACACAGAGCTGGCGCCCGACTGGATCAAGTATGTCGAGGAAACCATCGTCGCATATCCGGATACTGTTCTGTTCGGGCCGAGACGGGGCAATGCGAACGTCGAGTTTGAGATTTCTGGATCTGTGGTACAGGAACTTTTGCGACAGGAAATTCGAGTGACCAACGGTAGCAAAGTAATCGGCGGGTTCTATGTTGGGCGCACTTCGTTTTTTAGAGAGCATCAGCGTTTCATGGCTCTCGTTCATGAATTTCTGTGGTGTTACCGGAACGGTGTCCGCTATCGTCCGCTCCTGAACGCCGAGTACTGGCCGGCCGGCGCTGGAAAAGATCGGGAATACATAACTGTGATGGGGGGCAGTCCGAACTTTCCCGGTAATGAAGATTCGATCCGCAGCCTGGTAGTTCATGCCGTCGGGGCCGGTGAACGGCTACGGATCGTTGATAGTCACGGTAGAGTCCGAATCAATCGACAAAACATAATGGATGAAAGATTATCCTGCGCAACAAATCGGACGCCAGCATAGTCACGCCGCAGGGGGGTTGGATTGCTATCAAACTATGAGCGCCCGAAAAACCACCAACAGCTCCCGACCTCCGGCAAAACTGGAAAACGAGTTGGTGCGGGAAATCCTTCAGCAGTGCACTAAGAACGAGATCCCACCCGCGATTGGGTTGCTGAAACTGACTTTTGCCTGCGGCAATACAGAGGAACTCGACGCCGTGATTAACAAAATGACCGAAGGAGGGTCGCACGGAAACAGTCTAGCGAAGAAGAAAATCCGGGCGCTTTACGCAGAGAATCGGGCGGCTTGCGAGCGAATCATGAGCATGCCTCCATCTGAACCTCTTCCCGAGCCGGCGACGGCGGAAGCTCGGATTTTCTGGCTTCGTAAATCGTTCGATCGGTGGGTCGAAGAAGATTCGTCGCTCAGTGTGGCGCTTTACACGTTTGGCAATCCCGATCTCGTTCAATTGGCGACGCGGGAGATAATTGACGTTCTCGATGATTGGCAACTACTCGGGCCGGAAGGCGTGGCATTGCAGATTGGATGTGGCACCGGTAGAGTCGAGGCACTCCTCGGGCCCAAAATCCGGCTGGCATGGGGCATCGACATTTCGCCAAAGATGATCGCGTCGGCGCGGAAAAGCGTCGCCGGCATGGATAATGTCCATTTCAGCGAATGCTCAGGACGTGACTTATCCCTGTTCGAAGCGAACAGCTTCGATCTTGTATACGGCGTGGACAGCTTTCCTTACATCGTGGAGGGCGGCACGGAATTAATTCAGAGTTATTTTGCGGAGATCGCGCGGGTGCTCCGCCCGAAAGGTCACTTGGTGATCTTTCACTATTCGTACAGAGATGACATTTCGAGGGACTGTCGCGATTTGCGGAGGTTGGCGAAGCAGTACGGTTTCACCGTTTTGCGCGAGGGCGTGAGGCCGTTCACGGTTTGGGATGGAGCGGTTTATCAGTTGCGTCGCGACCAGGATTGAAGCCACTATGAGTGTAGGTTATGGCACACCAACTCGATAGACTTTATGAAGGCCTACCGATTTACGTGATCTCTACCGGTACGAGTCTGCGCGGTTTTGACTTCGCTCGTCTGAACGGACGGATCACGATCGGCATCAATCGGGTAATCGAACACTATCACCCATCGATTGTGCACTTCGTCGATGTCACAGCCCAGCAAACTCATGCAAAGGCCTTGCGGAATTACAACGGAATGATCATCGCCGGCCCCGGCGCCGTACCTTCGAAAACGACACACCATAACACTTTTGAAATAGGTCATAACGAAGATACGTTTGAGCTTAGCGGCGATATGACATCGATCTCGCTGAAAGTGGGCCGTTCGTTCAGCGATGGTTGGTTTGGCGGGGGCGCCGGCTGCACAGGGTTGCACACGGCTATCCTGCTCGGCGGAGATCCCATTTATCTTCTCGGCTATGACTATTACGAAGACAACGGCAGGCATTTCGATGAATATGACGAGTCGCTAAATGCGAGGGAACTCTACAATATCTCGTTTCAGGGGGTGGAACAGATTAGCCGTGAGGATTGGAGACCCAGGATTTTCAACTGCAACCGAAAATCGCGGCTGACCTGTTTCGCGTACGCGGATTTGGATGAATTATTGCGGGTACATAATAAGACGGCGATTACGCTTGATTCCGTGACCCTGGACGTCCGACATATGTCGAGCGAAGCAAAGGCGGTTTGACGGCATATGCCCAACCGACACTGATGATGGCTTTCTTCTCAACAATCACCGGGCAGTTTTCCTATTTCGCGGAGCAGCTTTCTGAGTCGAATTGGTGCGGTAAGAGGGTTTTGGATTTCGGAGGCAACATTGGCAACATGTTACGCGATCCCAAATCAACCATAGACCCGGAACTCTACTGGTGTCTCGATGTCACGAAGGCGTCAATTGAAAGAGGGAAGGCGATTTATCCGAAGTCGCATTGGATCTTTTATGATCGCTATTGTTTTTTCTTCAACGCGAACGGAGTTCCGAATTGTCCGATCCCGGATCTGGGCGTGACGTTTGACTATGTCGTTGCATATTCAGTTTTTACCAACACCAATGAGGCTGACATGCTCCAGCTGGTCAAGCAACTGCAAACTCTCGTGGCGAGGAATGGCGCGTTGGCCTTCACCTTCATCGATCCTCACCATGTTTCGTGGCCGGGAGAATATTACGGCGACAACTTCGACTGGAGACTGGATCGGGAAATAGAGTTGGAGAGAGAAAGAGGACGTACCTTGGAACTCCCCAGGACCGAATTGAAGGAAAAAATCCGAGATGCGAAATGGTTCATGCTGGTGAATGGGACTGATCTCTATCTCGAAAATGACCCTATTCGATCGTATGCGCCCGAACAACAACAAACATGTCATGCCTTCCATGCGGAAAACTATATGCGGACTTTATTTCCGCATGCTGACATTCTCCCTCCCGTTAACAGAGAGATGCAGCATTGCTGCGTAATCAGAAAGTCGTGAATGGATAAACGATTGAGTTTGCGAGCGAAGGAATCCCATGCTGTCGGCAACAAACTGACGAACCCGATGTAAAAGAGGACAAAGACTTTGGATTTTGTTCGTCTCACAACACAGCAACGACGAGCGTTTGAGCAGGATGGATTCCTGGTCGTGCCCGATGCGCTTCCGCCAGAGGCGGTCGAGCGACTCGTCGAGGCGGGCGATGAATTGGCCGACTCGTTCCTTAAAAAGCCCGAGGTGCTCAATCGGCCGGAATACAATCATCTGGATTTACGGCCGGGCTTGCTTATGAAACAAGCGTTCTTCGACCTGATAGCCAACTCTTCAACTGTGCCTTTGGTGGTTCAGCTAATGAGTCCCAACATCCACCTGCATTCGACCACGCTCATCTACAAGCGGCCCGAAGTTCCGAATGCTCCTGCCTTTCGCAGGGGGTGGCACCGCGACATAAGGATCCCGAGGGATCTTGGACATCGATGCTTGCCTCTGGTGGGGATCAAGATCTGTTACTGCTTCACGGATTTTGATCAGACTGATGCCGGCATGACTCTGATGGTCCGCGGCAGTCACATGAGGACTGAACCGCTCGCACTGACGAAGGGACAGGTCGATCCGTTAGGCGAGGAAGTGTGCGATCTCAGATTGAAAGCCGGTGACGCGTTCTTGTTCGAGAACCGTACCTTTCACAGTGCTGCCCCAAATCGAAGTAATCGGGTCTCGAAGGTGTTGATGTACGGTTATTCGTACCGTTGGATGAAACCGGAAGTGTACCTCGAAAACCCTGACGGGAACCTTTTGCAGCGAGGAGACGCGATTGTTCGCCAACTGTTGGGAGAATACCGCGACGTAGACACGCAACCGTGGGCGCTGCAGCAATGGGCTAGGCGTCATGGCGCAAACCCCGCGCCGGTACCGTGGGTCGTCGAGGTCTAAGAGAGGATTGGCGGAATTTTAGCGATTATTGTCGCGTTGGGGGAACCTTCCGCTGCGGTCATCGTGGGTCATTAGGCTGGTATGAAAACAATTGTCTCTACTCGAGAAACGCAATTCTCCTACTTCGACCAGGTGCTGGATCGGCCGGTTTGGAAGGGAAGCAAGATTCTGGATTTCGGCGGAAACGTCGGCGGATTTCTGGTTGATGCCGGTTCACGGGTTAACCACGAAGACTATTGGTGCCTGGATTTGAACCGTGACGTAATTGAACAAGGTGGCCGGAACTTTCCGCGGGCCCATTTTCTTCATTACGATCGCTACAGCTCTCAGTATAACCCCGGTGGCGTGCGCAACCTGCCAATTGCAGACCTCGGCGTGAAGTTTGACATCATAATGGCGTTTTCCGTGTTTACGCATACTCACCAAAACGAGATGATCGAGCTAACGCGGCAATTGCGAGACATGCTGACTGCCCGAGGCGTACTTGCGTTTACTTTCACGGATCCGAGTTATGACCGATCCTTGTCAGCCCCCGAACTGCCTTCTGGCACTGATGTACGAAAGATCCTGGGGTGGCGAAAAGCTGAGAACCCAGCCCTCGAAATCGAAGAAATGGTTGAGACTGCTCGCCACGCGAAATGGTGTCTAATTGTGGACGAAGAGCTTTACGTTGAACCCGGCGGGGAGTTTTCCCACCAGGAGCATCGGGGTAAACCATGGGAGTCGTATTGCACATACTTTACGGCGGATTACATGGCGACACTTTTTCCGGACGCGAAGATCCTTCCGCCCGTTACTCCTGAATGGCAGCACTGCTGCATTCTTCGAAAGAACTGAAACAACACGTCGAGAACTTTCGGATTGACGACGCATGCGAACAAAGTCATGAACTTGAGATTTCACTGGATGCTCCCCAAGGGTGGGGAGGTGGGTGTCGACAGAACGCAGACTGCTCACGAAGCGGCCCGCTATCGAATTCAATCGACCATGAGTGATTCGCTGGCGCCTCGCCCGGACATGAAAGGCTGGGTTCACTTTGCGCAGCATGCCGAGCAAGCCGGACTCGATTCGGTGCTCATATCTTTCAGCCGTTACGAGCCGGATCCACTTGTGGTCGCATGCGGACTTGGCTTGGCGACGCAAAAACTCAAGTTCATCGCCGCCTATCGATCGGGGCTAATGCAACCTACCAGTTTTGTGCAACAGGTCAACACGCTCTCGACGCTGATCCAGGGCCGCGTGTCTTTGAACATCGTCGCCGGCAGTTCATCGGCCGAGCAGCGCGGGTATGGAGATTATCTTTCGCACGACGAACGTTACGAACGGGCCGCGGAATTTCTCGCTGTGTGCCACTCTTTTTGGCAGCGTAAAGGCGATGTTAATTTTGACGGCAAATACTACCAGGTAGAAAAGGGAAAGCTGCACACGCCCTTTCAGGCGCCCGATCGCACCGCACCTGAAATCTATATTTCCGGACACTCGGAGGGCGCCGAACGGTTGGCTCGGGCATATGGTTCCTGCATGTTGCGGGTGGCCGACGCGCCCGAAAAGTTGGAAGCGTCGGTAGCGCGTGTTCGAGAACAGGGCTTGGAAGTGTGTTTGAGAATGGGCGTGCTCTGCCGGCCGACTCGTGAAGAAGCACTGAGCGTGGCTGAAACCCTTTTGACAGACAGTGACATCGCGCGACAAAAGACAAATATTGCCACTAAGGATGATTCCAAAATGTATCGTGACGCGAGAGCGTTGGCGCCCGATGCCGATCATTGGCTGACGCAATCACTCTGGACGGGACTGGTGCCTCACTGCGGTCCGGTGTGGACGACATTGTTGGGTACGCCGAAGGATCTAGCCGTCGCCCTTCTGGAGTACAAGAAAGTTGGGGTGACACAATTTATTATGTCGGGATGGCCAGAAGTCAACGAAGTCGATATTTTCGGTAGAGAGGTGCTGCCGTTGGTTCGCGAAGCAGAGGCACGACAGGCAAAGAACCTCCCGGCTATTTCGGCTTCATAATCAAATCGCGAGCCGGTTTGCCGGAGAACAGAAGTAGCACGAGGATGAAATTGAGATTCCACTGGATGTTCCCCAAGGGCGGTGAAGTGGGAATGAAAACCGCCCAGGAAACATCGCGTGTGCTTACCACGAGGGCCGCGTCGCCCGCCGCGCTGCCTGACATGGACGGATGGGTCAAATTCGCGCAGGCCGCCGAGGCATCAGGAATCGATTCGTCGTTGTTGTCGTTTAGCCGGTATGAACCCGACACAATTTTTGTGGCGTGCGCGGTTGGTCTGGCAACGACCAGACTCAAATTCATCGTTGCTTATCGAACCGGACTGATTCAGCCAACGTCTTTTGTTCAGCAAATAAATACTCTCTCTGGTTTGATCGGAGGCCGCGTGTCTCTGAACATCGTGGCCGGTAGCTCGACCGAAGAGCAACGTGGCTACGGCGATTTCCTGGATCACGACGATCGTTATGCTCGGGCCGAGGAGTACCTGGGAATTTGCCGCTCGTTCTGGAACGCGAATGGCTCAGTGGACTTTGCCGGCAGATATTGCAGCGTTGAAGGAGGCAAGCTCTTGACGCCTTTTCTCGCGCCCGATCGTACGGCGCCAGAGATCTATGTTTCGGGACACTCTGAGCAGGCGCAACACCTGGCGCTGACACGAGGATCCTGTTGGGTACGACTAATTGATACGCCTGAGAAGCTGGGCCCGTTAGTGAAGCGGTTTCGAGACAATGGAAGAGAAGTCGGTCTCAGACTTTGTGTAATTTGCAGGCCGACTCGAGCCGAGGCTATCAGGGCCGCAAACGAGTTGTTACCCAGCGAGGAGATCAGTAGGCAGGAACGAAAGATTCTCAGCAGCAGCGATTCGCAGACCCTCAAGCAAGCGTTGGCAGCGGCGGACAACGTGGGCTGGTTGAACGAGCATTTGTGGGCTGGATTGGTGCCTTATTACGGATCGTCGGCGATGACGCTTCTGGGCTCTCCAGAAGAGTTGGCGGCTAACTTTCTTGAGTACAAGCGCATCGGTGTGACGCAGTTCATAATCGCCGGTTGGCCGAAACTGGAAGAGATGGTTATTTTCGGCCGCGAAGTCTTACCACTGGTCCGGAAAGCGGAACGAGCATAAGGGCGGCAGTATGGTAGAAGCACCGGTCCTGGATACAAAACCTCTGGCTCGTTTCATCGATCGGTTACGCACGCGCAAGGTCGAGCTTGATCCTTTTCCGCACTATTACGTAGAGAACGTCCTGCCCGACGACTATTACGATGCGCTGCTCGCTCATTTGCCGGGACGAGACATTTATCAAAACCTGTTCGAGGTCACGACGCTGAAGCTGGATCACTTTCGCTATCGTGATCAAAGAGATTTGAACGATGGCTGGGTAGAGACTTTGCCTGAAAATCTCAAGCGCTTCTGGACCGATTTCAACCGATGGTTTCTTGGGCCGCGGTTAGCGCAGGCCGTGTTGGAAAGCTTCGACAACGAGTTGCTCGAGCGGTTTGGTGAGAAGGAGACCTGGCCCGACGTTTCAGTTGAAGCCCAGTTAATTTGCCATCGCGCCGGATATTTTCTCGGACCGCACAGTGACCTGCACTCAAAGATCGTCGTTTTCCTGTTGTATCTGGCCCCGGATGAAACATCGAGTCATTTGGGTACCTCGATCTATCGTCCCAGGCAGCCGGGCTTTACGTGTGACAATTCAGTTCATTATCCGTTCGAGGACTTCGTAAAAGTGAAAACTGCTCCGTACCGGCCTAATTCCTTGCTGGCATTTGTTCGTTCGGGTCGCTCGTTCCACGGTGTCGAACCGCTTTCGGAGACAGACACGGCCCAGGGCAAGCGGGATTTGATTCAATATGTGCTTTACGACAAGCGGGTCCGTGAAGAGCAGTTGCAGGCGCGACGGCTTGCGGCCGGACAGAGAGCTTACGAATGAGAGCCCTTAAACGTGACAACGCACGGCGAGTTGTTTTTGTATGCCGCGAGCTTACCGGCGAGAGCCTTCGCAGTGCGCAAGCCCTCACGCGCCTCGATGGAGTTGAAGTGCTCGCCATTTGCGAAACGGCGCCAAACAGTCACAGTGGGCAGATTGACGTTGGTACTCATCAGCTAGGCAACGTTCATGATCCTGCACAGCTTGTCGGTGCGATGCGCGAACTGATACGGAAGTATGGTCCAGTGGATCAGATGGTCACGACCCGTGAAACGCTGCTTGAACCGGTTGCACAGGTTGCCGAAATGACTGGCGTAAAGGGCATGACCGTGTCAACGGTTCGCCGCGTCCTGGACAAATCGTCTCTGAAAGCCGTACTCAAGTGCGCTGGTATTCAGACCGCTTGCGACCGAATGGTCACAGCTGCTGACAAAGCCAGACTGTTCGCGGACGAAGTGGGCTTTCCCATCGTGCTGAAACCTGTGCTCGGCAGTGGTGGGCTGGCGACTTGGCGCATCGCTAATGCGGAGCAACTGGAGATCGCGCTGGCGTTGACTCAGCCATCTTTGGATAACGCTTATCTGGCGGAAGAGTGCATAGTAGGCGATGAGCTCTGCATTGATACGATTACGCTCGCGAATGAACCGCGGTTCTACTCGGTCTGCTGCTATCGCCCATCAATTCTGGAGGCGTTGGAAAATCCCCAGGTCCAATGGAAGTGCATCATGCCGCGTGACATTACCGGACCGCAATACCGGGATTTCATCGAGCAGGGGTTGGCCGCTGTGCGGGCCTTATCGGTGGGAAACGCGATCACCCACATGGAAGGGTTCAGGTTGGACGATGGCAGTGTGCGGTTCATTGATGCCACGATCAGGCCGGCGGGCGCAAGAATCGCCCCGATGCTGGCGTTTGCCTATGACATCGATCCCTATCTGGCTTGGGCCAGCGTCGCGGTCAATGGTTGTTTTGATGGGCCCTGGGAACGTAAGTATGCTGTTGGGACAATTTTTCTTCGCGGTCCTGGGAGTGGTGTGATTGAGGAAGTTCAGGGTCTCGAATCACTTAACAAAAACGTGGGCCCCCTTATTGTGGACTATCACCTGCCGGCTGTGGGCTTCCGCAAGTCGTCCACTTATACAGGTGATGGTTACGTAACAGTTCGTCACGAAGACACTTCGGTGGTGGAAGATGTGCTCGACTTGATCGGTCAAACAGTTTCTATGCGGTACAGCGAACCGCAATCGCTTCGACCCGTCGATTCGAAGGAGTTATGGGCAGATCGTTTGCAATACTTTGAGCGGCAAATCAACAAGCCCGCCTGGGACGAATGCGTGCCGCCGCCGGCGTAACGTTGGTTCCCGCTTTGGCGGATTCAACTTCAGGATCTTCGAACACACATATGAGAGACACTGAAATAGCGACATCACAGGCCCCTCGAGCCTTTAATCGGGAAATGTATCATGACCATCCGGAGAATGTGTTTTACGGCACGGATGACGGCAGTCAGGATGGATCTTTCGGGGAGTTCGCCGAATTTCGTGATCACTACCGAAGTGTTGCTCCCCACCGCCGGGACGACATTCACATGATTAGTGTGGTGGGCGGCATGTACGGCCTTAACCTGATTCCGCTTTGGCAGCCGAAGCGGCTGACGATCTTTGACATCAATCCCACGGCGATCACCTATTTCTGGATCATTCACCGGGTCCTTACAACCAGCCGGGACCCGAGCGAGTTCCTAACTCGCTTGACGACCGGAGACTACCCGGTCAGAGACGAACGCGAGCGATTTGTGCAGGAAAACATCTGTCTGAAGCAGCAAAGCCGTCTGCCTCGCGCTCGTGGCTCAACCAAACGGCCTTACGAACAGAGCTGGCAGTACGTCTTCGAAAACTTTGATCTAACGAAAAAGATTTTGACCGAGGTACAGCTCGAGATTCGCACCGAACCAATGGAGAGCGAGAGTTTTCGCGCCTGGATCCGCGAGCAGAATAATCTCTGGATCTATAGTTCAAACATCACGGAGTTTCACTACTTCGATCTGGAGTTCGCGGACACCAGCAACGTGGTACTGATACAGATTATTTACCCAGGCAAGGCGCAGCTGCTCGACCTGGCTCCGTTAAGCGGCGGACCGGTCAAAGTATATTTCGAAATACCGCTCAGGGCAGAGCGCATGGACCAGTGAGCCGCCGTTCGACTTTTCACTGAAGGGAACATCGTAGATGGTCAACAAGACTCGCATTGCGACCAACGCGGCGCCGCCGGCGACCGGCACTTACTCTCAGGCGATTCGCACCGGCGATCTCGTCTTTGTCACCGCTCAAACGGGCCGCAATCCGGAAACGGGCAAGCTCAAGGACGGACTCGAGGCGCAAACGCGGCGCATGTTTTCGAATATCGATGCGATCTTAAACGCCGCCGGATGTTCCGCCGCTGACATCGTCAAAGTCACCCTGCTGCTCAAGGACATCAAGGACTTCAAGGCCGTGGACGTGATCTATTCCGCGTGGCTGCCGGGCTTGGGCGTAACTCCGCTGCCGACACGTACCGCTTTCCAGGCAGCGGCGCTTCCAGCAGGCGCGCTGGTAATGATGGACGTCGTTGCCGCATTTCCACTTGTCTGAGACATGAGGATGAAGTGACCGGCAAAGCACAGCTTGCCCTCACTCGTCTGGCGAATTTTCCGTGAAGTGCCTCCCCGTCTTAGTCGACGGCCCACTATCTCAGTTTTGTGAACTTCGCATCAGGCTTCATAAGTAAGACGATACTCGTCATCAACTCCTGATCCGATATTTCCCAGCTGTAATCATCGGCAGCACCTGACCCAGTTTTCCGCGAGGAGGAATGCGGATCGAATGAAGGTCACACTTGTGATATCCACGCTCTCAGGCGGTGGGGCGGAGCGTGTCGCTGCGAACATGGCGAATCACTGGGCGGCGAAAGGCTGGGGAGCGACCATATTTACCACCGGTTCGAACAGTTACGATTCCTGTTACGAATTGCATCCGCGCGTGAATCATCTCCAACCGGGGAGTCCGCTGATGCTTTTCACCAAACCGCCCATGGATTTCGAGGGCGGCTGCCCGCTGACCGATCTCATGAACAATTGTTCTGAGGATGAGCGCGCCCTCCTGAGATTGTGGATACCGCACATCCTTTGGGTGCGAGGCGTGTTATCCCAAATACCGTCAGACGTGGTGATATCGTACATTGATGAAACCAACATTTGTGTCCTTGCAGCCACGCGCGGCCTGAACCTGCCGGTGATCGTCAGTGAGCAGTGCGACCCAAACCATAATCCCCTGGGCCAGGGATGGGAACTTCTTCGCCGTCGCCTGTATCCGCAGGCGAGTTTTGTTCATGTGTTGACCGAGGAATCGCTCAGCTATTTTTCATCCGTTGCGGGAATTCGAGGTCGCGTCCTCCCAAACCCAGTGACACCTATGATCCTTTCAACTTCGGATGAGATGCGGCAGAAGAATGGCAAGACGCTGCTGGCCATGGGCCGACTCTCTTATGAGAAGGGTTTCGACATGCTGGTGAGGTCGTTTGCGCTTGTTGCCGAACGGCATGCAGACTGGACGCTTGAAATTCGAGGAGAGGGACACCTTCGCACTTATCTTGAATCACATATTCAGGGGTTTGGCCTTGGGGAGCGGGTGCGAATGCCCGGATTCACACGCCAACCATTCGAGACGATGAGGCGCGCCGATCTATTCGTGCTGTCGTCACGGTTCGAGGGCTTTCCCAACGTGCTTCTCGAAGCAATGGCCTGTGGGGTTCCGGTCGTGAGCTTCGATTGTCCGAGCGGACCTCGGCATATCATTCGCCAAGGTGTTGACGGGATACTTGTGCCGCCGGAAAACGTGGAAGTAATGGCCGCGGTTTTAGACCGGTTGATGGGAGATGAAGCCCTGCGCAGTCAGCTAGCCGCAAAAACGCCCGAGGTGCTTGAGCGTTTTGGGGTGGAGAAAGTAATGGGCTTGTGGGACGATCTGGTATTCAGTTGCGTATGATTTTGATGGAGTCTTCATGGAATTCCGGTCTACCTTTACATCCATTGATTGCTTTCAGACCGAATCCGGAAACCGGTGAAGACTTTGCTTGAAGAACCAAATCGGGAAAGGCACTGGGAGCGGGCGCTTGGATTCATAGTCAACGCATGCCTGAGCCAGCCTTAAGCAGTCCAGCCTCGCGTTTCGCAACCAATTGCGCCACTCTTTCTCTACCACCTCGAGCGGCATTGCCGTGAGCATCGGGAACTCATAGGGAAGTTGACGGCAAGCGGCGTGAAGATGACGGAACCAGCGATGGGACGTTGGAGACTGTGTTTAAATTCTGTTACTTGCTATTCGATAATCCAATTCTCAGAGTTCTCCTAATCATCGCATCAGGCTTTAGATAATTAAGATAATAGTCGTGATTCGCTTTCATCATTGCATGCCTCAAGGCATCGTTGGTCATCAGTCTGTCGACCAGGGCGACAACCTCCTCCGGCTCGTCAAATTCGAGATAATTCTTTCCTGGTTTAAAGTCGCCCGGAACCTGATAGTTCAATCTCTCTGAGACAATAGCTCTCGAGAAAGCAACGTACTCGGCGAGTTTCCAGCCAATCGATCCATGAAGACCGGTCGTGGCAATGCAGATTGGGTATAGACTCAATAACTTGACAAAATCTTCTTTGGCAGAAATCCCATTGTCTTGCAAAAGCACATGGGGATAGTTTCTTACCGCGTAATCTGAGTGCACAAAACCGCCCAGGAAATGATTGCCAAATTTCTCTCTGAGCAATTCAATGCAACGTGCCCTCGTTTCATTTAAGCTTTCACTGGAGTAGTAATTTGAATCCCACGCGCGAGTTATGAATAGGACGCGAGGGTCATGAGACCCATTCGGAACAGCATGCATGTTTTCGACTGTCGGGCGAAATTGCTGCTTGTACGACTCGTTATTTAACTCTGGCTCAAACGCAGCAAGTCTCTGCTGCTCGAACCGATCGAATTTCCCAGAGAACAACGCATAATTCAAGCCCAGCGGAAACACTTTTGCTCGCAGCGAGTCGGGAATCATCGTTGGTGCATAGCTACGTTTAAAGTAACAATCGACTTCGCCGGCGGCGGCTTCATTGATCTCGTAGCTATCGTGGCAGTCGTAGTAAAACTTGATGCCTGCGTTAACGATCACAGTCAGGTGAGCATGTTTGGCGTCACGCAGATGCGGCGCCTTCGTTGCATCAAAATAATTCTGCTGGTTGCACTCCTGGGACAATGCTATTTCGCCCGCCTTGTGCAGCAAAGCAAAGCCTGTGCAGACCTGCGATATGTGTGACGAATTACTGTGGCAGAGGATTTTGCAGGTTATCATCGGGACGCACACTCAGAATTAGCCACATGCTCATCATGAATAGTTTCTAAACTTGGGTCATTACCCGCCGTAGATAACCGCTTCGCTGAATCTACACAGTCGTGGTGTTACTTTCCTAAACTGCCGCCACCTTAGAGCTAGCTGGTCCCAACTTACGTCACAACAGCCGCCGTTACATGACGGGGTGGCAACTTGGCCCTTCCGAAGAACTGAAAGCAGGAATGCTGTGTGTCAGTCAACCCCAAACATTCCAGCGTCGCGCTGCGCAACCAGGTGCGCTAACTCTTTCTCTACCACCTCGAGCGGCATTCTCGCAAGCATGGGGAATTCATACGGGAGTTGGCGACAAGCGGCGTGAAGGTGCCGGAACCACATCAGAACGGCCAGATAAAAGTCCTCGCTGAGTCGTAGCGCCTGAAACGCGTCGCATTGGTGCTCGACGGCCCCGTTCACGTAGCAATACGCACCCGGCGGCTTCAAGCTGTGAAAATGAACAATCTGCCCGCGCGACGTCCAGGTCGGGTCATGTTTAAGATAGTACGCCAGGAAATTATAACGATAATCCGGGATCACAGTGACGGTGTCTCTTTGTCTCACCGCCAGCGCATTCATGATGAGCTCGTCCGATCCGGCAAGTTCATCGGCGATGACGCGCTCGAGATTCTCCAGGTAATGCTGAACCTCAGTACGACAGAGATCAAATCCCCCTCGTTGAACAGAGAAGACCCCGGTGTTAATCCAGCCCGCAACAGGTTCCACTGGTTGCTGAATGCTGAAGAAATCCGCTTCCTTGCGGGTCGGACACCAGGGGCCGCCGTGATGGAATCGATTCGTATCTACGAGCCCAACATCGGAGACCAAGAGTGGGCTTAAATCGATCTTCGACACGAAGATCGTGTCAAAATCGACATGTACTATTGCGTCGCATTCCTGGTTCAGGATTGGATAAAACTTCGAGAACACCGTTCTCATACAGGTAACGTCCATCAGGCGGCTCTCGTCGGTGCAGAAAGTGGAGAGTAGGTCGTGGCGGCTTACGAACCTCACCTCAAAGCGGTGCTTGGATTTTTCTTTGTAGGCCGATAAAACTTCTAAAGGCCTTTCGTCGTTGGTCGTCACCAGGAGATCGTAAGTGTTTTCGTGAGCGAAGTAACTATCTAGACAGGCAAGGTGCAGCTGGATCATGTATAGCACTGAATAATAGGGCGCGTTGTCCCAACAGTATAGTGGTATATGGATCAATGGGGTCGTTAGTTCTCTCATATCTGCAATCAGTTTGCAGGGGCACACGGTCTGAGCGGGTACGGCGGCTCGATCTGCAATATTCCTTCTCAACATTCAATGCCGCGACTCGGCTCGGTAAGTCATAGGTATTCTAAACGCAATCTTGAACGCGGCGCGCCTTTCTTCTCCGGGTTTGGGATCTGGCGGGAATCATTTCTTATCGGTAAGACTCTCTGATGAATAGGCTCTAATCTTGAGTTGGTGCGCACAGCAGCTACAGTTTTTCATTTCAGCGCATGAACTTGCGGCGCACAGCGAGCGCAAGCAAAGCCGCCTGAACCGGCCCAAGGACCGTTTCGATTAGCACCAGCAACTTTGCCTGCGGGTTAGCGGGTTGAGGAGCTGGGTTTTGTAGGGTCATCACACCGGCGCTGTAAATGACCGCTTCGCCGAATCCTAGCAGCTGTGGGCTTTGTTCCGGTGATGCCTTTGCCGGCGCTCCCGGCGGAGAGCTTGTTTGCGGTGCTTGCCACCATTGGCCGTTCTGCTGTCCAAAGAAAAAGAGAGACGCAAACAAAACCAACAGGCCCACCAGTACCAACGCGGCCTGCCAGATCCGTTCGCCGTATCCGCTGGCCAACCAATATAACCAGTGCAACCAACCGAAACTTCCCCAGAATGACTTGAACGAATTCCAGCTGAAACTTCTCCAGAACAACTTCCAATTGAACTCTCTCAAGAACGACTTCCAGAATAGTTTTGATTTGGTCAACATCCTCCCGCTTACTCTCCGGTTACGTCTTCCCAACGAGCATATCAAGCGCGCCAAAACTGTTCTTGCTTCTTTCCAACGCAATCTCCAATACGCCTCCGGCACTAACTGGCTCTGCCGGCGCGCCTCCATTGCCATGTACCGAAAACTCGATGCTTCTTCATAGCGATGATTCTCTTCGGCATTGATTGCGAGATTCCGACAAGCTCTCTCGAGCAAGGGATATGGGGACAAACCCTTATGGTTCCTCGCTGTCGCACGAATTTCTCGATCTAAGGTGATACGCCGCCATTCCCAGCGCACATTGGTCAGGGCGAACTTACTAGCATTCAGATCCACAAACCAGTGAGGACGCGAAGTGAGCGAGTAGAATGATATCAACTCGACACTCTTGACAGCTCTAAAGTCTGGGCGTGATCCCGGGAGGAAGACTTGTCCTCTGAATCTGACGTAATCCTTAAAACTGGTATGGAAAAACTTAGCTTTCCCCGTGAAGGCGGTGGCTTCGAAAAAAACTCTGTCTTGGAAAGTGGTTTCGCGAAAATTCACCGTTTCATTGAAGGTGGCATAGTTGAAGTTTGTCTCTCCTTTAAAGGTGACGGCATCGAAGTTGGTTCTCCCTTCGAACTTTGCCTTCTCAAAGTTTGTTCCCGCCAGGAACTTGGCATCCCAGAAGTTGTGCTCACCATCCTCTTCGAAGGTCGCTTCGGAGAAGTCCGCATGACCTCCAAACTTGGCTTGAGAGAAGTCTACCTTCACTTTACCGGTTTGAGGGAAGTCTGCCTTCGCTTTAAATGACGTAGTATGAAAGCTAGCCTCCTGCTCGAAGACTGTAGAGTTGAAGTTCGCATCCCCCTGGAAATCGGCATGGGCAAAGGTCACCGCTCCCTTAAAAGTGGCGGAGCTGAAGTTCACATGTTCAAAAGTAGTCTTGCGAAAGGTCACTGGCTGGTTGAAGGTCGTCGAATCGAACGTCACGGGCCGCTTAAACACGCCGGCTTCGAACCGTATCTCACCATTGAAAGTGGCCTTGCTGAAAATCAATGGCTCGTCGAAGTTAAAGTCGAAAGCCGCCTTCTCGGGGAACCAGAAGCCAGTGAAATCGGATTCCTTCGCCATTTTCCTGAATGCGCGATTGAAATCGTTGACCTTCTCTTCGCCGGGAAAGTGAAAAACGCAGTGATGGGTATTCCTGTAAGAAGCCTCCTGGCAGTTGAAAAGTTCCTTGCAACTAACCGTATCATTGGTGGTGGGTAACGAGGACATGGGACACCTCCGGACATACACAGACTATATTAGACACCAGGGATTTCTTGCGGAGTGAAAGACCTGGCCTTCTCTTGATCCAAGTACCTGCTCTTCAGCCGCTCGTAGAGGCAATCAGGGTGGTAGGATGCATTCTTATCTTGTCCCGCGTGTCTCCACATCTCGTTCCAGAGATGAATCGCGTAGCTGCGGTCGTCGATGAACTGCTCTGATTGTGGCTCAAGCACCCTTTGCCATTCGAAGAAACCGAACGGGCAAAACACGGGATACGGCTTTTTGAATTGTTCCAGAGAGAACCTGCTGACGGCCTCGCCCATCAGCTTCGGGCCCGTCTCTCCCCAGACCAGCTTCTGCGGGTCCTTGGTCTGGCAGACTTCCCACGCGTAGGCGATGGCCTGGCTACCGGGCGGCGCTTTGATCAGACCACATGAAACTACTTCCTCACCGCGACACATCTCCGTCGAGAACACATGCGCCTCAGGAAAATCAAAGGCCTTCAAACACACGGTATCCATATCGCTCCACCAGCCACCCCGTTCAAGCAACATCTTGTAGCGAAAGAAATTCGCGAACCCCGCATAGCTTGGATACTGCTTGTATTGGAAAATCATCGAGGCCGGGAGGATCTCTTCCGCATCTTTGACTACGGTGCCATTCGGGATGTTGCGCGGTTCGTCATAGACGTAGAGATGGAACTCATGACCGTTACGGAGAAATGAACTGATCGATAACTGTTCCATCACGGAAAGCTCAGCTCCAATCCAGAGACCTTGAATGACGCGATTCATTTTTATTCTTCCAGCGAGTCTGACTTCACGGTTGAACTATTTGCGTGAGCGCTCGAAAGCGGTGACGCGACCACTTCAAGCTCTTAGGGTTTCAAATAATACGTTGTAAAGCGTGATTTACAAAAGAGTTTTTGTTGACAGAATAGTAACTTGCATTTATTTTGTTCGCGATTTCGATCGAAATGAGGAGCCGGTCTTCGCCTTCACCGATGCGACGAACAAACAGCCACGCGAGGCGCCCCAAACAAACAGATCGGAAGAGGAATCGTTCCGAATGGTCGATTGGAATTTACGCCGGCAACTCGCCCTTCAAACTCTCGTCTCAGCCGGAGATTATCAATCCGGTCTTATCTCGCGAAGACGTCTCTGACGTAACAGCGGCATTTGTAGCTGATCCGTTTATGCTCAGATGCGATCGCCGCTGGCACATGTTCTTCGAAGTAATGAACACCAGGCGTGATAAAGGTGAGATCGGACTGGCGGTGAGCCCCAATGGATTGAAGTGGCAATATCGCCAGATTGTGCTCAAAGAGCCTTATCACCTTTCTTATCCGTACGTCTTCAAATGGCGGAATGGTTACTACATGATTCCCGAAACACTTCAGTCGGGGGGAGTCCGTCTTTATAAAGCGAATCCATTTCCGGTCAAATGGTCTTTTGTGCGGACACTGATCAAAGGACAGTGTGCGGACCCTTCAATATTCTATTCTCGAAATCGCTGGTGGCTGTTTGCCTGCACCACGCCGTACCGGCATGACGCGCTGCGGCTTTATTTTGCCGATCACTTACTTGGGCCCTGGTTCGAGCATCCTCGCAATCCCATTGTTGAAGGTAATCATCGCATCGCTCGTCCAGGCGGGCGGGTGTTGGTGCTGAAAGGAAAGGTCGTTCGCTTTGCGCAGGACTGCCATCCCAGCTACGGCCGCCGTGTCAGGGCGTTCGAGATTCTGCGGCTGACACCTACTGAGTATCGTGAACGGGAACTCAGTGAGAGTCCGATCCTCAGACCGAGCGGCAGAGGCTGGAATGCTTCGGGCATGCACACGGTTGACGCGCATTTGACGGGCCGGGGTCGATGGCTGGCTTGTGTCGACGGTTTGACTTGCGATTAGGAATGGCTGATTCCCTTGCCACTAACAATTTCACCTACGACGTTCTAAGTGACGTGCCTTCAGTCATCGGCATGGCAGTTGAGTGGAATGCGTTGCTGGCGCAGTCGCGCTGCAACCGGGCTTTCAGTTCGGCCCAATGGTTCCTGGCGAATTGCCTGTTGCAAGACTCGGCGCCGCACGTGATCGCAGCGCGCAGAAACGGCGCCATCGCGGGCATCCTGCCGCTGGTCCTAAACGGAGGAGCGGCCGAATTTCCCGATGATGAAAGCGACTATAATGACCTAATCGCGGCTTGCAACGATACTGCCGCCATCAAGGGCCTGTTGGAATTCGCATTGTCCGCCCGTAACGGTTATCAGCGACTAGTGCTTTCGAGACTGCGCGACGATTCGAACTGTCTGCGAGTAATGCCGAGCCTGGAGTATCGCGGCACCCTGGCGAGGCTTTATAGCAAAGATTCGACTTGTCCCTATGTAAGTCTGGTTTCGGGTTATGACGAGTATCTTTTGACCAGGAGTAAGAGTTTTCGCACAAGTCTGCGTCAGGCGCTGCGTCACGCCGACCGAAACAACATCTACGTCTCGGAACTACAACCAGATGAGTTTCCCGCGTCGTCTTTGCCCGACCTTTTCCTTTCGCTGCATCTGGACCGGTTTGCCGGCCAAAGCTCGCTGGAAGCGCCCCGCGCACAGGCGTTCGTGCGCGAGGTCGTTCCCAGTCTCTTCAGCGAACAAAGACTGCGCGCATTTGCTCTGTTTGCGTCAGAAGAGATAGTCGGTATCAATCTTTGCATGGTAGGCGCCAGCAGTTTGTGTCTATGGAACGGGGGTTTTATGGCCGCCGCCGATCGCTGGTCGCCAGGGAAGTTGCTCATTAACGCCGGAATCCGTGAAGCCAGCCTTTCACACCTGCGTGAATATGACTTCCTACGCGGCCACGAGTCTTATAAGTCAAGATGGGCGAACCAACAGCGACAGATTGGACAGCTTGAATTCGAGTTCGTAAATTGAATTCTTCGAGGACCCAGCCCCGATCAGTGAAGCCGAAAGCCCTCGTAGTCTGCAGCGAGAGTCCGTACCCGTTTGTTGTGGGCGGTTATGAAAGACTCATCAAGGACTACCAGTCTCACGTTTTTTCCGACTACGACGTTTATTTCCTGCTCTGTCAGAATAATTCTTTCAAGCAGCTGTACCACTACGGCGTGCCGATCCGAAGCAAACCGCGTCGAGAGAAATTGCTGGAAAATGGTTTTGCCTTCGCATTCTTTGTTCATTCCGATTTCGATATGACTGGGAGCCTGGTGAGTCCTCTCATCGATCGGTACCCCGCTTTCGTGTTCACCCAGTTTCATCCCAACCCGGAGATAGAGGACAAACGTTTCCGCGGAGTCATCACGCACTTTAGCGAAAAGCCTCATCGTAACCTACTACAGATCGGCGGTTCGTACGATCCGCACGTGTTCCATAAGAAGAGACAGAGCGAGGAGTTTATTGTTTGTGTCGGCAGGCTGCATCCCTGCAAGAACCAACTGGAGCTGGTGCGCGGCTATCGTGAGAAGATCTTCCTCAAGCACGGTACGCCTCTCTATCTGGTCGGCGGATCCTCAGAACCGGAATACTTTGCTCAGGTGAGCGAGTTTGTCGACGGCGTCAGCGTCTTGGCGACCAGCGATCCAGAGAACCCAATGTCGGCAACCAGCTGGCTGACGTCCCGAGACATTGCCGCTCTTTGCAATCGCGCCAGGATGTTTGTGATGGCATCGGAGGAGGAAAGCTTCTGCATAGCGATGATCGAGGCGATGGCGTGCGGCACGACCTGCGTGGTGGATGGCGCCTATTACGGGTTCGATCACAAAGAGCTGCGGCCCAATGTTTACGGGAACATCTACGAGAGCAGTGGATCGATCCATGACCTCATCGATGAAGTACTGACCAAAGACATTCGCATCGACGCTTCTGAGTGGGTGAAAAAGTACTCTCTGGATCGGATCCGTAAGCAGTTAATGGAGTTTGTTCATCCGCGGCTCTGAGTCTTTCATGATCCTGGCCGTCGATCTAACCGGCGCCTAACGTGAGTTCTTTCTCGTACTCCTGCGCATAGTCTCTGGCCATTCTCAGGTAGTGATAGTCATTCATCGCCTTATTACGGCAGGCAACCGGGGAGATCTCCCCAATCCGGTTGACGGCGTCGAGATAGTCTTCCCAATCCTTGCAGATAAATCCGACGTCGGGAGAAATGATTTCGGGACAGGCGCCTTTGTCACTGCAAATGACGGGCGTGCCCGACATCAGCGCCTCGACCATGCCCAGCCCGAAGGCTTCATCGATCTTGGTTGGAAATAGGAAGGCCTTGGCTCCGGCGAGCAATCTGGCCTTCACTGGTCCTTTAACGTCGCCGACGTAATCGGCGTCGACTTCGCGGCACATTTGGACAACCCGTTCGATACTTTCGTGAGTATCTCCGGTGCCGGCAATCACTAATTTGATACCAGTCTGTTTTGAAAGGGAGAGCGCCACATCCAGACCCTTCGCTAGTTTCCAATCCATGGTCGACATGAACAGAAGATAATCATCTTTGGATTCCGAATACACATAGTCCTTTGGGTCTATGCCATTCAAAACATATCGATCGCGATCATGTAAGCGTGCCAGCGTGCGCGACACGAATATCCAGTTCCTCGTCGTCGGGCTGCGCTGCTTTCCGCGGGTCCTGAGGTCGAGGTGACACGTTGTGACCCATGGCCGTCCGTTCCATTCCTGGATGATATCGTTGTCGTGATAAGCGACGGTGTGCAAAATGTCGGCCGGTGCGAGCTCTGAAACCAGAGTCAATCCCGATGGTAACGGTTCATCTGATCCATTGCGTAGAAGGTATAGAACCTCATGCCCCAATTCCGCCAAGCCCTTGGCTATCAGATCGTGAATTAGATATCCAGAGCCGGAAGGGAATTGCCGCGGCTCCCGGCCGCTACCGACTTTGGCAAGCGCTGGATATCTATGATTCGATGAAAGCAAAATCCTCATGTTACATCCTGCGATTAGAGAGGAAGAACGTGCCTGGCATGTTTGCGGGCGTGTTAATGCGCCACCTCGAACTCCACCTCACCGACACAACGGGATCCGTTTGCCCAGCTGGTCTTGTAGATTTCAGGTCCACGCATAAAGTCATATTCTTCCAACTTCAAAGCTAGCGCCAGCTTGATGCCGGCCTCGATGAGCAGTTTTCCTGGTGAGCAATTTTCGGCCTCCGCGAGGAAGCCGCCATTCCAGGCACAAAGGCTCTTCCTACCCATCGTGTAGAGATCAATACCCACTAACCGATCACCTTCAGCCATCGCGATGGCGCGCATGTTTTCACTTTTGAAGAGGCGGGGAACAACTTCTGTCACGAATGCCTGTGCGCGGGGCAGTTCAAAACACGACTTAACGTTCCGTCGCTCAAGGTGAAGCTGCAGGAAGACTTCAGGTAACCTGTCGGGCGGGAAGGTGTCCGGCTTGAGTTCACGCATCGCAAAGTTTCGATTGTCAGCGCAACAGTGCAAACGCTTGAGCCGTTTGCGAAACCGGCTACCCTTGGTCCTGAGGAAATCTTCGTGACTCGCTGGAAGGCTTAAGTAATAGCAAGTGACTATCTCTCGAAACGATGGTCGGGTCGAAAGCCGAGAGTTCGTTGTTTGCAGCGCGCGCAGGCAGTTCGAGTCTTGTCGAATGTTTGACAGCAAAATCCGCTGGTAGCCGTTTGGAGGACTACACGCGCGCTCGAGCAGGCCTCTCGCGACGGTCGAGTCCCCGCGAGACACTATGATGTCGCTGTAATCGGACATGTAGTTGGGAAACGCCGCAACCCGACCTGGATGGGTCAAGACCAGGGGCAGGACTCCCACCAGCTGCCTACCTCTCCGCGCCGTAATCACATGCGGTTTCAGCGATGAATTGTGGCGGCAGGCGGCAGTGAACCAAACGGGAGAACTGAACGCGCGATTGCAGTCTGAACGCAGCAGCAGTGCATCCCATGCCGGAGCGATCGCCAGGATCTCCGCAAGGTCGGTGACTACCTGATACTGAAGCGGGTCTGATTCAGCAGAAATCTCTGGTGACATCTCAAGCTCTCAGCCACAAAAAAGGCGGCGGCCTATGTTGGGAGAATAAAACTTCATTAAGCGCTGGTGCACTTTCTGTGAGGTGAGCGTCGTCATTTGATCGTCTGT
Organism: Acidobacteriota bacterium; assembly: GCA_038040505.1. GTDB lineage: Bacteria > Acidobacteriota > Blastocatellia > Pyrinomonadales > Pyrinomonadaceae > UBA11740. Next base: position 5,815 of record JBBPID010000063.1, on the reverse strand, counting down.
TTCGTCCCAGCCACCGATGAGAGATAAACCCTTTCCGGTAAAAATGCAGGCAGAGTGGCAGATTTCGACTTTAGGTTGGCGGCGATAGTTCCGTTCGTAGTCCCACCGGAAATCATTGCCGAGGACTTTCAGCGTGTCCTCTACATTTAGTTCATATATTCCAGAAAAAGAAGTAGCAAAATCGTAGTCGCGACACTTTAACAGATTACCTCTTATGTCCTCGCGAGTCAGAAACACATCGCTATCAAGAAAGACAAAGTAGTCTTTGCCGGACTCTAACATTTCAAAGCCAAGGTTAAAGGCGCGACTTCGGTTGCCGCCGTCCCCGTCTTTCAAAAAGTGAACCCGGCAACCGTCGGGCAACATGCCGGAACTCAAACTGGGTTTTTCGCCTTGTTCGACTACCAGGAGTGAAACAGTCGGCAGCTGCCGGGAGAAATACGACGCGAGGAAACCAAGGTTCCGGAGAGCAGCATCGCTGTTACAAGAGTAGGAGATAATGGCAACGGTATTCTCCAGAACTCGATCGATCTCGTTTCCCCACAGAACAAGCGACTCACTTAGCCACCAGGGATCACTTCTTTCCTCCCTCACGTCTGAATAGTCTTCCTCTACCCAGGCGAGATGCGGCATGAAGCAATAACAGTTGAATTCCTTTTGGAGTGCGCGAGTGTTTTCATCCAGGACGGTAAGCGCCTGGCGATTTAATTCGATGAATCGATTGTAAATCGTATGTTTGAGCGCGTAGGCATAAGTTGACAGCGAATCGGTGACTCTCGTGATGTTCTCGGTCACCTTGATTGAACCTTCTCCATGGATGCCGCCGAAGAACAGCATATCCCAGTCGCCAGGCAGTTGTTCAACGCATTTCTCGAACCGCGCGTTGAAATTTGGATCGAGTACGGCATCGTCTTCAAAAATCAAAACGCTGTGTCTGGCTTGCTGACGTGCTGTTTCCAGCACTTCCAAATGGCTGCGCAAACATCCGTAGGCGCCGGGAAAATCGTCCCACACGGGTGGGATCTTCAGCGTCTTACCATCGAGCGCCGGAAAACGGATTACGTCAGCGATGTGGTGCTCCTTCAATCTGCCTTGCATCCGCCGCCACCGATCTCCTCTTCGGTCCAGATTGATGCAAACCTTGTGTTGGAAGAAATCGTTGAATCTCATAACGCTATTTCAAAAAATTCCTTTCCTCCGCAAACTCTCTCCATGCGGCAACACTGTATTCTAAATTGTTTCCTGAAGGCCGCTTCACCTCGGCGAGATGCCGACAGCTTTCGCTTCCTCGTGCGCGAATAACCGGATTTTGATTCTGTCTGAATTTCGGAGTGACGAATCGAATGATAAAGCCGAGGCGCATGTCTTCGGACTGATTTGGCGCTGAGCCGTGAATCATATCGGGCTGATGTAGTGACATTTCCCCTGCCTGAAGTTCGACGGCGATCGCCTCGGTTCCCTCTATCTCGACGCTATAAGTGAGCATGTTATGCTCAATTTTTGCGTCCGTGTGCGACAAAACGCCACGATTGTGCGAGCCAGGAATTACACGCAGGCAACCGCTTTGGGACGTGCTGTCGCTGAGGGCGACCCAGGTGCTGACGGCCGGGGAATTGTTCCAATTCGTGTAGTGAAAATCCTGATGCCACTTAACGAACGACGGGTCATTCGCATGCTTGCAAAGGATCAACGTTCCCTGAACCAGCACATCCGGGCCAAGTATCTGCTCGACCGCATCCACGATCTTCGGCCAAGTGGCGAGATCATATGCCCAATCAAAGTAAAGATGTGTCATCGCAGCATATTCCAAGGGCCTGTGCATCATGAACTCGAGCTTTTCGAAGTCAGTGCGAAATCTCCGCGCCTCGACACTCGACATCACACGGACAGGAAAGGTGATGCCCACACTCTGGTACTGGCAAAACTGTTCCGGCGTGAGGCCGTTATCGTTCGCTCTACTCATTTCTGATCACACAGCAGTGTTGACGCTCAAACGGTTTGACTGGAGATAGCACTGCCGCCCCGCAAAAAATCCGCTTCACATACCGAGTAGTGTAGAAAGCCAGATATTCCTGACTTTGACCGGCGCTTAATTCTTTGAAAACGCTTCCCTCTAATTCAAGGTCAATTCCGGCCAGCGCGCACCAATCTGCGCTCGCGGCCTGGTCGAGAAATGTGTTAACAAGCGCCGGTGACTTATCCTCCAATCTCTGCTCCAGGTAATACCTCAGATTGCATTTGCTGGAGCCGGGCGGAACGTAATGCGGATCAAGGAAAGTCACGGCCAGACGTCCTTTTCTGCCCAAAATACTTTTCAGGTGACTTACCATTTCAATCATTTCGTTCTTAGCAGTATGCGTAAAAACCGACAGGCAAAGTATGAAATCGAACTCGCCGCCAACACGCGGAGGGGGCAGCCTCTTTATACCGTGCGGGTTGTATTCAGTGTTGTAACGATCGTAGAAGACGAAGTGGGCTGCCGGTGCGGCCTTTCTCCCTGCTTCAATCGCGTCCTTCGAGACATCGATGCACCAGTACCTATCATGATTGATCGTGGACTCCGGGTGGTGCAAAATATTACCAATGTTTCCTCCGAAATCGAGCACGGTCTTGCCTTTCCAAATCGGATGCCCTAATTGCGTGTCAAAATACGCGAACTGACCATCATTTTTCGTGATGAATGACACTTTAGCCTCGGGACAATGGCGAATCAGTTTCTTGCCGCTGCGTGTCTTAAGATGCTGATTTCAGTCGCCGCCTCTTTTTTTCGCACCAGCGGCAGGATGTCTCTGCCAAAACGAACCATCTCTTCCAGTTTCGGCCAACCCGACAATATGAATTGCGAGATACCCAAGGCTCTGAATTCCATAAGCGCGCGCGCGATATCTTCGGGCGTGCCAACCAGGGCAGCGGCCGTGGGTCCGATATAGCGAACGGCCCCAGTCCATAGGATGGGCGTCAACCATTCGGTTCGCGCGAGTTCGTGGGTTGCTTTGATCGATTTCGAATCTGTCTGCCTGACAAACTCTACTTCTTTCTGTGCGGTGTTGAGGTCAGCAATCAGCGACTCAGCAGCCATGCGCGCGTTAGCCCGCGTATCTCTGGAAATAATCGACAAACGTAGACCCAGGTCGAGCCCTCGCTGCGAGATACCGACTGCCTCCTCGCGCAAGCGTTGGAGAGCATCCACCAACCGAAGCCAGCACGTGCCCTGTCTCATCGCCAGTATCTTTGCGGCTGATGAACTGCCGGCAACGAAAATCTCCGGAAAAGCGCGGCTGGTCGAGACAAATGGAGTTGATACGTTTCCTTTTTCGATACGATAGTACTTTCCCTCAAAGTTTACTGCGCTCCCGCCGTTCCACAACGCACGACAAATCGAGAGAAACTCATCGGTTCGCTCGTATCTCTCATCGTGTGACAGGAAGTCTCCGTAGGATCGCTGCTCTGCGCGCGAATACCCGGCCACGATATTAAGCGAGAAGCGTCCGTTAATGAGGGACGAGAGCGTGTTAAGCTGCTGGACAAAGAGCGTTGGCATCAGCAGGCCTGAGCGATAAGCAATGATGAACTTGATTTTCTTGGTCGCCCTGCCGAGTGCGGCGGCAAGTAGGATAGGGTCCGGTTTAGCAAATCCGAAATCCGTGAGAACAGATTCTATTCCCCACCGTTCAGCCTGCCGGCAAAAGCGGACCTGCGCTGCGAGATCTGGTAAGCCGATATGTGGTTGATCTTTTTGTGATGCCAACGTTCCGCTGAATGTTTCACCTCCATGAGGTAGTCTCCAGTGGAATCTTAGCGGCTTGGTGGAAGGCTCGTTCATCGGTAGTTGGGTTAACGTGCGACTGTCCTTTCGAAGTCAATTACCAGACCGTCGCGTGGATCGTCCAGCAATCGACCTCTGACCTCAGCAAAACTTCTCCCGCGCCTTGTCCACTTTGCAATTGTCGGCCAGGCTTCAGTCAACATCCATTGATCCGGGCGCGGGTTAACAAGCTTAGGCTCACAGGCTCGCGGTCTCCTCTGGTTTTTCGAAGTGCTACGCGGCAGACTGCATTCCGCACAGAAAGATTTCATTAGTACCGGCTTACGAGATCGTCTTCACCTGTCAAGGCGGGAAGCTCACCCGGTATTCCCATTTGCTCAAATCTCAATCGCACCAAACGCTGAATTTGTCCGGCGCATCGGATGTAGACTTCCAGTCCCAACCCAATCGGATCTGCGATGTCGCCCTCCGTGTCTAGGCAATAAGTTTTCGCTGCAGCTGATGGGATCATGTCCAGGATTGCTCGGCGATGGGCGCCGGTCATGCAAAAGATTAGGCCGGCTTGATCGGCCAGTTCTGCTGTCAGGTTGCGCGCAGCGTGAGGCCCGACTGGCACGTTCAATGACTGCAGCACTTCGCACGCTTCCGGAGTTAGCGGCGCGCCCACTCTGGCGGATAGCCCCGCGCTGAGTGCCCGGACGTTCACCGTGTCCACCTCGCCAAAGTGTATTTTCAAGCGCGCGGCAATCTCGGCATTGCAAATTGCGGCGGCCATCGGAGAACGACAGGTGTTGCCACTGCACACAAACAGAATGATTTGTGGAGTTGGTTTCCCGGGTGCGCGCGCTTTCGGTTGGCCGCGCAACCAGACTTGAAGTTTGCCGTACGCGTTTGTCAGAGCTGCTTGCAGCGAATAAGCAGTACGCTGAAGATGATGCAAGGGAGACAAAAAGCCGAGTGCGACTACGATCAGGCCGGCGCTCGTGATTTGAGCGGCGCTCGGAAAATTCTGGTTCAGCAGAAAGGCCAGGGCATAGGTGGCAGTGAAACCGGACAGCATGCTGGAGCCACAATGCATCGGCATACAGAAGGTGTTCTCGCGACGGTCGAGAAAAATAAGAGTGGTGCAGACGCAAAGCGCGGCGTAGAAGAATCCCACGAATACGGCGAAGATCGCGTCCGGGCTACCGAGAAATGAAGTGAAGCCTGCCCGGAATCCCATCATGACATCTCCGGCACCAATGATAGCCAGCGTCGCGAGCGTCAGGACGAGTAGCGGGGAGGCCACCATCTGCTCTTCCACGAAGTAACGCAGGGTTGCCTGCCTCTCTTCCGACTTGGCCAGCCGGCTCATGAATTGCAGTTTGAAAAAGTACGCGGCCAGATAAGCAGTGATATCAATCGCCGCGGTCACGCTCAATCGATAATTGCCCGCATCGATAAGCGCGATTAGGACCGCGAGGAGACTTACCAACATCGCAGCCCACGAGAACCAGCGCACCCTGCGTCCCACGATCGCGTCGACCATGGGAGCGATGATCAGCGTGCCGCCGCGCAACAGAACCAGCACTAGAACAATCGAGAGCCCGCCAAAGGTAAATGCGAGGGTCGTCGTGCCCATTATGGTCGCCATGCAGACGCCCGAAAGAAATGTTACTCGGCGCGGAAAGGGAACTGTTACTCCCAGGATCTGACGACGCCCCGCGTATTTCCACCACCCCATCGCGGTGATGAAACTGTACATTCCCAGGACCGTGGCGATGGCCGAAAGGGGGAGGAGAACGGCTCCTTTGATTGGCGCGCCCCGTCCCAAGAGTCCGCTCGAAAGCGCTTTGGTTAGGCCACTGTATGGCGTGTAGAAGAAATAAAAGCCGAGGCCCAGGGCCCAGATTCGGAGATCGTACTTTCGCTTGGGTGTGATCATCGGACCTCTGTCCACACTAATCGTTCCTGGCTATGCATCGAACCGAACTCAGGAAGCGAGAGCTGCAATTAGGTAGTCAGCCTAAGGCATCTAAAAAGACAGATCGTGGCCCAACCCGAGCAACC
>JBBPID010000062.1:0-31505 GCA_038040505.1 Acidobacteriota bacterium | reverse complement strand
GCTTTCGCGCCTCAGCGTCAGTGTCGGCCCAGCAACCCGCCTTCGCCGCAGGTGTTCCTCTCGATATCTACGCATTTCACCGCTACACCGAGAATTCCAGTTGCCCCTTCCGCACTCTAGTCGCACAGTATCAGTTGACCTTTCCGAGTTAAGCCCGGAGATTTCACAACTGACTTGTGCTGACCGCCTACGCGCCCTTTACGCCCAGTAAATCCGAACAACGCTTGCTCCCCCCGTATTACCGCGGCTGCTGGCACGGAGTTAGCCGGAGCTTACAAATGGTACCGTCATCACGAGCGGTATTAGCGCTCGCTAATTCTTCCCATTCTTGCGAAGTTTACATCCCGAGGGATTTCATCCTTCACGCGGCGTTGCTGGGTCAGGCTTTCGCCCATTGCCCAAAATTCCCGACTGCTGCCTCCCGTAGGAGTCTGACCCGTATGTTCAGTGTCAGTGTGGCCGACCGCCCTCTCAGGCCGGCTACAGATCGTTGCCTTGGTAAGCCGTTACCTTACCAACTAGCTAATCCGCCGCAGGCTCCTCTTCAGACGCGAGGTCTTTCGATCCCCCGCTTTAACAACTGTCACCATTAGGTGCCGCTGCATTATGCGGTATTAGCAACCGTTTCCGTTTGTTATTCCCCATCCAAAGGTAGATTACCTACGTGTTACTCACCCGTGCGCCACTCTACTTGTCCCCCGAAGGGGACTTTCGCGTTCGACTTGCATGTCTGAGGCACGCCGCCAGCGTTGATTCTGAGCCAGGATCAAACTCTCGTTATAAGTTTGTTCTCTGGAACATTATCTTACTGGTCTATATCAGTCTCGATAATGACTCTTCTTCAGAGTTTTTGACGCGAACTTTATCGTTCGCGTTTGACTCTCAAAAGTCTTGAGACGGACACGCTCTATCTAGTTTTCAAACATCGACTTCCAAATTTTCGTTTGGATTGCCTTACGGACAGCTTTAACTTGCCCCAAGCAAACGCGCATATTAACTGAACCTTTTACACATGTCAAGCACGGCTCAGTTCTATTTACTCGGCTATCTCCGCGAGGCGTTTCCGCGTCTACCTGGCAGGGAGATATAGATGCCGAAAGTTCCAGAGTAGTTGTCAGAAAACTCCAGTTTTACTTCTTCTTTTTGCCTTTTACGTCACCCGGCGGTGTTACTCGCATCACGCCGTGGTCGTCGCGATAGAGAGCGTACTGCATATCTTTAATCTGTCCGCTCTCGTCTTTAACTCGCACGGTAAAAGTGCGGTTCACCCCGCGCCCTTCGACCCGCATTGGCAAATAACCTTCGACATCCGGGCTCCGATACGCCGTGTAGTGATCCTGATCGTGCTTCTCATAGCCTAGGACATAGATACGATCAAAGTCAGGCTCGTCCAGTTTGTGCGGTTCTTTCGACGAACTTCTTTCCAGAATCACCCAACTGCCGGGCCGAGACTCTTTTGCCACGTCCTTGGTCTTGGTGGCAGATCCATCGTCACTGGTTTCTTCGTCCAGCCGGCGCCACGCCACAAATTCGCGACCGGTGCGGTAGTAGATGATGTCGCTGGGCACGGTCAGCTCCACTTGCTTGCCGAAAATCCAACCTTCAGGCGCGGGAGAGATCGCCGGAGACAGACGCACCTTGTACCAAAGTTCCGTTGTCTCCAGATCCTCGGGATTCTCTTCTTCGCTTTGCGCACCCTTGTTAGCCCGAACGCTGGCGATACCCGGCTTGGGCGCCGTATCGCTCTCGCTGGGCTCGGTGTCTTTTACCTTCGGCACACGCTTCCAACCGATGATTTCGAACGTCGAACCACTGTCGAGGCGCATCATGATGTTCTCGTTATTGCTGCGATCCGGCGTCAGCCGCAGATTCGACCCGGCGTGCAATTGACCGGTTCCTTGTGCCTGGATGTCCTTATCTTCCTCGGCGAGCTTGCGTGAGCTCTCGAGAACTTTATCGGGCATGATGTTCCGCGCTTCAATCCAACCTTCTGTCTTGTCCTGATCCTGGGCCCGCACCCGGTACCAAAGCTCTTTCCGGCTGTTGTCACTTGGATCTGGAATTTCAGCCGAGGCCAGAATGTCGACAATGTCTCCGCGGTTCACTTCGAGCAGGTCGGCCGCCACGACGGCAGTTGAACTACGAATCTGAGCGTTGCGCGAGACCACGACTCCGCTGTTGCTTCGATTCGCCAAAGTACTGCACGAGGTCAGGAACAGCAGCGGCAAGAGCACCGCGACCGCGCACAGCGAGATCGCTCTCACTCGGTTACAACTTGACTGGGTTGAGAAGTTTTCGTGGTCGATCATGCGGTCAGTCACCTGCTTTTGGTCTTGGCGATCGCACGGAATCATTGTAACCCAAGTCACGGAGCAAATCGCGTTGTTGACGGGTTAATGTTTCGCTGACGTTGATTCGAGTTCTCAGGCCCAAACGCTCAACCTGCAATCCAAACGGAGCGAGCTCAGCCCGCAGGTCGATCGCCGACGGCCGCTTTATGTACGAGTTACCAAACTGTTCCATCCCCGGAGTGCCATCAATTGCGGTAAGTACGGCCTGATTGCCGTCAGCAGCAGTCGCGGAAGGGTCGACCACGCGATATCGATTGAAAACTTCGCGATAGACTCCATCCAGAGATCTTTTCCCACGGCTCTGGCTTCGCAACTTCAGGTCGAAGAGAAGAGCCACCAGCATGCTCTTCTGATAGACGGCAGAACCTCCGGCGGTGAAGCGTCTTTGCGAAGCTTCGATCAACGACCAGCGATCACGCTCGAGGCCAACCGAGTAGGCGTCATAGGCTCGCGCCACAGCGTTAAGAAATTCTTGAAACGTTAGCAGCCCCAGGCGCACCGACGCGCGGGCGGCCTGGTAGACGGTAAACCCTTCGTAGAACCAATCGTAGTCGCCTTCGAGCGCCAAACCGTTCGGGACCCAGAGATGAAGCAGCTCGTGCGTCAGCGGCACGCTCAACTGCGCCAGCGCTGCTGTTTTCGAAGGCAATCTCCCCATCAAAAGCGTCACAGTCGATCCCCGCGTTTCCGCGCTCCACCTATCCGCGGCCGCGGTCTGAGAAAGCGGGAGCAGAATTAGGGTCACCTGATTTGCCGGCACGCCTTTGAAAACTTCGGTATGCGCCTCGAGAACTTTGCCGGCCAGCTCCAGCGCCTCGCTGTCGGTGAAAGCCCATTGGCCGTCGGCGATCAGGTTCAATGAAGTCTTTGTGATGGTCGTGCGGGTCGGCCGAAGCTGCCTGCCGAGGACAAAAACAGCTCGACTCACGTCAGCGACGGCAAACTCGCCCGCTGCGGGCTTGGTCTCGCTTGAATGCACAGACCAGCCGTCCGGAAGAGAGATGCGCAGGGTCGCGCCGCTAATGGTTTGTCTGCCTCGGGCCCGATCCGTCTCAACCAACGGCAGCAGGTCAGAGATCAAGAGCAGCCCGCGGTCCTCGTTAAGCCATGAAACCAGCGCGGAATCCGCCGCCCTCGCCGGCGGACTAAGATTCACTTCGTATCTGAATCTGGAGGCCGGCTTCGACGCTTCGAAATGGCCGGGCGCGATTTTTCGTGTTTGAACCTCGGCGCCGGTGGCGTCAAACAGTTTCAGCTCGCCGATGCGACTGCCCAGATTAAGTACGCCGCCGTAGGTGTCGCGAAACGACCAGATGGTACTGGAAGGGCCGGACCCTTCAATCACCACGCGCGCCGGCGCCTGCGGCACGACTCGAATTTCAGCGTTAATTGTCTGACCAAGGCACGAAACGGCAAGGAATGTCAGCCAAAGCACCACCACAAAACCGAGCGAGATGCTCCGGCACAATCTGTCTAAATGAAATTCCATCGGTCTCACGGTTCGCGGCAGCTTCGCGCCGACGAATCCGTTTAATTTCAGAGGTTTCCCTTGTTAACGAAGTTTGACACTCGCCTCCCGGCAAACTACACTGACGGTCAAGTCTAGCATCAAACTAGAGTGACCGTCTGATGCCGAACGTATCATTTCACAGACCTTTGACGCGGGTTCGGATTCTCGCCTTCCTGCTGCTGGCATCGCTGGCGTGGGGCGCACTCGCCGAAGTCACACACCGTCATAACGGTCAGAGAATCTCGCGCTCTCGTCAGTCCTTGGGCGCGCCAATTGCCAACTCGCAGGCTGGTACCGGAACTGAAGTCGGTAGTTCAGAGACTCAGACATTCAAATCGTCTGTATCGTCGCAGTGTACCCTCTGCCAACTGCAACAGAATCTTTCGGCCACTCTGTTTGGCCCGACGCTTCAACTAGCGGCTACCGACTCTCTGTCGGTATCGTTCGCCGCTCAAAAGATTTCGACCCTCTCCAACTCGGCCTTAATCCCTGACGGCCGCGCACCTCCGGTTAATTCTCTTTCCTAATTCGCGACGCAACGCGCGTCGATCGTTCGAGCCTGGGTGGAAAGTCAGCACTCAGGCGCGTCCACCATTTACCAGGAAAAGAGGATTTTCATAATGTTTCGTCATAATAGATTTTGGGTACTTCTCCTTAGCTTGTTGGTGTTAACCATTGGCGTTAACGCCCAAACCAGGATTGGATCGATTCAAGGAACCGTAAAAGATCCCAACGGCGCCTTGGTGCCGAACGCGGTTGTCACCCTCAGCCAGCCACTCACCGGCTACAAACAAACTGTACAGACCGATGCGCAGGGTACGTATCGAATTGTGAACGTGCCCTTCAACACCTACACGTTGCGCGCCGCAGGCGCCGGGTTTCAGCCGGCCGACGAATCGATCGATTTGGAGTCAGGAGTTCCACTTACGGTGGATCTAACTCTCAGTATTGAAACAGCAACCGCGAAGGTCACGGTTACGGCCGACACCGGCGCGATGGTTGAGGCGGATCGGACCTCTTCTGATACGGACATTGCTCAGTCGGTGCTCGAGCGGCCTGCCGGCGCCGCGCCCTCGCGGGCGATCGAGAGTATCGTCGCTTCCACACCCGGCTTCGTGACCGACGACAACGGTCGAATGCATCCGCGCGGCTCCGAGTCGCAGGTCCAATACGTCATCGATGGTGTGCCAATAACGGACAACATGTCGGCTATTTTTTCGACCAGCATCGATGCGCGCACCCTGCGTACGGTAGAGGTTTTGACCGGAGGAATTCCAGCAGAGTTTGGCGACAAACTTGGGGGCGTTATCAACGTCAATACGCGATCGGGCCTCGAAGGCCCTACGCAGGGAGGGGTCACACTTTCCGGAGGGAGTTTTTCGTCCGCCGAAATCAGCGGTGACTTTGCAACGCACACGAAGAAGTTTGGCTTCCTGACGAACCTGTCAGCATCAACGTCAGATCGTTATCTCGATCCGCCGACCATCGACAACTTTCACAATTTTGGCCGCGGCGCCAAAGGCTTTTTCCGCTTCGACTATCAATTTAATCAAAACGACTCGTTACGCGGGACCTTTACTTTTGGCGGTTCAAACTTCCAGGTTCCCAACCGTCTGAATCAGGAACTGGCCGGCCAGGATCAACGCCAACGCTTGCGGGACAATTCACAGAACTTCACTTTCCAGCACATCTTTTCACCCAACACGGTAGGAACTCTTTCGTTCTTCAATCGCGGATCTACTGCTCGTTTGACTAGTAATGCCGATTCAGAGCCGGTCGTAGCCTTCCAGGATCGGTCGCTGCGAAATCTTGGTTGGATTGCGTCTCTGGCAACGACCAAACACGGTCACAACGTTAAGTTCGGGGGCCAGGCCACGTTCACGCCGGTTAAGGAGCAGTTCAGCTTCTACCCTTCCGTTCCCTTCGATGATCTAGTCGACAAAAACGGTAACGTGTTTCCGAATCCCGTTAACAATTTCAGCGTCGCGAATCCGTTTGTCTTCAGCGGCAGCAAGACCGGGCGAATGTTGAGCGCTTATGTCCAGGACCGTTTTACCGTCCTCAAAAATCTGACCCTCGACCTCGGTGTCCGGTACGACAACTACCGGCTGCTGATCTCAGAGCAGGCAGTAAGTCCGCGACTCGGCGTGGCGTATTACATCGGCCGCACCAAGACCACCTTGCACGCGTCATACAATCGCCTTTTTCAATCTCCTCCGGCTGAGAATCTCCTGCTCGCCAGTTCGACCGAAGCGGCGGGCATTTCACCACTCTCTGTCCTGCAGGGAATAACGGCGGTCAAACCAATACTGCCGGACAAGGAGAATGTATTTGAAATAGGTGGTCAACAGGCCTTAACCCGATTCTTCCGATTAAGCTTCACGCTATACCAGAAGCGAATCGTAAACTTTTCCGATAAGGACCAGTTTTTCGAGACGGGGATAATCTTTCCCATCACGATCGCTAGCGGTCGGGTAACCGGCGAAGAACTCCGGCTCGAGTCGACTGATATCAAAGGCTTCCGCGCGTTTGCTTCATTTGCAAACGCTCGCGCCTATGGGGTCACGCCGATCAACGGCGGTCTTTTTCTCGGCGAAGATCCGGCGGACCTGCAAGTCTCTGGCTTGAAATTCGCGAACGATCACGATCAGCGAAACGCGTTGCAGTTCCGGCTTAGCTATAATCACAAATCAGGTTTCTATGCCATCTTCAATGGTCGGTATGACTCGGGAGTGCCGACGGACGTCGAGCCGGGCACAACCCTGGCCCAGTTCACGGCCGACGGTTTCGATCCGCGGCTCTATGACCAAATCGATTTTCAAAGAGGACGCGTACGGCCGCGCACGATTCTGGACTTCTCAGTGGGCGCCGATCTTTTCCAAAAGGAACGCACGTCACTGAACGTCCAATTCGATGTCCAGAATCTCACCAACCGGTTGTTTCTCTACAATTTCGAGTCGGTTTTTAGCGGCACCCACGTGGGCTACCCCCGGCTGATCAGCGGCCGGATTGGGCTCAGGTTCAAGTAGGAGCCGATCTTTTCGGGGCGGAGGCAGGCTTCGGAGTCCTGCTTTTGTCCGGTGTTTCAGCGAGGTCATGTGGAGGCATCGCCAAACGCGAGGAGATTCGGTTATTTCAACCGTTCAAGACCCCGGCATAGAATTTACAATTCTTAACAATTGAAGGGATTGACAGCGCCAGAGCCGCCCGCTAGAATCCCTTGCAGTCAGGCCTTTTTCCAACGAGGATACCGCAATGACGCTCGTAAAGATTCTCGTCATCACCGTGCTGATAATTCTGAGCATACTGCTCTTCGGGCGCTTTCTGTTCTAGCCCCGTTCGAGCCGCATGTTCCAGCCCAACCCGCAGGTAAATCATCACGCGCGATTCATAATCTGTCTAATTGCATCTGTAATTCTGCTCGTTCTTGCCTCGGCGGGATCCGCCCAGGAACAGGAACCGATGGACGTCATCCGCGTCCGCACGGACCTCGTAGCCGTTCCCGTGTCAGTCATCGACTCGCACCGCCGCTATATATCAACGCTGAAGGCTGAGGACTTTGTGCTGACTGATAACGGACAGACAGCGAAAATCGACTACTTCGCCTCCGGAGCCGAACATGTTGGTTTGCTTTTCGCCATCGATGTTTCGGGAAGCGCCCGAAATATTATCGAGCAGCAACGAAGCGCCGCGCTCGCGCTCTTCTCGCGATTCGGGTCCGGCTCGCGCGTCGCGGTCCTGCACTTCGGAGACTTCGTTCGTCTGACAGTTCCCTTCACCAGCAAGTTGGAAGAGCCAGAAGGTATTTTTCGCTACCGGCCCGATCAGAACACCGGCACGGCGATTTTCGATGCGGCCGCGGCGGCAGTTCGCTCGTTCGACGGCCGCGGAGGCTTTTCGACTGAGCGTCGGATTGTACTGCTGATCAGTGATGGTCTGGACACGCTCAGCTCAACCAAATACAAAGCGGTAATAGATGCGGCGCGAGTACGCGGCGTCTCGTTCTACGTAATTCACTTCCCGCTGTTTTCGCCGAGCGAGGGCCGGCTGGCGCCTCGCCCGCCAACCCGAGGCGTGCGCGAACTCGCCGAGCAAACCGGTGGCCGTTATATCAGAATCGGAGATGCGCGATCTGCGCTTGATCCTAAAGCGAAGTATGATCTGACGCCGGTCTTCCAGGCAATCGAAGAGGACCTGCGGGGTCAATACGTGCTGGGCTTTTATCCAGGGGAAGCCGCCCGCAACGTCCAGCCTCACGTCATTGCGGTGCGACTGTCACAACCTCGAAAGAAAATTAAAGTGAATCAACTTAAGTCGAGTTACAACTTGAAAGATCAACCATGACTGAAACAAACGAGCCGGGATTGGTAAGGATTCGGCGCGCGCTGATTAGCGTCTCAGACAAGACCGGAATCGTCGAATTCGCGACCAGGCTGAAGGGATTCGGCGTCGAAATCATCAGCACCGGCGGTACGGCCAGAACGCTGCGCGAAGCGGGAATTGATCTACTCGAGGTGTCAGATGTAACCGGCTTTCCCGAGATGATGGATGGACGGATCAAAACCCTGCATCCGCGGATTCATGGAGGGTTGTTGGCCCTGCGCGCCAACCCGGACCACATCGCGGCAATGGAGAAGCACGGCATCGAACCGATCGATATGGTCGTCGTCAATCTATATCCGTTCGAGCAGACCATCGCGCGAGAAGGCGTCTCCCAGGATGAAGCAATTGAACAGATCGATATCGGCGGGCCCGCGATGATTAGATCGGCGGCCAAGAACGCCCAATACGTGGCAGTGGTTGTTGCCGCGGAAGAGTACTCGGAGCTGATCTCTGAGATGCAGCAGCAAGGCGGCTCACTAGGGTGGGAAACTCGAAAAACGCTCGCTCGCACCGCTTTTATGCACACAGCGAAGTATGACGCGATCATTGGTGCTTACCTCGCGGGAGCGTTTCAACGTCCGGAAAGCCGAACTGATTGCGGCATCGGCGCAGGCACCGGAGGATGGGCATTCGGGATTACGTCGAGCGGCGAGGTGCGCGGCCCGGATCCGGCCCTGTCAATTGATTCTGAGGAATTGTCATTAGAAGCATTTCATAGTCGGTTGCCGGACAGCGCCAGTTGGACGATCAGCAAGTCTGCTGATCTCCGTTATGGCGAGAACCCGCATCAGCTCGCGGCTCTTTACAAACTTCCCGGGCGACATGGTATTGCCAACGCCGAACAGCTTTCCGGCAAAGAAATGTCTTTCAACAACTACGTTGATGCCGACGCTGCCTGGCAGTTGGTTTTTGATTTTGAAGAGACCGCGTGCGCCATCATCAAACATACGAATCCGGCCGGCGTCGCCATGGATTCGCTCGCGGTTGAGGCTTATCGGAAAGCGCTGGCGACCGACCCGATATCCGCGTTTGGCGGAATCGTCGCTTTCAACTGCCCGGTGGATGAAGCCGCAGCGCGTGCGGTGGTCGAGATTTTCACAGAAGTGCTGGTGGCCCCGGATTACGATCCGGCTGCGCTTGAAGTGCTGCGCCAGAAAAAGAACCTGCGGGTGTTGCGCTGCTGGCCTCAAGTACAAAGGAGCTCTGTCGAATACAAACAGATCAGCGGCGGGATGCTGGTGCAAACACGCGACACGCACCGTTTGAAACGCGGGGAACTAAAGGTGGTCACCAAACGGGCGCCGTCGGAAAAAGAGATCGACGATTTGCTCTTCGCCTGGACAGTTTGTAAGCACACCAAGTCCAACGCCATCGTCTATGCTCGCGACCGGCAGACTGTGGGTGTCGGCGCGGGCCAGATGTCCCGCGTAGATTCAGTAAAGTTGGGCGCGATGCGGGCCCAGCTTCCGACCCAGGGCTCAGTCCTGGCTTCAGACGCGTTCTTCCCTTTTCGCGACGGCCTGGACGAAGCGGCGAAACACGGCCTCACCGCCGCGATTGAACCTGGTGGCTCGGTGCGTGACGAAGAAGTGATTGCCGCCGCCGATGAACACGGTCTCGCGATGGTCTTTACGGGCGTCAGGCATTTCAAGCATTGACCGTATTCAAAGTTGCTGGGAGATTTGTCTAGCCTGCGGTCTAGGACTTGGGTCTTGTATGCTTCAATTCCTTATCAACAATGATTTGATCGTCATTTTCGCGCGCACATTTGCAGACTGATCAGTGCCGGATCACCCTGGCCGACATGCGCTTATTTGCTCGGGGAGAGTGCATTGAGAGTATCAATTACCACCAACGTATCAGCAACGATCTGACGCGCCATCCGATCACGCACGACCTTATCTTTATAAGAACCCGGCCAGACGCGAATCACCGTACCATCGCTGTTGAGCAGCAGATGTGAGGGGTTTGTCATTGTGACTAGCGACTCCGGAGGCTGTCCCGCTTCGATGTTCCAGAGAAAGCTTGGGGCGCCGACTTTTAGTGAGTCGCTATATTGAAAAAAGTCTGAGTTCGGAGTTTCCGATGCGAAGAATACCGGGTAGTAGTTGATGTCCATGTTCGATAACTTTTCGCGCAGGTATCTCATCTCGTCTCTCGCGATTCCGCACATCGCGCAAGCAGGATTGACGGAGACAAGCACAACCGGTCGTTTACCGACTACGCTTGCGAGAGTTTTTCCATCTTTCATTCTCAAACGAGTCAAATCAATCCTGGCTCCGATGTCCGGACCTCGCCACTCAGTCTCCGCCGTGCGAAGCATGTTGAAATCAAAGCCCTCGATCAAGAAGGGGTTGGCATTGGAGGTGGGAATCGGACTCTGCTTCCGCGCAAAGTATGCTTTGGCGGTAAATGCACCCAAAGCGAACGCAATCATTCCTCCGACGACGATGCCCAGGGAAAATCGGGAGCGTAGCGCTCTGACGCCGAACATTTCATTCTCCTTTTGACGCAGACGGGGCTTGTTTGGGAATCGCCTCTTTCGCGCTCCTAAGTCGCTCCAGACAGACGCGCAGTAGTTCAAGGCGCACCCGCACACGTATGTCGGCCGAGGCGATTGCTGAGATGGCTTCTTTGACGGCGTATTCGTCGATTTCAACCAGTGATGCGGGGAAAAGTTTCGAGTATTCCGATAAGGATAAACTGCCGCCGTCTTGATTACCGGTATTTTTATCTTTCGCCTGTTCGGCACGATTGAGCGCCGCGATCGCTTCCTTAAGAACGGCAGTCGCCTCTGTGGGTTGGTATTTGAGGGTCAACGGCAGCAAACCAAAATACCCGACGGATTTCTCATCCTCCGAAAGGGAAGGGTGGCGTAAACCTATTCGCGCATCGCTAAGGAATTCAAGGGTTGGGTCTGTGTCCTTATCCCGGTTGGCGGGCAGTCGATCGACAAATGCGATCTTGGCGTAGGGCTGCAACTTAGCGGGGACCGCGTCCAGGATGAGGCGCATCCCGTAGACATCTCCACTCTTGAAGTGGCGCAGCGCGGAAATGGCCGCCCAGTCCCATCGGTAAGCTTCCCATGACCCGCTGGAGAACTCGCGGGACTCACTGCTCATGCTGTCGAGAATTTTGAGTGCCCGATCAAAGTCGTTCTGTTGTCTTGCCAGCAAAGCTGCGCGGTACTGGAAAACTGTTCGGACCTTCGAATCTTGAGCGTCCTCCGCGGCTTTCAGCAGGTCGTCAACAGTATTGAGCGGCTGATCGCGTCCAGCGTCATTCACCTGCTGCTGGGCTAAAGGACTAAGTGACTGACACTGGTTGACGGATTGCCGGACGATGCCGGCCTGTTGCGGTAAGAGCCTGTCGAACTGAGCCATTACAGGAACGATAAAAGAGGCAATGCTGAGACAAATGGCGGCCCGATTTTCCGCGTTGATTGGATTAGCTTGGATATAGAGAATGTCCAGTCTTAATAATTCCGTCCGTAGGTTATCCGGGGGCGCCGGTATATTTACTCCGCGCCGCATTGACTCGGGGAAGGCCGCGTATGCGAGTGCATTCAAAAACTCGCGGTCCAGGATTCGTCTTGCGGTGGCAAGAGCTTGGGCGAATAGAGCATCGGCGAGTTTCGCGTCCTTGGCGCGCAGTCTGAGAATCAACGCCGTGATTTTGGCAGGGCGGCCGACCCGTAATGCTAACGCACCCAACTCGGCGGCACCTTTTGGATCTTTCTCCACGATGGACATCGCGGCTTCGATTAATCCCTCAGCGTTGGCTGACTGCTCGGCCTCTGCCATATGCTCGGCATCATCACTCAGAATAGCGACCAATCGCGAACTCAACTTTTGATCGAGGGGAACAACGATCTTCAGAAGCAAGCGCACGAAGCTAAGTCGCCGTTGTCGTTCGTCCGGGTTTTCCTTGTTCGGTACAGCTTCCACTATTTCGATAGGTTTCAGCATCCATGCGCGCGCTTGTTCTGGATTATCCCGCCACCACCTTTGAGCCAATCTCGCCCAGAGCAGAGCGCGTTCCGGTGGCGTCAAGTCTGCGGAGTCCTTGATCAAGTCTGCCGTTATCGTTTGCGAGCGAACCAGCCACAGATCGTAAGAACTATTTCCTTGTTGGGTCCCTGTAATCGCGGGTTTCCTTGGAGTGGGTATCGTTCGGGGCTGCGCTAGGGAAGTGTTCAGGAGGTTAAGCCGTATGGCAGCGCGCCTACTTGGAGATTGAATCGACGAAATCGCGGCGCTTACTCCTGCCTCATCCTTTTCAAGCAGAGAAATGGGCACATTGTAGGCACCCAGGAGAAGATCGTTTGACAGCAAACTTGTTTCAGCTCCAGGAGTTTGGCTCGCGGTCAAGTCGAGTTTCTCAATGCGATTGAGGGCCTTAACAATCTCGTAAAAAACATTTACGGTATCCGTGGGCGCCAGACTCTCATACTGACGGATGAGGCTGAAATATCCATCAATGACGTCGGTTCCACTGGATTGAGCAAGGCGTTTCCGGGCCTGAGTGAGAAGGTCAAACGCACTGTCGCGGTCGCCCGCCTTAACCAGCGCTTGCGCCACAGCTATTTGCACGAAGCCTCGTATCACTTCCGGAGTGGCGGTTATGATTCGATTCATTGAGGAGCGATCCCCCTGCCTGAACTGAGCTATTGCCGCCGAGGCAGCATAGCTCCAGCGCCAGCTTTCCCATCCGCCGCCCAATTGTTTGCGTCCCTGTTCGCTAACTCGGTCGAGGAGAGAAATAGCCTTTTCATAGTTTTTCTGTTGAGCTGCCAATGTGGCAGCACGAATCAAATACTCATCTCGGATCTCTTCACGAGGGGCCCTATCGGCCTCAGCTTCAAGGTCAGCTACGGTCTTAAGCGGCTGATCGCGCAACGCTTCGTCCACACGTTGACGTTCGGAAGGTTGAAGCGCTGATTGACACCTACTAAGTCCCTGACGCACCACTATTGAAAGGTCGGGTGTCAGGCGATTGAACTGTCCAAGATAAGTCGCTGCGACGGGGCAAGTTTGCAAACTTCTCCCTCACCGCCAGCAGACGCAGAGTCGCGGAGGAGACCTTGCGCGATGACGCTAAGCAGGGCTTTGCGTCTTTCATCGGACGGTGTTTGACCCGCCCTGAAGGCGTATATCGATAGCCAACCAAGCGATTCCGGATCGAAGGCTTCCCTCACGGCGGACAGTGCCACATCAAACAGGACATCAGCCAGCTTGCTGTCACGGTTGCGCATTTTCCACAAGAGCGCCGCCAGTTTGTAAGACCTTCCGATCCGCAGTGATGCCACACCGAGGTCAAACGCGCCTTGGGGATCTGTATCGACAATCGCCATGGCAGCGGCTATCAAACCATCAGCGCTCCCCTGCCCTCTTTTATCAGTAGCTCGATCTTCCTTTGGCGTGCAAAGACCTAGTAAGGTGAGTCTAAGCTTGTCGTACCGTGCTGGTATTATGCTTAATAAGGACCGAGCAGTATCAAAACGCTGACGCCGTTCAATCGCGGTTTCTCCATCCGGAGCAAACTCGACTATCTCAACCGCCTTAAGCATGTCGGTTGCTGCACGATTGGGATCCTCCTCCTCCCAAGCCCTTCCCATCCGGGCCCATAACAGAGCACGCTCATTCGGCGCCAACGAGACTGCATCCCTGATTAAGTCATCCGTAATCGTTGACGCGCGAAGCACCCAAACGTCCGAGTCTTTCACTCTTTCTTGACCGATCGCAAACGGGCAGAACGTCACGCTCAGCAACAGACAAACTATTAAGTTGCGTCCGAAAATCTTCATGCTACTAGTCCTCGCAAAAAGAAGAGGTCTTAGCTCTGTTCATCTAGTGTTCAGAGCTAAGCCTCATTCTG
Organism: Acidobacteriota bacterium; assembly: GCA_038040505.1. Lineage (GTDB taxonomy): Bacteria > Acidobacteriota > Blastocatellia > Pyrinomonadales > Pyrinomonadaceae > UBA11740. The sequence goes on along the minus strand of JBBPID010000062.1, from coordinate 17,384 downwards.
ATTAAGCACTCTAGTTTTGGCACTCCTCCAACGGTGGACACCCGCCCTTACCATCGCTGCTCCTAAAAACACAGACCTGCGTGGGATCGCTTGAACTATATGCGCGACAGCCCACGGGATCAAAATTGCATTCAACCCAGTGGTTCGCCGTGATGAAGTGAATGCCGCAGCTGATGCCACGGTCTAGCGATGGTCTTCACGGGAATTCGGTAATTCAAGCATTGAAGTTTGGAGTGCGGCGACTTGTCGCCGCTTTGGTATTTGGCGCCTTGGCGCAGTGTTTTCCCGACAACTTTCGATCTGGTCGCGACAAGTCGCGAACTACCAAAGCGGTAACGAGTTACCGCACTCCACAGATTCGCTACGAGCCCGGTTTATCTCCGGGATCAACCGCCCGCCACCCCGGCGGGTCGGGGTCCTGACAACTGCGCTTGCTCTTTCCGCCGAACTTCCTCGATACTCACGGCGTTAGCTCAAACAGGAAACAATGGCAGACGAAGAAAGCTCAGCACTCGAAAGCGCGCGCCGGACGATTCGGTGTCGCTACTGCGGACAACGCAATGATGTCCGCACGGAAAACGGTGAAGCGCGCTGCGGCCGCTGCCGTCTGCTGCTTTCCGCAGAGCCACACAAAAAGTTCGCCGCGCTAGACAAGAACCAATACATCCACCCGGCGGACCGGCGCGCGCTCGCGGCCCTGCGCGCGATTCCGGGAATCGACACGGCGCTGAAGAAGCTGCTCGAAGTCACCGGCGAATCGGCCATCCGGGTTATCTTCACGGCCAGCGCGGTTAAGGTTACGCCTAAACAATGTCCTGACTTGCACGCCAAGCTGCAAATCGCCTGCTCGACCCTCGGCGTGGAATTGCCGGAATTGTTTGTCCAGCAAAGCCCGGTTCCCAATGCGTTTACCGGTGGGGTCAAGCGGCCGGTGATTGTGCTCTACTCGGCCCTGCTCGAACGGCTGACAGACGAAGAAGTGCTGGCGGTAGTAGCGCACGAAGTCGGACATATTCACGCTGAACACGTTTTGTACCTCACGGCCGCGCGTTTGATTGAGCTGGCGGCAAACGCGGCCATCGTGGCGGCGCCCATCGCCCTGCTAATCAAGGAACTGCTGACGCTGGGAATGCGTTACGCCCTGCTGGCCTGGGCGCGCCGGGCTGAGCTCTCCTGCGATCGGGCAGCGTTGCTGGTCACCCAGGATCCCGACGTCGTCGGACGAACCATGATGAAGTTGGCCGGCGGAACTTTCGCCTCGAAAGTTGACTATGAACAGTTCCTCGAACAGGGTCGCGACTTTCAAAAGAACTATGACGAGAAAGCCCTCGACCGCTTCTGGGCCGACATTATCACGGCGAGCCTGTCTCATCCGTTTCCAGTATGGCGCGTTTCGGAAATCCTAAAATGGATTGAGAACGGTGAATACAAGAACGTGATGGGAGCGCCGGAGAGTGCCGCTGCCTAAGCCCGGAGACAAACCTGAATGAAGAGAATCGTCTTCGCCGTCTGCGTTCTCGCAGGCGCCGGATTTCAAACACTAGGACAGACTAAATCCCTATCCTTGCCCAAGGGCGCGGTGGTCCTGGAAACGCGCCAGCTTAGTTCTACAGTTCATCCCAATCGCTCGTTGGTGCTCTGGATGCTGAATCCTAAAAAGAACCCTACCAGCTATGCACCCGATGAAGTTTACAGCTGTCCGGACTACACTCGAGGGAGTCACTATTCCGGACCGACGCGTGTCGCTCTGGTCGATTCAGCGACCAAACGGATTCTGAACACAATTAAGATCTCAGGATCTTACGAGGAAGGGGGCGATAGTTTTGACCTGCCCTATGCGATTCGCGCCGGCTTCTACTATCGCGTTGCCCCGCAGCCTCGCAAAGGTGTTGAAGCAAAGCCTACGATCATGTGGTTGCGAGACTATAATGGCGACGGCAAGGCCTTTGAGTTTGCTCTATTTGACGCGGAAGCGTGCATGGGGTTGCAAACGACTCTGATCGGCTACAGCGAGAAACAAGATCTAGTCATTCAATATCCGGTGAGTCTGGAGGTAATCGAAGGATCCAAGCGTTCCAGCCGCATGTCGCCGTGGGCTGACTATCTCTTCAGCAAGAAGCCGCTCAGGCCTGGTTATTGGAAATATGAGATTGATTATCGCGGCCGAGCCGGTTCCCTCGACAAATGGGAGATGCGCTACAACGGTGCGCGCGAACGATTTGAAGGTAAGCTAATCGTCGAGAACGCTCAATCGAACTAGTACGGCCCATTAGTACATCGGAATGTTGCCAACATCGCGACTCTATTTCGCAGTCACTTTCCTATGCTTCCTGTCCCTTGCATCAGCAACATACAGGCCGGTCATGCCGCAGTTGATCGGGCGGGACATCTCGGCGAGCAACGAGTATTACGTGCGATATAAAGAACTCACAGACCGGGCGAAGAAGGGAGACTCAACCGTTGACTTTGTGCAGTTGATCTCCGCCGCCTCCGATTGGAGCGTCTCAGAGAAAGAGATATTTAGGGCCCCCAACCGCGATGCGATGGTCGAGGCCTTCAAGAAAAAGGACTATAAGAGAGCCCTCCAACTGGCTGAGATCGTGCTGGATTACGAGTTCACCAACAGAGGGCTACACCTGGCCACGACGAAGGCGTACGAAGAACTCGGGGACAAGGCAAAAGCGGGTTTCCACCGCGGGATAGCAGATAAAATCCTGGCGGCGTTGTTGACTACAGGCGACGGTAAATCTGTCGAGACAGCTTATTGCGTTCAGTCAATAAACGAGGAGTATGTAATAATGCGGCACTTTGGTTACAAAGTGACTAGTCAGGCATATATCCTTTCCGACAAAACTGGCTACGATTTGCTCTCTGGCAAGGAGGAAAAAACCGGAAAGAGCGTTGGTCTTTATTTCGATATCAGCGGACTTTTCAGTCGCTGTGTGCAAAGCCATCAAGTAAAGAAAACATAAGCCATGCTGCAAAACAAACAAGGAATCATCTTTGGCGTTGCCAACAAACGATCGATCGCCTGGGCGACGGCGCAGTCTCTGAAACAGGCCGGCGCGCGTCTGGCTTTCGCGTACCAGGGAGATCGTTTGAAAGAAAACGTCGAACGCCTGACCAATGAAGAAATGCCGGGGTCGCCCCTGCTGTCCTGCGACGTCACCAAACAGGATGAAGTTGACGAGACTTTCAAACGGCTGGGCACAGAATTCGGCCGGCTCGACTTTGTGGTCCATAGCATCGCTTTCGCGCCCAGGGAAGCGCTTGAGGGCGAATACATGAAGGTCGAACGCGATGCCTTCCTTACCGCGCTTGAAATCAGCGCTTACTCGCTAACGCAGTTGGCGCGCGCAGCGGCGCCGTTGATGACTGAAGGCGGCAGCGTCGTGACCATGACTTTTCACGGCGCGGACAAGGTTTACCAGGGATACAACGTGATGGGAGTGGCAAAGGCTGCGCTGGAATCGAGTGTGCGTTACCTGGCGGCCGATCTGGGACCTCGGAACGTCCGGGTGAATGCGATCAGCGCCGGGCCAATTCAGACGTTGTCGGCGCGCGGAGTTTCCGGACTCAGCCACATGCTGAAGCACCACGCCGAACGCGCTCCCCTGCATCGAAACGTTGAACCACGCGAAGTAGCCGACACCGCGCTGTTTCTTTGCAGCTCGCTTTCTTCCGGCATTACCGGCGAAACGATTTACGTCGACTGCGGCTACAACATCATGGGCATCTAAACTGATCGCAGCGCCAAGGGCGCGAAATGCAATAGCCCAGGGCAACGCCCTGGGCAAGGTGATCCAGTTACACTCCAGCGCTGAAAGCGCGTAATCACTCCATGTTCGAACAATTCCGCGCCTTCAGCGCTTATCACATCCGATGCCACACACCTGGGCCGTTGGCCCAGGCTATTACATTGCGCACCTTTGGTGCTTTTGCTCATCACGGCTACTCTTTGTACAAGGCCAGCTCATAGCTTAGCGAAAATGAATCACGAAGAAGACGAGATTCGGTCAACGGGCGCAACGCAGGACGAGCGCCTGCTCGAGACGCCGGGCGCCGATGAATTTCTCCACACCGACACCTGGCGCGTGTTCAGAATCATGGGTGAGTTCGTGCAGGGCTTCGAAGATCTCGCCCACATTACCAACGGCGTTGCCATATTCGGTTCAGCCCGGACTCGCTCAGAAGATCCGGTTTACCAGGCGGCGCGTGAAACTGCTGCGCTGCTGGCTCAAGCCGGATTCGCGGTCATTACCGGAGGAGGCCCCGGCATTATGGAAGCAGCCAACCGCGGCGCGTTTGAGGCCGGTGGGATGTCGATTGGCTGCAATATCGAACTACCACACGAACAGGGTTCGAATCGTTACCTTACCCGTTCGCTCAAGTTCAAATACTTTTTTGTGCGTAAGATGATGTTCGTCAAATACAGCGACGCCTTTATCATCTTCCCCGGTGGTTTTGGAACTTTCGACGAGTTATTCGAGGCGCTCACTTTGATCCAGACACGGAAGATTCGAAATTTTCCGGTGGTGCTCTATGGCTCTGAGTACTGGAAGGGAATGCTGGACTGGATTAATGGTCCGATCCTGGGCGAAGGCAAAATCTCTGAAGGCGATCTCAAGCTGTTGCATCTCGCAGACTCGCCGGCCCAAATCGTCGAGATTGTTTCCCGCAGCCGGAGCAAGGTAGACAAGCTTCCCGCTGCGTGAGCACCCCCGGCTTTATTTCACTGGACTTCAGAAACCAACCAATTCAAATAAGGCTCTGAACCCGCGGTGACGGGCAGCGCGATGATCTCGGGAGTTTCATAGCTGTGAATGGCGCGCACGGCCTGTTCCAACTTATCGAACTTGGCGAGGATCGTTTTTGCTAGCAGCAGAACCTCGGTGTCCCGCGCCACCTCGCCTTTCCATCGATAGACCGAACGGATTTCCGGAAGCAGCTGCACACACGCGGCCAAACGCGCGCCAACCAAAGCTTCCGCAATTCGTTCTGCCTCTTCAGCATTGGCGGCGGTCATGATGACCACGATTGGTTGGGAAGTGTCGTTCATGGTTGGGTACAGAATCCCGACTCGTCGGGGTTCTCTACCCGCAAGCCGAGCGCGCCTACTCCGATTCTTCGTCGTTTTCGTCAGAGGCCGGACCGGTCAGCGGTGAGGTGTCGTCGCCAAAGAACGAGGAGTAAATCTCCTGGGCGCGATCAAAGTCGCGCTCATCAACCAGCACTCCACCCGGCGAGACCTGGGAAAGCAGCGGCGAGAACGCATCGGCCCCACCCGACTGAATCACCGCTCTGATTCCGTTTTGTCGCAGGATGTCGTGCACCATCTCTGCTTCGGCGGGCGATGACATCGTATGCAGCATGATAAAACGCGCTTCGCTGTCGTCGCTCGCGCCACCTTCGGTTGTCAGCTTTTCAACCAGCTCGGCGCCGTCATCGGCGCAGCGGGTGATTCCGGCTTCGTATTCTGCTTCACAAGTTGGACAGTACATTTGGTCTCCAGGGTGAGCATGTCACCTTCAGACTCGGTCTTTGATCTTTGACCTTTGATCTTTGATCTTTGGTTTTTTGGTTTCCAGATCCACGCTCGCAGCGTCAACTAGATCAAAGACCAAAGATCCAAAATCTAAGATCGCTACTTACCCTGCGCTTACCGCGCGTTCAAAAGGAATCTCGTCGAAGTGTGTGAATCGTTTGAATTCATGAAAACGCTGATTGATTTCTTCGTAAGTGAGTCGCTGCACACGCTCAGTGCCGAACTCCTCGACGTTGAAGGAAGCCATTACCGACCCGAAAATCATCGCGCGGCGCAACGCGGCTTCGTCCAGCTTCTCCTGGCTGGCCAGATAACCCATCAGGCCGCCCGCGAAAGTATCGCCCGCGCCGGTCGGATCAAAAACCGCTTCGAGCGGGTACGCCGGAATCGCGAAGAAACCATCTTTGGTAAACATTGCCGCGCCATATTCTCCGCGCTTCACAATGAGCGTGCTCGGGCCCCACGAAAGAATCTTTCGAGCTGCTTTTATCAGGTTCGGCTCGTCCGAAAGTTGCCGCGCCTCAGCGTCATTGATTATCACCAAATCCACCACTTCGATCGTCTTTTGCAGCGACTCGCGCGTAGTGTCAATCCAGAGATTCATCGTATCCAGGGCAACCAGTTCGGCGCCCGGAATCTGTTCGCGAACTCCGCGTTGCAAGTCAGGCTGAATATTTCCCAGGAACACCAGGCGCGAATTTTTCGAAGCGTCGGAAAGCTTCGGTTCAAAACCCGCGAAGACATTCAAACGGGTATCCAGCGTGTGGGCCACGTTGAGATCGTATTCGTAACGGCCAAACCATTGAAAGGTTTCGCCATCGGAAATAACTTCCAGGTCGGAAGTATCGACGTTGTGGCTGGCAAAGACTTCTCTTTCAGCCGGGCCAAAATCACCGCCCACGACCGCGACCACGCGGACGTTGGTAAAGAAGCTGGCCGAAATCGAAAAATGAGAAGCCGAGCCTCCCAACATGCGATCGCGTTTGCCGAACGGAGTTTCGACGGCATCAAACGCAACGGAACCTACGACAAGTAAGGACATATTTTTTTAATCTTTGAGATTTGAGATTTTCGAGAACTTGAAACTTTTCCAGGTACTTTTCTCTGAACTTTGAACTTTGAACTTTGAACTTAGAGCTTAGCGTTTCACTGCCTACTGCTTTCTGCCTACTGCTTTCTACCTACTGCCTACTTTCTTTCGGCTTCGCGCCTCCGAGCAACTTCAAGTCGGCCATCGCTTCTTCTCTGAACTTGCTGTCCGGATAATCATTCACCAGCCGCGAGAGGTAATCGCGCGCTTCGCTGCGAAATTCCTCTGGGCTCAGAGTAGTTTTTTCCGAGTTGGGGCCCAGACGCTTGTATTGAGAGGGTTTTTGTTTGCCCTTTCCCTCCGACAGAAAGAGATTGCTCTTGCCGGCGATATAGAGCACCTCATCGATCCTTGAAAATGCCGGGTAGCCCGCGACAATTTCCTCACAGCGCGTCAAAGCTGCCACGTAAGCCTTTCGCAATTTGAAGTACAGCCGCGCCGCCTCCAGATTGTGCAGCGAGTCCTTTTCCATATCGGAATCGCGCGTTATCTCCGGGCCCTGCTTCACGTTGCCCTGGGCCCGAGCAGCCGAAGCAGCAAGAGCAAACGACATCAATCCGACGACAGCCATTACACAAAGCTTTTTCATGCTCTTACTCCAATACAAAATTCGGAAAGTCAGAACTTTACTTCCGGTACTTTCCAATGATGGCTTCGAGCTTACGCGTGGTTGCTTCGGGCCACAACTCAGAGGCCGTAAAAATCGCGTTCTGCAGAGCCGACCCGCACTTGCAGTCACGCGGACTGTGGCTCAGTTCTTTCACGGCCGCCCGCATGATCGTTTGCGCGTTTTTGACGTTCTTGTTCAGGTATTCGATCACAGTCTCGACCGTGACCGCGTCGTGACCAGGATGCCAGCAGTCATAATCGGTGACCAGCGCCAGGGTGGCATAACAAATCTCGGCCTCACGCGCCAGTTTGGCTTCCTGCAGGTTAGTCATGCCGATTACATCCATCCCCCAGGACCGGTAAACATTCGATTCCGCGACCGTGGAGAAGGCCGGGCCTTCCATGCAGATATAAGTGCCTCCTCGATGCGTCTTAACCTCCACCGTCTGACAGGCCGACTCCAAAACATCTCCGAGTTTCCGGCAGACCGGATGCGCCAAGGCTACGTGCGCAACGATGCCCTCGCCAAAGAAAGTCGACTCGCGAGCTCGGGCGCGGGTGCGATCAAAGAACTGATCCGGAATTACCATGTCCAGCGGCGCGTACTTTTCCTGCAGAGAGCCCACCGCCGATGCCGACAAGATGCGTTCAACACCGAGCAGTTTCATTCCATAGATGTTGGCGCGAAATGGAACTTCGGTGGGCGTGAAGCGATGTCCGCGCCCGTGACGCGGGAGAAAAGCCACCCGCTCGCCTTCGAGCGTTCCCAGAATGAATTTGTCGGACGGATCCCCAAACGGAGTTTGGATCTCGATCTCGTCGATCTCCGTCAACTCCGGCATCTGATACAAACCACTGCCGCCAATGATTCCGATCTTTGCCGCTGTCATTCGTATCGTGTCCCTCGGGTTGGACGTGCCTCTGCCCGCCAATCTCGATCAAAGAGCGGCGGGCGGTTGCCACCTCTAAACGAACCGTCAGATTCCAACTGCTCGAAGTTTTCCGTCCGCTCCCTCAATTCTTCCCAGGGGCTGATCAGGGTCGTGATAGAACAGACACGTCCAATTCTCGCGCGCCGCCTGTGGCAGAAGTTTCTTCTTGGCCTCCAGTGTCTCAACCGGGTAGAGATCAAAACCCATGATCCAGGCAAACGGCACATGCGCGCTCATCGGTACCAGATCGGCAAACCCGAAAAGGGTCTTCCCTTCCCGTTCCAGGCGCGGACACTGCATCGAGCGGTTGTGACCGGCATGCGTTTCCATGCGCAGTCCCGGCACAACCTCGTATCCGGCCCCCTTCAACTCGAGCCGGTCATCCTCTTTTAGCGGGCGCCAATTCTCAGGCAGGTAACTGGCGCGATCGCGTTCCGAAGGGTTTTCCGCATGTTCGTATTCGGCCTGAGAAACGAAGTAACGAGCATTAGGGAACGCAGCCACGGCTGCTCCTGATTCGCTCGAGATCGTATTTCCCCCGGCGTGATCGAAATGCAGATGCGTGTTGATGACGATCGAAATATCTTCGCTGCCGACGCCGGCAATCGCGCGCAGCGATTCATCAAGCGTGCGCCGGCGATCGATGCCGTACATAGCCCGGTGTTTTTCCGACCACTTATCGCCAATGCCCGTGTCGATCAGAACGCGCTCACTGCCGGTGTCAATGAACAGGCAGTTCATGTTCATTCGAATGCGATTCTGTTCATCGGGCGGGCAGGCCTTTGACCAGAGGTTGCGCGGTACTACCCCGAACATGGCCCCGCCATCCAGTCGAAACTCACAATCGGGAATGACTTCGACGCGATAGTCGCCAAACTGCATATCGCTTAACGCTTCTTGCCGGGGTTCTTCGGTGATGTCCCAGGCTTGGCCGTTTTGTCCTGCGGCGCCTGTACGGGCGGCGCTTCGGGCGGACCACCCGGACCGAAAAGTGAAGTCGGAGCTTGCGGTGGCGGCGCAGTGACCTGGAAATTATCCGCGACCGTCACGTTCGAGCGTTTCACGATGTCTTCGACCCACTTCTTGCCCTTCTCTTGTTCGATAGACTCGCGCGCAACGTTGCGGTCCTTTTCTTTCATCGCCCGCTCTTCGACTTTGATGATGTGAAAGCCAAACTGACTTTCCACCAGGTCGCTGATTTGTCCCGGCTGGAGAGCGAACGCAGCTTTGTCGAATTGCGGAACCATCTGGCCGGCCGGAAACCAACCCAGGTCACCGCCTTTGTCCTTGCTGCCCGGGTCGGCGGAAAACTGTTTAGCCAGGGCCGCGAAATCTCCGCCGGCGCGCACCTGCTTCAGCACCTGTTCCGCCTTGGCGCGGGCCGCCTCTTTATCTTTTTCCTCTCGCGCGGGGTCCGGTTCTTCCTGGGCTTCCGGGTTTCCCGGAGCGATCAAAATATGCCGAGCGTGAACCTGTTCCTCCATGTGCGACTTGAGGTACGCATCAATCTCAGCGTCGGTAGCCTTCATGGTGGGATTCTTTTCAGGACTCAGGTTCTCCTGCGCGTAAGCTTCCGCGACTACCCGGGCCTGCTGCAGCATAGTCTGCAGTTCCACGTTGCGCTTCTTATCGATTCCGGCGGCAATGCCGCGCCGCTCTCCGACCATCACCTGGCCCCACTGGTGCCGCGCTGTTTTTATCTGCTCTTCGGGAATCTGCTGTTGGGCCCCGTTGGGATCCTGCGATTTTATGTCGTTGATAAATTCCTGGAATCTCGCTTCCTGACCCGATTCTTTGAAGTAAGCATCAATATCGGCATCAGACACGTTCGCCGTACTGGGATCAGATTTGAAATAGTTCTGGGCGATTATCACCGATTTAGTGATCTCGAGTTGTTTGCGAATTTCGGGCTTGTAGGCAAATCCCTTCACGCGGGCCTCTTCGGCTACCGACAGCAACTCGCGCAGATTCTTGGCAAAATCCTTGCGCGCTTCCGGGCTCGAAGCCAGTCGGGTACGTCCCTGAACACCCTGGTCAGCCGCAATCAGCGACATGTCATCCGCGGTGAGGTTCACCGGCGCCGCGCGTCCGGCATTGACTTGCCATACAATCAGGAGAAGCGATAAAAGGATGCCGATCCCCGCCGCAATCCAGGCTTTGGTAGTTGATTTCAAAACTAAGATCTTCCTTTCAAATTAAGTAATCTCGTTGGGGATTTCCGCCCCATTCTGCACCAATTCGAACAGCACTCCACCCGTTGATGATGGATGAATGAAAGCCACAAGGCAACCACCAGCGCCAACTCGAGGCTCAGTGTCGATTAAGAGCACGCCATTTTCTTTTAACTGCGCCAGGGTGGCGCGAATGTCCTCGACATTCACCGCCAGATGATGAATTCCCGGCCCGCGTTTTTCGATAAACTTCGAGATTGGTGAATCCGGCGCCGTCCCTTCCAGCAATTCTATCCGCGATTCTCCCACGGCCAGCATCGCGACCCGTACCTTTTGGTCAGCTACCTCTTCAGTCTCGGCCACGATTAATCCCAGGGCGTTGGACCAGAAGCCGGCCGCCTCTTCGATGCCGCGGGTGGCAATTCCGATGTGATCTATCTTCATGTTTTCAAGAGTTCCTCAACCGCTGAGTAAGGATCGCGCTGTTTGCTGGCTACTTCCGCGGACAGACGGTCAAGTTTTTGTGAAGCTGAGTCTTCCTTCAAAGCTTCCGTAACCAGTCGCTCGCGCAGCAATTCAAGAATCCGCCAACGCGCAATCGCCTGCCGTCGCTCGTTTGAAGATGACGATTTTCCAAATTCGCGACAGCGATCGATGGCCGCAGCCAGATCTTCTATACCTTTGCTTTCGGTCGCGACAGTCTTAACGATCGGCGGTTGCCATTCGTCGGTGCGCGTCGCAAAAGTTAACAACGCTTCCAGTTCTTTTTCGGTGCGGAGAACCCCCTCGCGATCGGCTTTGTTAATAACCAGGACGTCCCCTATTTCCATGATCCCGGCCTTCATGGTCTGCACATCGTCGCCCATACCCGGCACTAACACCACGACGCAGACATCCGCGGCTTTCGCAATTTCGATTTCGTCCTGGCCGACGCCGACCGTTTCCACAATCACTTTTTCAAACCCGGCCGCATCGAGGATCGCTACCGCTTCCACCGTGGCGCGCGCCAGTCCGCCCAGATTACCGCGCGTGGCCATCGAGCGAATGAAAACGCCCCGGTCCAGCGCCAGTGTCTGCATCCGGATCCGATCACCCAGAATCGCACCGCCTGAGAAAGGGCTGGAAGGATCGACGGCAATAATGCCGACCCGCTCGCCCTGGCTGCGATAAAACGCCGCCAGCTTATCAACCAGAGTCGACTTCCCTGCTCCCGGCGCGCCGGTGATGCCGACGATCAGCGCGCGGCCCGTGCGCGGGAAAAGATCTTTCATTAACTCGGCCGCATCGGCAGCGCCGTCTTCAACCCGGGAAATTGCCCGCGCCACCGCGTTTGGTTCGCCGGCAATAATACGGTCAAGCAAAGACTGATCGGTCATGAGTCGAAAGTCATCGAGTAGACAGCCCGTTAGCTCACGCCTGCTTCAAGATCTCTCTGGCGATGATGATGCGTTGAATCTCTGAGGTGCCTTCGCCGATGGTACAGAGCTTTGAATCGCGCCAGAACTTTTCGGGCGGATAATCTTTGGTATAGCCATATCCGCCGTGAATCTGGATGGCCTCTTCACACACCCGCACGCTCATCTCAGAAGCAAAGAGCTTGGCCATCGACGACTCTTTGGTCGTTCGCTTGCCCTGATCCTTCATCCAGGCCACCCGGTACATCAGCAGGCGCGCCGCATCGATCTGCGTGGCCATGTCCGCGAGTTTGAATTGAATCGCTTGAAATTCGCGAATCGGTTTGCCGAATTGTTCGCGCTCGCCGGAATACCGGACTGCCGACTCGTACGCTCCCTGGGCAATGCCGACTGCCAGCGCCGCGATCGAAATCCGCCCACCATCCAGGATCTGCATGGCGTTCACAAAACCCAGGCCTTCGTCGCCCAGCCGGTTTTCGTCGGGCACAAAACAATCTTCGAAGATCACGCTCGCAGTTTCTGAAGCGCGCAGGCCCAGCTTGTTCTCCTTCTTCGAGGGAACAAACCCGGACATGCCTTTTTCAAAGATAAAGCCGGTGATGCCCTTGCTGTGTTTGGAACGGTCGCTCGAAGCAAAGGCGACGCAGGTGTCGCCGTGAATCGCGTGGGTAATGAAGTTCTTGGCGCCGTTGATCAGCCAGCCGTCGTCCTTTCTCACCGCGGTCGTGCGGGTGCCGGACGCATCCGAGCCGGCGCTCGGCTCAGTCAGGCCCCAGGCTCCCAGATGTTCGCCGGACGCCAACGGGATCAGGTATTTCTTCTTCTGCGCTTCACTGCCGTACTGATAAATGTGGTTCGAGCAGAGCGAGTTGTGGGCCGCCACAGAGATCCCCACCGACCCATCCACGCGCGATAATTCTTCAATCGCCGTCGCGTATTCCACATAGCCGAGACCCGCGCCGCCGTATTCCTCTGGAAACAGGACGCCCATTAAGCCAAGTTCGGCCAGCTTTGGTTTGAGTTCGATTGGGAAATGCTGACTCTCGTCCCATTCCATGACATGAGGCGCGATTTCCGCTTCCGCGAATTCGCGCACGCTCATCTTCATCTGCTGCTGTTCTTCAGTAAGTTCGAAATCCATTTCTGTGGCACAAATCCTGGTCTGTGATAACCCTTACACTCAAACGACAGGCCAAAACGCCTGTCGCGACATTATGAGACGTAACATTGTAACTCAAGGATGATGGAAAACGTGACCGGCGACGAATGCGGATGGTGGCGCAGTTTGTCTTCCTGTCTCATTAGCACCGTCGCTTCAGCGCGGTGACCCTGGTGCCCGACACAAATCGGAAACCGTTTAAACGGTTTCCCTTCCGATCCCAATCGCCAATCACCGGGCTAAAGCCACGGTGCTAATAAGAAAGCCAGGCCCGTCAAAACTGCCTCACTAGGCGAAAGCACACGAACTCGGCGCCTCTTTGTCAGCGGGGCTTCGTTCGTTTTCGTGGATCGCGTACTGCTCGCTTCTGGCCGCTACGCGGTTTCCGCAATCGCCGCACCTCGCCCTCCAGTAAACGGCGCCATCCACCGGGCTTTAGATTACGGTCATCCAGCGGTCCAATCTGAGTTCTTCTCAACTTGGTTACTGAATGTCCAATCGCGTCGAACATGCGACGAATCTGTTGATTGCGTCCTTCGTAAAGCGTTATTTCAAACCACGAATTGGTTTCCGTCGCGTTCAGCTTGTTCACCTCAGCCGGTGCGGTGCGCTCGCCATCTCCGATTTCAATCCCCCGGCGCAATCTGTTAAGAGCGCTGTCCGGCGGCAAGCCCTTTACCTTCACCTGGTACACCTTGGCGATGCGGTTCTTTGCCGACGTCACCAAGTTCGTCAGCTCTCCATCGTTAGTCAGCAGGATCAGGCCTTCGGTGTTGAAATCCAGACGGCCCACGGGATGCAGACGGCCGAGCGACGAAGGAATCAGTTCGGTGACCAACGGTCGCCCCTTCGGATCGGCCATGCTGCTCAGGAAACCTTTGGGCTTGTTAAGCAGGACGTAGATCTTCTCCTGCTGCTGAAGCAACCGATTGATCAACCGGCCTTTTACTTTGATGGAATCAGTCTCAGGATTCGCTTTGCTGCCGAGCTCGGTCACGACCTTGCCATTGACCTGGACCTGACCGGCGGCGATGAGACCTTCAGCGTGACGACGAGAAGCGATTCCCGCCGCGGCGATCAGTTTTTGCAGACGCTGCTCCATACTTCAGAAGGCAGTAGGCAGAAGGCAGCAAGCAGAAAATCCAGCGACGTCGTATTTCTTTCTGCCTACTGCGTTGCGCCTACTGCCTTTTGCCTTTCAGGCTTCGCCCCCGGCCAGATCCTGGAAGTCTTCGATGCTGGGGAGTTCGCTGAGATCCTTCAAGCCAAATTGGATCAGAAATTCTTTCGAAGTGCCGTACATCATCGGCCGCCCGACAGTTTCTTTGCGGCCCTTGGCGACAATCAGACGCTTGTCGAGCAGCGTCTTGATCGCCGACGGCGATTGCACTCCGCGAATTTCCAGAATCTCAGGAACAGTCACGGGCTGCTTGTAGGCAATTACGGCCAGCGTTTCCAGTGAGGCCAGAGACAATTTCGCGCTGGGCCGGGACTTCAGATACGCGCGAATCTGTTCGTGATACTCGGGGCGCGTCGCAATCTGCCAGCCACCGGCAATCTCGCGCATTTGCAGACCACCATTGCGCCGTTCGTATTCCTTCGCCAACTCGCCGATCGCAGTTTCGACGGCTTCGCGTTCAACCTTAAGCACGTCAGCGATGGATTTCGCGCTGATCGGTTCATCTGCCACAAAGATCAGGGCCTCGGCGATGCCCTTTAATTCAGCGCGGCTGATTTCGCGCTCGCCTTCAATTTCGCCGTCAGGCTCAAACGTCTCGTCAACTTCCGCGGCCTTTGCTGCTTTGCTCATCGGTTATTCTCTCGATAGTTGTCTACTTTAAGAAGTGTTCAGAGTACCGACTTCAGGCGGGCTTTTCGTCGAGCGAAAGAACCCAACTGAAGTTGGAACTCTAAAACGCGCTGCGACGCGTTCGAGCTTAGACAGGACTGGCCGAGCGCGCGATGATTTCGCCAAACGTTTCGCGCTGGACCAGTGAAATCTCGCTCAAACGGACCAACTCGAGCACTGAGAGAAAAGCCACCACCAGACCTCGGCGCGAACCGGCGCGCTCGAAAAACGTCACCAGGTTAAGCTCGCCTGCCGATCTAACCATATTGCGCAAGCGCTCGATCATCTCGGCCATGGTGACTTCCTCGCGCTCGATCTCCAGCATCACTTCTTCTTTATGACGCGCCAGGATTTCCTGAAAGCTACGAAGCAGATCAAACAAGCCCACCGTCACTTCCGGATTGTTGGTGTCCGTCTCGATTTCCGCGCGGGTAAAGACGGCCTGTTCGACCGTGGCTCGCGACCAGAGCATTTGCGATGCGGCCTTGAATTTTTCATGCTCAAGCAGGCGGTTGACCAGATCGGCACGGGGGTCGAGCTCTTCTTCCACTTCCGCCAGCGGATCTCGCGGCAATAGCATCCGCGACTTGAGCTCGATCAGCTGCGCGGCCATCACCAGAAAGTCACCCGCGACCGTCAGGTCGAGTTCCTGCATTAGGTTTAGGTAGCGCAGGTATTCGTCGGTGATGCGGGCAATCGGAATGTCGTAGATGTTCACCTGCTCCTGGCGGATCAGGTAGAGAAGCAGATCGAGCGGACCCTCAAACTCACCCAGCGTGACGTTGAGCTGATCACCCTCGCGATCGGGCGCAATCTCAGGCTTCGCCCCGGAAACATTGATGGCGGGCGCGGGTTCCGGCTTGGCTTCGGCGGTTGCCGGCTTTGCCAATTCGGTTTGTGCGGTATCTTCCATCCTGATTTTACCTGGCGCCGACCAGCCCCATGTTAGCCCGGGCCTGATCGAGAGTGGTCTTTGCGATCGTCTCAGCTCGAGATGCGCCCTGCTTAAGAATCGCGTCTAGTTTATCATCATCTATCTCGTGTACGCGCTGCTGAAAAGGCTTCAAAAACTCGATCGTGATTTCGGCGAGCTCTTCTTTCAGTTTTGCATAGCCGGAGTTGCTGAAATGAGTTTCGATCTCTTCCGGAGTTTGATTGGTGAGCAATTGATAAATGATCAGCAGATTATTAATCGCCGGCCGGGCTGGATCAAAACGAATCTCAGTTCCCGAATCAGTAACCGCGCGCTTGAACTTTCGCTGCACAGCGTCGTCACTGTCGAGCAGCATCAGACATCCGGCTTCGCTTTCCGCATCTGATTTCGACATTTTTTTGGTCGGGTCAGCCAGCGACATGATGCGCGCCCCAACTTTCGGGATGAAAGGCTCAGGGACGCGAAAGGTCTCGCCGAAATCGCGGTTAAAGCGAATCGCCAGGTCGCGGGTCAGTTCCAGGTGCTGCTTCTGGTCCTCGCCCACCGGCACCAGATCCGTCTGATAAAGCAGGATGTCTGAGGCCATCAGTACGGGATAATCGAAAACGCCGACGCTCACATTCTCTTCCTGCTTACGCACTTTGTCCTTGTATTGAGTCATGCGTTCCAGCTCGGACATTCGCGTAACGCAATTGAGCAGCCAGGCAAGTTCGGCATGCGCCGCCACCTCGGACTGAACAAACACCATCGACACCTCAGGATCGATGCCGACCGCGAGATAGATGCGCGCCAGCTCGCGGGTTTTCGCGGCGAGCACTTTGGGATCCTGGGGATTTGTGACCGCGTGCAGATTGACGATGCAGAAGAAACTCTCGTACTCGTGTTGCAGAGCCACCCAGTTTCGCAGCGCGCCGAGATAATTCCCCAGATGCACGTTGCCGGTTGGCTGGGCCCCGCTGAAGATTCTTTTCATGATTAGATAATGCCGATCAGTAGGATTCTGTTGGCAATCGGCATGACCACGCTAAAGATGACTCGAAATACTCCGGTGAACATCGCCAGGATCAGGAGAATGAATCCAAACCGCTCGAGGGCTTCAAAGCCGGACTCAAAACTCGGCGGCAGGATGCTCTGCAAAACCTTGCTGCCATCAAGGGGCGGGATAGGGATCAGATTAAAGACACCGAGGACCACGTTCAGGATAAAGAAGGTGGTGACTAACTTGACTGCGCCTTCAACGATTATCGAGTCACTGTTGAGCAGGAAACCGCCATCCGGAGAGATGGCCATGACATTAGTGAAGAACAGAATCCGAATGATTATTCCGGCAATGATAGCGATGATGAAGTTACAAATTACGCCCGCGGCTGAGACCCAGAAATTCGCCACTCGTTTGTTCCGCCATCGCAGCGGGTTAACCGGCGTCGGCTTGGCCCAGCCAAACAAAGGCGCGCCGGTAAAGTACGAGAGCGCGGGAAACAGCAATGTGCCGATTGGATCAACGTGCGCGACCGGATTAAGCGTGATGCGGCCCTGCAACCTGGCCAGATCGTCGCCAAAGTGGTTCGACATCCACGCATGCGCCGACTCATGCACGGATAAGGAAAAGATTAGCGCAACCATATACAGAATGAACTGTCCGATTACGCTGCTATCGATGTTACCCATTTGCGGAACTTA
>JBBPID010000061.1:0-33040 GCA_038040505.1 Acidobacteriota bacterium | reverse complement strand
CCAAAAACTCGGCCAGCCCGTGCCGGAATCAAATTTCTGCGCAGAGCTGAAGAGCGGCAATTCACAAGCGGCGCAGACAAATGTGCCTTTGTCGTGAATGTCGGTGAGCGGACTCGAGTAAGGAGCTTCAGTTCCCTTCTGCCGCATCACGCTGTACTGCTCGGGCGTGAGCAGGCTCTTCCATTCAGCGTCGGTCTTGATGATTTTCTTAATTCCTTTTGAGTTCGCGCCGGCTCCATGCGCGCCCTTCGATCCATTCGCGTCCTGAAATAGTGGCCGCGCCACGCCCGGGATTCTAGATAGCGCTGCAACCGCGCCCAAAGCCATCGCTGATGAAATAAAGGACCGTCGGTTCATATCTGACTCCTATGATAACGAGTGTTGTTTCCTCAAGCTAATTACGAGCGAGACAGGTGGATTGGATTTTCCTCTTTTCCCGCATAAGGCTTTGAAAAGGGTTCGAGGCACCCGGGTTGAGCGGTGTTTAGAGTACCGACTTTAGTCGGGCATTTTCGCGGTGAACGCTGACTCTAGGTGCAGTGAGAACCGCTCGCGGTAGCGGGTGGTTGATCACGAGGTAATGTGGCTCCGCCACCCGATGTGCGGAAGGGCTGTGCCCTTCCGAAGAGAGTTTTGACTTTTATCGGGGCTACGCCCCGAATTGGGCGAAGCCAACCGTTAACTTCACGACATACTGTTGCGACACCTAATTCTTACAAATCTTCCTTTATCATGCTTGCCGTCGTTTAGCGATGTACGTCGCCGTCGCCTTTGCGAAGAGGAAAATTAATGAAGACGTTGTCATGGTTTTTATTAGTAATACTCCTGCTCACCCCGGCCATGCACACTCTTGCCACCGGCCAGAAGGCAAACCAATTTACTACCACCGATCAGATCAAAATGAAGATTGCCAAGCTCGGCGTGGGTGACAAGGCCAAAGCCACAATTACCACCAGGGATGGCTTGAAGACGAAGGGCTACGTTTACAGCGCCGGCGATGAAGATTTCGTCATGCGTGACAGCAGGAGCGCGGCTTCGGCGACGATCCGTTATGCGGACGTAACGAAGGTTGAAACCAGCAAGGGCTTCTCCGCGATAGGAAAAGCTTTTACGATTGTAGTAATCACGACGGGCGCCACCCTCGCCGGTATTTACTTTTCCATCACTGCCAATGAGAGATAGTTGAGTCTTTGGGAGCGAGGTCAGACCATCCGCGTCAGCGGGTGGGTAATGCGGTGCGGCTGTGCCGCAGCACATAGCGGAAAGCCTCCGGCTTTCCGTACGCTCCATATGGGATCTTCTGAGGCTACGCCTCAGTATGGAGGCGCAGCCTCCTGACAGATAAGTGATTACTATCGGAAAGCCGGAGGCTTTCCGCCATGTGCTGCGGCATAGCCGCAAAGACACACGCGCGTTTGCGTTAGGACTTAGGCTCCCGCAGACTTAATCAACTTCGCATTCAACTTGATGTCAGTTCCCGCCAGCGCCTGCGACACCGGACAATTTTTCTTAGCCGTCTCGGCATGATCGAGAAAGGCGCTTTGATCGATGCCCGGAACTTCGGCTTCCGTGTCGAGCTCAATCGTCGTGATCTTGAAACCTTCGCCAACCTTCTCGAGACTGACATTCGCCGTCGTGCTGATACGCGCCGGCTTGAGGCCGGCCTTCGTCAGCCCTGCCGCCAGGGCCATCGAGAAGCATCCGGCATGCGCCGCGCCGATCAACTCTTCCGGGTTCGTGCCCGCGCCATCTTCAAATCGCGACACAAAAGAATACGGACCTTCAAAAGCGCCGCTGCCTAATTTGACTGTGCCTTTGCCTTCTCTGAGCGTACCTTCCCAAACTGCACTCGCTGTGCGTTTCGCCATGATTGTTCTCCCTTAATGATTTAGTTTTGAAGATTGTAACAGCTGTGAGCGAAGACATCCCGTCGGCAAGAGGTCAGTACCACCCGCGGTAGCGCGTGGGTTCATGTACTCAGCGAGTAATTTATCGTTTGTTAATAAGCCAGAACCCCCGGCTCTGCCGCAAACCACGTCGACGTTTTTAGCATTTCGAGTTAATCGAACCCATATCGAGAGCAGGAAAGCAGAACCCGCTCGGATACATAGTAGAAATATTGCGCAGCTAGAAACGACTCGTCGTTCCTAACTGCGCAAAACCTTTGTGACTGCTATTTGCTGACTCTCGTTAGAGAATAAAGGCCCCGGCGCACCTTCAAAAGCCTCCAGGCCTTTACTTATTGCCTCTGTAAAGGGTGTGCGGTTAGCACGAGATTTCGACCGGCACAACGGTCGTTAACAGTCGTCAGAATCAGCTCATCACCCGCCAACGTCCAGCGGTAAGTGGCGGTCGCTATGCCCGGCTGATCCGTGCATGACAACGCGCCTTCCAGATCTGTCATGACTATCCGCGCAGGATTCGAGTTATAGCGTCCAACGATCGCAGGGAATCCGTCTTTATTCACGATGTAGCTCCCGGCCCCGGTAAATTCGATTTCCCAGTCGCCCACGAGTAGTGGAATGTACTCGGGAGGAAACGAGGCGGGAATATCCGCTTCGGTCAATGTCGTAGTGTAAACACCTGGCGGCACATTTGCGGAATGCGCGATGGCATTCGGCACCGAAGGACTCACCACTACCAGCAGGGCGACGACGAGTGCTAAACTCAAGGCGATATACTTTGTCATTTTCGTTCTCCTTAATGCAGTAAAGATCATTTTTGCCTACGTGAATCAGTGGGATTCACGACTCTATTGCTTAGCGCCAGCGGCTTAAGCCCGACTTCAAACATCGTCCCGAAACCCGCTGACACGTCGCTCGCACCTTCTAATCCATTCCGGAAGCGGAAGTCTTCAAACCGCCTTGAAATCGAGTTGAAATTTTTCTGAAACCACTGAATGGCTTTAATTCCCCAGCAAAATTTGATTTATCAGTTTGGGCCGTTTCAGCTCGATTCTGCCGAAGAGACCCTTTCGCGCGAAAGTAAGCCTGTAGCTCTTACAGGAAAAGAGTTCCAAACATTGCTCGTGCTGGTCGAGAACAGCGGCCGCACTGTTACTAAAGACGATCTCCTGAGCAAAGTGTGGCCCGACACGTTCGTCGAAGAGTTAACGCTCGCGCAAAACATCTCTACGCTGAGAAAGGCTCTGGGCGATGACAAGAGCGACAGCAAATATATCCAGACTGTACCGCGCAAAGGCTATCGATTTATCGCCCCAGTGATTCAACTGGACGAAGCACATGCCGCACCAGCGCCCGGCAAAGTTCCAGCTAAACAAAAACCTGTCTGGGTCATAGCGGTGGTGGGCCTGTCACTTTTGGCGGTCGCGATTGGTGTCTATCTGTTTCGGGCCAACACTCGAAAGGTCGATCAGCGCGCCCAGGTGAAATCAATTGCGGTCTTGCCATTTCAGCCTTTGACCGCTGGCGATCGTGACGAAGCGCTGCAACTGGGTATGGCTGACGCGTTAATCACGAAGCTCAGCAACATCAAGCAGATCGTCGTCAGGCCGACAAGTTCCATTCTTAAATACAGCAATACCACGCCGGATCCGGTTGTCGCCGGTCGGGAGCAGATGGTCGATTCGTTGTTAGAGGGCAAAGTGCAAAGGTCGGGAGACCGGATTCGCGTCACCGTGCAACTGATACGCGTCAGCGATAACCAACCGTTGTGGGCCGACACATTCGACGAGACGTTTACAAACATCTTCGCGGTGCAGGATTCGATCTCTCAACAAGTGGCGCAGAGACTGGTTGCTCAGCTAACCGGCGAAGAACAACGGCAACTCGCTAAACGTTACACGGACAACACCGAGGCGTATCAGCTTTACCTGAAGGGACGTTTCTTCTGGAATAAGTTCGACGAAGACGGTCTGAACAAGGCAATCGATTATTTCAAGCAAGCCATTGCGATCGACCCGAACTATGCGCTGGCGTATGCAGGTTTGAGCGTCTCATATGCCGTGCAGGGCGCCATTGGCGTTCTGCCGCCGGCGCAGACATGGGCAGACGCCAAATGGACGGCGGAAAAGGCTGTCGCCCTGGACGACACTTTGGCCGAAGGACACAGCGCCCTGGGCGGTCTGAAACTGTTGTATGAATGGGACTGGCCGGCGACAGACAGAGAGCTCAAGCGGGCGCTTGAACTAAATCCAAATTACGCTGAGGCACACGAACTATCCGGCTACTATTATTGGGTGATGGGGGAATTGGATATGGCCATCGCGGAACTTCGGCGGGCACAAGAGTTGGCTCCGCTTTCCGCAATTATTACCCTGGACGTCGCCCAGGCACTCTACTACCAGGGACGTTATGACGAGTGCCTTGAAATGTCGATGAAAGCTCGCGAATTGGATCCCGATTTTCCACCTCCGCTGTTTCTGCCGGGGCAGGCTTACGAGCGAAAAGGAATGTACGCTAAAGCTATCACGGAGTGTGAGAGCGTCATCGAAAAATACGGACGTCAACCGCAGTTCCTTGCGACGCTTGGATTTGCTTACGGCGCGTCGGGTAAAAGACGAGAAGCCGAGGGCATTGTCAATGAGCTGGAAACTTCGTGGCGCCGGCATTATTTTTCTCCGGTCAACATAGCTTTGGTCCATACCGCATTGGGAAACAAGGACCGGGCGTTCTTCTGGTTGACGAAGGGAGTGGAAGCCAGAGATCCACAAATGATCTGGCTAAGAATAGAACCTCAATTCGAAAGCCTTCGTCCCGACCCGCGCTTTCAGGCGCTTTTCAAACGAATGGAAAACCGGATTCAGAAACGGGAGCAGTAGTCACCGGATCAAAGACCCCACGTGCGTTAGACGGCCGATGATGCTGGGAGCGCGGACGTCCCGTCCGCATTGAGCGCGATAGCGCGAACGATCTTCGCTGCTCCGCCGCCTGATGTGCGGAAGGCCTCCGGCCTTCCGGCAGAGTTGTTTGATTGATTTGGGGCTACGCCGCGATCTGCCCACAGCCCCGAAAGAATTAAAGAGCCGCTCTCCCGAAAGGCATAGCCTTTCACACCCCAGGCGGCCCAGCCGCAGACAGACGCTCTCCACGAAAGGTTGATTCAAACCATGAAACGTGGCGGTGGCGACCGCGAGGGGCCTGCGCAGGGCGCAGATTCAAGATCCATTTTCTCGGTTTTTATCCACAAAACATTTTGAATGTCGCAACCGTAAACAGTTGAAATGAAACTCTTCCTGAAAACACTACTGACGGTACTCCCCGCGATCCTTCTGTTTGGTTCCCTCGTCCATGCTCGGCCGCCGCAGGCTTTGTCCATTCCGCCTGACTCGCCGCGCTGGCAATTAGAAGGGCAAACCAAAGTAACCGAGTACCAGGGGCGCAAGTGTCTTTATCTCGATGGAGGCGCGGCAACCCTGAAAGACCTGGAAATGCGCGACGGTGTTATCGATGTAGACGTTGCCACCCCAGCCAAACGCGGATTCTTTGGCATCCAGTTCCGCATCGCGAACGACAACGCCGAATGGATCTATCTCCGGCAGCATAAGTCCGGGTATCCCGATGCGATGCAATACACACCGGTCCTGAACACCGGCCTTAACTGGCAAATCTACAATGGTCCGGGTTTCACCGGCGCGATCGATATCCCGAAAGATGTCTGGTTCCACCTGCGCCTGGAAGTCGCGGGCGCGCAGGCAAAGTTGTATGTGAGGGATATGGATAAGCCGGCGCTGGTGATGAACGACTTAAAGAGCCGCGTCCAGAAAGGTCAGATAGCTCTGGCGGTTCTGACTGGCGAGACCTATTTCTCGAATTTCGAAGTGCGGGAGACGCCTGCCGCGCGGTGGGAGCGTCACTATGCACCGTCGCCCCCGGGTACGATTACCAAGTGGAGTTTGTCACCTTCGTATGACGCGTTGGCACGGAATCTAGAGCGGCCGCTCTCGCCGGCTGAGCGCGATGCCATAAATTGGGAAGAAGTAGAAGCAGAACCGCCCGGCTTTGTCGTCATCAACCGTTATCGCGCGAGCCCACATCCGCGAGTCTCCTTCGCCAACGATTTTTCCAAGCGCCTGGAGCCGCAACCGGGAATGAAGGTCGTGTATGCCAAGACTACGATCTTCGCAGACCACGATCAGGTTAAGAAACTCGAGATTGGCTACAGCGACGACGTCAGTGTGTTCCTTAACGGCAAGATCCTCTACCGCGGCCGCAGTGCGCAAAATTTTCGCGACCCTGGTTTCCTGGGAATCATGAACCCAGAGAACGACATAATCTACATTCCGCTCAAGAAGGGTCCCAACGAGTTGATGCTTGCCATCAGCGAACTCGGCGGCGGCTGGGGATTCATTTGTAGGTTGGGAGGGACGGGGCAGTAGGAGACGGGGCAGTGGCCCGACCGTAGGAGGGCGTAGTCTTGCGGGTCTGTGGCTCCGCCATCTGATGTGCGGAAGGCCTCCGGTCTTTGGGCAGTTGTTTGATTGATTTTTGGGCTACGCCCCGATTTGGGGCGCAGCCCCAAAGGTATTAAAGAGTAGCTCTCGGAAAGGCAGAGCCTCCGCACATCAGGCGGCACAGCCGCGATCGATTCACCGGCTACTCGCAGTACTTGCCGTAGGCCGGACGGTTTCCCGCGGCTTGAGCTTGCTTCTGTGTCATGTACTCACCAGCCTTAGTCGCGCCATACCAGCGCGTACCTTGGCAGTGATAGACGTTGCTCGCCGTGTTGACCCACACTCTGACGTTTGGGTTGCCGGAGTGTTGTGCTCCGGTAAAACCCCCGCCGCTTTGACAGGAAATAATCGCTGGAGTGCCGAGTAATAGAACAAGACCCAACAGAAACACAGCCAGTACGTTTCGCATATGAGGAACTCCTTAGGACGTGGAGATTGAGAAGAAGCGAGGAACGGTAGGCTTATATCATCAATCCAGAGACTTTGACAGCGATGGTGGGATAAATGGCATGCAAGCCGCAAGCGCGCTCCGCTGCGGCAGGGGACGAATGAAAAAGACTCCGCGAATGGTACTCACCTCGTTGCAGAGATCGCCATCCTCAGATCAACCGCCCGCTATCGCAGGCGGTTCTGACCTCACTTACACTTCGAATACCCGCAATCCCGACAGAAATCACACCCACTGGCATGTTCCAGCTGGCCGCGGCATTCGGGGCAGACGCCAATCATTGTGGACATGATCGCGCCGACGACGTTCTGAGTTCCGCCGGAAGGAGACGAGTGCGCTTGTTTGCCGAGAGCGCGCGCGGAATCAGGATGACCTTTCAAGCGCCGGTTCGTAATCATGATGCATTCGGCGACGGCTTGCTCGGGTGAAGTCAGCAGGCGTTCATTGAACCAGACCGCGTGCGTGCCGGTCACTTTGTTCAAGCTGTAAGCGACTTCAGCCGCGTCGAATCCGCCACGCAGCATCTTGGAAGCCAGTATGCCCACGCCGCCGCTGATCGGGCCCGTGGCAAAGACTTCCTGAATCATCTGATTGTCGTGATTGACCGTGACGTAGAGGTTCTGGCCGTCAAACGGAATCCGCCAAGTCGCGCCGAACAGTTCGCGCGGACGCTCGAGCCGAATCGCGCCCTGCTTTCTCGCCGCCGCTTCAGCTTCCGCTAGTCGACGGGCTGAGGCTTCGTTCTCTGATTCAGTGTGCGCGGGCGCCGGCTCTTCAATCGCTTCCACGACAGTGGTGCTCGTGACCACAGTCGGAGTCTCAGTCTTGGGTTCCTGCTTCATCGAAGTCAGCACCTGGTTCTCGCGCGAACCGTCGCGGTAATAACTGACGGCTTTGCAGCCGAGCTGCTGCGCCAGCCGATAGAGATGGTCGACCGACTCAACCGTGTCGTTGACCGCGCCGTTGCAGGTTTTGGACACGCTGTTGTCGACGTTACGCTGCGCCGCGGCCAACACGTGCACATGCTGCTCGGCGCTAATCGACATCGCAGAAATGAAATAAGAAGGCAGCTCGTGCTCATGCTCGACCACATAGCTGGCAGCCGCGTCGATGGAAGCTTGATCAGTCTGATCGACTTCAATCCCGAGAGCCTCTGCGGCCAGAGTGTGAACGTACGTGCGGGTGCCGAGAGTATCCTTGCGCACGTACGCCCATGAGAAGTTCGGTTCCACACCCGACGATGTTTCTGCCACCAGGGAGATCGTGCCCGTAGGAGCGATCGTCGTTACTTCATAGTTACGCGGGGTGAGCAAAACTTCACGAGAAATACCAATTTCGTTGTAGAGAAAATCCGCATAGGCTTCGCGGTTCGCTTCCAGCTCAGGGAACACACCGCGTTCGGCGCCCAGCCGCAGGCTTTCATTCCAGGCCTCGCGGCGCACGAATCCCATTACCTCGTCCATTAAGTCGATTGAAGCCGGCGAGCCGTAGGTGATCTTCAGATCCAGGCAGAGGTCGGCAAAGCCCATGATGCCCAGGCCCAAAGGCCGGGTGCGCTTTACGACATCATTGATTTCCGGCAGCGGCCAGGCGCAGGTGTCGATTACGTTATCGAGAAAGCGCGTGCACAGATGAGTGACCTTGGCGAGCCGGTCCCAATCCAGGCGGTTTTCGCGGTCATAGAACTTGGCCACGTCGATCGAGCCGAGATTGCAGGAGTTCGCAAAGTGCAGGAACTGTTCGCCGCACGGATTGCTCGCCATAATCGGGCCCATCGAATTCATCATGTGGTTGTGACGATTGACCTCGTCGATGAAGGCAATACCCGGCTCAGCATAGCGGTGGGCGCTGGCCACAATTCGGTTCCAAATGTCCGGCGCGTAAGCCATTCCCGGCGCCGGCGGCTCTTCAATCAAGGCATCGGAGAGATCGGCAGTGTCGAATGCTTCCTTATCGCGGAAGGTAACGGTCGAGCCATCGGGCCGGCGATAGACCACATAGTCGCGGCCGGTGACCGGATCAAAAATCGACCCGCTCCACGGCTGGCCTTTGAACTCCAGCTGATACCATTCATTGTGATCGACGGCGTCCAGGAACCTGTCAGTCACGTTCACCGAAATATTGAAGTTAGTCAGCGAGTGCTGATCGTTCTTGGCGTGAATGAAACGCAGCACGTCCGGATGCGTCACGCGCATCATGCCCATATTCGCGCCCCGGCGGACGCCGCCCTGCTTCACCGTGTCGGTGGTCGTGTTGAAAATATTCATGAACGACACCGGGCCGCTGGCGACGCCGTGAGTCGTGCTCACCATCGCGCCGCTCGGTCGCAACTTTTCGAAAGTGAAGCCGGTGCCGCCACCGGTTTGATGAATAATCGCGGCGTCGGTCGCGGTCTTCATGATCCCGGCGATCGAGTCAGGCACATCAAGCACGAAACACGCCGCCAGTTGACCGTTGGGTTTGCCCGCGTTGACGAGACAAGGTGTGTTGGGCACAAAGTCGCGCGCCATCATGACGTCGGACATGGCGCTGAAGAATTCGTCGCGCCTTTGCGGATCGGTTTCGGCAACTGAAACGTGAGCGACGACGCGCGCGACAATGTCCGACCAACTTTCCAGCGACTCTGCGCGGCTATCCTTGAGCGAGTAGCGCTTGGACACCACGCGTTCGGCGTTCAGGCCCAGCGGCGCAGTCTGATGCCTGGGGGAAGAGGTCGTTGGGGCTTCATCTGCGGACACTTTTGTCATCTTCACACCACTCGCCGTATTCATTTATTTTACCTTTC
Source organism: Acidobacteriota bacterium (assembly GCA_038040505.1). Classification (GTDB taxonomy): domain Bacteria; phylum Acidobacteriota; class Blastocatellia; order Pyrinomonadales; family Pyrinomonadaceae; genus UBA11740. The sequence continues at coordinate 23,395 of JBBPID010000061.1, read as the reverse complement.
CCGCGCACCGAGCGCACGCGAGCCGATTTTTGGGGAATAAACGCCGTCGACGATGCCTGATCGCCGCCTCAAAAACTCAATTGTATTGCGGATACTACGGTCGGTTTTGCGAAGTCAATAACACCTTGCTGAGCCGGGTTTGGAACCCCCTGACCCGCTCTCGCCAGCCGCCTCACTCCGAGCAGAACGCACTATAAACCTCTTGTCCCAAGAAGTCAATATCTTGTGGTCATCTTTTTTTTCAACGCGATAGAGTGTGTTTCCTGAGGCGCTACTTTAAGAGCTAAGTGGCTGAGAATCAGCCCGTTATGAGACCAAAAGATGACCCGATTGATCATGGCGGGAACTGGGCTAAGCGAACGAAAAGCAAACTCTTTGCTATGGATTTTTTGTGACGATTGAGTGCGTGGAAACGATTAGTTTCAGATCGAGGTTTGGTTCGTGAATTAACTGGCAGTTATTTACCCGTAGACCCGCTGGAAAGGAGCAAATCCAGCTCGCGATTGTGACTGTCGAGCATGCCAAAAGTATCGGCCGTCTCTTCCAGCATTTGCCTGGTCATCGCGATCGAGTCGCTCAACTCTTCGAAGTGCAAAGCCGAGACTCGTTCAGGCGTCGGCAGGGTTACTACCTGATCGTTGACGAGTCCAAAAAAGTTTTCGATCGACTGCAGTTGTCCTTCGACCAGCCGGACCGAGCGTTCCAGATCATTAAACGCCGCCATTCGCCGTTTGAGGATTTCGGCGTTTGCGCTTTGCACACGTTTGGCCCGTTCGTCGGTGGAATTCTGAATCGCATGCTCGGCCTGCTTCAATTGGTTTTGGACTGCCTGACGATTTATTGAACGCAGGTGGTGTTTACGACGGCGATAGACGTCAAGCAGATCGACAAAGTCTTCCCAACGCTGATCCAGACTCTGCAGGTTCCCCGGAATCTGTTTGCTGGTGGTGAATTTCTTGTAGTTGGAATAAATCTGGTTCTTCATCCAGCGCAGGTATTCAACTGCCTCACGTTCGCGCGGATCAAAGGCTTTGATGACCGCCTCGCGCTGGGAATCACGCAGCTTGCGGGCGCGCTCTTTCTCGCGACGCTCAACGAGACGGCGATAGAAAGGAGTAGCAGGCACGACAAACAGATAGACAGCTTCAGCGGCCAGGGCCGCAACCAGCGGCGTAATGTCCTGGACGTACGCAGCCGCGACGGCAAAGCCGGCCATGCCCCAAAAGTTGATCGGCTCTTTGAATGCCTCTTTCAGATACCGAAAGTCGATTTTGGGCAGGTCCATCTATCTTACGAAGCGGGTCTAATGATTGTTCGAAGGTCCAAAGTCTTTCGCGCCGTAGCAGTCACTGCGAAGAGCTTTCCCCCTGGGCCGGCAGGGCCTGTGGGGCCGAAGCATCTGTTGCGGCCGGCAACAGACCCATCTGGCGTTTGTAGTCGAGCAGTTTGTCCTTCAGCTGCATGTCCATCGCTTCGCGTTCGATTTCCTGCATTTGGTTGTCGACTGAAGCGGCGCCCAACTGCATCTTGGCCTCAGCCGCAGCGGCGCGGCGGTCGATCTTGTCGCGCATCTCGTTGAAGGTAGAGGCATCGTCGCCAAGCTGGAAAGCCTCCATGGTCTGCGCCAGTTGCTCCTGCAACTTAGCCTGCTTCGACTGGTTGATGAGCTGCATGGCCTCGGCGCTGCGCCGCTGCATCTGCAACACATAATTGTCGCGCGCTTTCAGGGCCTGTTTGGAGGCGAGGGTAGCGTGTTCGAGCTGGTGACCGGTTTTCTGAAGGTCTACCTGGGCCTGTGAAAGCTGGCCAATATAGGCCGTCGCGATATCATCACGGCCCATTTTGACTGAGGCCTTGATCTTCGAATCGAGGTCGACGACCTGGGTCTCCAGACGCTCCTTGTTCTTAGCCAGGAGCTTTTCGGTCGCCATTACCTGGGCTACGGAATTGTTGAGGTCGGGGATACGGTCGCGCATGTCGCGAATCGTCTGCTGGAGTATCAGCTCCGGATCCTCAGTCTTTTCGACGATTCCGCCAAAAAGCGCACGCATCGAACGCTTTATCCTGGTCCACAGTCCCATTTCATCCTCCGGCTAATTCAGATTCAGGTCAGAAATCGCAGCGGTCGTTTGAAAATGCCGGACACGTCGAATTGTACGTAACACCGGCGCTTACAGTTGCATTTTCAACCAATTTTGGCCGTGAGTATAGCAGAGAATCGCGGGCCTTGGGCAATTGGAGGGGCCGGCGGGTCGGCCGGAAGTCGAGCAAATTGGGCCGAGAAAAAGCCGTCAGTGGTTGGCTGCCAGTTGGCCGGGGCTCTGGCGGCCAATGTCGCGACGAAAACGCATCCCCTCCCAATTGATCTCGGCGACCGCTGCGTAGCAACGAGACAGCGCCAAATCGAGATTCGCGCCCGTGGCCGTAACGCCCAAAACGCGCCCTCCTGCAGTTAGCCATCCGCCCTCTTCAGCACGCGCCGTGGCGGCGTGAAAGACGGCGACGCGCTCGTGCCGGGCAGCGCTTTCGAGGCCACTTATGAGCGAGCCGGTTTCCGGCTTTCCAGGATAGCCTCGAGCCGCGAGCACGACACACGCGGACGAGTCTGGCGACCAGTTAATATCAATCTCACCCAGCCGGCCTGCGCTGATCGCCTGCAGGATCTGCGAGAGATCGCTTTCCAGCCGCACCAGAATTGCCTGAGCTTCCGGGTCACCAAAGCGCACGTTGTATTCGAGGACTTGCGGCCCTTTGGTAGTCATCATCAAACCGATGAAAAGTATCCCGCGAAACGGGAAGCCTTCGTCGCGACATCCCTGAAGCGTCGGCTCGACAATCTCACGCACGATCAGATCACGGGTCGCGTAATCCAGGATGCTCGGATCGGTAATCGAGCCCATGCCTCCGGTGTTGGGACCGGTGTCACCTTCTCCGACTCGTTTATGATCGCGCGCCGCCGGCATCAGTCGAAAATCCTTGCCGTCTGAAAACAGCAATAACGACACTTCACGACCGGAAAGGGCTTCCTCAATGACGATTAGCCGCGCAGCTTCGCTACCGACGACGCCGCCGCGCAAATCCTTCACGGCCTGTATAGCGGACGAACGAGTTGGCGCGACGATCACTCCTTTGCCTGCGGCGAGGCCGTCTGCCTTGACCACCACCGGATTGTTTTCAGCGCCAAATTCGCCGCTCTGCAAAATCGTGACTGCTTCCTCAGCAGATGAGGTGATTCGGTAGCTCGCGGTCGGAATGTGGTGACGGCGCATAAAGTCTTTTGCGAAGGCTTTGCTCGATTCCAGGCGCGCCGCTTCCCTTCCCGCTCCTACGATCGGCAGCCCTCGTCGCGCAAACTCGTCGACGATACCCCTGGCCAGTGGCGCTTCGGGTCCGACCATCGTTAGATCAATCTTTGACTCTTCGGCAAAAGCTGCCAGCACCGATAAGTCTTCAGCGTTTATCGCGATACATTGAGCAAGCTGAGCAATACCGCCGTTGCCCGGAGCACAAAATAATTCAAGCTCCTGCTGCGCGGTTCGTTGCAAAGCCCAAAGCAGTGCGTGCTCACGCCCGCCAGATCCGATCACCAGTATTCTCATCTGCAAAAAATGTTGGCACTCGCCATTGAAGTGATTAACGATAACGACTGCTAATCACATCTATTGAAATCGCTCAAACTCTGAGTGAAAGTTTTTCTGAAAAACGCTTGACAGTAGTTAGTCAGAGTCATATAAGTGCACCCGCTGTGGCCTATCTAGTGCTCGCTTGGGAATTGCGTTAGCAAATCCAGGTCGCCGCCTCCTCGTACAGCCTACACAAACGCGCCTGCCCTTTGGCGTCTTGGGACAAGGGAGGGAACCTCGAATGTCGGACAGCAATGGATATCAAGCGGGCGAACAGTCATCTGACTTTCAAGATCGATCTATCATTTGTGTCGATTGCAACGAGCCCTTCATTTGGACTAGTGGCGAACAGGTGTTCTTTCACGACAAGGGTCTGAAGAACGAACCGAAGCGCTGCAAGCCATGCAAGCAAGCCAAGAACGATCGGCTGGCGGCAATATCGGCGGCCCAGGTTTCCGGAGTGAAGCAACGCATTGAAGTAACCGTGACCTGTGCTCAATGCAGCGAGCAAACCACTGTGCCTTTTTATCCATCGCAGGGCCGACCCGTTTATTGCCGTTCCTGTTTCCTCGCGGCTCGGACGATGACCGCGACTGCGTGAGACTAGTCTTCCTCATCCGGATGTCCTAGTGCTCAAGGTGGTACGGCACGTTCGTAACCACCACACCCTTCTTAAACAGCAGCGCGCCTTTCAAAAACAACGTGTTCTGATTGTGCAGCAGGTTCTGCCACCATCTGGCCGGAACAAACTCAGGCAAAACGATAGTAACGACTTCGCCGTGTGAGCTGCGCTTCACGCGATCGACATAGTTCAGCAGCGGGCGCAAGAGTGAGCGATACGGCGAGGCGACTACGACGAGGCTTACGCCCGAACCCCACTGCTCCCATTTCTCGCGCAACTTCTGGGTGGTTTCGTCATCCATGTTCACGTAAACGGCGGTCACGTGATGCGGTGCAATAGATTTGGCGTACTCAAGCGCCGCGATGACGCCACGATGGATGCCGGATATCGGCACGATTACTTCGTGGTGGATCGGCCGCAAACCTGCCAGGCCTTCAGTCGATAGTTGTTCCGCAACTTCGAGGTAGTGGCGGTGAATCCTCAAGAAAAGCACCACGAGCAAAGGAATCACCACCACTACAATCCAGGCGCCATGCATGAATTTGGTGACGATGAAAACCATCAACACCACGAAGGTGGCTAAGCCCCCCACTCCGTTTATCAGAAGCGACTTCTTCCAATGCGATTTCTTCTCGAGCTTGACTACTTCGGCCAGGGACTTTGGCTCGGCGGCGTTCAATCGTTGCACCTCGAGTTTGCCGCTTAAGTTACTCTTTTTCGGCTGTGATTTCGGAGCTTCGTCTGTCGATTTTGCCGCCAGCGCCGCGGCACGCATCTCGCGCAAGGCCTTCCCTTCACGCCGCCAGTGAACCACCATTCCAAACTGCGACAATGTGAAAGAAAGAAAGACTCCCACGGCGTACAAAGGGATCAGCCGGCTGGTGTCACCGCGGAAGGCCCAGACCAGGATTGATGAGAAGACTGCGAGCAACACGATCCCGTTGGAAAACACCAGACGGTCACCCAGATTCGCGAGTTGCCGTGGCAGAAAACGGTCGCGCGCCAGCAGTGAAGAAAGACGTGGGAATCCGGCAAAGGAAGTGTTGGCCGCCAAAACCAGGATTGCGGCCGTTGTCGCCTGCACTATGTAATAGAACCAGCCAAGATTGCCGGTAAATACGGTGCGCGCTATCTGTGATATGACCGTTTCGTGGTCGAGCGGTTGGACGTGGAAAAGGTAAGCCAGAACGCTGACGCCGATAAACATCGTTACCAGCAACGCAGCCATCCATGAAAGGGTGGTTGCGGCATTTTTGGACTCCGGAGCTTTGAATGCCTGGATGCCGTTAGATATCGCTTCGATTCCCGTCAAAGCCGCACAGCCGTTGGCGAATGCTCCCAGCATGAGAAAGAGATGCAAAGGCTGTGGTTCATAACCCTCAGCAATCTTTATGTCGACCTCGTTCGGGCCGGGGGCGATGCTGGGATCCATGTAGTAACGGAAAAGCCCATAACCAATCAGGCAGAGAAAACTGAAAATAAACGCATAACTCGGTGCGGCGAAAAGCGTTCCCGCTTCCCGCACGCCACGCAGGTTGGCGATGGTAATCAGGCCGATAAAGAAGAGACACAACCAGACCCTGTGATTATGCAGTCCGGCGAAACGCGTCCCCACCATCGCGGAAGTGATAGCTTCAACACCCGCCGCTACCGACACTGATACCGTGAGGATGTAATCGACCAGCAGCGAGGCGCCTGCTACCAGTCCAGGCATCGTCCCCAAATTCTCTTTAGCAACAATAAAAGCGCCGCCGCCGGAAGGATATGCATGAATTGTTTGTCGATAGCTGATCGCAACTATGATCAAAAGAGCGCTGATTGCGATCGAGATAGGAAGGACACGACCGAATGCGTTTGTCTCGCCTGCGACATACGCTGCCGCTAAAACCAGCAGGATCTGTTCAGTGGCATAAGCGGTGGAAGACAGCGCGTCCGAAGCGAAGATTGCCAAGGCAGTCTTCTTCGTCAGTCGCTCGTGTGCTAAGCGTGCTGTTCTGATCGGACTCCCGACCAGCAGACGCTTTAATGAGGCCATCTTTTCGTTTCGGCAACCAGCCTTTTTAGGATTCGCAAGCGCGAAAAAATGCCACAGTGCGCAGCTTTCAAAAGCGCCGACTGTGGCGGAGCGAACCTAATGGTCGCCAGCTCCCATCCTGCGTAGCCTGATTAAACCCGGGGGCTTCGTTATCCGTGCCGTATATTATGCCACTTCTTTTGAAAGTCAATGCACGCGATTTGGCTTTTCTCTCTAGATAAGGATGCGAAGTTTAGAAAAGTTTCAGGGGCTAAAAATAAAAGCGGGCGGGGCCCTCCCACAAGCCCCACCCTAAGGCCACGTGTCCTCACCCCACGCGACCACTTCGCCCACCGGGGAGGCGGGCGCGCGATGATTATGCACAACTCGCCCTCAAGATGCAACCGAAAGTTGGAAGTTTTTTGTGAACTTTTACAGCCCCCATTTGGGTTCAGTTTTTGAATCACTTTTGGTGATAGCTCCTATCATTTCCGCTGGGGCAAAACGGATTCAATGCTGTGCAGCAGCACGATTATTTGCTCGTCTTCACCGTCGCTTCCTCTAACTTTCAAGGCCACATAATCATTCGTGACATCGCTGATCGTGCCCTCGTAAACGCCGCCCGAAATCGTCTTAATGTTGACCTGCTGGCCACGAAAACGTATTAGCAAATTTTCAACATGCTGATAGTTCATTTACGACTCCTTCTGTAAACAAAGATGTTTTATCATTCGGCGCGAGTTTGCGAGTCCCAGCGCACGAAAAATAATTGATAGCCGTCGGGATCCTTAAGACTGACGAACCGCCCACCCCAGCCTTCGTCCCGCGGTTCGCTGACCTCGACGTTTTCGCTCTGCAAACGTCGATGAAAGGCGTCCAGGTCGCTGACGCTCAAGACGAAGTGAACGCCGCGGCCGCGCTTGAGCATGGTTTCAAGTTGCTGAACCAGAGTGATCCGCAAAGGACCCACTCGAACAGTTGCGAGTGGCGGCTCGGCTTCCAGATGACGCGACTCCACCTCAAATCCCAGCCGCTCATGATAGAACGACAACGATTCTTCGAGGTTGTTCACTTCCAGGAACAGTAGATCAAGTCCGGTTACCATCGACCGCTCTCTTCCGTTTCAAACGTCACAGCGTCGTCATTATGAGATAGAGCCCGACGCCCCCGCCAAATACCAGGGACCAGAAAACGATCTCCTGAGCTGCGCGAAAGCGCCGGGCCGGATGCGCAGCCGCGAATGAGTTGCGCACGTTTGTCATCGCCGAATGCGCAATCATTATCCCAAACAGAATCACGCCCAGCGCAAGAATCGAGAGCGGCCAAAGAAACCACAAGCCATTAAAGCGCACCAGCAAAAGGAGCATAACGCCGAGGGCCAGACAAAGCAGCGCACTGAGAAGCTGCCCGGAAGCGCCTACATCTCGAGCCGTCGAAGTAACTGCCATCGGCGTCACCTTGGACGCTGGCGCGCGGCGCTGCGAATCGTACTCACTGCGGCTGACGTCGTCGCGTAACACCCGGTACGCTTCGTTCAGCATTTTCATGTCTTCCTCGTCGCCGCCGCGATCCGGGTGCCGCTTATGCGCCAGCCGTTTGTACAGACGATCAATTTCCGCGGGCGAAGCATCTTCGCCGGCGCCGAGAATCGCATAGTATTCTTTTTTCTCGTCGAAACGGTCCAAGTGGCTCGGCATTGTAGTTTTGCAAACGCAGATTTTCAATCGCACGAATCAAAACTGAGTATTGTCTCTGGGGAAAGCGGTGTTTAGAGTACCGACTTTAGTCGGGCTTTGTCCTAACGAAGAGAAGAACCCAACTAAAGTTGGCACTCGATACGCCGTCAAATTCAGACACTATCAAAGCTCTTTCAACTAGGCGTCTGCCCCAGGATACTGTTATTTTCTGAACGTCATGTCAGAGATGTTGGCTGCCGGCGACGACTTAATCTTTCAACTTGAAAGTGGGTTTGGCTTGCTGCGAGTAATAGCGATGGACGAACACGGATCGGACGCCACCTGGCATCTGATGGCGTATGAAGAACTGTTTCCGGATATCGAGTCGGCGGAACGCGCGCTGGCCGATCCGCTCTCGCTTCACGTTCGGAAAAGCCACATGGCTTTGACCGCTCGAGCCTTTGAGCGGACGCCTGCAGCCAAACTGGGCAACCGGCCGGTTACCGATGACGAGCGCTCAGCTTACCTGCAATGGTTGGAAACCGACGGCAAAGTCTCAGATCGATCCGCCTTGCTGATGCTCGGCCTACGTTGAGCCAAATTCCGGTGGTGAGAATATTGAAGATGACTGTCCAGAGAAAAACTTTGGGGAAGCTGAAACAAGTCTTATCTCTGGCGTTGCTGCTTCTCGCTTCCGCGACCCTTGCGGCAGCCCAGCGACGGGAACGGACCGTCAGCGCCTGGAAACCTTTGCATTATGATGTTTCGCTCGCATTTAACGAGCAGCTTACCGAGATCGCCTCGGCCCGAACGGAAATAACTCTTCAAATCCTCAGACCGGCCGTGCGCGCAATTGATCTGGATTTTGGAGAGATGCCGATCGATTCAGTTATGGTCTCAGGCTCAGTGGTTCGTTTTGATCGAACCGCCGAGCAACTCAACATCATGCTGCCGCGGCCAGCCCGGCGAGGCGAACAACTAAAGGTCACCGTTACTTATCATGGACGGCCCAGGGACGGACTGATTTTCGCGCCGGATCGGGACAACAGACCCTCGGCCACCGGCGACAATTGGCCGAACCGCGTGCATCATTGGATTCCATGTTGGGATCATCCGTCGGCGAAGGCCACGGTCACATTCACGGTGGCGGCGCCACCGCGCGAAACCGTGGTTGCCAACGGTAAATTTGTCACCGTCACTCGAAACGGTTCAACCCCATCAATTTGGAGATTTGAAGAAACGAAACCGATTCCGGCTTACTGCATGGTCATCGCCGTAAGCGAAGGCGCGAAACTCGACGCGACCGAAGCGACAGTAACCCCACTCTCGTTCTACGTGCCTCAGAAAGACAGCGCTTACGCGGCCAAAGGATTTTCGGCTGCCGCCCCGTCGCTGGCATTCTTCAGCACCACCATCGCGCCTTATCCATACGAAAAGCTGGCTTTGATCGTGGGCGCAACCCGGTTTGGCGGCATGGAGAATTCCGGCGCCATCGTTTTCAGCAACACGATTTTCGACTTGCGCGACGACGAGAAGATGAGCAAGCGCTTTGACGTTCCCGAACGCATCGAGAGTGTGGTCGCCCACGAGATCGCTCATCAATGGTTCGGCGATTCGGTAACGGCATCAACCTGGGCGGACCTGTGGCTGAGCGAAGGCTTCGCTACCTATTTCGCGGCCCTGTTTATTGAAAAGTACGACGGTGATGAAGCCTTCCGCGAGTACATGCGCGGCGCCGCAGAGCGCTATTTCAATTACGAGAAGCAACGGAATCTTCCGATTCATGATACGGAAACCCTGGACTTGATGAAGTTGCTGAACGAGAACAACTATGAAAAAGGCGCGTGGGTCCTGCATATGCTCCGCACGCGTCTGGGCGACGAAGCTTTCTTTCGCGGGTTGCGCTCCTACTACAACGCGCACCGGGATGGAAATGCCACCACCGAAGATCTGCGGAGGGCCCTGGAGAAATCCTCAGGAAAAAGCTTGCGTGAGTTTTTCTCGCGCTGGATTTACCGGAGCGGTCATCCAGTTTATGAACTTGGTTGGGGAACGATGGAGCGGCGGGCGGTTACGTCCGTACTGATTCGTCTTAAACAGGTCCAGGCCGGTGAAGCCTTTCTTGATCCAGTGCCGGTAGAATTCACCGTTAACGGTCAGAAGCAACGGCGAACTATTTATCCTACGGGTAAGGTAACGACGCTGACGGTCCGTTTAAGTGGAAACCCGACCGCTGTTCAAATCGATCCAGACAACACACTCCTGAAAGAAGCAATCACCAAGCCATAGTGGGGATTGCCCGAAAGTACCATTCCCGATACCCAGCAGAATACTGATCGAGCCAGTCGAAAAAGGGCCACCGAAGGAGTTGCCTACGGCCAAATCCAGTTTTCCATCAGAATTAAAGTCGGCAGTCGAAACCGCAACGGGGTTAAAGTCTACCACGTAAAAAACTGCACTCTGAAAAGTTCCATCACCATTATTCAGCAGTACGCTGACGCTCTTCCCCAAAACGTTCCCAACTGCCAAATCAAGTTTGCCGTCACCATTAAAGTCGCCAACTGCTCCGCGAAGGGGGTTGTCGCCGACTGGGTAACTCGTGGTGGTCTTGAATGACTGCGCGCTAGCGGTTTGAGCGAAGCCGACGATCGCGAACCAAAGCAGACTGCAAACCAGGGCGTAGCGCGTCCTTACAACCTTACGGATAATAGAATCAATACGGCCTACGGGTATCGCGCGAGAGGTTGGGGGAACAGGTTGTCTCATGACAAAACGGGGCGATCGGCAGAGTCGGGGATCTATGAGTGAATCCTAATGGGATTCAGTTTCTGCCAACCTGGATTTAAAACAAGGCCAACTATTGCATCGCCTCAGGGTCGGGAAAAAGCTAACGTAAACGCAAAGTAGCATAGCCTCTTCGGCAAAACAAGCCTTTGCTCTGGGTATTGGAAGTACTCGCACAAGCGAAAAGCTTGGGTGGCTAAGATTGAAAATCTCACTGTTCGCATTAGCGAACCAGCTTAAATCCGCTAAGGCGCTATGCGGATGTTTCCCGCGTTACTGGTCTGGTTGTGCACCCTCACGGTCACCGTGCACGTGCCGGCGGGCAGATTGTTTGGTAGGCGGAAAGTCACTTGGGCAAGATCAGAGTTGGGTACGAGCCGCACATCTTCAGCCAGGAGGTCGTAGCTTTGGCTGTTGCTGTCAACCAAATGCACGCCTACGGCCGAAGCTGTCTCGCCCAGATTTAGCTTTAGATTGGTCAGGAACAGTGTGACTCTCGTATTTCGGTCCGGCCCAAGATCCAGCCAGTTGGCAACACTCTGCACATGAAACGGATCTCTGATGAACAGCATTGAATCGAACGCCGTCGCCTGATTGGGATCCGGGCCCGCCTCTTCCAGGAGCAACTGCGGTGGCGTCCCAGTGACCGCATCATTGTCGGCAATTGTCAGCGTGGTGATATTCGGACTTCCGGAAAATGTGCCGCCTGTCGGATTGCTCAGAGTGATTTTGAAGGTTTCACTGCTCTCAGCAAATAGATCATCGACGATTGGGACCGAAAACGTTTTGAAGGTTTCGCCGGAAGCAAATTGCAGCGTTCCCGACGTGGCCAGGTAATCAGCGCCGCTATTCGCCGACCCGTCGCTGGTCGCGTAATTCATCGTCGCCGCATTCGAGGTCGAGCCTAAACGTGTCACCGTTATCAAAGCGCTCCCGCCACCCTCCGGCACATAAGACGTCGCAGTATTGAATTGCAAACTACTTGAGCTTGCCGTGGTGCCAAACTGCCCGCGGATTTCACCGCCCGTAAAGTTGCTGGTGTGCACGTTGATGTAAAGCAAGCCGTTCTTTAGATTCGCCACGTCGGTGGGAGTGAGCGAGAGCAAAACGTCGTTCAAGTTCCCGTTCGCCAATGGGAAAATTATCGGCGCGGTCACGCCCGGGCCTCCCGGCCCGTGTATGTGCGCACCAGTCTGAGCGCTGGAGAGTCCCGCACAGTCCAGATAAAGGCGAGCCGTAGTTTCGTCAGGACTCAGCAGCAAAGTCGCAGTGCCGGTTGCAGTTGAATTGTTCGGTGGCGTTTCTTGCGAAGCATTGAGGTTGGCGACGAAGACCGTTGGCTGTTTACCTGAGATCTCGTAAACCGCGCTGTTGGTGTTTGAGACGATGAAGAGGTTGCCATTAGGGCCGGTCGTGATGTCGGTGGTGATTCCGAAATCACGTCCGATCAGCAGGGTTTCGCTCTCAGTGATGTCAAACTTATCCAGATTGTCCGCTACCAAATCATTGAGACGGGAATCATTGAAGGCAAAGTGCAGGCGATCAGGCGTCAACTTAAAGCGGAACAGAAAACCGCCGGCGAGAAAGGTTCGGGCCGCGCCCACAAACATGTCTCCTTCATACTGGGGACCCAATCCCCTCCCCTGAACAAAGCCCAGAGGCGACGCCGGGATGGCGTACTTCCAACTAAATTCCGGATCGTTGTAGTGCGCGCCGGGCAGCATGTAAAGATTGGCGAGCGCCGCGGCGGGCGTATTCGCAATCAATGAAGGCGACCAGCGCAACTGCTGCAGATCGCCGGCGCCGTAGGTGGTTTCGATTTGCTTGAACTGACTCACGCGGCTGTTCGGGCCCATCATCTGGATCCAGCCGTTGTTCGAGCCGGCAGTGATGCGATTCATCTCGTCGAACGAGTCGTCGCCGTTTTCCTGGTCCCAAAGATTTCCCGAGAGCGGATCGAAGCCCATTCCGAATCCGTTGCGCACGCCATAGGCATAGAGCTTCTTGACATTGGCCGCTGCCTCGCCGGTCAGAGTGGTTGAGACATTAAAGAACGGATTGTCCGCGGGCGTCGTGCCGTCATCGTTGAGTCTCAGGATAAAGCCGGTGAGATGGTTGTTGTCCGGCTCAGGCCCGCCGTACTGATCGTCAGCGGTTACCGGGCCTGGGCAGAGCGCGGTTGGACCGCAGGAAAGGTTCTGCAAAAATCCGCGGCGGCCGTTGTCGCCCATCATGATGTAGAGCTTGCCGTCCGGGCCGAAACGCAGAATCCCGCCATTATGATTGCCACGTAACTGCTGGTTGGCATCGGCCTGGTAGGCCCGCAACTTAATCAGATTGCGATCGAAAGTTAGTTTGGAGCCGTCCCAGAGGTAACGATCCACGCGGTTGCCCAGGACCGGAACTTCCGCGATGTTAGTTGAGTCGACGCCGGTGCTGCTCTCAGTCCAATAGAGGTAAACAAATCCGTTGACGGCAAAGCTGGGATGCAAAGCGACACCCAACGCGCCGCGCTCAGACGCGCTGTTAACCGGCAGATCGAGGGGCGCCGGACTTTGAATTACGCCGTTGATGACGCGCTGGACCTTGCCGGTATTTTTTTCGAGCACCAGGAAATCGTTGTTACCGATGAAAGCCATGCTCGTCGGTTGCGATAGACCGGTGACGACCGTCTTAACCGAAAGATTCGGATCCAGCATCACCGGCCCGCTGGAAGGAGCATTGACCGTCGTTTGAATGCTGACGGAATTGTCATTCATGTTGGGATCGGATTCGGCGGCGCTGACACTGGCCGTGTTCGACAACTGCCCGGGAGCCTGAGGCGTGACAATGATATTTATGATCGCGAAGGCGCCATTCGCCAGCGATCCCAGGTTGCAGGTAACCGTGGTGGTCCCAGAGCATGCGCCCTGCGTCGGCGTAGCGGAGCCGAAATTCACTCCCGCAGGCAGATTGTCGACTACCGTGACATTTGTCGCCGGAGACGTCCCGTTATTAGTTGCGGTGATGCGATAAGTCATGCTCGCCAGTGAGGTCGCCGGATTTGGCGAAGCGGTCTTGGTGATTGCCAGATTCGCGCTCGCGGCGCCCGAGACGATGAGCTGAACCACAGCTGAGTGCTGCAAATTCCCGCTGGTGGTGTTAACCGTGACGGAATACGTTCCCGGCGGCGTCGCTCCAGTAGTGTTAATCGTCAGCGTCGAGGATTGGGCTGAAAGATCCGTAATCACGATTGTGGTCGGACTAAAGCCGGCGCTCGAGTCGCCAGAGATTCCGCTAACGCTGAGAGAGATTGTGCCGGTAAATCCGCCCGCGGGTGTGGCGGTAACTGTGTAAGTGGTGCCCGCGCCGGGGCTCACCGTGCGCGTACTCGGCAAGACTAAGAGTGAGTAGTCCGCGGGCGAGGTAGCGTCCGAGATCTTAGTTACGAACGCATCCTGGCCGGTGGCTTTGGCCGATTGCAATGCCGACGCGATGGGAAAGTTCGCCGATGAAGTATAGCCCGTGATGTAGGCATTGCTCGATGAATCCAGGGCGATAGGGTTAGTCGCGGTCACGGCGGTAACCGTATTCTCGTTCGCACTGCCGCCGAGATAGGTTGAATAGAGCATTGCGCTACCGGCGGTATTTAGCTTCGTGACAAAAGCATCAAAGCCTCCTCCGTTCGCGATTTGCAGCGGAGTGACCGTGGGAAAATTCGTCGACGACGTATATCCGCTAATGTAAGCCGCGCCTGCAGAGTTGACCGCGACCCCGGTGCCGCGATCATCGCCACTGCCGCCGAGATAGGTTACGTAGACCTTTGCTCCGGCGCTCGAAATCTTAGCCACAAAAGCATCGAACGTCCCGCCATAGGCAGGCTGGACCGGATTCAAGACTGGAAAATTATTCGAAGAGGTTTGGCCCACTACAAATATGTTGCTGCCGGCGTTGTCGATAGCAATGCCGTAAGCTTTGTCGTCGGAGGTGCCTCCCAAATAGGTGGAAAACGCGAGCGAGGCGGCGCCGGTCGCATTGCAGTCGATCTTTGCGATGAACGCGTCGAAGCTGCCTCCCGAAAAGACCTGGAACGCGTTTTGGGTTGGAAAGTCGGGCGAACTTCCAAAGCCGGCGATATAAGCGTTGCCGACAGAGTCTAGCGCTACGCCGCTACCACGATCGGTCCCTCCGCCGCCCAGGAGCGTAGAGTAAAGCACCGCGCTGCCTGACGAGTTCAACTTTGTAAGAAAAGCATCGGTATCGCCGGCACGGAACGACTGAAACGCACTCGACGTCAACGGAAATCCGGTCGAGCGAGTTCCGCCAGTCACATATGCATTACCACTTGGATCAATGGCGATGCCTTCCGTCGAATCGTTGTCTTCGCCGCCAAGAAACGTGGAATAAACCAAAGCATTGCCCAGACTATTCAACTTGAAGACCACACCATCAAAGTCGCCACCACGATAAGTTGTCGCCAGCGACCCTGCTGTCGTTGGGAAATCAGTTGAAGTGTCACCGACGCGGCCGACAACATAGGCGTTGCCACTGCTATCCAGAGCCAAACCATCAGCGCGGTCAAGCCCGGCACCGCCGATGTAAGTCGAGTACACAATGTTGCTACCGGTTGAATCAATCTTAGTAACAAAGATGTCGGCCAGGCCGGCGGTATTCGGGAATGCCGGGCCCTGCGTCGGAAAGTTGAGGGACGAAGTGGTACCTGTGATGAATACGTTGTTGCTGCCGTCAACGGCTACGCTGCTGCCCAGGTCGTCGCCGCTGCCTCCGAGATAGGTCGAATAGATCAGTGTCGGATCGATTACGAGTGGTCTGGTTCGGTCGTACTCGCCAACTTTGAATCCAGCCTCCCGATTTCCGAGTAAAACGTAATGTCCTTCAATCAATCGCCGCCCGCCGTCAATCTCCTGGTACACCACCGGTTTTCGCTCAACCAGTTCTGTGGCTCCAGCCTGCAAAACAAGGTCGCCGCTCGAAGAGATACGCGGCTGCACACGAGAGTCGAAAGCAAGGCGAATCACATTTGGATCGGTGCCTGGAGCGAGTTCGAAGTCGTACTCCAGGTCTCGGCGATTGCCGTAGTAGGTGAGCCTTATCCCCGGATAGATTTCCTCGTACACGACCTTGCGGAAGGTCGGGACGTTCGTTTGCCACTTGCCCGGATCATTACCACGCAGATAATTCTGGTGCCCGGGCAATTGATCCTCTCCCCTGACGTCTGCATTGAGATTGGCCCCCTTAAATCCGAGCGTGAAAGGATATTGAGAGTCCTTTACTCGCAGGACTGCCTGGTTCGAAGTCAGGAAGATTTCGACTCCGTTCGCGCGCGAAAAGAATTTAACGCGTGCGTCAGCCTGGCCTTTGTTCACCTCAAAAGCCAGCGGAAGATTAGCAGTCAGCTCCGTCAGACTGACTTTATGTTCTGAGTCGTGCTCAACCGGCGACTTGCCGTTGGCCGAACGATCAGTCGATCTTTGCGAGCCCGCTCCCGCCGGGGCTCTTGCATCAGGGAGCGACAAGGGCTCATTCTGCAGAGCGACAAAAAAGAGCGCGGCAACAAACGTTAGGCCCAGAGCAACTCCAAATGTCTTTCGATGATAGTTATTGAACGATCGACTCATCGGTTCGTGCCGCGGACCAACACTTTATTAATCAATAACCAGCTTACAGGATAAGTGAGAAAAGGGTCGATAATGGCTGAACACCAACGGCTGTGCTCAACCACCCTCGACCCTCATGCAATTAGATCTTACCTTCGCGCTCGTTTCAGTTTCGATCAGCCCAGAAAGCCGAGATTCTGGGTTGGAAATTTGCTCAAGTTAGGAAATACGCCTGGTATGTCGCTCGGCGCCAGACCATACCAA
The DNA here is from genome assembly GCA_038040505.1 of Acidobacteriota bacterium. Lineage (GTDB taxonomy): Bacteria > Acidobacteriota > Blastocatellia > Pyrinomonadales > Pyrinomonadaceae > UBA11740. The sequence continues at coordinate 6,815 of JBBPID010000061.1, read as the reverse complement.
GCTGAGAGCGTGGCGGCATATTGTTCGATTGAGGTGGTAGGTATCCACCGACCGCGATTGCCGCCATCATCATTTGGGCTATTCAGCGCCAGCGTGGGGTAACTACCATAGAACATGCCGCCCACTACTGCACCGCCCAGGATAAATGCATGGCTACCCCAAGCGTGATCCGAACCTACGGAGGTGGCGCCGGTGCCCGAAGGCTGGAAGGTGCGGCCGAAATCGGAAATTGTAAACTGCGTTACTTTGTCGCTGTTTCCCTGGGCAACCATCTCATCGTAAAACGCTCTCATGGCCTGACTCAATTGGGTCAAAAGGTTGCCCTGACCTCCGGCTCCATTGGGAACAGTCGGATTCGCCGAGGTCTCGTTTGTGTGGGTATCGAAACCTCCCAGCGTGCAGAAAAATATCTGCCGCTTCATGCCGAGGGCGTCTTTGATCTTGATCAGCTTCGCAACCTGCTTCAACTGATTGCCTAAGCCGGTCGACGGGAAGGTAGCCGTCAGGATCGGATCCGGCTGGTTCAAAGTCTGATCAGCGGCTAGTGCCTGGTTGGTAGTATCGCTGGATCCCTTGACCAGCGCGGCGCCGGTATCGAACCCGAGAATTTGCCGATAGGCGCTATTGGCGGTAAATGGAGCTGCCGAGCCTGGCCCGCTCCAGCTCAGATTCAAAACGCTTGCCAAAGTCCCCGTTCCGATTGCCAATTGCCGGCTCGTTACGCCGGTTTCAAAAAGGTTCGTGCCGGAAACCGAGATGCTCATCGGCAAAGGCACGACACCGTTCAGGTCGCCGGTTAGATCCGAAACACGTCCGCCCCAGCCCGTCTGACCGGCCTTATTTGACACCGAGGTCATCTGCTGCGCGACCTGATCTGAATGCGAGAAAAGTTGGTAAGGACGGAATTTGCCACCCACGTTGCTCTGGTATTGGGCCTTGGTGGTGGGTTGCAGAAGCGAGCCGAAGTTACAAAGAACGGCTAGCTTGTTCTGGGTCCATGGGCCCATCAGGCCGGGCGCGACGCCTGCGTTTGCGACTTCCGGGGAAAGGTTTGGATGAAAGCCAAACACGTTGCCGCCCTGACTCGGTGGGCTGATCTGCAACAATGCGCTCTTCGGTATCGCCAGACCGGACGCGGTACGAACTGCCTCATAACCGCCGACGTCACTGTATTGCGTGTAAGGCACGATCATGTTGTTGCAGTCAGTTCCGCCAGACAGGAAGATACAAACCAGCGCTTTATAGTCCGAAGCCACAAGGGGCTGCGTTTGCACCATTGCGTTGACAATCCCGAATCGATCCAGGCTGGACACGAATGCTGCCGCGGTGAGACCGCAGGCTGAGTCTCTCAGGAAATTTCTGCGTGATTGTTTCATCTGCTTACCTCTCCACCTGAAATTGCGATGAGGTCGCAACAAGATAAATCGCCGTTTGAGTGCGTTGCCTGGCCTGGGTTGTCGGATTCGCGTTAGTTATCGCCGACACCGTTGTCACGATGCTGTTTTTCATCGACTGTGACATCGTCCCATGCATCACGTTGGTATTGAGCAAGTCGACCAGCGCTGATGGGTTCCCAGCCTGAGCCTCATACGCAGCATAATTGAGTTGCGTGCCGGTCGGCCGATTATTCCCGGCGTTCGCCGGAATTCCATTTCCACCATTCGCCAGGAAAAGGGTATTGACGAAGTTGGAGCGCTGGTATGTCGTCGACGTGTCCAGGATGCCGAACTCGGGACCAAACAGATCAGTTCCCGGCAGGCCAAAGTCCGCCGGAAAGTAACTGAACACTGTGGGCGGATTAAAAACGTCCTGCCCCAGCGGAACTGAATAACTATTTGGAGAGTTCGTTACCAGAACGCCGTCGCTGGTCGCATTGAACATGCGGAGCAGATTGGTCATCAGCTGTACCGGCTCGCGCAAACGACCATAATTGGGATCCGTTTTCGCGTCGCCCCGCGCTTCGGGATCCAGCAGGATTGCGGTAATCACGGCTCTCATATCGCCGCGCGTTCCCGATCCATTGTTGGCAAACGCTGCCGAACATCGGCCGACGTATGCGGGGGTGGGATTGCTGGTCACCAACTGATGAATGAGCTGTGTGCAAACATACGGCCCCGTGTTTTGGTGATTGAACAGATTATCGATTGCGGCATTGAGCTCGGCGTTCTTATAGTTCGCCATATTGGTGGCGTTGTTGGTGCAATTTCCGCACGCCGGCAGGTTCAAGCCGTTGAGCAGGGTTTTGGCGCCGATATCAAACGGACCGTTGGCCCCAAGGCTATTGCTGAACCCCATCGGCTTAATATAGTCAGGTACTGATTGGCCACTAAACGTGTTCGCTGTGGTATTCAGGATCACCCAACCTGTAAACACGCGGGCCAGATTCGTGATCTCCGTCTGCCCATACGTTGGAATACGGTTCCCATTAACGTCCAGAATCGGGGTACCGTCCTGATTCAGCAGGTCCGTGCCAATCGAGAACAATTGCATAACTTCACGAGAATAGTTCTCGTTCGGCGCCGCTCTTGAGTTGCCCGCCATGTCGAGATATCTCCCCATCCCCGGATTGAGCGTGATGTCGAAAAGCATCGTGCGGAAGTTGCCGAAGGCATTTCTATCGATTGTTTGCAGATAGGGAGCGTACCAACTAGTTTCGTTGTTGTTCAGGTCACGTCCCGCTATGACAATGAACTTGTGAAAAGCAAAAGCAACCCGTTGGCGCAATTGGTCGGGTCGAGTCAGAGCATTGGTCAAAAATTGCCTCTGCAAGGGATAAAGTGAGTAGTTGTCACGCAAGCAGATTGCATCGCATGGGTTCGGAGCATTGACTGGATAAAGAGTAGTCAGCGGGTAATTTGAGGATATGTTGTTTGGCGCGTCCACGAACTGCGGTGGCGTATTGAATTGCTCGTTCAGGTACGTCTGTATCCCGACGTTCCGAAGGTGAGTCAGGTCCGCATCGGTCGCCCCCCAGCTGGTCTGTTCCAGAAACCTGATCGCGTCAGGACCCGCCGCCATGACAGGATTGCTGAATTGCGCCTGGTACTGCGCCAGGGTCAGCGGGGTAGCCGCGCCCGGCGGGATTTGCGGCGCTGGTGTGCCAACCCCAGGATTGTCGTCGGCCGGTCCGCCCCCGATCTGGCCGATCGCGACGCGAACGCGATTGCTGCCCACTCCATGAAGGTTTAAGCGGATCAAGACATCGCCCAGACTTCCGGTCATGAAATCATTGAGCCGCACCACCACCATGTAAACGCCCGGAAAATTCGGCACCGTCGAAACGTACTCAACCTTTAATGGGTAGTGGGCGTGCGCGCCATCTTCGGCATCGACTGACAATGCGTTCACGCCTTCTCCGGCCAGCAAATCCAGGTTCATGCAGAACAAACTGATGCGCGTGCGCGGATCGTTGGGGTTGAAGTTGGCTCCAGCGTTCAGCGAAAACGGCTCGGCCGTCATCGATACGGTTTCCAACGCAACCGCCCGAGTGGAAGTGTCAGAGACGCTGAAAAGCAATGGGCTGGTTTGCGCAGCTGATGCAGAAATGAATGCGCCACAAACAAGCACCGCCAGACTTGCGCATAGCCCTCTCGCAACACGTTTGCGCAACGCAAAAGCACTTTTACTCATAGGGGTTTGCTCTCTTCGGTCAAAGCTGTCCGAACAAATCGACAATGAGGCGTTACCAAAAAGTTAATGGAGGGGCCACCGGGCGATCGCCAGGTTCAAAACAATATACGGGCGGGCGGGCGCTCGGTCAACAGCTTTTAGACGAAAGAGACGAGAATTTGGTTGATGCTTTTTGACCGATCAGATCCAGCCTAAGATAAGGTCTATTCAGATAACCTCGAAGTTGTCCTTATGAACTGGTAGAAGCCGGCGGCTGCGCCGAGAACTAGCCCGGTTACCAGTAACCAGGGCCCGGTTCCCAGCCAGCGATCCATCAACCAACCGGCGATTAGACCTCCGACCACAGCCGCAAAGAGGGAGTAAGCCGCGGCGTAAGCCAAGCCAGACTTGCGATTAGTCTCTTCCTCGGGCTCGTCGGACATGAACTGGGAACCTAACTTGCGCGAAACCTTCCGTTGTTTCAGCGGCTTTGCCTCCTGATGAGCGGTAAGGCTCGACGTTACCGCATCACCAGATGTCAGAGCGGTGTTACCACGTTCCGCGCGTCAAATAGTTTTTCGGCCCCTCGTAAAGTAAGGCCCGGCGCGAATGACGCATCGAGTCGTGAATAAAACATACGTGGGTACACCAGCAGGCTTTGCCGCCGTCGATCGCTTCAAGCTCTGATTGTCGCCCTGCCGCCGACCACAGCGCGCCAAAGTCGTACTTGTAGTCGGCTAAGGTCGCGAATTTCTCACGCAACTCACAGGCGCGCACGTCGCCGTTATAGTCAATGACCGCGATGGTTTCACCCGCCGTACACGCAAAGGGCCAGGCTGATGACCGCAGGAAGTTCGCGTGCTGGGTGCGATAGTGCGTAGTTATGGTGCCGACATAGGCTATGTTCTTCGCAAACCGCTTCAGCGAATCGTCATCCGCGAACATCCGATTGCCATAGCGCCGGGTAAGCTGTGAGACGTAGGCGTACATTCCGGGCAACGCTTCGGCGGGCACCTGTTTGATCTCATCGCCGACGGGGGTCTCGCCGCGTACGATGTTGAAATACTGCCCATCAAGGCGGAAATCATTCCACATGAACTCGGCGAGCTTCTCGATTTCAGTAAAGTTGTCGGCGCAGATAACCGTGTTCACATTCAGGCGCAAACGATCGCCATATTTTTCTTTCAGAGGGTAAAGCGATTCGATGCAGGCCAGGGTCTTTTCCCAATGCCCCGGCACGCCGCGAATCCGATCGTGAGTCTCGCCATAGCCATCGAGGGCGATGTTTAGATAAAGATCGAGCGCCGGGTGCGTACCGAGGGCTTGATCGACAATCTCGCAAACGCGCGTCTTAATCAGCCCGTTAGTGGGAATGATCAGACGGCGCACGCCGTTATTTTCCACGAACGTGTCGATGATTTCCGAAACGTCATGGCGCAGCGTGGGTTCGCCGCCCGAAAGCCAGAGATCCGTGATCGGCGGCATCGTGCGTGAGACTTGCGCGATTTGTTCGAAAGTCAGGTCGCCGGGTTGATTGAGTTCTTCGTGATAGAAACAGGTGCGGCAAAAAGAATTGCAGCGCGAGGTGACAAACAGGATTACCGTGCCGAGGCGCTTTTCGCGTTTCGTGGAACCGAGGAGCTGAACAAACTGTACGGCTTTGTTTGGCATAGCATCGGTGGCGCAGGCTTCACTCCCTGGTTTTCCCTCCCTTCGAGCGAGGGCGTACCGACAAAACTAAAGTTCCTCACCGTCGTCGCGAATGATGACAGTTTCGTTAGGCGATTTCAATTCATAGGTAATTCCGCGCCAGGTGATCCGTCTGGAAAACGCCGCGGCGAGAGCGTTGCACAAGTAAAGGAGCGAAGCGAACGGCCAGAGAAAGATGTGCGCCAGGTTAGTTCCCAGCGAGCGAAGCCGCCGATCCGGGATTATCAAACGGACCGCGCTCACTCGCAGGTGCGCTTTCATCGCGCCCATGGAAAAGATCATCAACAAGAGGACCAGCGGCGTAACAAAAGAAAGGCCCAGAGCTGCCCGCGTGAAGACCAGGGCGAATCCACCGAAAAAGACCAGTGTGAATATCACGCTGCCAAAGAGCACGGCTTTCCAAAGATGCGCGGCATAGGCGCGCGTAATTATCAGTTGCCGGTTGGTAAATTCGATCAGTTCGCGCCAACCGCAATCTTCCACCGAAGGAACCAGACATTGAGGCACAAACTTTATTCGCAAGGCGCCTGCGCGCAACGCGTTCGTAATCGCGAAATCATCCGAAACGGTCCCTCGCCAGTAGTCGACGACTTTGGTTTGTTGAAAAGTTTCGCGGCGAATTGCGGTCGAGCCGCCCCAGCAAAAATTCTTTTGCTCCTCGGCTCCCAGCGCAGACGCAATTGATGAATTCCAAACCGCGCGCAAATGCGACGCGAAACCGCCACTCCTGGGAACGAACCAGCGATAGCCGGTGGCTGCTCCCAGACTTTCGTCCTGCAGCGGCGCCACCAGCGATCGTAACCAGCTTGCGCTGGTCAGCGCATCGGTATCAACGAACACGAAAACTTCACTCTGCGGATCAGCCCAGCTGACCGCGACCCGCAGGTTGTGAACTTTCTGGCCGCGGTCCGTCGCCGGTCCGGCGATGACGACTTGCATCGTCGGTCCTGACTCTTTAGCAAACGACCGGCGTGCTTCATCAATGACCCCGAGCGCCGGATCGTCGCTTCGGTCAGTCACAAACACGATTTCAAAGGCTGGATAATCCTGACCGAAAATTGCGCTGATATTTTCTTTGAGCCCTTCATCCAGTCCGCGGCAGGGAACAAAGACGCTGACAAGCGGCGTAAAAGGTGGAGTTCCTTTTCCGGCTTCTGTTTGCAGATAGCGAACGAAGCGCACTCCGCCGCGAAGGGAAAGGAAGCCGAGCCAGATTGAGATGGCGGCTAAGAAATAATAGAGGAGGAGTAAAGGTTCCGGTAACGAAGGCACTCTCAGTCCCCAGATGACACAACGCTCGACAGAGTAGTGCCCTAATTTTGGTGGATGAGGTCAGTACCGGGAGCGGTAGCGATCGGGTGAGACTACGGGCAAGCTCGATCCTATTTTCGCCGAGACCCGGTGGCTACTTCGCGGTACTGACTCCATGGCGTGCGTCGCGATTAGGGCACTACTCTCAACAGGAATTAATGTACAAATTTAGACTCTTTAGGAAG
>JBBPID010000060.1:0-33075 GCA_038040505.1 Acidobacteriota bacterium | reverse complement strand
ATTTCCGTAACAGTCGCCGTTGTCGCTCTGCAAATCGATCCAACAAGATTGAAGGCATCCTTGCCGTGGAATACTCCCAAATGATCCGTAGCTTGCTGGTTGGTTTCGCTGCCATATACGTACTGTTGGGCACTTGTCCCGAAGCAATTTCCAAAGTCCCACCACCCGATTTGGCTTTTCGCCCGGGCGTGCTGCCGGATCGTTGGCCCGCCGGCGCAGCTCGCTGTGCGGGAGTGCCGGAATTCCACGTCCATCGATACAACGAGAATTTTTACATCATCCGCCAGTCCGGCTGCTCGAATTACGAGAAGCCGTTTCTCTATCTTCTGTTTGGAAGAACGCGCGCCTTGTTGATCGACACGGGTGCCGGCCGGACCGAAGTCGGGAAACGCATCCGCAAATTGGTCTCGAAGTGGCGGATTCGCCATCACCTGAGATCCATTCAACTAATCGTCGCCCACAGTCATGCGCACGGCGATCACATTGCCGGCGACAATCAATTTGCAGGTTTACGCGACGTTACCCTGGTTTCGCCAAACCTAGCGTCGGTCACCTCATTCTTCCTGTTCACCAGATGGCCGGAAGAAATTGTCACGCTCGACCTGGGATCGCGTCTGCTTGATGTAATTCCGATTCCCGGTCACGAGGCCACGAGCCTCGCTTATTATGACCGCGAATCGGCAGTATTACTGACCGGCGACACTCTCTATCCGGGACGGCTCTACATTAGCGATCAAGCTGCCTATGTTCGCAGTATCGCGCGCCTGGTTGAATTCACCCGAGACAAGTCCGTCGCGCACATCCTCGGCACTCACATTGAAAACACGCGCACGCCTTACCTGGATTATCCAATTGGAACTACGTATCAGCCCGATGAGCACGTGTTGGAGCTGGGCCGTGGTCAGTTGATCGAGCTTAACGAAGCGCTGGCGGAAATGAGAGGCAGTTTGGTCAGAAAAGTGATGCGCGATTTTACGATTTCACCCTAGTTTCAATTGCCACAGATTTGGGAGGATTGTGATGCCTTTACTAACTCGATTTGACACACCCGCCGCACTTAGAGACTTTCCCCTCGGCTCTGCCTTTTATGATCGTTGGAGTGAAAAGGTTGATGAGCTCATGGGAAGAGATCGTTTTCCCGGTTCGGCCGGGCCTGAACCCGCCCCCATCGGCACGCCGGTGGGCGAGTTTTTCAACCCTCATCGTCACGATGTTAATCCGATCGCCGAGCGCTCGCTGGTTTGGATGGGGTTTCCGCGGCAGTTGCTGATCGATAACCGGGACAACCGGCAACTTGCTTTCGAGAGTGGAGATACTCGAAGCGCCACTGAGAGGACCACGCAGGTCGAGTACCTTGAATGGCGGACGACGCGAGAAGGCGATCGAATTAAGAAAGTGACCTTCGTGACTGAAACGAAGGAATATTGGGAGGTGATGTTTGCCTTTGATCGCAATCGCGTACTCGATCTCTACCGCACGCTGGTCGATCCGTCCATTACGATGGCACAGATCACCGACAGCGCAGGCAGGTATAATATGCTAAATGAATGGAACACCTCGAGAGGCATCGTTCATCTCATTGGTATTTCACCGGCAAACACTCTTGCAGCCGCAATTGGATTGGCCCAGGGCAGCGTCGGAGGTCCCGGCGGGCGTCACGTTAGGGACGGCTATGAAATAACCAGCTCCCCGCGGACGTCAGCGGACCCGCGCGTCGGAATCGACATTGATGATCTGGCGCGCAAGGGACTCTCCGTTACAGCCGCTGAGGCGGTCGGTCTGTACATGGCGGCGTGGGATGACACTGGATGGACCAAGCCGGACGGCTCGCCGGTCGGCAATTACTGGCGTGTTGTGCGAGGACATCCTGGCGGCGCAGCGCTGCGGCTTGAGTATGAAGTCCCGGCGGCCGAGCGCTTCGACGTGAGTGACATAAAAATCGGTGGGCGGCCTATAAAGTTTGGTGGACATCTCGCCGAGCACATTACCGTCACAGTTGTCGGACGCGCCGGCGTGCGACCATGAAAAACGGACCTCGGTAAAGTTTGCATGTCTGAAAGGAAACGTCATGGCTAAAGAAAATCTCGACAAGATTATCGCTGAACTTTCAAAGGCTGAGGGGGAGATAAAGCCTCAGGAACGCGGCGCCGTGAACGCCACGTTTGGCGAACGCGCAAAGCAGGGGAAAAAGCAGCGAAGCAAAGTCGTTCCAAACGTTGGGCGTCCTGGCGCGGAACTAAAGAAAGACCAGCGTGCAGCCGCCAAGAAGTTGGAGAAGGTGGCGACGCCGTTTGCCCTCTCGTTGGAATTCGAACCGGTTTTTGCTGAAAACGAGCGGAAGAACATTCAGGGGAATATCATTCCGGGATTCAACAAGGACTATCAGTACTTTCTTTTCTATCGAATTAAGACGGTGAAGAAGGCAAAAGTCTGGCTGCGATGGATCGCGCCGCTGATTTCTTCGATGGAGGATGTCCTGGCTTTTAATCGCTTGTATCGGATTTTGCGCTACCGCCTTGGTTCTAAAGATGTGCCGATTAAGGCAACCTGGGTAAATATTGCTTTTTCAAATGCCGCAGTCGCGAAGCTGGTTTCCAGCGAGGCGGCGCTGAGCTTTGGAGATCAGAGTTACCGGCAAGGTTTAGCGGCGAGATCGGAATACCTTGGTGATCCGACCAACCCACGCTCAAGCGGCAATAAGAATAAGTGGGTAGTCGGCGGGCCTAACAACGAGGCGGACATACTTGTCATCGTGGCCGGCGATACCGAGAAAGCGATGTTGGAAATGGTCGACCGGATTAAGACCGAAGCTCAACGAGGCGGACTGCAGCTTCTATTTGAACAGGCGGGAGAGACACTGCCTGGGCGGCTGCGGGGGCACGAACACTTTGGATTCAAAGATGGAATCTCCCAACCCGGAGTTCGTGGACGCGCCAGCGATGCCGCCGATGATTTCATCACTCCTCGGTACATTGATCCAACTGATCCGCGCTCGGATCTATTCGCGAAGCCCGGTCAATTGTTGGTATGGCCCGGTCAATTCATTGTCGGCATGCAACGTCAGAGCCCGGAAGATCTCTTCACGGCAGCCACCGAGGCAACTAATTTTCCCAATTGGGCCAGGCTGGGTTCATACCTCGTTTGCCGTCGCTTGGAACAGAATGTCAAAGCTTTTTGGGAGTTCGCGATTGATACGGCCGCGAGTATTGGTTTGCCTGCCCGAAAATTTGCGTCGATGTTGGTCGGTCGATGGCCCAGCGGTGCACCAATCAGCCGCACGCCAGGCGCCGATATCCCTGATTTGGGAGCAGATGATTTGGCTAACAATCATTTTCTCTTTGACGACGCCACGCGTCCATCCAACTTGATTCCTGTGCCCGGCTATCCGGGCGACACTTACCCGCAAGCCGCAGCCGATCTCCTGGGCGCCGTCTGTCCGCACTTTGCTCACGTGCGCAAGGTAAATCCGCGCGACAGCGCGACTGATTTGGGAAAAATCGCAGACAGCCTAACCAGAATGATCATGCGACGCGGCATTCCTTTCGGCCCTCCGCTTCTCGGCGTGGGCCTGCTGCGACCATCGCTTTGGAAGAAACAGCGCGGTCTCATGTTTCTTTGTTATCAGGGCTCAATCGAAGATCAATTTGAGTTCCTCACCCGGCGGTGGTCGAATTCGACGGTCCAGCCAAACGTCGGTGGTCATGATCCGGTGATTGGCCAGGAGGGAAGCCATGGCAATCGTGATCGTTTTATTGTCGTGCCGACCAGCCCCAAGCCCACCACGGTGAAAATAAAAGACGAATGGGTGATTCCGACCGGGGGCGGCTATTTCTTTGCTCCGCCGATCGAAGCGATCGCTGGAGTGCTCGGAGCGTGACGAGAAGTCAATATCGCCAGCTCTTCAAATCAGCTCCCGGTGGCGCGCTCTTCTTGATGCGCGCCATTGTTCTTGGCGCATGAAACTGATTATACCGAAGGCGCGACTACGCATTCGCGCGCGTGTGGTCACCGTTCCAGCAATGTTCGGCGCGCGGCTCGTAATCAACCTCGCCGCCGTAGTACGGATTCGTAGTCGTCTTTAGAAAATCTTCGACGAGATCACGCCCCAAAACGAGTTAGAATTCGTGTAAAAACGACTCGTTGGACCGGAGCGCCGGGAGCGTGTTTCTCAACATTAATGATGCGGCGAATGTTGGATGTAATCGCGCCCCCCGGTCGACGCGCTCGCAAGTTTTGGAAGAAACTGAGCATTTCCGTCATTGGCGTCAAGAGGAAGTTGCGAAGAGTGTCCAGTGTGGGGCGCGAAAATTTTGTAAATGCTTTGCGCCTTGTCATCTCAATATCTTGTGACGAGTATGCTTATTTCAACTGCTTTATTTCAGCTGCCGAATCCGCTCTCGCAGGAATTGCCGCTCCGGTTCCTGTTGGGTCAGCGCCAGAGCTTTCTCATAAGCGGACCGAGCCTCAGATGTTCTGCCAAGCCTGCGGTACATATCTGCACGAGCTGAATGCGCCAGGTAATAACTTGCCAATTCGCCATGTTCCAACAACGCGTCGATATGCGTCAGACCCGCCTCTGGACCATCGCACATTGCAATTGCCACGGCACGATTGAGCTGTACAACTGGCGAAGGCTGAATTCGAAGCAATTGGTCGTAAAGCCCAACAATCTGCCGCCAGTCCGTCGCAGCGATTGATTCCGCCTCCGCGTGAACGGCAGCAATGGCAGCCTGCAGTGTGTAAGCGCCGAAGCGTCGGGACTTCAGGGCTTTCTCCAACAATGCCAACCCTTCGGCGATCTGCTCCCGGTTCCAGAGCGAGCGATCCTGGTTCTCCAGCAAAATCAGCTCTCCGGTCGGAGAGGTTCTCGCGGCGTGACGGGATTCCTGTAGCAACATCAGGGAAAGCAGCCCGATCACTTCAGGCTCTGGCCGGAGTTCGGTCAGCAACCGGCCCAGTCGAATCGCCTCGCCGGTTAGCTCGGCCCGCGTTACTTCCCTTCCCGCCGCAGCCGAATAACCCTCGTTAAAGACGAGATATATGACGTGGAGCACGGCACCCAGTCGCTCCGGCAATTCCTCAGGCAGCGGCACTTCGTACGGGATCGGTGTCTCTCGAATCTTTGTCTTGGCGCGCACAATGCGCTGCGCCAGCGTACGCGGAGTGATGAGGAAGGCCTTGGCTATCTCCTCGGTGGTCAGCCCGCACACCTCACGCAAGGTGAGCGCAACGCGCGCTTCCGGCGCCAAGGATGGATGACAACAGGTAAAAATCAGACGCAGGCGGTCATCTTCAAGGCCATCCTCAAAGCTGTCCTCTTCATTGGACCTTTCCGCCGAACTCAATTGCGCTTCGAGATGTCGTATGAGCTCGTCTTGAGACGCATCAAATCTTGCCCGTCGACGCAGCGTATCAATGGCTTTGAAGCGGGCCGTCGAAATCAACCATGGCCGCGGGTTGGCGGGAACACCACTCCGCGGCCACAGGCTCAGCGCAGCCGCAAAGGCTTCGTGCATCGCCTCCTCGGCAAGATCAAAATCACCGAGCAAGCGGATCAGAGTTGCCAGGATTCGTCCCGAATCCACGCGATAAAGGGAGTCGAGCAATTCGCGTATCTGCCCATGTATTTGATCGGGGGAACGCTCGGACATGACGACGACCGTAGCAAACCCAGCTACCCCGAATCAATTTGGCAAACGGCGGATCGATGCAAAGTGCCTAGGTCGCGACTGAAATCTGGACAACAGAACGCCGATAGGAAACACAATCAACATCTGTCTCTCCAACCTTACGGGCGGGCTTTTTAGGCCACTGATCGGTTCGTCAGGAGATTTTGGTAATGTGTACGCGCTGTCATGAGAATTACGTAACCAACATTGATCCGAAACGGGATTGACGCCTCTAGTGTTTGCAACACTTTAGGGTCTGAAAGATGTCAGTAGATTTGTGTAACCGGACTGTTTTTGAGGCAGACAGCGTTTCTGCCTCAAAAGTGTGCGGGCACTTCGGGCAGGCGGGCTCACTAGATCTCCGCTAGGTTGCACATTATTGAGAAGCTGATTTTAAGTCTTAGTGGCAATGAAGACCCCGTACACGCCTATACCTCTATCAAAAAATGGCCTTTGGTATTTTGCAGATACGTTCTCACGGCCAATGCTAAAGCGGGACAAGATAAGGTCAACCGGACTCCAGAGTAACTTCTGAAAGTACATTCGTCTGCTCGATTTCTTTATCTCAGGCAGCATATTAAAGAATGAAATGTCGTTGAAACCAGCGTGCTCTAGATATGTCCAAAAGTCAGATACGGTAGCTAGATTCGGAATCGTCCAGCCTTCGATCGTCTTTGTGTAGATTTTCATTTCCTCAACATCAAAGTCGTGTTTAGCTAAAAAGAGATCCACGATCGCGATCATCCCGCCGGGCATCATTATCCTGTAGGCTTCATTCAGAAAGTCGGTCTTTGTTTTCGCATAGCAGATACTCTCGATGCCAAATACCCGAGAGAATGACTTCTCGGTAAACAGCGTTTGGGTGAAATCACCTTTAGAGAAGTTCAGCAAATGAGCGGCGGATGACGAGCCTGCTCTTTTTCTAGCTATCCTTAACTGAACATCCGACAACGTAATTCCATGAACACGCGCTCCCGTTGTTTCTGCAATGTGAATGCTTGTCCCTCCGACGCCACAACCTGCATCAAGAACCGTATCTCCAGAATCGATCGCTAAAGTGTCTATTACGAAGTTATTCGTGTTGAGGACTGCTTGGGAGAGGCTCTTCGTATCCTGATACCAAAACCCATAGTGTAAGGCGGTTCGTGACCAGAACAGCGTGTAGAAAATTTGCTGGGTGTCATAGTATCGCGCGATATCGTCCTTTGAGACAGAGACTTCCTCGGTTGGCATCATTCGAGCGTTCCCTCTGACTGTCGGAAATCGACCAATCGACTACCTACCATGATTCTGAGCCAGCAAGTAAACTTCTCGGGGAAAGCGTTCATTTCCCTTCCTAACGACGTGAGACTTGCCAGCCTCGAATCGATGGTCTCCTCCAGATTAAGAATGGGATCGGCCTCGCAGTGTCCAATAAAAACGTAATCAAACTCATGTTCGATTAGACCATCGCCAACATCGACTCGATAGATAAAGCTCCCAATCTCCTCAAGCGGACAATCAAGACCCATTTCGTATTTGAGCCTTTGCTGAGCAGCAGCCAAGATTCGCTCTCCAGGACGCGGATGTCCGCAACAGGTATTCGACCACAATCCTGGCGAGTGGTATTTGCTAAACGCACGGCGCTGCAACAGCAATTCTCCACGAGCATTGAATACGAATATTGAGAAAGCACGATGCAACAGGCCTTCTCGATGGATCTTGAGTTTCGCGCCAACACCTACCATTTCATCTTTCTCATTTACGAGGATTAACTGATCTTCCATCTGTGCTGCATCAGCTTAAAAAGAGGTAGTGATAACTAGGAATTATCGTGCTATTCCTCCGCGCGATGCTGCGACTCACACGGCTCGGCACATCAATGCTTGGCTTTGTCGCGATATTCATTCCGTTGTTGGCAAGAACACGTGACTGGCGTATCAGCCTCGGTAGAGCAATTCCATTGTTGTTCACCTGCGTGTGCACATTCATCGGCAACGACCTGGACGACGTAGAACGAGATCGAGTAAATCATCCAGAGCGCCCACTACCGGCTGGTGAGCTATCGGCTGCAGTGGCCGGAATCATGTATTTCACGTGTCTGTCGTTGGCGCTCTTTTCAACAAGGCACTATGTCACGCAGGGCATTGCGTTTTGGTATTACGGCCTCATAGCAATATCAATCAGTTACGGCTATGTAGTTGAGTGCTTTCCGAGTTTAAAGGCGCCTTACGTTGCTGCGGTCAGTTCCATTCCAGTTCTGATCGTGGCGGCGTGGTACCCGGCCGAGGTTAGACTCTACTTCCTTGCTGCCTCTGTTTTTTTGGTTAGTGTTGGGCGAGAAATATGTATGGATATAGAGGACAGAGCGGGCGATTCCAGATCGTTCATGCACCAGTTTGAGCCGAGGGCGCTTGCGCTAATCGCCTTCTGCATTGAAGCGACGGGCTTACTTTTGCTCATGGTTCAGGTAGGGAAACCAAAAGACATTGTTGTTTTGATCGGCGCGACGGGCTTGCTTTCACTCGCCGCCATCTATTGGTTCAAATTCGAAAGGTACAAACGCGCTGCTTTCCTAATGAAATTGCAGCTCGTTGTAGGACTTTACTTCCTTATGTGACGGAGAGTGCCGCAGGGCTTATCGTCTTAGTAAGGGTTGTAGCAGCATAAACAAGATTGTGATGGCGATAGGCAGATCACTGAGCGTGAGTTGCAGGCTGTAGCGCAACTCATCTCGACACATCTTGTTGAACTCAATTAGGTAAGAGCGCTTTTCGAGGGGACTTAGGCCTTCATCCTGGAGCTTTTTTTGCAATCCTTTTATCTCTACATCAATCGACTTACTGTACACCTTTCGCAAAACGGCTCTAGGATAAAAATTGAAGATCAATAGCACCGGCGTCGCGATAATGATCGGGATAAGGAGAAAAGGTTTGATGCTTTGTCCGAATATACTGCCGTATAAGAAAGGTCCTTGAAAGTACCCGATGGTATGAATATAGGCAAAAATAACAGTCAACGTTGACGCCACATGGACGTAAGTGTTAATTGAGTCAAGCTCTCGCTTCTCGAACAGGTTACGCGTGATTTTTGCGTCAAGTAGCGAATGAAGCATCATTCCTGCGTAACCAAGCTTACGACCGATGTACACACCGAGCGCATACTGGGCGCACGCGGCAATAATCATTAGAACCTCTCCGCGTCGCGATAGTGGAAATTGGCAATACGTAAAAATTATGAAACCGACTACCACAAATTCTGCGGAGAACTCGATGGATAACCATTGACTGCCGAAGCGTCTTTTATAATAGGAGTAGTCTGTCTCGGCCAATTGCGTCTCTGTAAATGCCCTCTCAATTGTCTGCGGAAGAATGTTCTGGCATAGATAAACAATGAGCGCTGTCCCGAGGCTAAGACCGAGGGCGACAATGGTCTTAAACGAGGTGGTGTAGGCTGCAAAGAAGAGTTGAGCTTCTGATTTGCCTCCCAAGTACCATAGGAGACCCGAACCGAACAGGCCATAAACCAAGCTGACGCCTAGCCCGAAAAAGAGATAGTTCATCATCCGAAATGGCGACAGTCGCTGCACCTTCGGTTGTTTCTGCTCAGGTTGTTGCACGATAATTCCTAGTTATCTCAACCAGCTGGCGAACAATTCGAGAAGCCTCGATGCAGTGGATCGAAGGCAGTCTAAGGACAAAACCTCTACTTCATTTCGATTGATGAATTCGATATCCGGCCTAGGCGCTTCGATCGTGAGTTCGACCGGATCAGTCAAGCAAACCGCTTGAAAACTACTGCTATTAGCTATTAAACTCGGTGGCGATTATATCACCTCTCACGCGACTCAAATAGCTTTTCTATTTTCCGCGGGACAACATCCTAGTTCTGCGCTGTCCGGATTGGTCTGCCGCGTAGGAGGGTTGTGCTATGCGCCTTGATCAGGCTAGTGCTGAATTTATGAGTGGCTATTTCTCGACGAATGATAGACGAAACAAAACGAAAGCCGCCTACCAATTGGATCTTTCACAATTTGGCGCCTTCGCTGGCCCTGGATGGGACCTTTTATCCTTGGACGGAACACTTGTTGAGCGGTGGGCGGCACATCTACGTCAGGAAAATTACTCCCCTGCTTCCATCCGACGAAAGATGGTAGTGCTCAGGGTCTTTACGTCGTACTGGGTGCGAAGAGGAGTTTTATCCGAATCACCATTCTGGCGGGTAAAGCTCAGCTATGGGCACATCGAACAGCTTCCCCGAAGTTTGACTGAACGCGAGATGAGAGCGTTGCTGACGCGTGCTTGGCGTAATTGTGTTGCAATTGAGCCAGGACCCTTACTGAGCAAAGATTTAAGCTCTCAAGTCCGATCGCCGCTCAGCTACCGGGCACTTAGGAATTTGGCTATTGTTGATCTTCTGTTTGCGACCGGGATGCGTGTTGGTGAGGTTTCGGCATTAGACATTCGAGATTTTTTTATGAAGGAAGCGACCTTTAGAGTCCAAGGCAAAGGCGGAAGGGATCGCCTAGCCGTTATAGTCGATAATGAGACGATACGAATTCAACGTTCTCACGTCGAAGCGCGTTTGAAAGTCAAAACCACAAGTTCGGCTCTATTCGTAAACGTCGACGGCGGCCGGCTTTCCACTCAAGGAATCACGAAAATGATTGCTCGACTGAGGCGAGAAGCCCGTATTCGACGTCACATTACGCCGCACATGTTGAGGCATACCGTTGCAACGTTGCTATTGAGTAATGGTGCGGACATTCGAATCGTGCAAGAGTTCTTAGGGCACAGATCGATTGTTACGACGCAACGTTATACCCATATCACAAAGGACCATATGACGCGCGTCTTACGCAAACGTCATCCTTCGATCAAACTAAACGCCAAATTAGTCAAGCTAACCTTCTGACAATAGTTTGCGACCAAAGATTAGAAGACGCTAATTCAAACGGGGAATCTCAAACAGTCGATGTCCTCCGGCCGAGGCCGCCGTTCCGGATCGACTTAGCGACTCTCTGCTCCTTGCCACCCGGCAACCTAGAGCGTTCGATAGTGAGTCTGCCACCGCACTCGCGATGATAAGTGTGCAAGCGGCTTCTATTATTGTGCGTTTCGAGAATTCTACTGCAAAGCCTGTTTCCGGAGTAAGGCCTGAGCCGTGGGAGATACGACGAATAGCAGTCCGGTCATCTCAATATCCGCATCGGCTTCTGACGAGCTTTTTTTTATTTCAACTGCCGAATCGGCTCTTGAACCAACATTGATCCGAAGACGGGATTGACGGCTCTAGTGTTTGCAACACTTTAGGGCCGAAAGACGTCAGTAAACTTATGTAACCGGACTTTAGCCTTACCTGGGCGGACGCTTTGGCCTGTTGGGACGGGTTCTGGTCGACGTGACGACGGCGGTCGCGGTCATGGTGCGGCTGAATTTACCGAGATTTGCCGACTCGCCGTAGATGATAATGTGGGCCGTGTAGACACCCGGAAGGTCGGGACGGAAGCGCGTGCGGAAGTCGCCCTTGCCACTTCGTTTCAGGATTAAAGTCTCTCTGGTCGGCTTGAGAGCGGCCAACTTCTCGGGATCCTTGACGAGCGCGAGCTGCCGCCGCTCTAAGACTGTGGCCCCTGGTTCGTACGTTGGCAGAGTTTTCGGATCCAGGCCGGCGAGAATTCCGCGCGCCGACTTAGCCGGCTTCAACAACGTGACCATGACCCGGCTGTCGGCGCCGATGGGTTTGCCCTCAGCCGTTGATTGGACGATGAGCTCAAGCGGCGCGCCCACCCTCGGTTTTCTCACATTGAAAACTGCGTCATAAGTGATCTGCCCGCCATCCACGATTGCTGCTGTCTGATAGCTAATGCCTGCCTTACCTTGAATCCGGAGTTCCCAATTGCCACGGGCTCCAATCGAAGCTTTTTTCAGGTCGATGACAAATATCTTGTAGAACGTGCCCTGAATAAAGCGGCCGGCGGACGTTACATCTACGCCATTCCTGGCGACGGTGAAATCGATTTTCTGGCCCGGCTTCCAACTCACTTTAAGCACTAGCGTCCGCGCGCCGGCTTCGATAGCGAAGACTTCCCTGCTCCCGTTGGCGCCAATCGCGCCATGGCGGTAAGCGACGAGTTGCGGACTCGAGCCACGCAGCGCAACGATCAATTGTTCGACGAAGAACTGCCGTAGAGCGTCGTCGGGCTCCGTCGTTAACCAGGTGCGGCCACCGGTGCGGCCGGCAATGTCGCTCAGCAGTGCGACAAAGGCCGGGTCGGCGCCAATGCCAATTGTGTCGACGGCAATTCCCGTAGATGGGCCGACTACTGTTCGCGGCGTAGTTGGAGAAACGTTCGAGTTCATCCGGCCAACTTCACTATCAATAACCAATCGACAATCCGGGCTCAACACCATCGGATTTACGTTTTGAATTCCATCGGTGAACAGGATGACACGCCGAGAATCTGCGGGAACTCCCTTGAGCGCTTCGATCGCAACCTGCAACCCGCCGCCCATGGCGGTCCAATCACTTGGCAGCTGAGTAGGCCTGATCACATCATCCTTAATCGTATTACCCGCAACTGAGAGCAGCGGCAGGTCCTCGCCGCCAACTAGGAACGGGTCAACATTGGTGCGGAAGTAAGTGACGCCCAAGCGGTCGCTGGGCACACTGACTGCTGACCATAATTGAATGAACAACTCGACCGATTGTTTCAAAGTGTCCGCACGCGTGCCACAGCCCACGCAGGCCGGCGCGGACATGCTGCCTGAGAAATCGAGCGTCAACATGGCGGCGGCGCGCGCCGTAGTTGGGATGACCGGAACGCCGCCGACTTGTGTGCAAGTCTGGCCGACTGGAGTGCGGTGACGAACCGCGGTATAGAGCGCCTGGCAAATCACCTCTGGCGTATGGACCGTGTTCTGATGGACGGCGGCCACGTCACTCCCGGTGATGCTGGCCAGCGGAATGTTGACGGCATCGGGACTCAGGTTCAGCGCCAGCCGGCGGCCCTGACAATCATTCGAGGGAGTTTCGCCTCCGACAAAGTCACGGTTCTGATCCGCAAAGAGCGTGACGTAAAGAATGCCGTCAGTCACAGGGGCGACAGGTGAACGGCTGCCCGGTGCTTCGCTCGCGTAGAACTCGCAGACGTCCAGCGCCTCAGAGTCTTCGATTGGATGACTGTTCAAATTCTCAATGAAATCGGTTCCCGATGGAAAGATTGATGCACAGTTATTCAAGCCGTAGCCGTTCACCAGTTGCTGGCCGGCTGTAGTAAATAAGCCAAACCCTCCAAGGTTGAGCCCGTGATTAGGAGGTGCGATAGCGACAAACTCCGACACCGGCCGAAAACCTGTTTCCGGCGCACGCATCCCGGTCACCAGGGTCTCGAGGCTTTTCAAATATAGGCGCGCGCTCAGCGTACCCTTGCTATATGCAATTATGACGACCTTCACCTGGGTTGTTTGCCCGACAACATGTGGGTAGGCGAAGTTGGAATCGTGGCGGTGCAAAATGAGGTCGATGGCGTCGCAGATCTCGACCGCATCGGTGGCGATAGACCGGCCCTGCTCTACGAAGCGAATATAGTATTCCTCTATATCCAGTCCGCTGTTGTCCGCCAGATCCATGGCTTGCTTGAAGGATGGCAGACCTCCCAGTGAGTTTTGCCAGTTCTTCTGATAGTTGAAATCGGCGTCCTGGGCGTCATCAATGTTGTGGCCGTGTACGAAGAGAACCGGTATATGTCCCGTAGGGGCGGGCGAATTGGCTTCGAGCCGAGTGTTCTGATCGCCGAAGTAGACTTCGGCGGTTTGGGCCGAGACCGCTGTAATCAGCGCGAGTAAGAGGAACGCCGCAGCAGCCAACTGCCAGAGTAAGGATTGTCGACGCATTTGCGCCTCCGTTGAGAGATTTGGGGGCGGCAGTCTACACCTTTTCCCGGGTGTTTAGAGTACCGAATTTTGTCGAACATCTAGAGGGCTTAATTTGAAGAGTTTTCTGCTCTCCGTGTCTCTGTGGTGAGCTAATTGTGGGCAGTAATTTACCACGGAGACACAGAGGAACACGGAGAAAAACTCAACTCTCACCACCGTACTCCATTTAACTGAAAGAACCCAACCATTGAAGGTTTGTACTCTAAACGCGTTGAAATCCGACACAGCTGGCCCGTGGTCTCCTTGACACCCCTTTAAAATGGCTGTTATTGTACGCGGTCTTTTAATTTTCCATTGGTGACCCCACTAAGCACTGAAGGTTTTATCGAAGGAGTTTGAATTGGATAATCATCGCGGAACTTTGTTTACCTCTGAATCGGTTACCGAAGGCCATCCAGATAAGATTGCAGATCAAATATCAGACGCCGTTTTGGACGCCGCGCTTAAGCAGGATCCCATGTCGCGCGTCGCCTGCGAGACGTTGCTGACCACCGGCATGGTCATTGTCGCCGGAGAGATCACTACCAAGGCCACAGTCGACTATGCAGAGATTGCCCGAGAGACGATTCGAGCAATCGGCTATGACCGCGCCAAGTATGGTTTCGACTGCGACACCTGCAGCGTGTTGTCGGCAATTCATCGCCAGTCTCCGGACATCGCCATGGGTGTCGATCCCGGCGGCGCCGGTGACCAGGGCCTGATGTTCGGGTTCGCCTGCAATGAAACGCCCGAGTTGATGCCGCTGCCGATTCAACTGGCACATCAACTGGCGCTGCGCCTTTCGGAAGTCCGCAAGTCGGGACAGCTTCCCTATCTGCGGCCCGATGGCAAGTCGCAGGTGACAGTCGAATACCGCGATGGCCGGCCGTTTCGCGTTGACGCGGTCGTCATCTCTTCCCAGCACGCCCCGGAAGTAACCAACGAACAGCTTCGTTCGGAAATTCGCGAGCAAGTCATCCAACACACCGTCGCGTCGGAATTGCTGGACGACAACACCAAGTATCACATCAATCCTACCGGCCGGTTCGTAACCGGCGGGCCCCAGGGCGATTCCGGATTGACCGGCCGTAAGATCATTGTTGACACCTACGGCGGTTATGCTCCACACGGCGGTGGCGCATTCTCGGGTAAAGACCCGACCAAGGTCGACCGCTCAGCGGCTTACATGGCGCGTTACATCGCCAAGAACATTGTTGCCGCCGGTCTGGCCGAACAATGCGAAGTGCAACTCGCTTACGCGATTGGCGTCGCTGATCCCGTCTCGGTCCGAGTCGACACGCGCGGCACCGGCCGCATCGCCGAGGCCAAGCTTTCCGATCTGGTCCGGGACCACTTCCCGCTGACACCGAAAGCAATCATCGACGAACTCAACCTGCGCCGGCCTATTTATCAGGCCACTGCCGCCTATGGACACTTTGGCCGCAGCGGAGATGGATTTACCTGGGAGCAGACTACGAAAGCAGAAGCCCTGCGGGCTGCCGCTGGTGTGTAATCTCGGTGCGGCGCAGATCGCTTGCCCAGGCGAGCGAGCCAGGCGCCGCAAACAATCAACCCAGACTAAAAGAATGGATAAAAATGAGTACAGCAATGCGCGCAATTGAACACGACATCAAAGACATTTCCCTTGCCCCTGAAGGCAAGAAGCGAATTGATTGGGCCGAGCGAGAAATGCCGGTCCTGCGTCTGATTCGCGAGCGCTTCGGCAACGAGCAACCCTTGAAAGGCATTCGCCTGGTTGCCTGCGCCCACATCACTACGGAAACGGCGAATCTGGCGCGAGCGCTCCAGGCCGGCGGTGCTGAGTCGATGCTGATCGCCTCGAATCCCCTTTCAACTCAGGACGACGTCGCCGCCTCGCTGGTGGCCGACTGCGGGATTCCCACGTTCGCGATGAAAGGTGAATCCACCGACACCTATCGCCGTCACGTGCAAGCCGCGCTGGAATTCGAGCCGGACATTATCATCGACGACGGCTCAGACGTGGTTGCGACTCTGATTAAAGAAAAGCCGGAGTTGGCCAAGAAGATCATCGGCACGACTGAAGAAACCACCACCGGCATCGTGCGTTTGGAAGCAATGCTGAAGGCCGGCGTGCTCACCTTCCCTTCGATCGCTGTCAACAATGCCCAGACCAAGCATTTCTTTGACAACCGTTACGGCACGGGCCAATCAACACTGGATGGAATTATTCGCGCCACGAATATCCTGCTGGCTGGTCGTACGCTGGTAGTCGTCGGCTACGGCTGGTGCGGAAAAGGCGTGGCGCTGCGCGCCCGCGGCATGGGCTCGAACGTGGTCGTTACTGAAGTCGATCCGATCAAAGCCGTCGAGGCGGTGATGGATGGCTTTCGCGTAATGCCGATTTCCGCGGCTGCCAAGATTGGCGATATCTTTGTGACCGTGACCGGCAACCGTCACGTGATCGACCGCGATCACTTTGCTTCGATGAAAGACGGCGCGCTGGTTTGCAACAGCGGCCACTTTGATCTCGAGCTTAACCTGGTTGCTCTGCGCGAATTGTCAGGCGAGCCCACGCGGGTGCGGCCGTTTGTTGAAGAGTACAAACTGAGCGACGGGCGGCGGATCATGGTTTTGGGCGAAGGCCGGCTGATTAATCTCGCGGCCGCCGAAGGTCACCCCGCCAGTGTGATGGACATGAGCTTTGCCAACCAGGCGCTCTCAGCTGAGTATCTGGTAAAGAACAAGGGCAAGCTCGAACCCGGCGTGCACCTGCTGCCCAAGGAAGTCGATCAGGAAATTGCGAGTCTGAAGTTGCGGGCCCTGGGCATGTCTATCGATACGCTGACTTCAGAGCAGATCGAGTACATGACGAGCTGGGAGACCGGCACCTAAACATTTCCATTTTTCATTTGGACTTTGCCATTTGGCATCGAGAGGCCGCGGAGTTCACTGCTCCGCGGCTTTTTTCTTTTTCCATATGCCAAGTACCAGAAGCCCGACCGTGAGAGAGGGCCCGTTAGCTTTAGCCAGCCCTTGCTTACGCGCGGGCTTCTGACTCTTTCAGCCTGACCAAGCCACAAGACGATCCACGAAATAACACGAACATGGGGCGATCTTGTTAGTGCTATTTCGTGTGTCTTCGTGGATCGCTTTTACGCCCGCAGCTAGTGACTTGGAAAGGCAGTGAGATTGCCGATATTGTACGGATCCGAATCGCTGAGTCACTTGGTCGACCCACAGATCTTGGGTGGCTGGTCAAGTCGCTACTGCTCCGGCTCTGTGACCGATCGCGTTGTTGATGTATCCTTGTGCGATCCAATGGCTGTCTCGATTGCGAACCATCCCCACTGGAGGTAAATGCATGGGCGTCAATGAAGACCCAATAAGCGGAATACTAAGCGGGACCAACTATGGTGAGAACCGCGACCGATTTCTCGAAAAAGGAACCTACGATTACAGCTTGAAAGTAACCGACTCTGGGAAACTCGCTTTCAAGGTCGAAGTTAGCGAAGACGGTAAGTCGCGCTGGCTGACAATCGAGGACAAGTCAAAGGTTAGTGGCGGGAACACCCTCGTGGGAACTTTTGTTGTGGCCTCCAATGGCAGTTTTAACCGCTCGCCCTCCCAAGGAGAGGGGATGGAGGTAAGATTCAATTTCAACCGCGAATTCTTAAGCCATAAGGTAGGTTATGAGCTGTCCTTCGAAAGGCGGGTGGGTATACCCAGTCCCCCGAATCATGGAACGGTATAGGTGAGTTAATATCCTGAGCTCGCGAGTGTCATATCCCACGAGAAACATAACCCGCCCGGCGGAGGTTGTTTTAGGGCCGGAGACCTATTCTGGCCGTACTGTGGAGGGGCACCTCACGTCCGCACCCGCGAAATAAAATACAACCCGCCACACGCGAAGATCACGATCGGTGTCCACACGGCCGGCCCGGGCGGGAGCAGCGCGTGTTCGCCGAGCTGTTGAAATCCTCCTGACACCAGCCAGAAAGCCAGACTGACCACGACCGCGGAACATAGAGCGACCACAGTGCTCTTGCGGCCGAGAGAAATCGCCAAAGGCATTCCGATCAAGGCCATCACGATGACGCTGAAGGGCGCCGCATACTTGCGTTGCAAGGCCACCGCGAGGATCGCCGTGTCGGCGCCCCTGGCTTTCAGGGTCTTGATATAATCTCGCAGGCGATCGGCGCTCAGCTGCGAAGGGCGATCCAAGGTTGGCTTGAAAACAGACGGAGGATCGACGCCGCTGATTTTTAGCTGGGCGGCTGATTGTTGAGTGACTCGGGCTTCGTCAAGATTGATCCAGTGCGCGCCATCGATTTCGAACTCGCTGCCGCCGAGCCACTTCCCTTCCTCGCCGTTGGTCACGCGCTTCAGTTCGACCTGGTCCCTGTCGAATTCGTAGATCACCGGCTTAAGCAGAACCTGGCGGCGATCGTCGAACTCATACGAATAAATGCGAGAGCCGTCGGCACTGACCAACCAACGTCGCTCTGAGCTGCTCGCAACCTGGGCGATGGTGCCTTTGATTCTCGCGCGCAACGTGTCCTGACGCACGTTTGCCTCGGGCATCACTCGCTCCTGCACGAACCATGATCCAACCGAGATCAAAATTGCGAAGAGTAGACCCGGCAACATCAGCCGGTAGACGCTCTGCCCACAGGCCCACCACGCCACCGCTTCGCGCCGGCGCGCGATGAGCGCGTAAGTCATGAGCGCCGCCACCAGCACACTGCCGGGAAATAGTTCGACGCTGACGAGCGGCAAAAGATAGAAAAGGTAACGCGCGACCAGCAAGATGCTGGCCCGACTCGCGGCGATGAAACGCCACAGTTCAAAAGTCGTAAAGATATTAAAGATCGAAACCAGGGCAATGAAGCCGAAGAGAAAACTTATGCCCATGGTGCGGACGATGGTCCAGTCCAGCAGGGTCGGAAAGCGAGTCACCCAGCGACGCGCGCTTACTGCCGGCGCCCGCTGCGCCCTCTTAGATTCCTCATCAACCGCAGCTTTTGTTTCGTCTTTCCTTCTTCCGCGCCGGAACCCGATCTGACGCCCTCTCACTGTCAGTAACCCGATACCAATGGCCAGCGCAATTACAGTCGCAATCCAACCGCCGACGATTGGCGGCAGCGAACCGGCGCGCGCCATTTGGTCGCCGCCAATGGTTACCAGGTAGTAAAGCATCATGATGAAGAGAGACATCATCACGCCGAATCCGCGACTGCCACGGCGCAGGCGGAGAGCCAGCCCCGAGCCGAACAAAGCGAACACCAGCGGCGACAGTGAGAAGGCGAGTCGCTTGTGAAAAACCATGGCGGCTTCCCGCTGTTCAGGCCCGGCGGTCTGCGCGATCCTCTGGCGCAACTCGCTCCATCCCATCTGATCGGGATCTGAGCCGGACTTTTTCATCCCGGCCAGAAGGCTTCCGCGCCCGGTGTTGATAACCTTTCGAAGTTCGGTTACCCGATCCACGGCATACGATTGATCTTTCGCCTCAGGGGCCGGCAGCCGCGTCATCATGGCGTCCTGCAGCACCAGCTCTGATTTCTCTGCAGACGAATCGATGCGGCCCGCGCGCGCGGTGATCAGCGTGGTTTGATTGCCTTCTTGGGACTGAATAAAAATTCGTCCCCATTGCCCCGCGACTTTGTCACCATCGCGTACATAGATCACGTAACCGGGAATGTCGTTCGTAAAGGTGCGTGGCTCAACAGGCGAGTCCAACCGGTACAGGGCCGTGCGCACCAGCACCGATTTCAATTGCTGTTGCGCCCGCGGCGCTTCCCTAAAGTTCAACTCGAAGGCAATGAAGGTGGCAATCAGCCCGAATGCGAGGGCGGGCAAAAGGATTCTCCAGGTGCTGACGCCGGCGGCGCGCATGGCCACCAACTCGCTATCGCTGCCCATGCGACCGAGCCCGATGATGGTGCCGGCCAGGACCGCCATGGGAATCGTGAAAACCAGGACCGTGGGAAGGAGCGCCAGCGCTAAACCATAAACAAAACTGGACGGCACGAGCCCATGAAAGATTGTTTCAATGTAGCGACCGGTTTGCTGGGCAAAAAGAATCGTGGTCAGCAGGACAAAGGCGATCAACGTGTAAGGAAAGATCGTCGCCAGGACATAGCGCTCGATGAGTTTCCTTTTCGCCATGATTTACTTTCCCCGCGCCATCTGCCGGATCTATCTTGACAAGGCCACCAGCGTGCGCGGGCGTCGCTCCAACGCCCGAACGATTAGTCGATGGGTGAGCTCGGATAACTGGGCGGCCGATGGCGCCGAGATTTGCTGATATGCTTTCGCGAAATCGATCGGGGCGAGTTGCTGCGTTCCGACCAGGCTACGCTGTGTTTCAGGCAGCAAACGAGTATCGCCGCTCCGGGAACAATTACGGCAGTGAGGTTTTACTTCAACATCCAGATATGCGCTGTCGCCATCCGCGATGCGTGTTCCGCATTCCCCACAGGCACGTACATCCGGAAACAGCCCGGCCAACCGCAGCAGCCAAACCTCAAAGTAGCGCATTAATAATTGCGAATCCTGCGGAACCTTTGCCAGCGCGTCGACGCACGCACTTACCATGCGAAAGAGTGTGTCATTAGCCTCGTGTGGAGGGGCAAAATCCGCGACTAACTCGCCGATGTAGGCCAGGACCTCTGCCGTTTCCGGCTGGCTGGCCAGCTGAAAGCGGGATTCGATAATTTCGGCCTGCGACATAGTAACCAGATCGCGGTTTTCCTTTTCATAGAAAGCCAGCTTGATGAGGGTGAACGGCTCGAGCGCCGCGCCGAATCGGCTTTTCATTTTCCGCGCGCCCTTGGCCACGGCCCGCACGAGTCCGGCGTTCCGGGTCAGGCAAAGCACGATGCGATCGGCTTCGGCCAGATTGTACGAACGAAGAACGATTGCGTCTGTGGTGATTAGAGCCATGAGAATGCGGAATCGCTAAGAAATTACTTTAGCGAATTGGCAGGAAGTAGAGGATCCAGCCGAGCACAAACGCGATGGCGATGAACTCGCCGAAAACCTTCAGGCCATAAATCACGCGTTGCCGGTCGGTCCCTTTTGCGACCACGCCAAAAACAATTCCGGTCAGTCCGGCAAACACGGCCATCCAAAGTACGTGCCTCATTGCTTCCTCCCGGCGGCGATATCGAAAGCGTCGAGCGCTGTCAGGTAGTTCAAGAGGCCGGCGACCAGCAGAAACGTGTTGCCGTATTCATAGGTTACGCGATGGGCTTGTTCAGCAAAGCCGCTGTTGGTTAGCCAGCACGCGAGATAGAGCAATCCGGTTCCAACGTTCGCGCTCATGGGCAACAGTTGAACCAGGGCCCCTAGTCCGTGGTCGGTGACTGTGTAAAGATGCCCGCCCAGACCAAGCCCGATAAAAAACATCGCCCAGACTGCGCCGCCCAACAATACGGCGCGCACGAATTTCCTTTGCAGGACGTGACCCAACCCGGGAACGGCCCAGGCCGCCAACCCCATCAGCCACGCCACGCGCGGCGTCTCTACCTTTGCTGTTTCTTCAATCGACTTTGCAGCCAATACTATTGCCTCCCTGGAGTGTTCCTGCCGCAGCGCAGTTCAAGTATTTCCTGAGCCCGCCTTCTGCGCTTTTCCTGACATAAACGAGTGCTTTAGTTGTCGGCTCAACCACGGCTGAGCCTTTCAATAAAGCAAGTAACGCTCGCGAACCGCCTTGAAATCCGCCAGCGGCGCTTGCCACGATGCTTGTAAATCTGACAGAGAATCGCCTCGCTCAATCGCCTCTCTGATCTTTGACGTTCCCGAAATGATGTCGAACGGGTTCCGATCGAACTCGTATTCGTACGGCGGATCCTTCCAGCGAAAGTCGTCCGGGTACATGTCGGCGGCAGTTTTCACCACAGCCACACCCGCAATCACCGGCTCAAACGACTTTCGATCAGTGACGTGAATCTGAACGCCGCCACAAGCCTCACCGCCGTGCTTTTGGAAGGTCGGCATAAAGACGCACGAACGAAAATGAACGCCGGGAAAAGCGAGGGCGTTCAGATCGTCCGCGAACTTGTCCGCATCGATATAGGGCGCGCCGACCAGTTCAAAAGGACGCGTAGTCCCCCGCCCTTCGGACATCTGGGTTCCTTCCAAGTGAACGGCTCCCGGAAACACCGTGGCCGTGTCGCAGGTGGGAATGTTCGGCGAGGGCAAGACCCACGGCCCGTCCGTTTCGTCGTACCAGAGCTCGCGTGACCAACCTTCCATCGGAATACATTCCAGCTCGCAGCCGATGCCGAACTCTTCATTGAATAGCCGCGCCAGCTCGCACACAGTCATGCCGTGTCGTGTCGGTACCGGAAACTGGCCGACGAACGAGGCAAAGGCCGGATCGAGAATGTTCCCGGCGATTTGTGTTCCACCAATTGGATTCGGCCGATCGCAGGCGATCACGCGCTTGCCAAACTTCTTCGCCGCACGCATGCAGTTAGCCAGCGTGTAAACAAACGTGTAGATCCGGCAACCCACATCCTGGAGATCAAAAACTATGACATCGACGTCACTAAGCATCTCCTCCGTCGGCTCGCGCGTTTCGCTGTACAGGGAATAGATCGGCAGGCCGGTCTTGCGGTCCTTACCGTGCGCCGTCTCAATCATGTTGTCCTGAACGTCACCGCGGATGCCGTGCTGGGGTCCGAACAAGGTGGTGAGATTTACCCCGCTGTGTTCATGAAAGAGGTCGGCTGCGTGACGCAGGTAATGATCGACTGAGGCCTGGTTGCAAACGAGCCCGACGCGCGCGCCCCGCAACAGCTCAACTTTGTCGGTAAGCAGCCTTTCGATTCCCAGTTTTATGTGTTTTCGATTTCCAGTCATGTCTTGTTTTGCTCAGCCACAGAGGACCGCGCCACCATTCACATTCAGGATCTCGCCGGTTATGTGCCGGGCCCATTCGCTGCAGAGAAAAGCGATCGGCCAGGCGATATCGGCTGGGGTGGCCACGCGGCCAATCGGGTGCAGGTCTTCGATCGATTTGCGAAAAGCCGGGTCAGCAAAAACATCCGCGCACATGTCTGTATCAACCCATCCGGGCGCCACCGAGTTAACATTGATGCCGAAAGGTCCGAGCTCGGCCGCCAGCGATTTTGTAAACGAAATCTGGCCCCCTTTTGAAGCAGCGTAGTTGGAAACGTTCGCCTCGCCTCTCTGCCCGGCCGTAGAACTGACGATCACTATCCGCCCGAATTTCTGTTTCTTCATGTGCGGCACGGCGGCGCGGCAAACGGTCCAGGTGCCTTTCAGATTGAGATTAAGCGTGCGGTCCCAGGCCTCTTCGCTCATTTCGTCAACCGTAGCGCCCTCCCAGATTCCCGCGTTGCAAACGAGAAAATCGACGCGGCCAAAGCGCTCGATCGTCGCATTGATAAGTTTTTGCGCTTCGGCCATTTTGGAAACGTCAGACTGGACCGCGACGGCTTCGCCTCCCAGCTTTCGAACCTCGTCCACAGCGGCTGCGGCAGCCTGCTCGTCTTTCACATAATTGACGACGACGTTCGCGCCAAGCGTCGCTAAGCAGTTAACGGCGGCGCGGCCGATTCCGCGCGAGCCCCCGGTTACGATCGCGACCTTGTTAGTTAAATCCAATGAAGTGTTGGGGAATGCGGCTCTGGGTCCGGCCAAGTTTGTGCGCTCTCCTAAACAGTGAACAGTATAAACTAAAGGCTCAATGGTATAGCGCTCTTCAACTCTGAATCGCGGGTGGTGAGGGCGACTTTGCGCGCCTCGGAAACAAAACGGTCAAACAGAGCCCGCGACAATTCATCTTTCTCCCAGGCAATTTCGGGATGCCACTGCACCCCGATCACGAAACGATCGCTGCGCGGATCTTCAGCTGCCTCGACCACGCCGTCTGGCGCCCACGCAGTAGCTACCAGTTCCCTTCCCAGTTTCTCAATCGCCTGATGATGATGGCTGTTGACGGGCGCGCTCTGTGCCCCGGCGAGCTGGCCGAGAATGCTGTCCTCCAACAAGCGCACACGGTGCGAGTGCCTTTCGCGCGGCGCACCCTGCGAATGCTTGATAGCTTCAGGAAGCTGACTCGGAATGTCCTGAATCAGTGTACCCCCACGGGACACGTTCAATGACTGCAGGCCAAAACAGATCGCAAAGACGGGCAAGGCGCGACTCTCGGCCTCGACCAGCGTCAAAAGATCTGTTTCATCCTTCTCAGGATGGACGCTGCTGAGCATTGGGTGGGGCTGGCGCCCGTAGCGCAGCGGATCAACATCTGAGTCACTTCCGGGCAGCAACAACCCATCCAAACCATTCATCACTCGATTGATAAAGTCGCCTTTCGGAATCAATGGAATATGCACGGGCAGGCCGCCCGCCGCTTCGACAGCTTCGCTGTAATGCCGGCCGAGGTAGAACCTGTTTGTCGCCAGCTCCAGCCGCATCGTGATTCCGATGCGTGGTCTCTTTTGCTCTTTCATTCGCTTTTCTTCTCGACGCTAAACGGACAGACATAATAACGCAAACGCATCACGCCGTCCCAATCGAGATTTCAAACGAGTATAAAGCAGCTTCAGGCAGCAGGAACCTACTGTGATCACCGGCGTTTAGAGTACCAACTTCAGTTGGGTCCTTTCTCACGCCGCAAAAGCCCGACTAAAGTCGGTACTCTGAACCCCGCTCTTAAGGTGGCTGGCTTGACTATTCTTCGCGCCAGTTCCTATAGTGCTCTTTCACTGATGAGCCGAAAAAAATCCCTTCAAGTTCGCAGCACAACCGTGTTGCTGGTGCGGCGTGATGGCCGAGTGGCGATGGCCGGCGACGGCCAGGTAACCGTGGGCGAGACAGTCATGAAGACCGGCGCCAAGAAGGTCCGCCGGCTTTATAACGACAAGATTCTTGCCGGTTTTGCCGGAGCCACCGGTGATGCTTTTTCGCTGCTGACACGGTTCGAAGGAAAGCTCGAGCAGTATCATGGGAACCTCGAGCGGGCCGCGATTGAGCTGAGCAAGGAATGGCGCACTGACAAGATCCTGCGCAACCTGGAAGCGCTGCTGGTGGTCGCAGACGAGAACAGTTCGTTCCTGCTGTCCGGTAATGGCGACGTGATCTCGCCGGATGACGGCGTGCTGGCGATTGGCTCGGGAGGTTCGTATGCGCTTGCGGCAGCTCGCGCCCTCGTTAGCAACACCAAACTGACAGCGCGGGAGATTGCGTTGGAGGCCATGCGCATCGCCGGAGAGATTTGCATCTACAGCAACACGAACATCGTGCTCGAGGAACTCTGAGCGCCCGAAGGTGAAGCGCTGAAGAAGTTGGCCCGCCGACACTTCAGCAGTTCTTCACCCGCATTTGAGAATTAAAGAAGATGGTTATCTATCTCGCAGGTGAAACCGAAGAGCCGGAAGCTCGTTTGGACGAGATGACGCCGCGGCAAATCGTGGCCGAGCTCGACAAGCATGTGGTCGGTCAGAACGCAGCCAAGCGGGCCGTGGCGATCGCCCTCCGCAATCGCGTCCGCCGGAAAAAGCTGTCGCCCGATCTGGCGGCTGACGTGATTCCCAAGAACATCATCATGATCGGCTCGACCGGTGTTGGAAAGACCGAGATCGCCCGGCGCCTCGCCCGAATGTCGAACTCCCCTTTCCTGAAAGTCGAAGCCTCAAAGTTCACTGAGGTCGGTTATGTGGGCCGGGACGTGGAGAGCATGATCCGCGATCTTACCGAGATAGCCGTGGAAATGACCCGGCAGGAAAAGATTGATGAGATTGCCGACAAGGCTGAGCTGAATGTGGAAGAGAGAGTGCTCGACCTGTTGCTGCCGCCGCCGAAGTCCTCGGCTGCAAATCCAATCTTTGATTTTGACTCGGGCGAAACCACCGCTCCGGTGCTGGTTCCCGATGCTGAGCCGAAGGACGAAAACTTTGCGCGGACTCGGGAAAAACTGCGCACGCAACTCCGCTCGGGCAAACTCGATAACCGTTTGGTCGAAATCGAAGTGCGCGAAAAGAACTTCCCGACCATAGAATTCGCCGGGCCCATGGGTGTCGAAGAAATGGGCATCAACATGAAAGACATGCTCGGCAACCTGTTTCAGGGGCGAAGCAAGCGTCGCAAGATGCGGGTCGACGAGGCCATGGAGTACCTGATGCAGGAAGAGGAGGAACGGCTGATCGACATGGACTCAGTCGCTCGCGCGGCGCTCGAGCGCGTCGAATCCTCCGGCATTATCTTCCTGGACGAGATCGACAAGATCGCGGGCCGAGAATCCGGGCACGGACCTGATGTGTCACGCGAAGGTGTGCAGCGCGACATCCTGCCGATTGTCGAAGGAACCACGGTAAACACCCGCTATGGCATGGTCCGCACGGATCACATTCTGTTCATCGCCGCCGGCGCCTTTCACGTTTCGAAGCCTTCGGATTTGATTCCGGAGTTGCAAGGCCGCTTTCCCATTCGGGTGGAGCTCGAGTCGCTGACGATTGAAGACTTCAAACGTATTCTGGTTGAACCGAAGAACTCTCTGGTCCGGCAGTACGTGGCCTTGATGGAAACCGAAGGCGTAAAGCTCGACTTCACCAATGACGCGATTGACGCGATAGCAAATTTTTCCGCGCGGGTAAACAGCCAAACGGAAGATATCGGCGCCCGCCGTCTGCACACCATTATGGAACGGTTGCTGGACGAGATTAGCTTTGAAGGCCCTGACCTCGAGCCGAAGAACAAGTCTATTGATGCCGCGTACGTCGAACTGATGCTGGCCGAGACGGTAAAGGACCAGGACCTGAGCCGTTACATTCTCTAAGACTTCCCTCTTTTCGCCGCCGCGAACAAACGTGATCACACCTCCGCAACCTTCGGCCCGGAATTACAAATCAACAGCTTCGGGACTCGTCTTGCTAATCGCGATAGCGGCGCTGTCGCTGGCGCCCACCTGTGGGAAGCGCCGACCACCGTTACCTCCGATTGAGAGAGTTCCGCAGCGGACTGAGTTGCTGTCGGGCGCACAACGGGGCAATCAGGTGATCCTGAGCTGGCCCGCTCCGCTCCGTAACGCGGCCGAAGGCAGCGTTCAAAGCATCCGCCGGGTTGATGTCTACCGAGTTGCGGAGAGACTCAATGCTCCGTTGCCAATGACGGAAGAGGAATTCGCGGCCCGGTCTATCCTGGTGGGCTCAGTTACTTATGATGAGATCAAAAAGGCCAGCGGCGAACTAACGTACGTGGATACACTGGAGTTGGCCGGAGCGCCGGCCCGATTACGCTATGCTGTTCGCTTCGTGAACGCCGCCGGTCAGCGCGCCGCTTTTTCCAATTTCCTGCTGATTGAGCCCGCCGCGAAAGTTGCCGAGCCTCCGGTTGTGACGAAGACCGGGAAGGAGCTCTCAGAGACGGTGCTCACAATTTCCTGGGAAGCGCCCAAAGCCAACATAGACGGATCGACGCCGGTGAACCTGCTCGGCTATAACGTCTACCGAGCCACGGTGTCGCAACCTGAAGTTAGCCAGACGCCGATCAATCAGGCGCCCATCACGACGACCCAGTACCAGGACCGAAACTTCAAGTTTGGAGATAGGTATATCTACCTCGTCAGGTCGGTGTCGCTCGGGACTGGAGGGACTCCGGTTGAGAGTTTGAACTCGAACAGCCTTGAACTGTCGCCGGTCGACATCTATCCGCCGTCAGCGCCGGGACAGATCTCGCCGGCGCCGGCGCCGGGACGGATCGCTCTCTTCTGGCCGGCCAATTCTGAAAGTGATGTCGCAGGCTATCTCATCTATCGTTCGACGGATCCGGATCTGCCGAAAGATAAATGGACAAAGTTGACGCCGACGCTCTACGCCAAGACAACTTTCACCGATGAGAACGTCGAGGGTGGAAAGACTTACTATTACTACATCACTGCCACTGATGCTGCCGGTAACGTGAGCCCGCCTTCAGAAGTTATTTCCGAAACCGTTCCATAACCTTGGTGGCGCGCCCTCGAAAGTGGCAGGGGCGTCCCGCCCGTGAGCCACGTGCAAGATGCACGTGCCACAAAAAAAGCCCGGCCCCGCGATTAGGCGGAACCGGGCATCTTTGTAACTGGCCCTCCCTCACGGTCGGGCTTCTGAATCGATCCGAACCTTAGTACTGCACCAGGTTCAGAATCACGTTAAGGATAGTTCCCAGGATGGCGTACTTCCCGTTTGAGTTGCTGCCGTACTGATTGCGGCCGTAGTAGCCGTCTTCGTATCCACGACGGAAACCTTCGCGGAAGTAATACTGGTATTCGGCCAGGTCTACGTAGTAGCCATCGTATCCAAAGCTGGCGTCCTGATAGGGATCGCAGTTCTCGGCATCGTATCCCCATCCATCCTGACGATCGGCCTGACCGGCGTTGAAGCCTTCTTCGTAACCCGCCTGGACTGCACGCCTCAGCAAATCAGCTCCATACTGATTCACGTCGTAGTACTGGCCGCTGCGCGAGTAACGATAAGAAGGCGAGCCGTAATCGTAGTAAGTGAAGCTTTGCAGCCGGAGCTGATCTTGCCGCAGCCGCTCCCAATAGCGCTGTTGAAATCGCCACTGGTTCAGACGGCGTTGCTGTTGCAGACGTCTCTGGTTGTCGCTCCAACGGCGCGCCCATTCAGTCTCTCTGGACCGAAACGTGTTTTGCCGTTGCCGCCAGGATTGCTCCTCGCGACGCCGCCATTCATTGCGTTGCTGATCCGAAAGCCGGCGGGCGTTCTGATTGTTCCACTGACCGTTGTCATTATTCTGAGTCCGGCGCTGCTGCTCGCTACGTCTTTGCTCCCAAACCCGCCGGTCATTACTCGACTGCTGCGTCTGCGCGCGTCTTTGCTCTTCAAGGGCCTGACGCTGAGCTTCAGTCTGCCGCCGTCGCTCTTCCCATTGGCGCTGCTGATCCTGGTTCTGGGTTTCGTTGCCGCGTCGTTGGGCTTCAATCTGCCGGCGTTGCTCGTCCGAACGACGCTGTTGGTCCTGGTTCTGTCGCTCGTTAAGCCGGCGCTGCGCTTCAATCTGTCTGCGCTGCTCCAACTGACCTTGTTGCTCTTGCGCCCGTCTTTGTTGAGCTTCGGCTTGCCGGCGTTGCAATTCCGCCTGTTGCTGTTCGTCGTTCTGCCGACGTTGGCCCTCGGCATTGCGCTCTGCGCGCCGCTGCTCCTGGGCTTGCCGTTGTGCCTCGAAACGGCGTTGCTGCTCAGCTTCGTTGTTCCGCTGCTGATCCCGAGCCTGCCGCTGCTGATCCTGCGCCTGGCGTTGTTGCTCCTGTTCCTGAGCCTGACGCTCGCCGGCCCGGCGTTGCTCCTCAGCCTGCCGTCGCTGCTGTTGTTCCTGAGCATCATTATTTTTCTGCTCGTCTCGCTGCTCGTGCTTTTCAATCCTTCGCCGTTCGCGAGGACTGTCCTGCGCGCTGGCCAGTCCGCTGAGGCCGAACGCGGACACCGCCGTGAAAACAATGCCGGCGGCCAGGCGCTTTAGATAAATAGATTTCATGATTCACCTCCGAGAATGGGCTGAGGGGAAAGTAATTGCAGCCGGCTATTCGCAATTTGCATTCCAACTGCAAAAGAGTCTCAATTGAGAACCTCGACGAGTGCAGACGAACACGATATGGTCGCGAGATAGACGGTATCGGGCAGGAGAACGAACTCTGAAGGCTGTTTTGATCGCTCCTCCGCTGTAATTCCCTTCCCGTTTCGCTTATATTTGTCGGCAGCACATATCAGGAGGCCTTTATGAAGTTCTTTCTCGATACCGCGAATCTGGATGAGATTCGCCAAGCGGCAGCTTTGGGACTGGCTGACGGCGTCACCACCAATCCGACCTTGATCTTCAAAGAAGGCAACGTCGATTTCAAAAAGCACATTGCCGAGATTTGCAAGATCGTCTCCGGTCCGGTCTCGGCGGAAGTGACCACTGCCGAACGCGACGAGATGCTGAGTCAGGGGCGTGAGTATGTGAAGATCGCCGACAACGTCGTCATCAAATGTCCGCTCACACCCGCTGGGCTGGAAGCCACGCGCATTCTGGACGAGGAAGGAATCAAGGTTAATGTGACGCTTTGCTTCTCAGCCGCCCAGGCAGTGTGCGCCGCCAAAGCCGGCGCGTCGTTCATCAGTCCCTTTCTGGGTCGGCTGGACGACATCGGTGACAATGGCCTTCGCTTGCTCGAGGAGATCATCGAGATCTACGACAACTACGGTTGGAAGACTGAGGTCCTGGCCGCCAGCCTGCGTCATCCGATCCACGTGATCGAAGCCGCGCGGATGGGCGCGGACATTGCGACCATGCCTTTCAAGGTACTCGAGCAATTGCTCAAGCATCCGTTAACCGACAAAGGTCAGGATCAGTTCCTCTCAGATTGGAAAAAGCGCGCAGCCAAAGCGTAACGCCCTGCACCGGGGTTAGGGTGTAGGGCTTAGGATTTCGAGAATGAAACCGGACGGCGATTTACTAAACCCTAAATCCAATACCCTAACACCGGACGCCGGCCTGGTAGTCCACGCGCGTAGTCTCACCAAAATTTACGGTAAACAAACTGCGGTCGACGCGATCGACTTTTCAGTGGCCCGGGGCGAGACGTTCGGGTTGCTGGGGCCGAACGGCGCCGGCAAATCGACGACCATGCGGATGATTGCCTGTCGTTCGCCTTTGACCTCAGGCCAGCTCACCGTAGAAGGTTTTGACGTCCGCACTCATGGACGGCAAATCCGCTCGCTGATCGGAGTGGTGCCGCAAGAGAACAATCTTGATCCCGACCTGAACGTTCGGCGCAACCTGATCATCTATGCCAGCTATTACCGAATTCCGAAACAGCAGGCAGCGCAACGCGCCGACGAGCTACTTCATTTTATTGGGTTGGGCGAGCGAGCTAACGCGAAGATCGATCACCTGTCCGGTGGCATGAAGCGACGACTTATGATCGCGCGGGCTCTCTTGCATCAACCGCGCCTGCTGGTTTTGGACGAACCAACCACCGGACTCGATCCACAGGTACGACAGGAAATCTGGCAGAAGCTGGAAGAACTGCGGCGGGTCAGCGGCGTCACGATCCTCCTTTCCACGCATTACATGGACGAGGCCGAAAAGCTTTGTGAACGTCTGGTGGTGATTGATCGTGGGAAGATCCTGGCCAAGGGCAGCCCAAGGGATTTGGTCTTAGCCAAAGTTTCGCGTTATGCGCTCGAGGTGCGCGACGTTGGCGACCTGCCCTTGCGGCAGACGAGAAATGGCATCAGCGCAGTCACGCATAACAACGCGCACTATTACTTTGCTCCTGAGGCTGAGATCCTGACGCCAATCATGAAAGAGTATGAAGGCCGGCGGCGGATGATTCGTTTGTCGAATCTCGAAGATGTCTTCCTGCAATTGGTGAGCGATAACGAAGAGCACATGGTGGTGCCGGAGCAATAGTCTGATCGTGAAGGAAGACTCGGTTACACCAGCCACACCGATTTCAATTCGGGTGCTCAAATACGACGGCAGTGAATACCGTCATTGGCACGGACGGATTGCGCGACAGGACGGCCCGCTAATTGTGCTGCAATGTGAATTCGAGGAAGAAGTCACGCATGAGCTACTCGGCAGCATTCCGTTGGGGACTAAAACGATCGAATACTATTGGCTCGATCGCTGGTACAACATTTTTCAGTTCCTCGGCAGCGCCGGACAGACCCGACTCTTCTACTGCAACGTTGGCAGGCCGCCGGTCCTGACAGCTGAAAACTTGAGTTATGTGGACCTCGACATTGATGTTTTGGTCGAGGCCGATCTGTCGTATCAGGTTTTGGATTTGGAAGAGTTCGAAGCGAATGCGGTTAGGTTTGGTTATTCGGATGAAGTCAGGAGCAGGGCCCAGGCGGCCCTGAATGAGTTAATCGAAATTATCGAGACGCGTCAGTTCCCTTTTGATCTGCACGCTGGTTAAGCGTCCATCGATTCGATCTTGTCTCTTAACCTATGTTCCGAAAGTGGAAAACTTTCTTTTTCCATTCCGGCTTCGCTTTTGCTGTGCAAGTGGCGATGACCATTAGCATTAATGCGCTCTATTTGATCTTTAGTCCAATTCTTTATGAGTATCCGATACTCGAGAAGTTTGCTGGAGCCATGGTCGCGTTAGTAACAATTCTTGTTTTGCCGGGAATGATCCTGCTTAACTGGCTGCATTTTCCCAGCGGCGACGGCGTTTTCATCTACGCCGCCAGCTGGCTCCTCACTACCAGCGTATATAGTCTCGTATGGGGCGGTATCGCGGTCCGCTTATTCGGGAAACGCTTATGAGTATTGCTGCGACACAAGTCAATCTTCGGGACGCGCTGGCCGTCTGGCGGCGGAACGTCAGCGTGCACCTCCGCCTTTGGAAACTCAACATGGTAGCGCCGATTATCGAGCCGGTCATCTCGGTACTGGGATTCGGCTGGGGCATCGGCGCGCTGGTAGCCGGCCAGGTCACCGGGCTTTCGTATCTAACCTTCGCGGGGGCGGGCATCCTGGGAATCACGGTCTTGATGCGCGCGATGTTCGAAACGACTTATGCCTCATATTTCCGCATGGTGTATCAGTCGACTTACGATGCCATCCTGGCCACACCGGTGGATGCTGAGTCGCTGGCGTTCGCCGAGATACTTTGGGCGGTAACTCACGCTCTTTTCGATACCATCATTATTCTGGTTGTCCTGGCGATTTTCGGAGGCGCAACTTCATGGTGGGCGGTACTCGCCCCACTGCCATTATTGGTTGGCGCGTTGTTTATGGCCGGTTTGTCCCTGGGGATCACCGCTCACGTTCACGACATCGATGCTTTCAACATTTACATGGCCATCTTCTTCTCGTTCATGTACTTGTCGGGCGCGTGGTATCCGATTGCTGTCTTGCCGGTCTGGCTGCAAATCCCGGCGTGGCTAATGCCCCTGACTGAATCGATCGATCTGACTCGCGCGTTTCTGACCGGGCAGTTCCTGACGCGCCATCTGTATGAAGCCGCTTATCTGTTAATATCTGCGGTCGTAGCGTGTGAGTGGGCCATGCGGAGTTTACGTAAACGAATGGTCGCCTAGTACGAGCAAGGGCAGTTTGAATTCCTGAAGGAGGCAGTCACATGAAAGGAATTGCCATTGCCAAACTATTGATCATAGCGGCACTCTCCCTTTTGACATTTTTGGGGGCCTGCGGAAAAGGCACCAGCGGGCTGGTGCAAAACTCAGAGGCCAAGTCACCTTCGGGTTGGGCTATAAAGATTAGCAATGCGTCTCAGCCGGGAACGGTCAAGGTTAAGGCGCGGTCGATGTACGGCGGCACCCAGCCTGAAAAGGACGAGGCTTCTCCAGCAAATCAAAAATGGGTGTTATTAAGCACAGAGGTAACGCCGCCCGCTGGAGGAGCCACGCTGCCTGCAAAACAAATCAAGCTGGTTGACGGCGCCAAAAACTATCCGGCGCTAGCCATAGCCGGCGCGCCCGATCAGGTCGAGCCAGCGCTCCTTTACTACAAAGACTCAGCAGGCCAGGCACAGGACAACG
>JBBPID010000059.1:0-33290 GCA_038040505.1 Acidobacteriota bacterium | reverse complement strand
CTTGGTTCTACGCGCGGCAAACCTGATTTGTTCTTCGGGTGCTGAACCGAACCTCAGAAATCGCGAGGATAGTTCGCGTACCAGCTTTGCCCGTCTAAAAGCTCTTGCGAAACAGGTAGGACATTTTGATGAAGAAGACGCGGCTGTTGCGGCGAAAACCCGTCGTTAGCTGGCCGGTAAAAGGATTCTGACTGTTGTAATTCATGTCGTCGTTGTAACCGACGTAAAACGAGGTGCCGGGACTCGGCGTCCAACCCAGCAGTAATTGGCTGCGCACGCGTGAATTCAGAGTGTTGTAATCGACGATAGCGCGCGCGAAGGTCGCCTTCGTAAATTGATAAGTGCCGCGGAAGGTCCAGATGTTGACATCGAAAGCGAGGCGTTCATTGTCATATCGCTTGAGGCGCTGTTTCGTCAGGTTCAGCGACATTCGCAATTCGTTAGTCGGCTGATAGGTCAACCCGCCGTTGATCTGCCACAAGCCGCCGCGGCCAGGATCCAGTCCCGGCGTACCGCACGCGAGGTCGAAGATCTTGGTCACAGGATCGGGGCATTGGCCGGCCGCAATGGCTTCGCGCTGAGATATCGCCGCGGGGCTAACGCGCGGGTATTTCGAACCGTTTCCAAAATCGAGATCCAGATGACCGGTACGGTGCGTTACCTGGCCATTGAACTGAATTTTCTTGCTGTAGTTTGAGCCCCAATAAATAGAGAGATGGTTTTTCGACGTAGGCCGCTCAGTGTTTTCTCCAAAGAACGTGCAGGCCG
Organism: Acidobacteriota bacterium; assembly: GCA_038040505.1. Taxonomy (GTDB): domain Bacteria; phylum Acidobacteriota; class Blastocatellia; order Pyrinomonadales; family Pyrinomonadaceae; genus UBA11740. The sequence continues at coordinate 32,522 of JBBPID010000059.1, read as the reverse complement.
GAAGACGCTTGGCCGGATCAACATTCAAATCCGCACCAAACGGATTGCACGCTCGCGCCGTGCGAGTGGCGCCAAACTCATGCTCGAAAAGTCGCTCGTAGGCGGGCTCCCAAAAGCCGCCCACATAACTGTTGCGCGGAAGCGCGAGCTCGGCCGCGAATTCGGTTTCCCAAATGTACATCCGTCCCTGCCAGTCGTAATCGAGATGGGTAAAGTTATGCAGGTGGTACGAGATGAGTGTTTTCTTGGGGTGCTTTTCAGAATTGTATCGGAGATAAGCAGAACTAAAATTCGAGTTTGTGCGCTGAACAAATCCGACATCGGTGCGATAGTCATTGGTAAAGCCTTCACCATAGAGTTCCCAACCCCAGTTCCTTCCCGAAACGTTGTAATCCAGCGAATAGCCGAATCCGTTGCCGGTGCGATACCTGGTCTTGCCTTCGTCAGGATTAAAAAAGAAATTTCTCGAAGTGGTGCCGATCAGGTTAAAGGTCGCTGTGGTTTGCTGGTCCATGCGAAAGCGACCGTCGACTGACATCACCTGATTGTGCTTCTGGATAAAGTTGTAACTTGTAGCCAGCATGCCCAGCGAGTTTTCTTTTCCTACGTCGCGCTTCAGACGAAGCACGCCGATGTAGGCGTTCTTGTCGAGAAAAGGAAAGTTCCCCGGGTTCAGCCGTTCAGATCCCACGAAGGTGCCCGGCCCAGCGTCACTCGCCACCATCAGCCCGAACGTATTTCGTCCAAGTTTTCCCGTCGTCTTAACCGCAATATCAGGGTCTACGATCGCTCGCGTATGCACGACGGTAATCGGCGTTCGAAAGACATCAATACCTTCCAGAAAGAACGGCCGCTTCTCAGGATAAAAGATCGGAAAGCGTTGATTCGCGGTGACCACAAGCTGGTCCGCCTCGACCTGGGCAAAGTCAGGATTGATGGCGAGATCGATGGTCATTCCTGAAGACGGAATGAACTTGGCGGTCAGTCCAGGATCGAACCTGATCGGCTCGTTAACAATCCGGCCGATATCCTGGATCCCCGGCGTCGTCGAGTATGAGCGGACGAACCGGCCGCTTTCGGACAGAGTCAGACTCGGGATGATTTCGATGGTGCGCTCGACCGAAATGCCTTCCAGCCCACCCAGGTGGCCGGCCTGACTCAAATTGCTGGAGATGCTGCGCGAGAACGGCATCCAGGAGTCCAGCTCGTTTTCGAACCGTTTGATTCGTCGAAAGAAGTGCGCGCCCCAGAGCTTTCCCTTGCCGGCTTCGAATCTTAACGACTTGAACGGAATGGCGATCTCAACATCGTAGCCTTTCTCATGCACGATGCCCTTTGAGTCCATCAGGACATCAACGCTGAAGTCTTCGCCGCGTCCTTCGGTTAAGACGCCGTCTCCCTGGATACCCAGCGGGTTGAAAAAAAACTCAAACGCTTTGCGCTGGTCATTAAAGGTGTCGAGCATGAAGCCGACGTAATCGTCGTTGAATATATTGTCGCGCTTGGCCACGGTGGCGCGAACCTTGTCGGGCTCGTCAGTTACCCTAAACGCGATGTAGAGAAACTTCGGATCGTATCCAATCAAAACTTCGGTCGGCCTCGACGGCGCGACGTTGTCGCCGGGTTGAATTTGGTAAAAATCTTTCAGGACCGCGGCGTTTTGCCAGACGCCATCGTCAAGCTTGCCATCAATCAGCGGAGGCTTTTCGAAACGCGGCACGGTGACCGGGGCCGATTTTTCGGGAGGGATGGTGACGGCGCCAGTCGTTCCGTTGGTTTTGTCGGGTTTGCCGTTGTCAGCTTTGGGACTCGCGGCGGGACTCGGATCCGGCGTCGGCTTGGGTACGGGCGCAGGTTGAGACACGACGCTACCTGCGCTCGCAACGATAACCAACAGAAGAAGCGGCAATTTCTTCATGAGACCCTGGGGCAGAATGGCGAAATGCTTGGAAATACGGCTTGGATTGACGACCAACTACACTAAGTCTTCGTTTATAACGGCCGGTCAGACGATTTGTTCCCACAAATTAGACGCGATCCAGACCGAAATGTTTCGCCTTCGATTTTTGAAAGACGGTTAGTAGGCGATGATTGTTAACGACAAACCGGAAAAGTCAGAGCAAGCTGCAGGCAGGCCTAAGATCCTGCGATCGTGCCGAACGATGAACTAGTTGTTCGAAAGGAATGAGGAGAAGCGAATTGTTGGGCTCAGCTTTGAGGACGAGAAGACGTTTATTTGATGCGGTTGCCGTAAGCGTCAGGCAGCTTTCTTGCTGTTGCGGTCAGCCAGCAGACGCTCGACTGTCATCATGAAGCTATGCAGATCGAGAGGCTTCGGTTCAAAACCATTGGCGCCAAGTTGCAAAGAGAAAGTCGCGTTGCCGTAGCCAAAAGCTGTGGTCACCAGAATCGGAGTCGTTTCCAAGGTGGGAGTGTCGCGCACACGTCGGATGACGTGAATCCCGTCAGCGGCCGGCATGCGGATGTCGGTCACGATTAGATCGGGTTTCAGAAAGAGCGCCATGTCATAACCCTCCACCCCGTTCTCGGCCAACGTGACCTGATAGCCGCGCTTGAGGAGCGCCAAACCGATCAGCTCGCGCACCTCGTCGTCGTTTTGGATAACCAGAATCTTCTTAGGCATACCACTCTCCACCGGAACTCAACTTCACGTTTGTTTTGTATGAGTAGTAAAGGTTGATTAGGACTGGCATTCCGCGTTTCCCAGGACTGAGATTGAGCGGTGAGAGGGGCCGGTGGCAAGGTCATCAGACATCAAAAAAGACGGGACGGAAAACCATCGGTTCCCCACCCCGTCTTATCTTAAACTAGCTACGCTCGCAGCCAGTTAATCTGACTGGTAACTTAGTATCCGTAGTTGTAGCCATCCGAGTAGCCGTTCATGAACGCCTGTCGGAAGTACTGTTGATAAGCATAGCGATCACCATAACGCGAGTTGTAGTCCTTATTCGCATTACGGAACGCGCTGCTGCCCTGCGGATTGTAGCGGCCATTTCGACGGTCATTGCGACCGGCCTTGGCGCCCTCGTTGTAACCGGCGTTTAGTGCCGTCTGGCGAAGCTCGTAGGACCCGCCCTGGTTGCCGTAACCATCATTGTTACGTCCACGCCGACCACGGTTGTCCCATCGGCCGTTGTTGTAAACCTGCTGTTGCTGTTGGATCTGGATTTGGCGCTGACGCTCGAGTTCAATTTGCCGCTGGCGCTCATACTCGCGCTGCCGGCGAACCTGCTCCGGATTCGGCCAATACTGCGCCTGGGCTGTTGTGCCCGCAAACATAAATGTACCGAACAACAACATAAGACCCAGGAGTGACCCTCCAATATTTTTCGCGTTAAGAATTTTCATGTGTTTTACTCTCCCTCCGCCATTGCTGTTCGCAATGAACATGCCACGCCGCATCCAGGGGCAAATGAACCAATGAAATCGATTCTTTATCCCAAATCGTGTCAACTTAGACGACATGGGCCAGATTAAACTGGTTCGATACAATGCAGTCTGTAGGTTGACTATGTACTGAGATCTGGCGTAGAAGCCTGATGTTATCGAACCTTTTCCTGAGGTTGAGCAGTTGAGTGACCCGTCTCAAGCCTATCAGCCGACCATTGAAGTCGAGCAACATCTCCGTCAGCTTAACGACGAGTGGGTGAAGGCGGTGGTGCGTCGCGACAGCGAAGCTCTGGATCGCATCATGGCGGATGATTTTCTCTTCACCTATCCGCTGGAGGGAGATGACAAGGCCCAGTTCATCGCTGATGTAACCTCTGGAGATCTCAAAGTCGAGCATCTTACTCGCGAGCAGATCAGTGTCAGAGTGTTCGGCAGCGCGGCCGTGATCTCAGCTCGTGATTCAGCGACATGGCTTTACCATGGGCGCGAACTCTCGGGTCAATACCGAGTAATTCTGGTCTATACCAAGCGGGCCGGCCGCTGGCAGTTGTGCGCTTTACAAGCCTGTCCGATGCAGTAAGTCCACCCGCGTGTCCCTTTCCCAAAAACCAAAAGCTTCTCCTAACCGAATTTCGCCTGCTCGGCGCGCCGCATTTGGAATCCTGCAACGGGTCGAGTCGGAAGACGCTTACGCCTCGTCGTTGTTGGTCGCGCTGGACCAAGAGTTGCGAGCTGACGATCGCGCGCTGTGCCATGTCCTGGTGCTCGGTGTTCTGCGCCAGCGTCTGTGGCTTGATAGCGCGATCCAACACTTCGCCAACCGGCAAGTCGACAATCTTGATTTGGCGGTCAAACTTGCTTTGCGCATGGGACTGTATCAGCTCAGGTTTCTCACTCGCATTCCGCCTTCGGCGGCCGTAAACGAATCAGTCGCGCTGGTACGCACGGCCGGCTTGAAATCAGCAGCCAGTTTTGTGAACGCAATTTTGCGTCGAGCCACGCGCGAGCCGGATTACGATCCTGCAAACGAAGTCAGTGATCCGGCTGAGAAACTCGCCATTCAACTGTCCCATCCGCATTGGTTGATTCAACGGTGGGTAGAGACTTTCGGTTTTGATGAGACCCGCGCCCTTGCCCGGGCAAATAATGAAGCCGCCCCGATCGCCTTTCGGCTAACCAGGAAAGGCATGGACAGCGAAGGGTCGAGCCAGTTGATCCAGGAACTCGAAAGTTCCGGTAACAAGTTGCAGCGCTCGCGGATTGCGCCGGAAGCCTGGCGGGTGAATCCAGCCGGACACGCGAAGAAGCCAGGCGCAGCAAACGCTTTGCTGCAGCAATTCGCGGCTGAGGGTCTGATCTATTTTCAAGACGAAGCTTCGCAACTCGTCGCGAATTTACTCGGAGCCCAGGCCGGCGATCGGGTGCTCGATGTCGCTGCCGCTCCTGGCAGCAAGACGACAAGCATCGCGGCGCTCCAGCCTGAGGCGCTCGTGGTTGCGGCCGATCTGCACGAACATCGGATCCGCATCCTCCGCGATTTATCGGAGATTCAGGGAGCCAGGGTTGATCTACTAGTCGTACATGACGCTACGACTGACCTGCCTTTCGCTCTCGCGAGTTTTGATCGAGTGCTGGTTGACGCGCCTTGCTCGGGAACGGGAACGCTGCGCCATAATCCGGAGATTCGCTGGCGACTCAAGTCTGACGATATAGCTGAACTGGCATTAAAGCAGCGACGAATCCTCGCTAATGCCGCCGCGATGGTACGGCCGGGCGGCCTGCTTTTGTATTCCACATGCTCGGTTGAACTCGATGAAAACGAAGAAGTGGTCGCGGATTTTATTCGGGGCCACGCAGAGTTTGCTCCGGCAAGCCTTTCCGGCTCGTCCAATTTACTCACCGAAACCGGCGCCATTCGGACCTGGCCTCATCGTCATGACGTAGACGGCTTCTTTATCAAGGCATTCCAGCGGCGGGTGTAGCGGATCATGGTTGCGGCGATTTGTGCGCCGGTGCTAGACTGCGCGATTGATGTTCTCCCCGATCGGTTTGCGCCGCGAATAGAACTACATCGTGTCTGCTACCAAACAAGCGCTGACAATACTTAAACGAATTTTTATCGTGATCGGCATAGCTGTGGCTTTTGGTCTAGGGTTGCTGGGCGCGATCTATCTCTCGTTGCGAAGTTCTGAGACTCGTGTGCCGGACATCGTGGGCAAGGATCGGGCGGCGGCAGAGAGCACCATCAGCTCCGCCGGCCTAAATTTTCGCGTCCGAGCGATGCGTCCTACTGGCGAGGCAAAGCCCGACACGGTTTTGATCCAGCTTCCACATGCCGGAGAAGTCGTTAAGGTAGGCCAAACCGTAGCCGTGGACATTAGCCGGCCGACTAAAGAAGGAGAGAGCTCCAGCACTACATCCAATACTAATTCCGACTCAGCCAATAAGCAGGAGAGCAACACCTCATCCAATGCTAATAGCAACGCTAACGACGAGAAGCCCAAACGCAAGCCGGCGAACAAGAACGCTAACGATAATCAAAATGGGAATAACAATCGTGCGACGAACCTGAATCGAAACGCGAACCGGCCCAGAAACGACAACGCCAATTCTACGGGGACTCCGGTGCATACGAATCAGAATGCGAATTCCACGCCCACGGGAAATTCAAATCGAACTGGTAGCGATACAAACGCCAATCGGCGGCCCCCGGCGGCCGCGCCGACGCCGTGATTCCCGCGGGGGTCGTCCGACAGCCCGCGTTGATAAGAAAGCTCATGATTGAAATTGCCCCATCCATTCTCTCCGCTGATTTCAGCTGCCTGGGCGATCAAATCAAGGTCGTGGAAAGCGCCGGTGCGTCTTTATTGCACGTTGATGTGATGGACGGGCGCTTCGTTCCTAACATAACCATCGGATTGCCGGTAGTGAAAGCCATTTCCCGTGCAACCCAACTGCCCATTGACGCGCATCTGATGATTGTTGAGCCGGGCCGTTACGCCGAGCAATTCGTTAAAGCGGGAGCAAAAATGGTCTCAATTCATGTAGAGGCCGATCCGCACGCTCATCGCACCCTGACTGCAATCAGGGGTGCGGGTGCTCTGGCAGGTATTGCAATAAACCCGGGCACGCCGTTGTCGGCTTTGGATGAAGTAGTTAGATTTGCCGACTATGTCTTGCTGATGTCCGTTAACCCGGGGTTTGGAGGCCAGGAGTTCATTCCAACCTCATTGGACAAAGTCCGGCGGCTGCGAAAGATGCTTGACGAGCGCGGACTGGCCACCAGGATTGAAATTGACGGAGGCATTGACCGCGATAATGTGGCCGAGGTCGCCGGAGCCGGGGCCGACATAATAGTTTCGGGATCTGCAATTTTTGGGGCTCCGGATCCGGCCGTGGCCCTCAGAGAATTACGCGAGGCCACGGTGCTTTGGGTCTGAAAGGTAGGCGAACGCGTGAGTTCCCCTTTTGAGTGGCTAGGAGTTCGTCAGCCCGTAGTCTAAAATCTGAATTGCTCTAGATGTTTTGTGGAGGTTTTCGATGTCTTTTCTCTTAGTGCGATTGGCTAACGCTCGCAGTTTGCGCTGGATCCCCCTGGCTTTTGCAGTTCTTGCAATCGCTCTCTCAAACGGAGCCGTGGCCTCTGCTCAGCAACCCAGCAACAAGACGCAAAGCGGGCTTTCAAATGTGCAACGTTTGGACGTCATGCGCTCAAAGCTCGAGGCCATGCGCCGGTCTCTGGACAGCGCGATTGCCGGCCTGAACGCGAAGGATACCGGTGACAAGCAACAGAACGTGGACGATCCGCGTGTGCGTCTTCGCAATTTGGAGAAGGAAGTTAACGCCCTGCTGGGCGATTTGAACGATATTCGCGGCCGCGAAGACCGGGCCGAAAAGTACGACGTCTCTAAGCTGGACGACCTGGAAACCTCGGTTAACGAATTGAACACGCGTGTCGAAGCAGGACTGCAGTCGACGGCCGGTGCGCGGGCCGCTGCGGCCGACAACACGACTTACAAACCGAAACCTCAAAAAGGCAAACGTCGGTTGTTTGGTTTGCTCCCCGGCAAGAGCGGTGGCAAATATGACGAATTGACTGGCACGGTCGCCCCGGGTCGCGATCGAGCTCTGTTTGTCGAGGCGGCACACCAGGTGCGCAAGGGCAGCCACGAAACCGGCCGGCTCCTCTTTACCACTATCATTACTACCTATCCTGATTCTCCTTATTTGCCAATGGCCAAGCTGGCTATCGCGGATTCCTTCTATCTGGAAGGCACTACCAGCGCCTTAATCCAGGCAGGGCAGGCGTATCAGGATTGGCTGACTTTCTTTCCGACCGATTGGTTGACGTGCGACGCGATGTTGAAGGTCGCCGAAACCGAGATGCGGCAGATGGGCCTCTCAGATCGTGACATCTCGCATGCGCGCAAGGCCGAACAGCGCTTAAAAGTAATGTTGCAGCAGTGCCCGCAGACACGACTAAGACCCGAGGCTGAACTGCGCCTGCGCGAAGTGCAGGACAATTTAGCGATGCACAACCTCGGCATCGCCAGGTTCTATTACGACACTCGTTACAAACATAACCGTTTGGGCCTGAAGGGCGCGCAGGATCGCCTAAAAGAAATCGTCGAGAAGTGGCCGAACTTCTGTCTGATGGATGAGGTGCTGTTCCGCTGGGCCAATACTTATCAGGAAGAAGAAGAGCCGGATGAAGCCGCCAAGCTCTATCAGCGATTGGTGCGGGACTATCCCAACAGCGAGTTCGTCGAAAAAGCGAAAGAGCAACTGAACATCATCGGAGCCACTATTCCGGACCCGGATCCAATCAAGAAAAGTCTGCCGACGTGTGAGAAGCCAACGTTCATGCAGAACATGATGCAGCAGATTAGCGGCAGTGCGAATGTCACCACCGGTCGCGACGGCATTCTGATCACGCGCAAAGGCGAAGGCAACGATTTGATTGACAAGGCTATCGCCAACAACGGCCAACTCCCGGAGGGCGTACAACCGGTCACTCAGCGCAGTGCGCCGCGGGCCCCTGCCGTGCAACCACCGCCAACTCCGTCCCCCGAGACTTCGCCCGGTACTTCCCCGGCGACGCGACCGCGCTCGACGCAATCGCCAACCCCGAAGCCGTGAAGCTTCTTTGAGTCTGCATGACGTCCAGTCAGCAAAGCGTCCAGGAAGAGCTCTCGCAACGATATCGCAAGGCCGTAATGGTCGTCGCTGCGTTTCTGGTGCTGGACGTAGTGCTGGTCATCATCTCTCTTCTGGCCGCCACCTCTCTTTATAGGGGCGGCGATCCCTCACTCATCATGGCCTTATGGATTGCCATTCTCGTGTTTGGACTGGGAGCCTTTGTGCTCCGGCGCACCAGGTTCGCTACGCTTCGTCTAAAAGACGTGGCTGCGGTTAACGGGGTCTCGGCCTTACTAAAGTCGCTGCAGAACACGACGATTCAGGTCGCCGGCATCGGCGGAGCCATCGCGTTGATGGGTTTCATGATTGTGATTCTCAGGGGCGACTGGACCGATATGATTCGCGCCGGAGGCGTGGCGGCGATCGTCTTGCTTTACTGCTTTCCTTTCCGCGGAGCCTGGCAAAAGGTTGTGACACAACTCGCCCCAGCCGACACGAACCGTTTATAAACGGACTCGTCCCAGCTGAAATTAAACTTTTTGTTTTACGGGAAAGTTTGAAAGAAAGGCTAGATTGACGGGCCGCCGGCCAACTTAATTCCCTGCCCTCCAGAGCTGGAACCATTGAGCTGCTTGCCGACAGACCTGCGACGCAGGAAGCTCATACCGTCTTCTTTGGAAACCAAGCCCTTTTGCATCAGGTCGTGGGTGGCGGCTTCGAAGGTCATCATGCCGTGAGCACGGCTGGTTTGCATCACCGAAAAGATCTGATGGGTCTTACCCTCACGAATCAGATTCGCAACCGCAGGGACGTTTACCAGCACCTCGACCACCGGCACGCGACCCTGATGATCGGGCCGGGGGAGTAACGCTTGGGCAACCACGCCGCGCAAACTCTCAGACAACATCACTCGAATCTGGGTCTGCTGGCCTTCCGGAAAAACATCGATTACACGGTCAATCGTTTTGATGGCGCTGTTTGTGTGCAAAGTCGCAAAGACCAGATGTCCCGTCTCGGCCGCGGTGATCGCCAACTGAATGGTTTCCAGGTCTCGCATTTCACCCACCAGGATGATGTCAGGATCTTCACGGAGCGCTGCGCGCAAAGCGGCGCTGAACGACCGGGTATGACCGCCTACCTCTCGCTGGCTGATTAGACAGCGGTGATTCTCGTGAACGAATTCAATGGGGTCTTCAATCGTGATGATGTGCGCCTTCAGCTCCTGGTTGATGGTATGAATTAGCGAGGAGAGAGTGGTGCTCTTGCCGGAGCCGGTAGGACCAGTGACCAGAATCAAGCCTTCGGAAACGTCGATAAGCTCGGAAAGCTGTTCGGGAAGGTCGAGTTCCGAAATCGTTTTGATGTTTTCCGGGATCAACCGAAAGACCGCAGAGAGGCCGTGGCGCTGCATAAACACGTTAACGCGGAACCGTCCCACTCCGGCCAGCGGATAACTCAGATCAAGGTCCGACTCTTCGCTGAAGAATTCTTTTTGCTTGTCAGTCAGGATTTCGTTAATGAGGCTCCGGCAAGTTTCGGGTGTGACGCTGCGATAATTCAGCTTCATCATCTCGCCGTTAATCCGCATGTAAGGGGCAGATCCCGACGTCAGGTGCAAGTCCGAAGCACCCTGCTGCTTCATCTGCCTGAGGAGGTCGTCAATTCTGGACATCATTATCTCAGTTCGAGCCGGGGCTAAGGGGTCGACGCATGCGCAACTGCAGGTTCAAAGCTGTTCCTAATTCAAGAAAATCGGTGATTGTGCGGACCCGAGGAGGGTTGGGGCATCTGTCCTGGTTTTATTGAACCGAGCGGTACTTAAAGGTTTTCTAGCGGCTCGATCTTGAATCCCACTATCGGGCGGGGCCGCTGCTGCGGCTGAAGTCACTATAACAAAAAGGACAGACTCCCGCCTAGACTTTTGTTCGCTAGTGGCTTTAGGGATCTCGCGAGCGGCTATCGTCGTCAAAATTGCCTCTCAAAATATAGGAAAGGTGCTTCCCCACCATGTTACTCGGGGTGACACCCTGACTCGCAGAGGCTCAGACATTGAGGCGATTTCTCTGCTTTTCCTCGAATAATCACGCTGGCATTGTCCTTGCTGAGCCTCCCTCGCCCGGGTAGTGCTTACCCTCTAGCGCCGAAACGAAAGACAGACTGATATGAATACCAAGACGCCAACCAGCCAACGCGGTGCCTCCGCGATTCAATTACTAATAGTGATAGCCGTCGTGGCCATTACTAGCGCATTCGCTTTTATGGGTATTACTTCAGCGCGTGCCCACATTCGGCGTTCGAATTCAGCCCGGCTTTTCGCCTCCTATGTGGAGAGAGCCCGAGCCGATGCCGTAAGGCGGCACGGCACAACCAGTATTCAACAGGTGGACACGGCCACGTATTCCGTCACTATGGATTTCAGCGGCTCAGGAAACGTAACGACCCAGAACTTTTCGACTGAGACTGACGTGACGATTAATATGCCGCGGACAGTAGGATTTGACTGGCGCGGGCGAACCCCAATCGAAACCTCCGTCGGATTCACGAACACCGTGGCCGGCGTAGTCCGTTCGATAAACGTCAACATAACCGGCTCGGGAGATGTGACTCTGGATTCAGATATATTTCTCGACTCCTGGATTCCCGCGGTAATTCTCAATGGTTCAGGTGGAAGCGTAATTTCAGATCCGAGTCCTGCGCCTAGCGGTTCGCCGAGTTCGTCGCCATCGCCTTCGGCGTCAGCAACTCCAACACCGGATCCCTCTGCGAGCGCGACTCCAACGCCAAATCCGACTTCGACGCCGACTCCAACGCCAAATCCGACTGCGACGCCGACTCCAACGCCAAATCCGACTGCGACGCCGACTCCGCTTCCAACTCCAACTCCGGTGCCTTGCACCATGACTGCGACACCCAACTCGATCACGATCACCGAGAACGGTTCAGGCACTGTGAGCGTGGTTCTGAATAACAGCAGCGGCACCAAGACAATCAGCGCGGTTTCGAGCAATAGCGGCCAGATTCAAGTCTCGCCCGCCTCAGCTAATGTGAACGGTTCAACGGCCGCATCGTTCACGATAACGGTCAAGAAGCAGAGCGGCAGCGTGGCCTTCTCAAATGGCTCGTGCGGCTCGCAAACCGTTACCGTAACCGTTCCCCAATGAGTGGAGGATACAGTCGTGGATAGCGCATTAAATCAAATTACGGAAGACACCGAAGCAGCCCGCACGATACCGGGCAATGAAGCGGGCTTCTCAATTCTTGAGACCGCGATCGCGCTAGTGCTCATGTCCATCGTCGGCCTGGGCGCTGCGTCGCTTTTCTTCTACGCCGTGCGATATACGGTCAGCGCCGGCGATCGCGACCTGGCCATGGCGGTGGGGCAACAAAAAATCGAGCAATTGCGAAATGTTGCTTTTACGGACGCCAGCTTGAACGCAACTGCAGGGGTGACAACGACAATTACCCGGGCCGGTCGAAATTATTCGGTGCTGACTACGATTACCGACTCGAATGTCGTAAACGGAGCGGCAACCGACAAACTAATCACGATCCGCGTAACACCAATCAACGAGAGCTCTGCCTGGGCTAGAAATATTGCCACCGTTTTTGGCTCGGTAACTGTGGTCTCACAGCGGACATCTCTCACCCTCGGCCCCAACGTCCAGTATTAGAGAAAGGTAAGAGTGATGAACGAAGAATCAACCAAGAGGGGACAGGCAGGTTTCTCACTAATTGAGATGATTATCGCGATGGCGATCACCATCACGATTACGGCGGTCGCGGGCAGTCTGTTGGCTCAATCAATGAATATTCGCACGAGGAGTAGTGAAAAGGTTGATGCCCTCGCCGACGCGCAACGCGCTCTGAACATCATGTCGCGTGAGATTGCCGGCGCCGGCTTCAATCTTAGCGATAACGGCCTCGTCGCTGCGGATTCTGTCACCGACGCGAATGGAAATAGCACTATCAGGATTCGCTCAAATCTAAACAAGTACAACACCGCGGCCAATCCCTTTGATCCAGGTACCTCTGTCACCACGGATGCGCAAAACGGAATCGGCACCGGCAGCGTTGGCGAGGATCAAGGAGAAGACGTCAAGTATTTCGTTTATGCCGCCGATAATACCAACCTGTTAGCTCGATACGACCGTTACAGAACTGCCGGCGGAAGTTCGACGGTGCTGGCGAATCGTCTCGATAGTCTGCACATCCACTACTACGCTGGAACAGTCACCTACGATACCGCCGGTTGCGACATTACCGGCGCCTCACGCGCTGAAGTGAATCCGAGCGCGGCCACTTACGTGGTAATAGCGGTGTGCGTCCAACAGGACGCGGTGGGAACTCCGGGTTCTCCAGGTTATCAACCACCAGCGAACGTCCTGCTGGTTTCCGACGTGGCGCTTCGTAACTCAAATCTGCTCATCTACTAATTACTGGAGATCTTTCGATGCGAAGAATTGCAAATCAGTCTGTACAGGCGAAAACGGGCGAGCGCGGGTCAGCTTTGCTCACCGTCTTATTTATCTCAACCTTATTGCTTGCGGCTGGCGGCGCTTTAATTCTGGTTACCGGAACTGCCTCGCGGACCGCCATCGACGCCACGTCTGAGATGCAGGCGTATTATGCCGCCGAAGCAGGGCTTGAAGCGTCGTTGAACGTGCTGCGGGGCAACGTAGCACCGAATGCCACGATGCCTAATGGTACCAAGATCAATTTTCGCAACGCAGTGACCGCGGCTTCTTCGAACCTGCCCACCGACACAAGCGGAACTTTTCGGCTTTCAGGTTGGGTGAATTACAACTATACGCCGGCAGGTGCTCCAAATCCCGATCGAGTAACGCTGACCGCGGGTTACACGCCCACCACCGGTCTTGCCTATAACGTAACCGTCATCGATCCGGATAATATTCCAATCGCAAACGGGCCCCCAAACAGGCTGCAACTGCGTGTTATTGGATATGGACCAAAGGGCGCGATGAAGCGGTTGGAACTGATAATCAGGCGCTCGGCTTTTGAGTACAACCCTCCGTGCGTAATTTGTCTACGTAGTTCGGATGATGGAACTCCGCTTAGTTTCGATAGTGGCAGCAGCGCTGCCAAAGAATATTCTGGAGTTGATCGGGCCGGCGTCCTTGACTTGCCCGCGTTCGGCGCAACCGTCGCGTCCGACACGGCCATCGAGATTGCCTCCGCCAATAAGAACACTGTTACTAATCCAATCGCAACGACGATTAGCATGTCGTCCCTGCCACCCTTCCTCCAAGATGCGGATGAGGCACGGGCATTTCTCGCCGACCAGAAAGCAAATGCGATCCAACAGGGTCGTTACTTTACATCGTTTGACGGAATGTCAGGCAGCGATGCTACGCCTGCGTTTACATTCGTGGACGGCGATTGCGACCTGGATGGCGGTGCGGGATTACTGATCGTTACCGGAAAACTCGAGATGAAAGGCAATCCGAGTTTCACTGGATTGATCTTCGTTTTGGGCGACGGCAACGTCGAGCGCGATGGCGGCGGCAATGGCAATATTTACGGCGCAATCGCAGTAGCTCGTTTCAATAAGAACGGCTCGGGGGGCTTTCTCGCACCGACGTTCCTTACGAACGGCGGTGGAAACTCAGGCGTGCAAAACGATTCGGAGGCGAGAAAGAAGGCCGAAAACCTCACCGGGCCTCGCGTGTTAGGTATTCATGAATACTGAGCTTAGCTAACTCAATGCTGCTGCACCCTGGCAGCGAACTGGCCGCGTCTGGTTTCTTCCCGAGTGGAACCAGGCGCGGCTTCTTATTTCCCGCTTACGCGAAAGCCGCCAGTGAACCTACAAGAAATGGAAGCAAGTTCAGGCTCGAGCCTGAAGGAGTGCTGCCCGGAGTAAACCGGACCCGCCGAATGCGGAGCTTGTCAGTGCGCTCAACCGTGAACACTCCGCGCGCGCACTTGATCTTATCTCCTTCAACCAGAACTCGCCCTGCTTGCGCCATTAAAAAGCCGGCGATGGTGGTGTAGCCTTCGTCCTCAGGCAATTCGAGGCCGAGATGCTGATTAGCGTTGCGGACCGCCAGCATTCCATCCAGCAAGAATGAGCTCTGCTCGGCCACGATCTGTTCTCTTACTTCCTTGTCATACTCGTCGCTAATTTCGCCGACGATTTCTTCAAGCAAGTCTTCCAGAGTCAGAATGCCTTCAATCCCACCGTGTTCGTTTAAGACAAACAGGAAATGGATTCTCGAAGACTGCATCTGTTTCAAAGCCTCGCCCGCTGACGCCGTTTCGGGGACGAACGCAGGTGCGCGCATGATCGTCTCGACGGCGAACGATTCAGCTTGAACTTGGCCCATATCGACATCTTTTCGATAAACAACCCCAATCAGGTTATCGCTGCGTTCCCGATAGACCGGCAGACGTGAGAAACCCGTCGCCAAAAACGTCAAGCGGACCTGTTCAAGCGTTGCCTTGGAAGACAACGCCTCGACTTGCGTGCGCGGGATCATCGCTTCCCTTACGCCCACGTCCGCAAACTCAAAGGCCCGGTGAAGCAATTGTCGCTGCTCAGGCTGCAAATAGCCGCCCTTCTGTGACAAGTCCACCAACAACCGCAACTCGTCGGCTGTGTAAATCGATGCGTGCTCTCCGCTGGGATGTAACCCAAACAACCGAACCGTCCGCGTGCCCGCCCAATCAAGTACACGTATCGGCCAGGAAAAGATCCGGTAGAACATTTCCATCGGCCACGAGATCGCGAGGGCGACCGATTCTGCACGTTCCAGGGCCAGCGTCTTCGGCGCCAATTCTCCGAGGACGATGTGGAGAAACGTAATCACCGTAAAGGCCACGCCAAACGAGATCGTGTGCAAAGTTATGTCGGAAACTAATCCTTGCAGCGGCCACTCGAGCAAATGAGCGAAGACCGGCTCGCCAATCCATCCCAACGCGAGCGACGCCATGGTGATGCCAAGCTGCGTGGCCGAGATATATGCGTTGAGGTTATCAAGCAGTTTTAACAACCGCCGCGCGCGACTACTTCCCTGCGCCACCAGAGTCTCAATCCGCGAGCGCCTGACGCCGACCAGAGCAAACTCAGACGCCACGAAGAAACCGTTTGCCAGAACCAAAAGTAAGACAGTGACTACGTAAAGAATCGTGATCATGTGTGTGGCCCTATTATCGCATATGACCCGCTGGAACTCTGTCGCGCTCGCTCAGGCGCGTAGGTTGGCCTTTTCTCGTTAGGTCAGCGGGTTTGGCCCCTCTTTCCCAGTCGATAAGGACACTCTTATGAACAGAAAAGTCGCGGTTGTGTTCCATCTTCGAGACCGATATAGTCGCGCTCAATGCAGAGACCTTTGGCGTTTGCACTACTCTGTCTGGCGCAAATAACTATGGGCGCCGGGTCGCAGGCGCAGAAACCTGACGCGCCGCGCTTTGAAGACTATTCCTCCGATGTATGGGCGGGGAAAGCCGAGCTTCTCAATCTGCGAAGTCACCGACTGGCGCGCAGCTTCCGCACCCGGCTGCGTGAGAGTTTGAAAGCCGAAGGCATCAATTTCGCCGGCCACTATACGTTCGCGACGATTGGTTGCGGCGCGGGATGCTCGATCGGCGCGATCGTCGATGCGCGCAACGGGCGAGCCTGGTTTCCGAAAGCGCTCTCGGAATGGACGGGTATCATCGGTGACTTTGACAGGTACGAAGACTACGAGCAGCAAACCCGCGCTGACAGCCGGCTGATTCGTTTGTTGGGACGTCCGAACATCGGGCGGACTAACGAAGAGCGTTACGGACCGGGCGGCATTTACTATTACGAATGGACGAATAATCGCTTGCGCCTCGTTAAGTTCATTCAAGCGGGCTCGTACCTGAAAGCTGATCCACCATCTGGACTAAATAAGTAGCGCGCGCATGGGCCTGAGTGTCGAGAGAATCGAGATCCTTCTCCTCGTCGCGGCTGTGGTCGCGATGATCGCCCGGCGGCTGCGCGTGCCTTACACCATTGGGTTGGTCTTCGCCGGGATTGCGCTCGCTTTGTCTCCGTTCGCTCCGGACCTTGAGCTAACCAAACAACTCGTCTTCACGCTTTTCCTCCCTCCCCTGATTTTTGAAGCAGCATTTCAACTGCGCTGGCCCGAGCTGCGACGGGACCTGCCAGTCATCTTGATCTTTGCCACGATCGGAGTTGCCTTGTCCGCGGCCGCAACGGCTCTCGGCATGCATTTTCTTGCACGATGGAGTTGGATAAGCGCAACGATTTTTGGTGTGCTGATAGCCGCCACGGATCCCGTGGCGGTCATTGCCATGTTCAAGGATGCAAAGGTTCACGGCCGCATCCGCTTGTTAGTGGAAGCGGAAAGTCTTTTCAACGACGCAACGGCGGCAGTCGCCTTCGCTATCGTGCTCGTTCTTGCTTCAGGCCAGGGCGTGGGCTGGTTGGGAATTAGCAAAGCGCTCTTCATTGTAATTATCGGCTCGGTGGTATGCGGGGCAGCGGTCGCCGGGGTAGTTCTATTGCTGGCCGGAGCAATGGATGATCATCTGGTCGAGATTACATTTACCGCCGTCGCGGCCTTCGGTTCGTTTCTGTTAGCTGAGCACTTTCATTTGTCCGGTGTGTTGGCCACTCTTACCACTGGTTTGATGCTTGGCAATATCGGCCACCTGGCTATCGCAATAAAGGAACGAAAGGCGGTTGAGGAATTTTGGGAATACGCAGCATTTGCTGCCAACTCGCTGATCTTCCTGCTGATCGGGATGCGATTGGCAAATCAGGACTATCGATTTGTTCTGTGGCCGGCGCTGATTGCGATCGTTTTGGTCCTCGCCGGCCGGGCCCTGGCAATTTATCCGCTGTCTTTGATCTTCGCGCGATCCTCTCGGCGAATAAGCTCGCGGCATCAGCACGTTTTGTTCTGGGGCGGCTTGCGAGGCGCACTTGCGTTAGCGCTCGCCCTCGGACTTCCTCCCGAAATTGCCGACCGCGAAGCAATCATAACGGTCGCTTTTGCAGTGGTCGCCTTCTCGATATTTGTGCAGGGGCTGACAGTAAGACCGCTGCTGCAAAAACTTGACGAGTCATCATCTCGAAAAGGTTAGGCTTCGCAATTGACATGAAAGCCCTTCATGCGGTCTTACTTTCCCTCGCGATCTGCGCGGCCGCAGCCTTATTGGAAGGGCTGTGTGCCGGGAAGAACGTTAGGCCGTTCTTTGCCAGTCTAAAGTTTCCGCGCTATTCCGCGCCGCTTTGGATATGGTCAATTATCGGCGGCCTTTATTACGTCATCTTTGGATTTGTTCTCTACCGGCTTTTTAGAATTACCACCGCCTCCTCGATCAAGTTGGTTGTTTTTGCGTTGATTGTATTCATGCTGCTGGTAAACGCCCTGACGAACTACCTCATTTTCCGGGCCCAGGATCTGCGTCTTAGCTTCATTGTGGGCGCACTGTTTCCCGTGCTGGATATAGCGTTGTTTCTATGTTTACTTCAGTTGGATACAGTCGCAGCGCAAGTGTTAATTCCATACTTGCTCTATCGGGCTTATGGCGTCTGGTGGGGGTATGCCTTGTGGAAGCTAAATCGTTCCGAAGCCTGAGCTGCCCTTTCTATCAAAATTGATACCTCACACGGTGGTTAGGATTGGCCACGACAATCGCCATTCAGTATTAACCAGACGGATTTCAAATTAGGATTCCGGTCGCCTTCACGCGCTTGACGCTTAATGATCAGCATGTTAGGTTTCCGAGTTACCGTTCGCCCTAAATTTTTTCAGTAGGTAAGCCTGAAACCAAGGCGAGAGAATAGCTGCGTGACTGCACCTGCGCTCGAACTCAAAAAGACTGCCCTTAACGATGCCCATCGCCAGCTTGGCGGCCGCATGGTCGAGTTCGGCGGGTGGGACATGCCGGTGCAGTACCCCGCGGGAACTGTCAGCGAACACCTGCGCACTCGCACCCATGCCGGCTTGTTTGACGTGTCACACATGGGCGAGATCGACGTGCGCGGTCCCGACGCGATTTCCTTCGTCAATCGACTGGTCTCAAACGACGCAACGAAACTGACTGACGGTCAGGCGCAGTACTCAGCGCTGACTACGCCAGAGGGAACCGTGATCGATGACCTGCTCGTTTATCGCTTTGCCGAAGATCACCTGCTGCTGGTGGTGAACGCGGGCACAACTGAGAAGGATTGGGATTGGATTAGTTCACACCACGGAACCGAGAACGTCCAACTGCGAAACGCCAGCGCTGAGTATTGCCAGATCGCGATACAGGGACCTGATGCGCTGTCAATCCTGCAGCAAATCACTACCGTTCCACTTGACGAGATCAAGTACTATCACTTCACCCAAGATAAAGTTGATAACGTGGCGGCGATCATCTCGCGCACCGGTTACACTGGCGAGGACGGATTTGAGGTTTACGCGGCCGCAGACAAGGCTGAACAACTCTGGAACAAGATCCTCGAAGTAGGAAAGTATGGCGCGGAATATGGCGTGCAGCCCTGCGGCCTAGCCGCGCGCAACACCCTGCGCCTGGAAGCGGGGATGTGCCTTTACGGACACGAGATTGACGATACGACAACGCTGCTGGAAGCTAACCTGGGGTGGATTTGTAAACTCAACAAGGGCGACTTTATTGGCCGCGAAACCCTGCAGAAGCAAAAAGAGGAAGGCATCAAACGCAAACTGATTGGATTTGAAGTAACTGATCGCGGCATCGCGCGTGATGGCCAGGAAATTCTGATCGACGGCCAGCGTGTCGGTAAAGTCACTTCCGGCAGCCCAGCGCCTTTTCTTAAGAAGAACATCGGCATGGGTTATGTGCCGGCGGAATTCGCGATTGAAGGCAGGGCCATCGAGATTGACGTGCGGGGCCGGATGGTAAATGCGCAAGTTGTCCCGCTGCCGTTTTACAAACGACCGAAGAACTAACCGGCTCGATTCATTTCGATTTTGGATTGAACGGGTGTAGACCTCTGGGTTATAACCGACAACCGAAATCGCAACTCAACAATTAGGATCAGATTCTTTTAGGAGCACCATGGCAAACGTTCCAGAAAATCTTCACTACAGCAAAGACCACGAGTGGGTGCGCGTCGAAGGCGAGAACGCCGTGATCGGCATCACTGATCACGCCCAGGATCAACTCGGAGACGTTGTCTATGTCGAGTTACCGAAAGCAGGCGAAGAGTTCGCCGCCAACGAGTCATTCGGGTCAGTCGAGTCCGTCAAAGCCGTCTCGGAACTTTTTACTCCCGTGTCGGGTGCCGTGATCGAAGTCAACGATTCGTTTACCGACGAACCGGAGAAGGTTAACAAGGATCCCTACGGCGACGGCTGGATGATCAAAGTAAAGATGAAAACACCCGGCGAAGTGGACAGCCTTTTGACCGCCGCCGAATACGAAGACTTTACGAAAGCTGAGAGTGAATAGCATTGCGTTACATTCCCAACTCGCCCGATGAACGCGCCGAGATGCTGCGCCAGATCGGCGCCGCGTCAATTGAAAGCCTTTTCGATTCAATTCCCGAAGACTTACGCCTCGACCGCGACCTGGAGGTTCCGGCGGCCTTGTCAGAGCTGGAACTGCTGGCCAAGTTCGAGCGGACTGCGGTGCGAAATCCCGCCGCCAACCGCATCAGCTTTCTCGGGGGCGGGGCGTATGCGCATTACGTACCGACGATCGTTGATCATCTGATTTCGCGCTCGGAATTTTTCACGGCGTATACGCCTTACCAACCGGAAATCTCCCAAGGCACACTGCAGGCAATCTTCGAGTTCCAAACTCTGGTTTGCCAGTTGACCGGAATGGATATCGCCAACGCGTCGATGTATGACGGATCGACCGCGCTGGCTGAAGCGGTGCTCATGGCCGAGCGCGTCACCCGGCGCGCCAAAGTGATTGCTTCCGGAGCCGTGCACCCGCAGTACCTGGAAGTCGCGCACACCTACGTGCAACACGCCGGAATTGAATTGCAGCATGCGCCATTTGATTCGGGGACCGGGCAGACGCCAACTGAGGCCTTTGACGCACTTGACGATCAAACCGCCGCGATAGTGGTGCAGTCGCCGAATTTCTTTGGCTGCATTGAGGATGTGAAAGCGCTGAGCGAAAAAGCCCACGCGAAGGGCGTGCTGTTAATCGTCGCGATTACCGAAGCCATGTCGTTCGGCCTGCTGCGTTCGCCGGGAGCCTGTGGCGCCGACATCGTGGTTGCCGAAGGCCAATCTCTGGGAGTGCCGCTCTCCTTTGGCGGGCCTTACGTAGGACTATTCGCCATCCGTGACAAGTTTGCACGGCAGATTCCCGGCCGCCTGGTGGGTGAAGCTTTCGATAAGCAGGGCCGCCGTGGTTACGTGCTGACGCTGGCCACGCGCGAACAACATATTCGTCGTGAGAAGGCCACCTCAAATATTTGCACTAATGAAGGATTGATCGCGCTGGCGTCCACGATATACCTGGAGACGATGGGACGCCGCGGCATGCAAGAGGTCGCGAGTCAATGCGCTCAGAAGGCCCATTATGCAGCGCGAGAAGTCGCAAAAATTGAAGGCTTTAGTCTTCCCTTCTCCGGGCCGTTCTTTAATGAGTTTGTAGTACGCGCCCCGGCCGCGGCCTCGTCGCTGCTCGATAGTCTGGCGCGCGATAAGGGAATTGACGGAGGAATTGCGCTGTCGCGCTTTGATTCCGACCGGCCTAACGATTTTCTGGTGTGCGTGACTGAGATGAATTCGCGGGCCCAGATCGACGCGCTGATCGAAGGACTCCGGGATCTGACGTAAGTTTAGGCGGCAGACTGCCCGCCGATTGACCGACAAACTTTAGGGAGACACATCATGTTGAAGAGAATTCGCGGTAGCACAATTTGATAACTCGATTCGGATGAGTTCCGAAAGCTTATCGAGCCTTATGACGGCCACGTCTTAGTCGATGTTGGCACGGGCGACGGACGATTCGTTTATCGTTCGGCGTTGCGTGCACCTGAAAAGTTTTTTATTGGCATCGACGCGAACGCGCGGTCGCTGGCGAGGCTTTCGGAAAAGATCTACCGGCGACCCGCAAAAGGCGGCGCCCCGAATGTTCTCTTTCTGCAGGCAGCCGCCCAGCAGTTCCCCGAGGAATTGCGGGGAATTGCCAGTGAAGTCGTCGTGCAGTTTCCGTGGGGAAGTTTGTTGCGAGGCGTGGCCGCTGGAGATGAGCTCGTCCTGGAGAACCTGCGCAAGTTGTGCCGTACGGGCGCGCGGCTTGAAGTGATCATCGGTATCGATACCGAACGAGATCGGTCGCAGATTGCCCGACTCGAATTGCCGGAACTGTCGGACGAGTATTTGAAGCGCGAGTTGGTTCCAGCTTACGAGTCGCGCGGATTTGAGATCGAGGAGTACAGCCGAAGCTCTGCTTCATCGCGGCCTGAGATCGATTCAAGCTGGGCCAGGAAACTGCGTCAGCGCAGCACCCGAGTCTTGATTTTTATGCGCGGCCGCGCCATCTAACGGACCGCGACTAAGCCTGATTATGAGTTCAGAAATTACCAAGGTAACCAACCACTTAAGTCATAACGAAGCGCTGATCTTCGAACGGTCACAGCCCGGGCGCACCGGTTTTAGCCTTCCGCCGCTGGACGTGGAGGAAACGGCGCTTGATCAAATCATTCCCACAGAGTTTCAGCGCGAGGACGATCTCGCCGGCATGCCGGAAGTTACTGAAGTCGATGTGGTGCGGCACTTCACGCGTATTTCAACCTGGAATTATTCGATCGACCTCGGCTTGTATCCGCTCGGCTCATGCACGATGAAATACAACTCGCGCTTGAACGAGAAAGTTGCGCGCATCGCGGGCTTTGCCAATCTTCATCCACTCGCACCTGAGAACGAGTCACAAGGCGCCCTCGAAGTTATCTATGAACTTCAGCAGTACCTTGCCGAGATAACTGGTTTGCCCGGGATCTCTTTACAGCCGGCCGCGGGCGCGCATGGAGAGATGACCGGCATCATGATTATTCGCGCGTTCATCGACGCGCGCGATGGCAAAGAAGCGTCGGCGAAGCGGCGCACGATGCTGATCCCCGATTCCGCGCACGGCACCAACCCGGCGTCGGCCCATCTGTCGGGGTTCACCGTGAAAACAATTCGATCCACGGCCGAAGGCCTTACCGATCTCGATCATCTGCGTGAGCTGTGCGCGCATGGCGACGTGGCGGGGTTAATGTTGACGAATCCGAACACGCTCGGTTTGTTCGAAAGAAACATTCAGCAGATTTGCCGCATCGTGCACGAAGCCGGCGGGTTAGTCTACATGGATGGCGCCAACATGAACGCGCTGGTGGGTGTGGCCCGTCCGGGCGATATGGGCGTCGACGTAATTCATCTTAATCTTCATAAGACGTTCTCGACGCCGCACGGCGGCGGCGGCCCGGGTTCCGGTCCCTGCTGTTGCACTAATGAGCTCGAGCCGTTTTTGCCGGTGCCGCGTATTGTCAAGACCGCCGATGAGACTCTCAAGCTCGACTACGGCTACCCGCAGTCGATCGGACGAGTCAAAGCGTTTTTTGGCAACTATGGAATGATGCTGAGGGCGCTCGCTTATATCCTGACGCACGGCCGGGACGGATTGCGCGAAGCCACGGAAGCGGCAGTTCTAAATGCACGGTACATCGCGCACGGAATGGCGACAGACTATGACAAACCGTTCAACTCGCCGCCGATGCACGAGGTCGTCTTTACCGACAAACGCCAGGCACGCAAAGGCGTGCACACGCTGGACATCGCCAAGCGTCTCATCGACTACGGCTTCCATCCGATGACGATTTACTTTCCTCTGATCGTTTCGGGCGCGATGTTAATCGAACCCACCGAATCTGTCGGACGCCAAGAGCTGGATCAATTTATTGAGGCGATGCGCTCAATCTCACGCGAAGCTTTGGAGGATCCGGATCTGGTCTTGAACGCACCGCACTCTACGCGCATCGGACGCCTGGACGAAGCCGGCGCCGCGCGCAAACCAGTCCTGCGCTGGAAGCCAGCGCAGGCAGCGGGTGCAACCTGATTGGTGCCTAATTGACGGAACGGCTTTTTTCGGCAGCATGCGTTCTCGCCCGGGTGAAGATTATCCACGAAATCACACGAACCAGGATGCTGTTCGTGCAGCTTAGTGTTATTTCGTGGATCACTCTGTGTCCGCTAATGCCACTTAAATAAATCTGCGAACTGAAACTAACCTCACAGCGTAAAGCACTGGGACTCATCACAATTCGCAAGGGGATCCAATGCGGCGAATACGCAGGTTTGCAATTCTCGGAACGCTTCTTTCCGCCACTTTCTTAACTCACAACATTTTTTCGGATGCTGATGCGAAAAGTCAGGCCCTAAGCAAATCATCCGAATACGCAGAATACGTCGGCCGTTACACAGACGGCGCGGACTACGTCGTCTACTTCAGGGAAACCGAGTATGGAATGAGCCTGCGTCCGGCGCTCTGGACGGCTACTCAGCTGTTGAAGAAGAGCGGGGCTGACGACTTCACCGTAATCGATCGAACCGAACGTGGAGCGAGCTTTCAGCGCGACAATCAGGGACGCGTGGTCGCCGTCACCATTCGTGGCATGGAGGGCGAAGGCCTGCGCCTGCAGCGCGCCGGGACCCAATTGCTTCCGGTCGAGATTCTCCTTTCGGGCCAGGGACGGGCCACCGCCAATCTCTATCTATCCAAAGGCGTTGATGACCTCAGCAAATTTGCCGAATTGGCGGCGCGCGTCCTCTCTCGGTTTCCTTCGAAGGCAGCGGCGGTGGCCGGATTCCTGACGGTTCTCACGCATCGTTATCCGGCCAGTGCGCCGCTCCTCAATTTGCTCGGGCAAGCGCAGATCCAGGCGGGTGATCGCGTGGCAGCCCTGCGGAGCCTGCGGCAGGCTTATCGAATCGATCCGGCGAACAAAGAAATAATCTCGGCGCTCGCGCGACTGCGGGCGCTGCCGCAATCAGTCAGCACGGAAGCAAACGGTTGGCAACTGCCTTTCCCACTGAAAGCGGTTTTCGCGAAACCTACGCCGGCCGAAATCCGCGAGGTCGCAGCCGACTGGCGCACGCGCGATCTCAGTCCTCGTGACGTTCAGGAAGTTGCCAGGAAAGAGGTGGAACTCCTTTCGTCGAGGTCCGTCGTGCGGATTGTTTCGCATCGGGTGCACGGCCAACGTCACTACGGTGCGATTATCATCCCTCCAAATGCCGAGCCGGGCTGCTGTCCGATTCTGATCGAGGCCAAAGGCGTTTCTCCCAGTTACTTTCCGCTTGAACTCGACCGTCTGCACTCGCTGCGATTCATGGGCGAGCTACGCCAACAGATCATTTACGTGGTCCCTTCTTATCGTGGAGAGATTTTGAAGTTCGATGGAATGGAGTATCAATCGGGAGGCGATCGGACTGATGCGTGGGACGGCGCCACGGACGACGCGATTGCTTTGCTAAACGTCGCCTTGCAGACAACGCCTGAAGCCGATCGGAACCGAATCTGCGCCTTTGGCCAAAGTCGGGGCGGAACCATTGCCCTGCTGCTCGGGGTTCGCGACCGGCGCGTGGGCTGTATCGTAGACTCAGCCGGACCAACCGACTGGTTCGAACTGATGGGCACCGAAGGCTGGACCCAGGAAGAGTTGTTTGGCGAAGGAATGCGCACGCGCGCGGGTGTGGAAGAGACCGGAGGACAACTGATCGAGCATTTTTTGATGAAGGCGATTCGCGGCGAAGAAACTCTTCAGAAAGTGCGCCACCGAATGTTGGCCGGTTCGCCGCTGTATTTTGCCCACCGTATGCCGCACGCTCTACTTCATTACGGCAACGAAGATCCATATGTGCCGGTCAGAAACGGTCTGCAGCTGGTCACCGAATTCAAGCGTCAAAGGATTCCGCGCGATCGATACCGGGCGTTCTTCTATCCCGGTGAAGGTCACGACACTGACCGGATCGCGGCGCCGGTGCTGTCTCGCCGCTTCATAGCCCGCATGCTGAAGTTGAAGACTCGACCGTGAGAATCGTGCTTGACAGAACCCGGCGCCCTGACCGAAGCTGCCGCGCAGATATTTCCATGTCACACCTAACAAACCGTAAGGAGCAGCTTCAATGGCGCAACAGCAACCCTGGACTGGATTGCAGATCGAGACCAGCTTCTTTCCCCTTTCTTTCTTTCTTTATCTTTGCACCCCGACAATCGTGATCGACGGCGTAGCCACGCGCCGGCCGTGGGGAACCCATAACTTTCAGGTGCCGCCCGGCATGCATAACGTGCGCATCTATTTCGGATACCTGTTCATGTCCACCTGCGGCGATAACCAGCTCAATGTCGTAGTCCAGCCCAACTGCATTCACCGCGTCAAATTCGAGATGGGAATGTTCATGTTTTCGCCGGGCGCGATTCGAGAGCTGCCTCCCTACAGATTTGAATGAGCTAGCAGAGCGTGTCCTGGGTCGCATCGAAATTTCCGGTGAAAATCAAACTCATTTCGTCTCTCCTCGCTGTCCTCCTGATTCCCTGCTCGCTCTCAGGTCAGAGCGCGCCTCCGACTTACGATTACTTAATCAAAGGCGGCACGATCTACGACGGCACGGGCGCGACGCCAGTGAAAGCTGACGTCGCGATCAAAAGTGATCGCATCGTGGCGATTGGCGATCTGAAAGACGCGAGTGCGGGCACCGTCATCGACGCGCGCGGACTCGCAGTCGCGCCAGGTTTCATCAACATGCTTTCGTGGTCGGTCTACTCGCTGATCGCCGACGGACGTTCACAGAGCGAAATTCGTCAGGGCGTGACCACCGAAATCTTTGGCGAAGGCACGTCAATGGGCCCGCTCAATGACGAGATGAAGCGGCGAGCGCTGGCTCAGCAAGGGGATCTCAAATTCGACATCCCCTGGACCACTCTGGCCGAGTATCTGACCTACATGGAAAAGCGCGGCGTGTCGCCGAACATGGCCTCTTTCATCGGCGCCGGGACCGTGCGCGCCTACGTCATCGGACTCGAAGACAAAAAGGCGACGCCCGAACAACTCAAACAGATGCGCGAGGTGGTGCGTCGCGAGATGGAAGCAGGCGCCCTGGGCATCGGCTCGTCTCTGATTTATGCGCCCGATACCTACGCCACGACCGAAGAACTGATCGAGATGTGCAAGGAGGCCGCGAAGTACAAAGGCAAATACATCTCGCACATCCGCAACGAAGGTGACGGTTTGATTGAGGCCGTTGAAGAGCTGCTGCGCATCAGCCGCGAAGCCGGCATTCCAGCTGAGATTTATCACATCAAGGCGTCGATCGAACGAAACTGGAGCAAAATGGATCGTGTGATTGCCATGGTCAACGCCGCCCGCCGCGATGGGCTGAAAATTACGGCTGACATCTATCTGTACATCGCCAGTTCGAACGCGATCGATTCGCGCATCCCGGCGTGGGCGCACAGCGGCGGTGGTGACGCTCTCTACCAACGACTCGAGGACCCGGCCACGCGAAAAAAGATTAGTGACGAACTGCATGAACGCGGCCCGATGGCGCGCACGCTACTGGTCGGCTTTCGCCCGGCGAAACTAAAACCGCTAATCGGAAAAACTCTGACAGAAGTCGCGGCCGCGCGCGGCAAGGACGAGATTGAAACGATGCTCGACTTGATCCTTGAAGCGCGATCGCGAATTCAGGTAGTCACTTTTTCGATGAGCGAAGAAAATATCGCCAAAGAACTGCGGCAGCCCTGGGTCTCCGTCGGCTCAGACGCGGCTTCGATGGCGACGGAAGGCGCGTTCCTGGAGTCATCGACGCACCCCCGCGCATACGGCAACTTTGCTCGGCTGCTGGGCAAGTATGTGCGCGAAGAAAAAGTGCTGACGCTGCAGGAGGCCGTGCGCAGGATGACGGGTTTGCCCGCCGGGAATCTTGGGCTGGATCATCGGGGCCTGATTAAGCCGGACTATTTCGCGGATCTTGCGATCTTCGATCCCAAAACAATTGCCGACAAAGCGACCTATGAAAAGCCTCATCAGTACGCTGTCGGAATGAAACACGTTTTCGTTAACGGCGTTCAGGTGCTAAAGGACGGAGAGCATACCGGCGCTAAACCCGGGCGCGCGCTGTGGGGCCCGGGAAAGGTCAATTGATGGGTGTTTAGAGTACCGGCTTTAGTCGGGTTTTCCGCCGAACGAAAGGACCCAACAAAAGTTGGTACTCTGTACGCCGTTAGACTAAGAGACTCTTTGGAATTATTGATAAAACAGGAGGAGCTTTCGTAATGAACCGTAGAGTTATTACTTCATTGAATGGCCGTCGATTATTGGCGGTGGTCTTTATCTGTGCGCTGGCGTGCAGTTCAGTATTCACGCAAGGGGTAAACAAGAAAGTCCGTTTCGCCAAAGGAACTTCGTCAACGACAATCCGCGGCGCAGTCGTGCGGGGCGATCGCGATCGTTACATTGTGGGCGCCAAAGCGGGCCAGACGATGAAGGTCAGAATTACTTCGCTCGAGAAAAATGCCGTCTTTCAGATCTTTTTTGCCGGCGAGCAGGAGAGTTTGCAGGGCGCCGGCGAAGAGGATGACGCGACCAGCTGGTCAGGCGAGCTGCCCGCGGACAATGACTATGTGATCGTCGTCGGCGGCACGCGTGGGAACGCGACCTACACGCTGACGATTTCGATTAAGTGATCGGAAGAACAGCCTTTCGTGCTGGTTCGTGTCGTTTCGTGGATCGTTGTTTTCCGCCAACCTTAAAGTGCGATCCACTAAATCACACAAAACCTGTGCTTTCTTTTTATACTTCCCAATCGCCCCCGGTCGGTGCTGGTTCAGCCAGACCTTCAGCCGGAACTTTCAGCAGCGCCAGCCTTTCTACCACGCGGCCGTTCAAGAGGTGTGACTCGATGATTTCCGGCACGTCGACCGCGCGCACCTGCGCGTACCAGACACCGTCCGGATAAACCATCACCGCGGCGCCGATGGCGCAAAAGCCAACCGAAGCGCATTCAGTCACCACAATAGTGCCTTTCGGATTCTTCCCTTTCGCTTCTTTTCCAAACAAGGCTCCTCGGGCTTGGAGCTCGCTCTCAAAAGCTTCTCTAACTTCCGCGCTGCCGACTGCCGAACACGATTTACCTGAGCAAACGAATACATGATGACGGATCGGAGCGGTGGTGACGGGCGCCAAATTGCATAATTCGTCCAAGTCTTCAATGAATTTCGGTTCCGGCATGACAAGTCTATGCTAGCACGAGCATAGACCTATCAATCAGCGAGACTAAACCGACGAGTAATGTCCACTTTGATAAGCGGTGTTCAGAGTACCGACTTTAGTCGGGCTTTTTGTTAAGAAAGAGCCCAACTAAAATTGGTACTCTAAACGCCGCTAAATCAAGTCACCAACCAAACCGAATAGAGTCTTTGCTGGCAATTGAATTCATTGTAAGATTGCTTCTTGAACGGGCGACCGCTTGACCGACCGCAACGCCTTCTCAGCGGTGACGGACGGCGGGCGCCTTATTTGATGTTACGGCAAGGACGGATCCCCGGGGGACATGGCGGAACAGAACTCAAACGGACTGGTAATTCATATCTCGTCGCTGAATGATCGCTCGACTGAGGTGGTAATGCTCGATCGCATCAGCATCGGTGCGGGCGAGAATTGCGACGTGAAGATCCGCATCCCGCAGGCCCCCGCCACCGAGACTGGATCGGTGCTGGAACTGGCTCGAACGAATGGCGTTTACCGCATCGCGAGTCTCGATCCGAACGTTGAGGTAAAACTTAACGGCCGTTCGGTAAAATCAAACAAGGGCATCAACGACGGCGACGAAATTTGGATCGGACCGGCGGGCCCGTCGATTCACTTTTTCCCGATCGCGGCTTCGGCGGCGCTGGTTCCCGGCCGGCGCGGAGGCGCGCACGTCGCGCCCTTCATCGAACAGGCAGCGATGGAGGCTTCGGCCACAGCGCGGCGCGACGATGCCAAGATTTTTCTGCGCGAGTTCACCCGCGAACTGGTCCGTGAGATTAATCCTTCGACCAAGATCATTGTTTTCGCGATTCTGATCGCCGCCGTGCTGGGCGGGCTCTATATCGGGTTCCTCCAGTTCAATGAAACCCGCCGCAGCCGGCGCACCATCGCTGACCAACAAGCGCAACTCTCTATTCAGCAGCAGCAACTACAAAAGGCGAATGAGCAACTCGGCAAAGTCGTCGAGTCGACCCAGCGGATTCAAAACACGATCGCGATGGGTGAAATGCTGCGCGCGACTTATGGCGGCGGAGTGTGTCTGATTGCCGGTTCGTTCATGTATGTCGAATCCGGGACGGGTCGTCCTTTGCGTTACCCTGAGACGCAAACCAGCGACTCAGGCGGCACGATTCAAAACGGCAGTGAATCGCCGGTGCTGACACCGGAAGGCGGCGGCGCTGTCGCTGAGTTTGAGTTTGTGGGCACCGGCTTTCATGTCGGCGATGGGTTTGTGCTGACCAACCGGCATGTGGCTCAACCGTGGCAGGCTGATGAGCGGGCGCAAAGTTTGGGCAGCAGTGTGAGAGGAGTGCCGCGGCTAAAGAAGCTGACTGCTTTCTTTCCTAATTTTTCCAAGCCGATAACTTTGAAATACAAGCAGGCCGCGCGTGAAGACCTGGCCGTCTGCATGATTGATCCGAAGGAGCTGCCACCCAACCTTCCGGTTCTGCCACTGGAAGACGATCCCGGCGCCGTCGCGGTCGGAAAGTTGGTCGTGACGATGGGGTATCCATCGGGCCCCGATCGATTGCTGGCCTTGTTGGATGAAAGCGAGGCACGCTCAATTCAACAACGATACGGATCGCTCGAAGCCCAGCTCGCGTACCTGTCGGATAAGAACCTGATTCAGCCGCTGACTACGCAGGGAAACATTACGGACCTGAAGCCGCAGCGAGTTGTTTACGACGCGCGCACCGGCGAAGGAGGTTCGGGTGGCCCTCTGTTTGGCCCCTCGGCCCGGGTTATTGGCGTTAGCTTTGCAATTTTTACGGAGAATACTGCATCAAACTTCGCGGTGCCGATTCGATACGCGATCGCCATGTTGGAGAAATCGGGATGGACTGCCCCGACACCTGAGGATCCCGCGAAGCAGGAGGCTGCCTCGACCAGCCAAACAAATTCGCGCTAAAGAGTCACGAATGGGTTGGTGGCATGTTCATTGCTGTTAATTTTGACAGTTGCGCAAAGCCGGGATTTTGTGGCGTCATAGGTTTTGAGCTGTCGGAACATTGCTCCTAATGGGGCGTTTCAGCAAGAGATGGACATGATCGCCTCACCAAGCACATGCCTAGGGAAGCTAACTCGTAGCGTACTTTACACTGCGCTTTTCCTGCTCATCGCCGGCGAAAGCGTTGTTGCCCAGTCGCCTCTGCCGTCTCTCAAGCCGGCAGACCCGGCGACAACCGGGGTGGTCGCTCGCCCCCAGTCTCAGCCCGAAAACCCTGCGCCAAAATCTCTGGACGGTGAGAAGGTTGCCGCGATACCGCCTGACGAACCGCGGGCCGATGATCCCTCAATCGATCCTGGCTCAACCGTCCCTGCTGCGCCAACCCAATTCCGAGTTGAGCGAAAGACGGTCGCCGGCGGCGCGGAATTGCTCACCATCTTTGGTCGGCTCGATGGCATGCGTACCGGGAATGAACCGGCGCCGGACGTTCCTCTGGTGAGCGTGTTGCGCGATACCCTCGGAGACAACGATCCGGAAAATGATCGGTTGCGTTACGTCTGGATGTTGACGTACACGGAACCGACTCTGAGCAAAAGAATCGCGTCGGCAATTCCCTTTCTTTACCGGCCGGTAGGAAACCGAAAAACCGCTTCGTCGGGACCACCTAAACCAATCATCGATCTGGCAAACAGCGGGCGGCAAACCTGGAGCAGGTTTTTTTGGTCAGGACTGCAGAATGTTTTTCTCGACAGCTATGGACTTCCCCTCAAGGCCGCAAGCCGCAGTTACCGGCAGAACGCGTCTGACTATCGCACCGCACACGTGACTCAGGCGCTGACGATCCTGACGAACTATGAAACGATGCGCCTGCGGTCTCGGGATGAAAGCGAATTGCTGGCCCGGCAGACAGACAGCGTCGCGCCTTCGTTCCTAAACAGCGGGTTAGTCGACGGCGCTCCGGCGCCGCTGTTGCCGGAAAGGTCGCCGGCCTTCACCGTCGGCGAAATGCTCGAGTTGCGCGCGCGGCTGATGCTTTCGGGAAATGCTTTTGGCGGCTTTTTCGGGCCTGATAGATTCCGCGCTACAGTCGATAAGAACTCGGCCAAGTCAATCGACATTATTGGTCATAACTGGGAAATGCTGCGCCAAAGGGCGGAAGCCGAAGGACTCTATTTCGAACCTTTGAAGATGCCCAACGGGACCGCAACGCACGCGCTGATCTGGATAGCCCGGAGCGACCTGCAGGCCCAGGCCGACCGGCATTACAATTCCCGCTTTCTGAGCATCGCCGACCCCTGGAGCGACAAGCGGCTGCGCAACTGGTCGGGATATTCGGAAGTGCGCTACTTCGATGCGGACAGCCGGCGTACCAAAGCGGACGCTCCGGGCGCGCGCGCCGTGGAAATGATTCCGCTCGCCCTCTACGGTCTGGATCATCCAAAGATCCCGGCAGTCCTGGTCGACTTTCGCGACAGCCGCAACCCAAAGCGTCGTGAAATGTCGCGACGGGCGCTGCACGACCTGAGCAAAAACATCTTGTCGCTCTCGAGCTTCGGCAACCTGCCTTACTTTCTGGGCCACACGGTTTATGATTGGGTTACAGGACGACGCGGAATGGATTTGAACCAGCCCACGCGCTTGACCGCCTACTCAGAGATGAAGTTGCTTTTGTCGCTCAATCCAACCATCGCACCATCGTTAAGAAACGAGATCGAGCGTCGCCTGGAAAACGTTTCCGTCAATCCCCTCAAGAATGACAATCTGTCTGAAGTCAGGTTGGCGAACCAG
>JBBPID010000058.1:0-33907 GCA_038040505.1 Acidobacteriota bacterium | reverse complement strand
TATCAGATCCCGGACGCGACAGGAATACCCCCACTCGTTGTCATACCACGAGAGAATCTTGATCATCTTGCCGCCGATCACCTTTGTGTATTCGGCATCGACAATCGATGAGTTCGAGTTGCCCTTGAAATCCGACGAGACCAGAGGTTCAGTGCTGAAACCAAGGATTCCACGCAGCTCTTCATTGGCCGCGTCCTTCAAAGCCTGATTGACTTCCTCGGTCGTGGTTTCCTTTTCGACGTCGATTACCACATCTACCAGCGACACATTCGGCGTCGGCACCCGCACGCTAATGCCGTCGAACTTCCCTTTCAACTCCGGCAGCACGAGGGCCACTGCTTTCGCGGCGCCGGTTGAAGTCGGAATCATGTTTAGGGCCGCAGCCCGCGCCCGCCGCAGGTCCGTGTGCGGCAGGTCGAGCAGTTGCTGGTCGTTCGTGTACGAGTGAATCGTCGTCATCTGCGCATTGAGAATGCCGAACTTCTCGTGAATCACCTTGGCCACCGGCGCCAGGCAGTTGGTGGTGCAGGAAGCGTTGGAGATTATGTGATGTGACGCGGGGTCGTATTTATCTTCGTTGACGCCCAGCACGATCGTGATGTCTTCGTTCTTGGCCGGCGCTGAGATAATCACCTTCTTGACGCTGCCGCGCAGATGTTTTTTGGCGTCTGCCGCTTTTGTAAAACGGCCGGTGGATTCGATTACGATTTCGGCTCCCACCGAATCCCAGGGGATGACCGCGGGATCGCGCTCTGAAAACACCCGAAACTCTTCACCCTCGACCTTAATCCCATTTTCGGAAGCCGAAATCTCATGATCGAGATTTCCCAGGACTGAGTCGTATTTCAGCAGGTGCGCCAGCGTCCTGGTATCCGTAATGTCATTGACGCCAACGAAATCTATTTCCTTTGACCCGAGCGCCGTGCGAAAGATGTTGCGGCCGATGCGACCAAACCCGTTGATGCCGACTTTAACTGCCATTCTTTACCAGACCTCCTGACTATTTTCCGGACGATTACACACGTCAACCGCGGCAGCTCGCAAAGCATTTCACTGTGAACGGCTGAACTAAAAGAAGAAAAGGGAAGATAATGCCCGCTCGGCTGCAGTGTCAAGCACGCCTTTTGCAAAGCTTTTTGAAACCGCTTATGGTTAAAGGACGTAGTACGAAGGTGACCCGGAGCTCTCTGTCTGCCCGCTTACTGAGAGCGCCGGTGCGCAAAATCACTGGTTAATTTTTCGAGGAGCATTTTCGATGTCGAATCACTCGCTTCGTTTTTTTGTAAGAGCGCAAATGCTGGCGCTTACGGTCCTGGCTTCAGGCACTTTTGCATTGGCCCAGACGCCCCGTCCGACTCCGCTGAATCCGGCTACGCAGCCTCCGGGTCAGGTGCAACAGCCCGCCACCGCGCCGCCGGGAACGCAGCAGCCACCGCCGCAGGCCCCACCGGGAACCACTATTGACCCGACGACGGGTCAGCCCACGACGACGCCGATTCAGGAGCCGCGTGAGCCCAATTTCCCGAACGTACAGGCCCAGCCTTTGCCACCGTTGCCCGATCTGACCCGAGTTGGAATCGTCAGCAGCAACGTGCTGACGCTCTCGATGAACGAAGCGATTCGCAAAGCGCTGCAGAACAACAACGACATTGAGGTAGCCCGCGATGACGTGCTCTATGCTGAGACCTCACTCCGGGCGCTCTATGGCGTGTACGATCCGGTGTTCGGTGTTACTCCGCAGATCATCAAGAATGTGACTCCGCAAACGAGCACGTTTCTCGGAGGCGGTGGCGCCGCCGGAACCACCAGCGTCACCACTTTCAATCTGAGCCCGTCGCTGTCAAAGAATTTTTCAAGGGGTGGCGGCAGTTACACCCTTAGCTTTGCCAATTCACGCACCAGTACGAGCTCGGTGAACAGCTCGCTCTCTCCGTTCTACTCGTCGAATCTGTCGCTGCAGTTCAATCAACCACTGCTTCGCAACCGATCGATCGATGCAAATCGTCACGCAATCAAGGTCCAGAAAAAGCGGCTCGAACAGACTGACTCAGACTTTCGGCAACGCACGATTACGATTATCTCGCAGGTCCAGGCTGCCTACTGGAACCTGGTATTCGCGCTTCGTAATCAGCAAAATCAACTCGATAGTCTGAACCTTTCGCGGCAGAACATGCAAAATATCGAGGCCCAGATTTCTGCGGGCGCAAAGGCGCCGCTCGACAGGGCGCAAGTGCAGACCGACATCGCTACTCGCGAAACGAACCTGTTTATCGCCACTCAGGATGTTTCAGTTTCCGAGAATACTTTGAAGCAACTCATGCTTCGCGATCCGATGGCTCCTGAGTGGTCGGCGCAAATTACGCCGACTGATACTCCGGCGTTCGATCTCAGTCCGATCGACCTCAGATTGTCGCTCGAGGAAGCTCGGAAGAACCGGCCTGAGTTAAGAAGGCTAAACCTGCAGAAAGAAATTACAGATATCGACATCAGGTATTTCAAAAACCAGACCAAGCCCCAGATCGATTTAACGGGTACGGTTGCCACGACTGGCTTGGCGGGAACTCCCTGCGTTCCGGATCCAACCAATCCTTTTGATCGATGTTCGCCGCCGCCCACAAACCTTGTCGGCGGTTTTGGCAAGGACTTGCGTAATCTGGCGGGTCTAAACACCTACAATGTGACGGTGGGCGCAGCCATCTCGTTCCCAATTCACAACACCACGGCCGAGGCCAACCTCGCCGGCGCGCGCATTCAGGAGCGACAACTCCAGGCATCTTACCGCTCACAGGATCAGGCTATTGAAATGGACGTGCGTAACGCCGCCCAGGCAGTGGACACTTCGCAAAAGCGTGTAGTCGCTTCGCGGGCCGCGCGTGAAAGCGCCGAACAGCAATTGAGCGGCGAGCAGAAGCTCTATGAAGTGGGCCGCTCAACTACGTTCCTGCTGCTGCAGCGTCAGAACGAGCTGACGACAGCGCGCACGAATGAGCTGCAGTCGCAAACCGATTACAACAAGGCGTTGGCTGATCTACAGCGAGCGACTGCGTCGACGCTGCGGATCAACAACGTCGTCGTTCAGGATCCCACAAAACCCTAGCATTTTTGATTTGCGATTTCTGATTTGCGATTGCCGGCCGAAACCAACAAAATGGCTGCAATCGCAAATCTAAAATCAAAAATCCTAAATGCTCATTTCCGCTACCATCATCACCTTCAACGAAGAAGAAAACATCCGCGAGGCCTGTGCGTCTGTCGCCTGGACCGACGAGATTCTGGTAGTCGATTCCGAGTCAACGGACGCCACGCGTGAGATTGCCGCGGGCTGCGGCGCCCGGGTCATCGTTAATCCGTGGCCAGGCTTTGCGGCGCAAAAGCAATTTGCGGTGAACGCTGCCAGGCACGATTGGATCCTCAGCCTCGACGCCGACGAGCGCGTTTCTCCGGAACTGGAAAAATCGATCAAAGCTCTTCGCGAGAAAGATGAGTCGCTTTTGGCTGACGGGTATCGGGTCGCGCGGCGCGCCTTTTACCAGGGCCGCTGGATCCGCGGGGGCGGCTGGTACCCTGATTACCAGCTTCGCCTTTTCCGCCGCGCGCGCGGGAGCTGGGGCGAACGGCTGATCCATGAATCCTTCACTTTGAATCCAGGCGCGAGAGTCGAGACCCTGCGTGGTGATCTGCTTCACTACTCAATGCGGGACCCGGCCCATCATCGCCGGATGATCGAAGAACGATATGCACCGCTGGGCGCTCGACAGATGTTCGCCGACGGCAAACGCACCTCACGCGCGGCGATGGCCCTGGCCGGCCCGCTGACCTACTTGCGCAGTTTGGTTTTAAAAGGTGGGTGGCGTGATGGAAAAGCCGGCCTCACAATTGCGAAGCTTGCCGCGCACAATGCCTCGCTCAAGCATGCGCTTCTCTACGAGATTCAGAGTCGAAAAACTGATTAAGCCAAGCTTAATCCCTCTCCCATTGGGAGAGGGTAGGGTGAGGGCTTACCACGGCGGCTCCCCTACTCATGTTTTTGTCTTTGAATGCCACTCGCCTCTCACAAAACACAACAGATAAGAAAATAGCTCGTTCGTACAAGCCCTCACCCCGGCCCTCTCCCAGTGGGAGAGGGAGAAAACAAGTGCAGCCAATTCACAGCCGCGCTACAATGATTCCCTGAATGGTCCTGCCAACGATTGAAAACCCTTTAGGCCTGCCACTGTGGTTCGCTTGCCTGATCATGGGTATCTTTGGAGCAATCATTGGGAGTTTTCTCAATGTCGTAATTCACCGGGTGCCTCGCGAACAATCGATTGTTCTGCCTGAATCCGCGTGCCCTTCTTGCCGGGCTCCGATTAAAGCCTACGACAATATTCCCATCATTAGCTACCTGATTCTACGGGGGCGCTGCCGTGGATGCGGCGCAAAAATCTCTGCGCGCTACCCGTTGGTTGAAGCGCTGACCGGCCTTCTATTCGCGGCGGTAACCTGGCACGACGGTCTGTCCTTTGCCCTGGCATTCGATCTTGCTTTTACCGCCTCAATCGTGGCGCTGATCTTCATCGACGCCGAGCACATGATTCTTCCCAACGTAATCACTTACCCAGGGATCCTGTTCGCACTGATTACTCGCATCGTCGTCCCGTACCTGGCCGGACCAGCACGCTTCGACGATCTGCCGCATCTACAGTCGCTGCTGCCCCAGTATCCTGTTTGGCTGGTCTCGCTGATTGGCGCCGCCCTGGGCGCGCTGGCCGGCGGCGGCTCGCTTTGGGTGATGGGATTTCTCTGGGAGAAACTCCGCGGAGTCGAAGCGATGGGCTTCGGTGATGTGAAGATGATGCTGATGGTGGGGGCCTTTTTGGGCTGGCGGCTCACGATTCTAACGATTCTGATCGCCGCCTTCAGCGGATCGCTGGCCGGAATCGCCATGATGGTTCGGCGCGGCGGCAGAAACCTGCAGATGATGCTACCGTTCGGCATCTTCCTGGGAATTGGATCGCTGGTGTCGCTGTTAGTCGGCACGCAGATCATCGACTGGTACGCTTCGCAGTTTCGCTAATCGATATGCAAGTCAGCCGCCTTCCGACCTGGCTCGCAATTTTTGCCGGCATCTTCCTGCTTGGCGCAGTCCTGATCTTTGCCTTGTTCGCGATGGCGCCCGGCACCGCCGTCCTCTACCGGCCATTTCTGCTCACGGCTTTCGTCGCCACGCTGTTCTTTGCTCTGGTCAGTATCGCCTGGCTGCTGCGGCGGCTGCTGCGTCCCTACAACCAATTGGTCGGTGAAGCGAAGCGGGCGCCGGTAGCTCACCTTGGCAAATCTGAAAACGAAGCCGCCTTTGTGCTCGAGACCTTTCAGTCGGTGATCGGGCAGTTACAAACTCAACAGCAACAGCTTGAGCGTCTGAGCGCGCAGGCGAGTCAGCGCGCGGATTCAGCCGAACGTTTCAGCGAACGGATCGTAGCCAGCATGCCCACCGCCTTGATTGCGTTTGACGCGACCGGCCAGGCCACGGTCTTGAATGGACCGGCGCGCTCTCTCTTTCGCAGCGAACGACAGGCGACGGGCGAGCATTTTCGAAAGATCTTTTCCGACTTCCCGCCCCTCGCCGAAATGGTGGAGGCGTGTCTCTCGAGTGGCCGGCTCTTCCGCCGCGAAGAAGTCGCCGGCGTCAACGGCGGCTCTGCGAACAAACGCCTGGGCGCGACGGTCGCGCCGATCGATCCCGCCACTGAAACGGGCGCTCGGGGTGCGCTGTGTTTGATTACCGACATCACCGAGGTTTCGCGGCTGCGCGAACAGGTGGCGTTAAAGAGAAACCTGGAAAGCCTCGGCGAAATGTCGGCCGGTCTGGCGCATGAGTTCAAGAACGCGATGGCGGCTCTTCATGGTTATGCGCAGTTTTTGCAGAGCGTCGATCATGATGAAAGAAGCAAAGCAGCCGCCGATGGTCTTTTGCAGGAAGTTCGCAATCTCTCAGAGATGACGACTTCATTTCTCAACTTCGCGCGGCCTCAGCCGTTGCAGTTGGAAGAAGTTTCGCTATCTGAGTTAGTCCAGGAATGCACCCGTGAAGTAAAGCGTTTGCTGGAAGACCGTCAGGTGCAGCTAAACGTGGAAAGTTCTGCCCCGACGCAGGTCACTACGGTTCAAGCCGACGCCCGGATGCTGCGGCAGGCCTTCCTGAATTTGATCCGCAACGCAGCCGAGGCGATTCCCGACAACCATCCTGATCGCCGGGTCACGATCAAGTCTGCGGCAGAGCGCGACGAAACGGGCAGCGAATGGGCAGTCATTTCAGTTCACGATTCAGGGACAGGGATTCAACCTGAGCATCTGCAAAAGATCTTCATTCCCTTTTTCACCACTAAATCTGCAGGACACGGCGTCGGTTTGGCGCTCGCCCATCGAGTGGTCAGCCAGCACGGCGGCACGCTCTCCGTAGAAAACGCGACCGGGGGCGGCGCCGTTTTTACGATTCGCTTGCCAGGATAAGTGGGCCGTAATGCCGATGACAAAAGCACGAAGCAAAACGAGGCTGGTTAGGTTGTTTGTGATGTTGGTCGCGGGCTCACTTCTTCCCGCCTTTGCCCAGAATCAGAATTGGCGCTTAATTGAGAACAAGCCCCTGGTGAAATTCAACTGGGGTTGCTCTTCAGCCGATACTTTTCCCAGCTCACTCAAACCAATTGTGCACGCGACTATGCGGCGCAAAAACTTTGAAGGCTTTGGCACCTGGGGTGACCGCGCCTTTGTTTTCGATCTAAACGGAGATCGGAAGCCGGAGTATTTCGTGCCGTTGGATTGTGGGGCAACCGGCAACTGCACCTGGGGCATCTTTTCGATGCAACCTAACAGATTCCTGGGATTCTTAGGCGCACAATATACTTACGTTCACGAACGCAAAGGCCGTTATCCAGACCTGATTACTTACATACACATGAGCGCTGCGGAAGGCATTCTGAAAACCTACCGGTTTCGTGGAAAGCAATACGCTTGGTTAGGCGACAAATATGAAACCACGACCGGAATTCCGCCGGGGAATGACCTGCCCGCGTTTCTCAAACAGGCGCGCGCCGGATGCCAGGACAGCGGCGATTAGAGTCTGTGGCAACTACGCGGACCTCTGTGGTGTCTCACGGGGTAAGCGGTGTTTAGAGTACCGACTTTAGTCGGGCTTTCCCTAACTGAAGAAAGGCCCAACTAAAGTTGGTACTCTGTACACCTCTTTCAGAAAGGTTAATCATATGGGAAGTCCGATGCTTATTGTCATCATCTCTTGCTTACTCTCCATTCTTAGCAATCCTTGTGTCGGCAGTCAGCAAATAGCTCCGCAGCCAGAAGCTGCTCAGGCGGACGAACCACGTTTTACTTCGCCCCCGGCGGAAGAATCTGCGACGATCAAAAATCTAATCGACCAGGCTCAAACCAATTTGGCGAGCGGCAAAGCAACTCCGCTCAATTTGCTGACCGATCCGGCGTTTATGTCGGCGCACGAATGGCCGCGATTCCGCAAATTGATCCGGGACAACGCAAAAGACAATCAATTGACGATCGTTACCCCGCAGGAACCCGGAGACTCGTTGCTGGTAAGCGGGCTAGTGCGTGATAAGCAGGGCCAGCCACTCAAAGGCGCGCTTATTTACGTTTATCAAACCAGTGCAAAAGGTTGGTACTCGGACAAAGCGCCGCACATCTCCGGCAACTCTGGCGACGAGAGGCATGCGCGACTCTTCGGCTATCTGAAGGCAAATCAGGCCGGACAATTTGAGTTCCGCACGATCAGGCCTGCCGGCTATCCGCGCTCAGACCTGCCCGCGCATATTCACATTGAAATAGCGACCGCGGGCGCGGAATCCTACTCGCTGATCTCTGAAATACTTTTTGATGACGACCCGCGCCTCACCCCAGAGATGCGAGAACGCGCCACACACGAAAGGTTTTTAATCTCCAAGGTCGAGCGAGGTAGTGGCGGGCAACGGGTGAAGGTCGATTTCCAGGTTATGCAGTAGTGGCTATAGATTGATTGGGAAAGTGCGGAAGCGATTGGCGAGACTTCGTTCGTGTTAGTTTCATGTGGCTTCGTGGATCGTCGCTGCGCGAGGTTAACGATCCACTGAGTCACACGAAACACCACGAAGAGCAAAAACCTTTCACGAAGACCTTCTATGAAAGCATCCGTTTTCATCGGCACCAGCCTCGACGGCTTTATCGCCAGAGCTAATGGATCTTTCGACTTTCTACCGGCGGGCGGTGGTGAGCCACACGGCTATGAAGAGTTCATGGCCACCGTAGACGCGTTGGTCATGGGCCGCCATACCTACGAAACGGTACTGGCCTTCGACACCTGGCCGTTTCCAGGAAAGCCCGTGTTCGTGCTTAGCACTCGCCGACTCGCGCCGGCGCCGTCCGGCGCTGTGGTCGAGCATATGTCGGGAGATCCGGCCGATATCGTTTCTCAACTTGAAGGTCGCGGTATCCAGCATATCTACGTAGATGGCGGAATAACTATTCAACGATTCCTTCGGGCCGGGCTGATTCAGCGTTTGATCATCACGCGTGTTCCGGTCCTGATCGGCGAGGGGATTCCGCTCTTTGGCGCGTTACCCAGAGACATCGCCCTCATCCACATCGCGACGCGCCAGTACCCGAGCGGCCTCGTGCAGAGTGAGTATGAAGTCACCAACTAGCAGGTAACGCACGACTGCTCGGTCAGGAACGACCTGGTACGGAACCGCTCGCGGTAGCGAGCGGGACCAATACTCTACCGCTGTAGGCGGATCGAACTTGTCCCAGATCCTCTCACAACATTTCAACCCAGATTGAGTCCTTGTCCCGCTCGCTATCGCGAGCGGTTCTGTACCCAGCCTTTACACAGAACTTATGGTAAGGATGACAATCTCCGGCGGAACTCGAAAACGGATTGGAAGGATGCTGGTGCCGACACCAGTCGTGACGAACAGGTGATGCCCATTCTCAAATACAGCGCCGGCGGCATAGCGTTGTCCAAAACGTGAAGGAACAATCAGCCGGCCCAGCAGGGGAAGATTAACCTGGCCGCCGTGTGTGTGACCTGCCAGCAGCAGCGGCACGCTCTGGGGAAGGTTCGGGAAGATATCCGGGTTATGCGTCATGGCAATTACCGGAGAGCCCGGCGGCGTTTTGGCGATCGTCTCGTCGACGTGCTGAGGCTGCGTCCAGAGGTCAGCCAGACCCGCCAGCCAGAATGAACTGCCGCGCCATCTGATCTCGCCAACGTCGTTTTCCAAAATCCGAATTCCGTTCAGCTCGAAAGACTTCCTCACATCTGCCTGGGACCACCAATCGTGATTTCCCATCACCGCAAAAACGCCGAGCGG
Organism: Acidobacteriota bacterium; assembly: GCA_038040505.1. Lineage (GTDB taxonomy): Bacteria > Acidobacteriota > Blastocatellia > Pyrinomonadales > Pyrinomonadaceae > UBA11740. Next base: position 24,551 of record JBBPID010000058.1, on the reverse strand, counting down.
AGCTGACAAGCCTTTAAGAATTTCCGCCGTCCGCTCAGGTGCGATCGGCTGTTTATAGAACCGATCCTTAATCATAAAGTCGCCCAGCAGGACGATCAGATCCGGTTTTGTCTGATTGGTTTCGAGAACCAGTCTTTGCAGCTTCGCTTCGTTAATGAAGGGCGAGCCGGCATGGAGGTCTGAGATGACGGCGATGCGCAGGCCGCTGAGTTCCTTTGGCCAATTACCTATCGCGATGGTTTCCTGACGCACGATCAGGCGATTGGGTTCGATGAGAAAGCCCCAAACGCCGCCGGCGATAATTAGCGCCAGCAGAACGAGGAGCGTGATTCGAATTCGCTTTTTCCAGGGCTTAGTCATACAGACTCAAAAAACGATCCACGAACTCACACTAACAAACACGAAACAGTTTTCTTCGTGACATTTAGTGTAGATTCGTGGATCGCTGTTCGCTCTCTTTCGATACCTGCTAGAGATTTTTTGGAAAATACTCCCGCCAGCGATTATCAACGAGTTTCGCGATATCGTCGCGAACCACCAACTCATCCGGCAGGCTCGGTTTCTTGCGCGCGTCAATTACGATTGGACTGAGATAAGCGAGGTGATGGCGCACAACTTTCGTCTCGGCCGCGTAGACGTCCGCGGCCGGTTCAAAACGGGTCCAGGTTGACCACAGGAAGTCCGTAGTCGAGGCAGCCACACTCGCGTCATCATGCAGAATTATTAACTGCCAGTCCCTGAAAGCTGAATCACCTGCCAGCCGAACCCCTTGATCCGGCTCATCCAAATAAGCCGAGCCTTCCACCACCAGACAGCCGCCACAGAAGGTTTCGGCCCGCGCAATTCCCGGCGGCAGCTCGCCGCGAAATTCCCGTGGCAGCTCGCGCACAGCATCCCCCAGCCCCATCAGAATCGCCTTGCTGCCCTGATTAACTTTTCCACTCGTGTAATCAAGCGTGTCCATCGACGTATTCGAAAAGATAAAGAAGTCAGTCTGCCAGTTAACTCGCGCCAGCACGTGCTCGAGCACGCGCCGGAAATCATGCAGATCGATCGCTGAGTCTGTCATGATCAGAAACTTGGTTAACGCCAGTTGGCCCTCGCCGAGGATTCGAAAACCCGAGACCAGCGCTTCGCGAGCGTAACGCTCGCGCACGACCGCGGCCGCCAGGGAATGAAACCCAGTCTCGCCGTAGCTCCACAAATCGCGTACGCCCGGCATCACCAGAGGGAACAGCGGAGATAAGAGCGACTGCAGGTAATCGCCTATGAAAAAGTCTTCCTGCTTTGGTTTGCCGACCACCGTGGCCGGATAAATCGCACCGCGCCGGTGAAAGATCGCGTCGCAATGAAAGACCGGATAATCATGTTTGAGTGAGTAATAGCCATAATGATCACCAAACGGGCCTTCCGCCCGTCGCTCATGGGGTTGCGCATGGCCAGCCAGAGCGAATTCAGCTTCCGCCACCAGACGATGAGGGCCGCCGACCGCCTTCTTAGCCATCGGCAATTTCCTTCCTGACAAGAGCGACGCCAGGATCAATTCCGGCACGTCTTCGGGCAGCGGCGCAATTGCCGAAATCATAAGGGCCGGCGGCCCGCCCAGGAACACAGTCACCGGGAGCGGCTGGTTCATCTCTTCGGCGGCGCGATAATGAAAGCCGCCGCCCTTTTGAATTTGCCAATGCAGTCCGGCGGTGTGCGCGTCGTAAACCTGCATGCGATAGATGCCGAGGTTGTGTCTCTTGTTGATGGGATTTTCAGTGTAAACCAGCGGTAGGGTAATGAACGGGCCGCCGTCTTCCTGCCAGGTTGTTAGCGCCGGTAATGCATCAAGCCGGCCGGGTCGGTCAATCACCTGAGTTACCGGAGCTCGAGAGATAATGCGGGTGCCTAGTCTGAGAAAATCTCGCACCAGCGTGCGATGTCTCCAGAGGTCCGCTCGCCGTGGCGGTAACAGAGTCTCAGCGACGCTCACCAACTCTTTCACAAACCTTTCCGGCTTGGACCCGAACGCCTGTTCAATTCGCTTCGGGGTGCCGAAAAGATTTGTTACTACGGGGAATTTGCTTCCCTTCACCCGCTTGAACAGCAGCGCCGGCCCGCCCCGCTCGATTACCCGGCGGTGGATCTCAGCCGCCTCGAGGTAAGGATCGACTTCGGCTTCAATGGTCGTGAGATCGTTTCCGCGTCGCAGGAGGTCGAGGAAAGAGCGAAGGTTTGGGTGCATCTACGAAGGCCTTCTTTGTGTACTTCTGTGTCTCTGTGGTTAATGTTGACTCTCGTAAGACGGCACCACAGAGACACAGAGAACACTGAGGGGGCACAGAGAAGAGCTAGTTCTTGCTGACGGCGCGACGCAAACTCGCGCTGTTGAGATCGAGCTCGCCGACCGGAATTACTTCGACCTGAGGAAAGCTCTTCTGTAAGGCCGGCAGAAACTTCCTGGCATCGCCCACCACGATCACGCTGGTGCTGTCGATGCTGAGCTGCTTGGAAACAAAGTCTTTCACATCCTGAGCCTTCACCGCCTGAACATTCCCGACGAACTGATTAAGCTGGTCAAAGCTGACCCCATAAACCGCCAGCGAGCTAACCTGGCTGACCAGGCCGTTGGTGGTTTCCAGACCGCGGGCAAAGCCGCCGTTCAGGCTGGCCTTGCGGGTCGTTAACTCGGAGTCGGGAAGATCGCCGGTCGCGAGTTTCGAAATCTCGGCAAGGGTCAGCGAGGCTACCTCCGCGCCCGATTCATTCTTGGTTTGCGCTGAGGCGCTGAACGAGCCCGCCCAGCGCCGCGTATCGAGTGCACTTCCGGCGCCATAACTTAAACCACGCTTGACGCGAATTTCCCAGTTCAAACGACCGGAGTATCCGCTCAGCACCGCATTGGAAACGATGCCGCGGAAATAGTCCGGACTGTCGCGACTGATGCTGCTGCGCGCGGCCAGCACGGCCGCCTGTCCGGCGTCAGGCATGTCGATCACCAGGATGCGGCGATTCTTTGGATCGCTAACCGGAGTGCCCACGACTACCTTAGGTAACTCAGTCGCGGGCTTGGCCCAATCACCAAAGTGCTTTTGTGCCAGCGCGAAACCGTTCTCAGGCGTCATGTCGCCGCCAATCACGAGAATCGCGTTGTCGGGCCGGTAGAACATGTCATGGATTCTGACAATGTCTTCGCGCTTGATCCGTGGCAGCGATTCGGGCGTTCCGGAAAGCGGATGACCGTATGGAGCATCGCGATAAACCACACGGGCCGCCGCAAAGCGCGCGAGGGCCCCGGGTTGACCCAGCGATACTTTCAGATTATTCAGGGACTGGCGTCTCAGCCTTTCAATTTCTTCATCTTTGAAAGCCGGATTACGGACGACATCGGCCAGGATCTCCAGCGCCGCTGCGAATCGCGCAGACGTCACTCCGATCGTCGCCGCGGATGAATCCCAACCGGCGCCGGACGAGATCGAACCGCCGAGCGCTTCAATCTGTTCCGCTATTTCCGTCGCCGATCGCGTCTTCGTGCCACGAGTCAGCAACGACGCCGTCATGTCAGCCACACCCGACAACTCCGCGGGATCAACTTCGCCGCCACTTTTAATCCAAAGTTGCGCACTAACCAGAGGCAATCCGGACCTTGGCACCACCACGACCCGCAAACCGTTCGCCAGGGTCTTTTCCACCGGCTTGGGAAGCTGGACGGTGCGTGGCGCCGTCGGTGGCGGCGGCGTGGCCTGCGGCGTTTGCGCGGAGACGCATACTGTCAACGAAACGACCGCGAAAAGTAGCAGCGAAATTGAACGGATTCTATTTATCATCGGTGTTTGACCTTTCATTTGCCGCCTCCCGATGCTGACTTCGGTCGCTGCGATTCCGGCAAGTAGAAAAATACATAGCGATTCTGATCGGTGAAGTACTTCTTCGCCACCCGCTGCACCTCGGCGGCGGTTACGGCTTGCAGACGATCGAGATCGGTGTTGACCCGATTCGGATCGCCACGCAGGACTGCGGCGCCGCCCAACGTCTGCGACTTGCCGAGGTTTGTCTCGCGTTGCCGCAACAGACTCGACATGATCTGGTTCTTGGCCTTTTCCAACTCGGCCGCGGAAACGGGAGTGTCCTGCAGCTTCTTGATTTCAGCACGCAGAGCGGCTTCCGCCTCTTCGGGCTTCTTGCCGGCGGCCACAATGGCGGTTAGTTCAAACAGGCCGGCGTCTTCCTTGAGATCCGCATTCGCATTTGCGCTCTGCGCGACTTGCTGCTGGTAGATGAGAGATTGATAGAGGCGCGATGACCGTCCCTGAGACAGGATCACATCCAGCATGGTCAACGCGGGCGCGTCTTCGCTCTTCTCAGACGGCACCAGGTAGGTAATCCCGACCCCGGGCAGCGGCACATTCGCGCCGTATTCGGTAAATCTTTTCTCGCCGGTGCGATCGGCTTCTTTCGTCTGCACCCGCGGCAGCGGCAAATTGGGTTTCGCAATCGGCCCAAAGTATTTGTCGACCCAGGTATCCAGCTGTTTGGGATCAAAATCCCCTACGACCACGAGGGTCGCATTGTCCGGCCGGTAGTAAGTCGCATGAAACTTCTGCACGTTTTCCAGAGTCGCCGCGTCCAGGTCCTCAATACTGCCAATCGTCGGCCGCTGATATGGATGCGAGGCAAACGACTTTTGCGTCATCATGTAAAAGAACTTGCCATATGGCGGAGCCAGCACGCTCTGCCTGAATTCTTCTTTCACCACGTCACGTTCCGATTTGAAGTTTTCGTCGTCAACGTTCAAGCCGGACAACCGCTCGGCTTCAGCCCAGAGCAACGTCTCGAGATAATTCGAAGGGATTACTTCGTAATAGACGGTCACGTCGTCCTGGGTGAAAGCGTTGTTGTTTCCACCAACGTCTTCGGTCAGGCGATCCATCATCTCGGCCTTCATGTTTTTGGTGGACTTGAACATGATGTGCTCGAAGAGATGGGCAAAGCCGCTGCGACGATCGGGATCGTCTTTGGAACCGACGTGATACCAGACGTTGATCGCGACCGTCGGGCTCGATTTATCAACCACGCTCAGTACCCGCATTCCGTTCTTCAGCGTGCGCTCGCGGAAATCCATCCGCGGTATGTTCGTCTGCGCCGTGGCAGACCCGCCCAAAACGCCGGCCGCGCCAATCGCAATTGCGGCGCAAATCAGACTCAAAAGAAAACGACGTCTCATTCTGCTCACACTCCTCTAACCGACAATTCGTTGCTGGTCCTCGTCGCCCGCCGGCGGATTGCAGCTTCAGTCCAGGTCCAGGGGATTCCGATAGATTTTCGTGTCTTTTTCGGCCTTCTTCTTGGCTTCCTGAAACTTTTCTTCCAGCAATCGGCCGCGGTCTTTATGCGAACTCATCTCCTGCGCAAATAGCTGCTCGCGAGTCTGCTTCTGCTTCTCGAGATCTTTTGCCATGTCTTCGAATGAACCCAACGGCTTGTGCTTTTCCTCGTGTGAAAGCAGGGCCCCGGTGTCGGCATCGATGTTCAGGGTCGCCTCGCAACAGGGACAGATGATGGTAAAACGGATGGAGTCATTCATTGTTTTCAAATCCTCGCGCGCTGCGCGCATGTCGAATGCTGAGGCCGGAATGATAGCAGCGAGAGGCGAGCGGAGGCCAGCTGGAGGGTTCTTTACTGTTGAGTGGAACGCAGGCCGCATCTGGTTCAGGAGATTCGATGAAGATTCTGAGAGTTAGACGTACGGCGCGATCGGGGCAGTAGCCCGGCCGAAAGGAGGGCTCACACAAGCAGGTTGTGTTAGCCAATCTTGATAGGAAGAATCTCAATGTGCGCTCCGGTTTCCTCGTCAGGCTCGACGATTACCTTCATCGTCTCCATTGCAACGACACAGGAATCGTTGCCCCGCGCTTCTGAGAAAACCGTCTTACAAAGCCCATCAAGAAATCGCTTGTTCAGATTGTCAAGGTCCGTGCCAAACGGAAAATTCGCAATCACCGAAAACTCGATTCAACTGTCCTCGCTCACCTGAGCCAGTTGTCCACTTGAAGGCCCACAATCCGGCGGAAGTGCGCCTCATTGTTGGTAACGATCCCGCATCCGTTGGCTAAGGCGGAGGCGGCAATCAGAATATCTGCGTCGGCAATCAATTCTCCTCGTTTGTATAGATCCGCATAGATGTCCGCCGCTTGAAGGATAACCGTGTCGTCGATTGAGAGAATCTTATTCGTCGCGCAGAAGTCTTCAAAGCGTTCCGCCTGCCTGAGAGCGGCCTTTGCCTTCAAACCGCGAAGAATCTCGTACCGGGTAATGATCGAAATTGTGAATTGATGATGTTCAGAAAGGTAGGCGCTTGCCTCTGCGAGGACAACTGCGTTCTTTCGCATCAGCAGTGAGAGAATATCGGTGTCGAGAATAAATGGCGGCGAACTCATGCGGTCGGTTCATCGTGGAAGAAGCTGCCGCGCTTCAAAGCGATGCTTTCTACTTCTTCAATATCCTTGTCTGAAAGGCCCTCGTACACCTCTCCTGCCAACCCGAGTAAGTCGTCTCGCTTTTCGGTTGGAACTTCCACGGTTAGTTTCACTCGCTGGCCCTCCGAGAAAGGCAGAGAGCCGTTATCCAGGGGCTTGAAGGTTCCGTCTTTGAAAATGGCGTCCAGTGTCTGGGTCATGTGGAAATTCTTACCTCCCATCGCGAAAGCGGCTCAACATCGCGTTGGTTGAGTACTCTCAGCTCCTGGCTACCGGTGTGGCGAATATTACCACTATTCGTCACACCCAGATAGCTTCCGAGACCAGAATTCGGGCGGCTCAGAGCCAGCGAAAGAGAGTGGCTAATCACCGCTCTCCTTTGGTTCGGCTGACTGCCTATTAAAAAAACTAAGGGTTCACGATTTTCTTAATCGTGTTGCCCGTTTTCTTAACACCTTGCTTGGTTGCGTCGACTACAGTCTTCGCGCCCGATTTTGACTTCTTGGCGACTGTCTTGCTGGTGTCGACAGTTTTGTCGGCAACAGTCTTACTGGCGTCAACAGTCTTGTCGGCAACAGTCTTACTGACGTCAACAGTCTTGTCGGCGGCGGTTTGGGCGCCTTCCTTGGTCTTCTCCGCCGCGGTCACCGACTTGTCCTTGACCCAGCCGGCGGCGTCGGCGATGTGATCGCCAGTCGCTTCCATCCAGTTTTGGGATCCGTCGTCGTTTACTTCGCGTTCTTCACCGTTAGGTGAAATGACTTTGACCGTGCGTTTCCCATCGCGCGTGGTGACCACGACTTTGGACACGCGCGGATTGTTGCGAAAAGTCCGCGTCTCAGTCTTCACGCCGGTTGAGTCGGTCGTGGTCATGATGTCGGAATTGTCCGCTCCGGCCGTTGTCGACGCCGTGGTATCGGCGGTGTTGGCATTTGCATTTACGGTTGAGTCGCTCGAGCTTGAACAGCTCGTGCCAACCATGGCTAGCGCGGCTATCGTCACGCACAAGAATAATTTCTTAATCATCTTCCCTCCTCAGAATTCCTTTGCTTGATTGTATCCGGCAAGACTTGTGCCAGCAATCGCAGCGGTGGGTGGCAGGATAAGGGCAGCGTTTTCGCTGATTCAATCACCGCACGGTAACAGATCGGTACAGAAGCGAGGCTTAACCTGAACGAGTCTCAGTCGGAACTTCCTTAGGCAGGCGCTCGTTTTTCGCGTAATGAACTACCTGGAGAGCGGTGTTCAGAGTACCGACTTTAGTCCGGCTTTTGCGAGCCGGAGAAAGGCCCAACAGAGTTGGTACTCTAAACACCTGAATCGGAGGCGGTTTTTCGATACTACTTTACCGGCGTTAGGTAGACAGGTGCAGTTGAGAGTTCGATTGTGACCGATCCCTGAGCGGTGATTGTGCCGGCGCCTTCGCCGGTATGTCTTGTTAAGACGTATTCGCGACCGGAAAGAGGAATTACAACCTTATGTGGCCCGGAGAGAGAGGTCCACGCGGCGATCCGCTGATCGCTGCCTTTCCTAAATACGAGGAGGTAATCGTCTTTACTCCCTATCACCAAACGCTTCTCGAATGTGTAGCCACCGAGAATCTGGTTGAGTGCGCGGGCCGCGAGGTAGGCCGGCTTAGGTTCGTAGATCTGATCTTGTCCGGGCGTGTAGCTGCTGTGAACTAGTCCGAAGTGATGTTCAGGGTCCTTCGCATCAGTGCCATCGTCCCGCCAGTCATACCAGATCGAAATGGGAATTCCGTTGGCAACATTGGTAAGCATCTCGCGCGCGAACATTTGACCCTGCCGGTCTTCGTTCATCTTCGGCCATACCGATGAGTAGCCCCACTCACCTGAAATGATTGGAATGTCTCGGGGTGGCGTCGCGCCGGGGATGCGGTAACCGTCGATCAGGTCTCGTAAATGGCAATACTCATTGGCAGCCGCTTCCGGACTGGTCTGCCGATACGGATGGACCGAAACTGCAGACCAGTATTCGAGCAAGCCGGCTTTGAAGCAGGCTTCGAGGAATGAAAACTGAAGTCCGGAAATGGCTGGGCCGATCAGTTTCTCGTTGGGAACTTCAGCGCGAAAGGCACGGCCAACGCCGAGGGCCAGCGCAATGTACTCTTCCACGTCCGGCCGCGGCGGCCAGAATATTTTAATGTTGGGTTCGTTATAAAGCTCCCAGATCACGCCTCGCTTTGAGAAATGCTTCGCGGCCGCCACCGCCCAGCGCGCGAATGCCTGTCGCGCTCCATCGCTGCGAGGCGGCCAGCCCCCGTACGCAGGATGGCCATAATCAAGGATGAACAGGGCCCGAATTTTGTATTGATCGAGCTCGGTCATGAGTCGATCGTAGGCCGTGAAATCGTACCGTCCGCCTCCGCGTTCAGTCTCGTCCCATTTGAAGTCCATGCGCACCCAGCGAAAGCCGGCATCCGCAATCATCTTAATCTCGCCCGGTTTGGGATCAGTGAAATGAATGTTCACTCCCATCCCGCTTTCGACTGTGATCGGATTTGCGGAAGGCAGCCAGGTCCGAGAACAACTATTTAGGATGGAATCGGCAGAGGTTGAGAGCGAGAGGAAGAGCGTCAGCAGAATTAGCGCAAATCGGAGACTCATTGATTCACGCGACGCCGGCCATCAAGCTGGCGCCGGCCCTTGCGGCCTAGTAGATAGTGCTGCCCTGAAAATCCCAAAGCAGCAAGCGCGAGAAATTCCCGTCGACGGTTAGCGCGGCCGCATATGCGGGATGCGGAGAAAGATCTTCAAACGCCCAACGCGACACTTCTAACGGATCCAGACGGCTATCGCACAGGGCCGCCGGTTCGCCGGGAGCAAACGAAACATCGAATTGATCGAGTGGGTGCGACAGGCCTTCGCCCCGGGCTTTGATATAAGCTTCCTTGCGCGTCCAGCAATTGAAGAAGGCTCGAGTCTTGGTTCCCGCGGGCATGCGCACCAACTGTTTCACTTCCGCGGGCGAGAAGAAATGTTCGGCTACTTCATCGCTGGCAAAGTCTGCTCGCATGAACTCAACATCCACTCCGACCTCTCGTCCCCGGGTGATTGCTATCAGGGCCAACTGGTGTGAATGCGACAGATTGAATCGAAGATCCAGGAGGTTGCAATCCGGAGGCAAGGCGGGCTTGCCAAAGGGGCCGATATCGAATTTCAAGCTGGCAGCGTTCGACTTCAAATAACGGGCGAGGATAGTTCGCAGACAGGCTCGCGACATCATAAAGCGATGGCGGTCGCCTTCGAACTTAAAGCGGGCTGCTGTGACTCGATCTTCTGCGGAAAGCGACAAGTCCAAATATCTCGACCAAGGCCCATCCAATCGCGCGCGCCAGACGTGGACTTCGTTGGGCCAGATCACGGGCGCACTCGGTCCTTTCTGCCAGGACTGTCGCGGCAGAGGGCGTGCGCTTGGCGACCGTGTGCCACGCCGTTCAAATAAAGAGTTCATATCCCGCATATTTTCTTTGACGTCGACCGATGATAATTCTTAGGCCGGGACCACACTTGGTCGGGGCACGACCGCCAGACGCGGCCACACTCGCTGCGAAATACTTTGCGAAAGCAGGCGCCCACCCGCTAACAGCTCTTCGGCGCAGGACGCCGGCGCCACTGAACCGAGAAACTGCAATACGCGAAAAGTAAACACTGTCCGATCGAATTTTTCGGCATGCCGGCGAAGAGTGTACTGATCCCAGGGCTGGGCGTCGAGTTTTTCGATTGCCTCGCTGAGCGATCGGCTGTCCGGCTGGTCAAAAAAGATTCCGGTCTTTCCTTCCACGACAGTCTCAACCGCTCCGCCGCCACGATACGCAATAACCGGGCGACCGGCAGCGTTGGCTTCAAGCGGGGCCATGCCAAAATCCTCTTCGCCCGGAAACAGCAGCGCCCGGCAGCGGGCCGCATAATAGTTAACGACCGCATCGGATTGACGTCCGAGGAATTCGATCCGGTCGTCCGCGAGTTTCTCCAGCCGGGCCCGATCCGGCCCGTCGCCAATCACTACCAGGCGGCGGTTCATGCGCTTGCAGGCTTCAATGGCCAGATCAATTCGCTTGTACGGCATCAGCCGCGAAAGCACCAGGTAATAGTCATCAATCTCGTTGGACATATGAAAGCGGTTTACGTCGATCGGCGGAGGAATGACGTGCGCTTCACGACCGTAGATCTTTCGAATCCGGGAAGCGACCAGCCGCGAGTTGGCGATATAATAGTTAGGTTGTTGCGAAGCGCGCAAGTCCCATTTGCGCAGACCCCACAGAAGAAACGGCAAAGAGCCGCGCACGACCTTCCCGAATCGTTCACGGGCCACATAGTCCTCGTAACGCCAGACCCAACGCATGGGCGTATGACAATAGCAAACGTGAATCGCGTTAGGCCGGCGCCGCACGCCTTTCGCATACCCGGAACTGCTGCTGAAGATTAGATCATAAGAAGAGAGGTTGAAGTTCTCAACGGCCAGCGGGTAAAGCATGAAGTAGTGACGAAAGCGGCGATCGATTGCCGGCAGACGCTGCAGCAGCGAGGTGCGAATGTCCGCCGTGCGCAGACCTTGCGGCAGGCCCTGCGGCAGTGCCACCGTCGTATACATCGGCGAGGACGGAAACGAATCGTGCATGGCTTCCGCCACCCGTTCGGCCCCGCCCATTTGAACGAAATAATCGTGTACGAGTGCGATTTTTGACAAGCTGATGATCCTCGGAAACGTCCTTACTAAGAAACGCTGAAAGATGGTGCTTTTTCAGCCCGCACTCAAATTGACTTCAAATCTGTGGCTGCGCGTCTTGCTTGACTCACGAGCGAGACTCGCCGGCGACTCCTGCGACAGTAACGTCGCGAGTGTTTAGTCGCTCAGTTGTCTCATGACTCTCGAACACTTCCCGATACAAAGCCAGGATCTCGGTCATGAATCTCTCGATCGAGAAGCGTGCAATCGCCTCGCGCCGTCCATTGCTTCCGAGGTGCCGGCGGAGAGTCTCATCTTGCAAGAGCGCGAGCATCCCGCGCACCAGATCCTTGCGATCGTGTGATTTCACCAGCCAGCCATTTTCTCGATGACGGATCATTTCCGGCGTACCGCCCACCGAAGTAGCCAGGACTGCCGTCCCGCTCGCCAAACCTTCCAGGACAGTGAGGGCGAACGGCTCTTCATGGGAGTTAATCACCAGCACATCCATGCCCTGCATGAGTCCTGGCACGTCGCTCCTCGGCCCGAGAAAATAAACGCGGTCGGCTATATGCAGCGCTGATGCGGTGCGTTTGAGCGCTTCTCCATATTCTTCGTCACGATTGAAAAGTGCTTCGCCCACGATCAGCAAAACGGCGTCGGGAATTCGCTCTACCACATCCGCGAACCCCTCGATCAGTTCGAGTTGGCCCTTACGCGGCGTAAGTTGGCCGACGATGCCGATAACAGGTTGAGTCGGCTCGAGCTTCAGTTCGCTGCGTATCAGTTCTCTCGCCTTTTCGTCAGGATGAAAGCGATCTAGATCGACTGAGTTATGAATTACCTCAACCGGCACGCGACGTTTGAATAAGCCCGGCACGATTCCTCGAAAACGGTTGGCTACCGCGTGAGATACCGCGAGAATACGATTTGGTGAAGTCCCGACCGCGAAAAGGCGTACCGCGACACTCAGTGGATGCCGCGGCAGGATGTCGTGCGCATGCCAGATGACGGGCACCTTTAACCCGATCGTAGCCGCAGCCATAACCAGACCGGCGCGAATACTATTCGCGTGAATCGCGTCGGGCGACTCCTCAACAACAACCGCGCGGGCGTCCCTGATGACTCTGCAAAACGAGCTCAAGTGTCTGACAATTCGATCGGGACGCCAGGTGAATCGCGCCTCAAGTTGACGCAGGCCGCGAGTCCTGACCTTCTGCGTAGTCGCGAGCTCCATCATCCGGCTGGCTTCCGGACAGGCGACGACCAACTCGAAGCGATCGCGATCCAGACCGCCAAGGATCATCGACAGCACGCGTTCAGCGCCGCTGACTGCTCCGGTGTGGTTGTAAAAGAGAATCTTCACAAGCGGTCCTCAAACTGCTCTTACAGAACAATGATTTCTCGTTCGTGGTTTTGACGCGCTCTCAATGTGTCAGCGCTGATCCACCCGATTAAGAGCCAGGCCAAAGGCGCTACCGAGTAAATCGAGAAAGTCAGACCAAAGATGCTGTTCAGGATCAGGGCCGGCATGATTGCCGCCACAATACGATTGATGCAGGCGTTACGAGAGTCGGGCACGGCGTTACGCGCAAGCTTGAAAGAGAGCCAGGTCGCGCGTGAAAGCACCCAGCAAAAGAGCAGCGCGCCCGGAATTCCCACTGCCAGCGCCAGCACCAGAATGAAATTATCGATCGGCGGCAACTCCGAGTCGTGATTCTCTCTAACGTCGCTGAGGGAACCGGCGCCCAGTCCCGCTCCCAACGGCCGGTAAGGAATGACTGTGGTGATCAGGTTCGACCAATTCTGGAGACGTATTTGCAGGCTTTCTTCTTCAGCCGGCTTCATCGTTCCTCGCTGGGTGTGACTAAGGAGCGTGCTGACAGTTTCGTTGTCTTGCTTGCTCCACATCTCCTCGTCGCTGGGCGGTGTGACAAAAACGAAGAGTAACACCACGGGCAAAAGCATCAATGCCAAACGGGCGGCGGCTAGTTTGAAATTGCGGGCGCCTAACATGACCAACGTCGCCGCGCCCACGACAAACCCAAAGATTGCGGTTCGCTGGCCGCTCAAAAGCACTCCCGTCACTGAAGCTATGACACAGGCGAGCCAGCCGATTCGCGCTACGAGTCGACGGGCCGCGAAAGCGAGACCCAGGGCGATGATTGCTCCTACCTCGGTGTAGCGTCCCCACTCTTCGGCGCTGCTGAAAGTGGCCAGGGCCCGCTTAACGTGACCGACGGCAATCGAAACGTAGAGGTCGGTGTTGTCAATCCAATACTGTTCGAACGCCGGATAGCCGACGGTCATCTGGTAAACGCCATAAATCGAGCCGAGGATTCCGAGGAACACGACCAGGCACATCGCGTGATGAATGAATTTCTCGCTCACCGATTGGCCAAAGTAAAACCACGCGATTGGCACCAGCATGAATAACGCTCCGGTCAGTCCCACGAATAAGCTTCCCTGAATCGGATTGAAGATTTCGAGGAAGAAAATCAACGCCAGCGCCGTAACTGAACCCGCGAGTGGCGTTGACCAGAGCATGCTCAAACGTTCCTTTTTGAAAAGCACGATCACCGCGAACAGGGTGACCATGGGAGTCAGCACGTGAATTGGATCGGTGGCGGAGTAAGTAACGAAGAGGTACTGGGCCCGGCGCAGGAGACCGCGCAGGGGTTCAAAGACCATCATCGCGATTAAAGCGCCTTCGATACCGGCCAGCAACGGCAGCGTCATCAGCCAAAGGAATGCACTGAGCAGCCAAACTCGGAGCGTTTCGCCCCCGCTGCTGATGGCCCACACCGTAAAGGCACTTGCAGCCTGAAGCGGCACCATCCAAAGAAAAGCCAGCTTTCGCGGTCTGGGCAGGTTTTGTTCGACGATTGCGCTCAAAAATTAATCTCCGTTAACCTTCTGTGCCGCGGGCGTTGAGCACACTGAAACTCGCGAGCGCTCTAAGTTTTGCAATTGGAATGTCGCGCCGCTGCGGCCGCAGGTATTGCCAGAACCCGAGCTGCCGTCGATGTACCAGCGCGATTAAAGCAACGATCAGCAGAACGCTGTAACCGATCAGCGAAGAAATGGCGGCGCCGGTAATACCCATTCGCGGCAAGAGGATCAGCAGTGCGCCTGCTGTTACTACCGCGGCGACAAAGCGAGCGATCGTGGTCAGGCCCGGATGACCAAAGCCCTGCAATCCTCTAATGACAATTGCGCCGGCGCTCCAAACCACGGCGGAAAGCAGCAGCCAGCGGAAGGCCGTGGTCGCGGGTTCAAAGTTTGGGCCGAAGAGAGTTCGTAACATCAGCGGTGCGGCCAGCCACAACGGGACCAGAATAATGAGGTTGGCATAGATCGTCAGCCGGAGAGTCCGGGCCAGCAAAGCCTCAACGTTGTCACCCTCGCGTGAAGCGGCCACTTCCGGCATTAGTGCATCGGCCGCGGCGCCGGCTGCGAACGTCGTCACTTCGGAAAGCCGAACGGCGATTACATACAGTCCCATCGCTGAACTCGAAGCCATCGCGCCAAGCATCAGTTGGTCCAAACGGAGGGTCGCATAGTCAGCCACGCCACCGGCGTAATCGCGCAGACCGTAATGCATCGAGGTCTTGAACTCGGTCCAACTCGGACGCCAGCGCGGACGCAATTGGTGCCAGACAGCCACCGTGGCCAACGAGACCGACGTGGTTTGCGCGGCAATCATGGTGAACGCCGCAGTGGATACCGTCAGTCGTCCGGCCAACCAAAAACTCAGGAAGCCGACGGCCTGAACGACAAAGAAAATGAACCGGGCCGCGCCTGCCCAACCAAAACGCCGCGTGCCTTCCAGTAGTCCACGCATCAGGTTAAGAAAGATCACCGCCGGGATGTTGATCATGTAGATGCGTACGAGGAACATGATCTCGGGACTGCGCTCGGCTACCAGGTGAGGGACGAGCAGATCGCCGACCACCACGCTGGCGCCGCCGATTATCACTGTGTAAATGACTGCGTTTGAGAAAAGGCGTCCGGCCCGTTCAGGCTCTTTGGCCATCCAATACCGGTAGGCATTCGGCAGTCCCATTTCGGTGAGCATCGCGATCACGATCGGCCAGAGGGTGACCAGGAGCAGATCGCCACGGCCCGCCGGTCCCAGCGCGCGCGCTCCGACCAGGCTCGTCACGACCGAGAAGAGGGTGATCGCGACGTCCGTTCCCAGGATGAATTTTGCGCTTCGGAAGATCATGTCTCGATCAATTTTCCCCGAATTGTTTCAGCTCCTGACCGCTCCACGACGGCGTGATTTGAGTCGACGGAAGCAGCCGGCTTGACCACGGTCTCAGCTCGCCGGATACGGTTACGCTGTGAAATCGCCCAGTTGCCGAACCAGCGCAGCCAGGGTCGACTCGCCCAATCCCACTCGCCCAGCAATTCCACCGGCGTAGCGCCAGTCGCTCTTTTGAAACGGTAAACTCCCGGGTTGCGCACCGGATCGATGCCGGCCAGGTCATAGGTGCGAACCCCGGCATTTCGGCAATGCGTGATCATCGCCAGGAACACTCCATAAGAAGCGTGCAGTTCTCGACCCTTTGCGGAAGTTGCTGAGAGCACGGAACAGGCGCGGTTCCCAATCAACAGAGAAGCTATCAGGCTAATCACCTGTCCGCTCTCGTCGTCACAACGAAAGATCACCATCTTTTCGCTCGCGTTCAGCAGGAGTTGTTCGATTTCGGCTTGCGAATGTTGTTCTTCCAGGCCTTTGACCTGTTGCATTGACTGGTAAACCGCCGCGATTTGTTCGACCGTGGGCTCGAGCCACTGGCGGATGTTGAGTTTGGCTTCCTGCGAACGCTTGAGATTGCGACGCCAGTTGCGCTCGCAGCCCTTGAGCATTTGCGCTTCGTCCTGTGTTAGATCGAGGGTCATCGTATAGTTGCTGGTAAGCGGCGACCACGGAATTGACCAACCTTGCGGACCCAGGCGGAGAGCGTCTTCGATATTTCGTTTGCGATCGCAGCGGAACCGGCAATAGACACGGCGCAATCCGGTCGCGCCGGTGATCGCGGCTTGAAGACTCTCGTCGCAGGCAGATAAATCGCCGACCGGGCCACCTTCAGACCAAACAAGGCCGAGCCCAAACGGATGTCGGCGCAAATAACCCTGGATCATGGCGATCACTTCGCCTTGATCATCGGAAGCTATCCAGCGATAAGGCTTCCAACCCAGGCCGCGCCGGTACTCTCCCCAGCCATAGGACTGAAATGGCGAGCAGTCATCGAACCGAGCCATCATCTGGTCCCAGGTCAGGCGCGCTTTTTCATCAGTTAATGATTCCCACTTGGCCATTGGGTTACGCTGCCACCTCGACCTGACGCGCGACGTCGGTCGTTGCCTTTCCTCTTAAGATCTGTCGAAACAAGTTGTAGGTCTTTCGGGCCACTTGCTCCCATGAATAATGTTGCTCGACTCGTTCCCGACCCGCCTGTGCGAGCCTCGTGCGCAAAGTTTCAACTCTGAGCAAACTCAACAGGGCTTCCGACATCGCGGCGGAATCACCTTCCGGAACGATTAATCCGGCGTTTTCGATCACCTCGGGGATGGCGCCGCAAGTGGTGCCAACGACCGGAACGCCGCTGGCCATTGCTTCCACCAGCACTCGGCCAAACTGTTCGCGGATCCACTTGGTGGTTCGCGTGGGCATCACAAACATATCCATCCGCCGGTAAAACTCGGGCACCTGGTCATAAGGAACTGCCCCTGCGAATTCCGCGCGGTGAATGAGTTGACGCTCTGTCAGTGTCTGTTCGAATTTCTTTCGTTCAGGCCCGTCGCCAACCACCAGTAACTTCCAGTCTTCGTTTGCAATCTGGGTCAGCGCCTCAGCCAGGATTCCCAAACCTTTTCCGGGCAACATCCGTCCGACAAATCCAATCGTCAGCGTCCCGTTCCTGGGCGTGCGGTCGGTGCCCGGGACAAACGCCTCTGTGTTCACTCCAAAGGGAACGATGCCAATCGTTCGATCAAAACCTTTCGCGCGAAGCACTGCTCGAGCTTCTTCACTGCAAGCGTAAGCCGCACTTACGCGCCGCAACGCCCGTCGCTGCAGCCAACTAATCGGAGGTGGATATCGGTGCAGGATGTTCTGCGCAATCTGCATGACTACTGGCGTGCCGGGCGACACCAGATCGCGAAGGGCCAACACTTCCGCGCAGGCAATGCTGTAGGGTTCGTGATTAAGGTCGATCAGATGCGGCCGGTGACGACGTAAGGCGTCCATCACAGTCCGCGGCCCGTAGGCGAACAATTGAATGTGATTTGAAAGATAAGCGCGCGCGGCGGTGACCGGGAATAAATCGTCGTTTGTGGCCTCGACATCAACGCCTGCTTCGCGCCAACGCGAGGTGGTCAGCACTTCGAGGTCGACGTCGGCACACTCCTTGGCCAGCGCGCGTTCCCGCTCGCGCAAAGCCGGCGTTAGACTCGCATGCGCGATTCGCAGTATCCGGATGCGCTCGCCATTTCCCTCTGAGTTACTAATATCGGCCATCAATCCAACTGTCCTATGAAGCCAGCACGGTTTGACCGGACTCGCGCGGTGATAGAGGCTGTTCGCGCCGGTTTTGGTAACGATGCAATCTGGCCTCAGTCAATTCGTAGACACCCGAAGCCTTGGCGACGAATCGCATCATGTGGTCACGGCGACCGAGCGGCACGCGCCAACGTGAGAAGTGGGTATTTGTGCCTTTCCAGACTGACCAGGCAGCCTGGTAGCCGCACTCGGCACACAAACGCTCGAGCACTTTATTGCACTCACCGAATGGCCAAGCCATCAATCTGACTCTCTTTCCGGTAACTTCTTCCAGCACTCGGCGCGATACGACTAACTCCAGGCGGGCATCCTCAGGCGTCAGCCGGTTGAAGTGCCGGTGCCAGTATCCGTGAGCTCCGATTGTGATCAGCGGGTGCTGGGATATTTCGCGCAGCTCTTCTTTCGATAGATATCCGTCCTGATCGAGGAATCCAGCGGCCACAAATAGCGTCATGGGCGCACCAAACTTTTCCAACAGAGGCAACGCGACCGTCAGGTTGTCGCGAAAGCCATCATCAAAAGTGATCGCCAGATCGCGGCGTCTTGATCGCAATGACAACGTTTCGGTCAACGGCACCACTCGACGCCAACGCGAGAGCCAGCGCAACTGTTGCTCGAACCGCGCGGGAGAAATGTCCATGTCACTGGGCATTGCTTCCGCCGGTGAGCTGATCGAGTGATAAATAAGTACGGAACCCATTTGTTTCGCAAAGACAAAAGACGCCCGCTTAGGGCGCCGGAACTCTCTCAAGCCAGCATTCGCGCCAGAAAAGCAGAGACTGGCGCGGACATAAGCGATGACATACGCCGTCGCAAGTGGCGCCTTCCAACAGTACCGTGTCCTTGATTTTTCGCTGGCGTGTAGTCGCTTCCAGGACGATGTTCTCCACGCGATCGCGAACCGGCAGGACCTGACCGCAGAAGTTCGCCATGGCCGGGGCGAAAAGAAGATTCTGATGTTTGCCCTCAGAATCGAGCGTCGCCTTGATCTGGTGCAGCGGCTTAACGCGAACAAACTCTCCGGGCCGAAGATTCAGCGGTTGACTTTGACCGTTGCCGTTGGCGCCGCCGCTGACGGCGCGCCAGGCGGGGAACTTTAGGCGGGACGCGAACTTGTTGTAGATAGCAATAAGTAGACTGCGGGTGAACAAGAGGAATGGCGTCCGGTTGTACTTGAGGTCCCAAAGGTATTGCCTGGCTTCCCACCACGGCAGCGGTTGGGAAGCGTTGACGATTTCACTTGATTGGCAGAAGAACTGGCCATCACGCGCGGCCAGCGATCGCAGGTCGTCGGCAGTAACTTTGCTTTTGGCTGAGTGACCATTTGGAGAGGTCGCGCCCGCCGGCTTCAGCCACGCCGTTTTCCAAAATACCAGGCAGCCGCGATCGCAACCTGCATGAGCAGCGCCGTCGCACCTGACCTCTTCCAAAAAAACTGTGCCGTCCAAACGACGCATGTCCCCATCGTCCACGCACGTTTTGAAAGCGTGCCGCGAAATGCGGAACTGTCTCCCGCAAAAGGGCAGCATCTCAGGCATGAACGGGAGATTCTCCAGCGTGCCTTTCTCGTCGAGAGTCGCGAGGATCTCTGCGGCCGAACGTACTTCGACCAGATCGCCGGGCATCATTTGGCGGTCAGGAATTAATGTAGTCGTGCGGGAAGACATCATCGAGTTGTCAGCTGGCGCCGCGCGCCAGCACAATCGCAGGTATCGTGCGCAGTAGAATCGCGGCGTCCAGGCCGAGCGACCAGCGATCGATATATTCGAGATCCAGTTGCATCCATTGCTCAAAGGAAAGATTGCTGCGACCCGAAACCTGCCACAGGCATGTCAGACCGGGCTTCACACTAAAGCGCCGTTTCTGCCAGGCCTCTTCCATGCGCAATGCGTCGCGCAACGACAGCGGCCGCGGGCCCACGATGCTCATGTCGCCCAGCAGCACATTGATAAGCTGTGGCAGTTCGTCGATGCTGGTCTTTCGCAGCCAGCGGCCAAGGCGAGTGATACGCGGATCGTTGCGAATCTTGAAAATCGGTCCGGTCTTTTCGTTGAGGTGCTCAATTTCCGCCATCCGGCTCTCAGCATCGACGGTCATAGTGCGAAACTTGATCATGCGAAAGCGCCGTTTGCTTAGTCCTACCCGCTCCTGGACGAAAAATACCGGACCGTGGGAATCGAATTTGATCGCGATTGCCGCCAGCAGCAGGATCGGTGAAGTGACGACCAGCAAGGCTGCGGCGCCGGCCAGGTCCATCATTCGCTTTGCTTCCGTGCGCCAGCTGAAGCGGGGCGTGCTGTCCAGGGTCACGATGGGGAACCCGTCAAAGTCCATCGGCTGTGACCGTGCCAGCTTGTGCGGGAACAAGTCCGACAGCAGGTGAGTGGTAATTCCCTGCTCTTCGAGCAGCGCCACAGTCGTTTCGATTTGGGTGTAATGCGATTTGATCGGCAGCGCGATCGCGACTTCGTCGACAACTTCGTTCGCCACAATTTGAGGTAGATCTTCGATACTGCCCATCCAGGGCGCGCCCGCCATATCTTCGCCGGCAAAGGCAGGGTCAGTTTCCAGGTAACCGATCAGTTTGTATCCAAGGTCCTGACGCTTCCTGATTTGGTAAGCGAAACGCCGTCCCCGCGCGCCGCCACCCACGATCATCAAAGACTTCGCGTTGTGACCACCCGCCCGCAACCGCCGCAGGTTAGCGCGTAACGCCAGCCGCATAATCGCGATTATGACGAAGCCGACGACGCTGAACTCGGCTACGGTGAATATGTTAATTGTCGGCCAGTTGCCGATGTGTGCCGCGACCAGCAACGCCCCCGCGGAGATCAGGACCGCGCGCACGATCTCTTTCAGTTCGTCGCCGATCGAGCTCAAACGGTGCGAAGTGTATAAGCGCTGCGAAGTGAACGCTGCGTACCAGGCAAGTAGCAGCATAAAACCGAGCAGCGCATTCAATACCTTCACACGTTCTGAGAGGTAATCGATTACAAAAGCAGGATCCTGGCCGGGAGCGTAGCGATAGACGATCGTCACGCCCAGCGACACAAGCACCAGCGCAAGGTCACTGACCTTGAGAAGGAAATCCGAAATTGATCCGTGGCGAACAGTCATTTGAATCTGAGCGCTTTTGAGGATTGATCCTGAATTCTGCAAGCGGCTCGCTAGAGCCGGGGCGCCATGATCGCCGCGACGCTGACCAGCTTCATAAAGCGTTCGATTTTTGAAAGCTTGTCGCGCGGCACGAAAACCATATCGCCGGGTTGCAGCGTCAGGTCATTTTCCAGGTCGCCGGTGCGCCTGATACTTTTCAGGTTTAGCACTTTGACCTCTGCGAGATCGGAATTGAGCTTTCGAAATACCACCACCTGGGACGACTTGGCGCTTTCCTTCATGCCACCGGCGAGCATAATCGCCTGCAGCGCAGTTACTCGTTCACGCATCTCGATTTTGCCGGGCTGCGCCACTTCACCGGCGACCACGAAATATGGCCGCTGAAACTCTTTCAGGCTCACGCTGGCAACCGGATCCTGCAAACGCCGGCTGGCCCTGGTAAGAATAATTCGCCGGGTTTCTTCAATGGTCATGCCGGCAACTTTGAGATCGCCGCTAACCTCGAGCGAGATGTAGCCGTCGGGTTGGACGGTTACCGTCTGATTGAACTCGGGCGAATAGCGAAAGGAAACTTCGAGCACATCGCCCGGCTGCAGGCGATACCGCTCTTCCGTTACCGTCGTCAAGCGCGGCGGTCTTTGATCCTGCGCGCGCGCGACTATGGGAAGCGCGAGGATGAAGATTGCGATAGCAAGAGTGATAGTACGTTTCATGACACTCCTTGAAGCTTTTCCGACAACTTTTCAGCGTGAGCATCCAGGGGCACGGCCGAGATTCACGGGAAGTTCATCAACCGAACCTAGAGTCTTTTGTAGAGCCATTCAGGCACCGGATAGCGGCGCTTGTTCAAAACAAAGCCGAGAAACTTTCCGCCTGCCGTTTCGATCGTCCGCTGCGCGTTTAGGATTTCATCGCGTCTGGTGTGACCGGCTTCGACGACGATGACGACACCGTCGACACTGCCCGACAGCACTGCCGCGTCGGCCGAAGTTCGCAGTGAGCGGCAATCGATCAGAATATTGTCAAAGGCCACTCGCAGCGCATCGACGGCGTCCAAACCGGTATCCATTTCTTCACCCGGCCGTCCAACCCGCGCCAGCGCGGATCGTTTGGGAAGCTCCCGATCATCGTGATCGCCGAATTTACTGCGGCGGCCGTTTTTGGCCGGCAGCATCCAAACGTTTTCAATGTTCGTCTGATGGCAGTTCCAGGGCATTTGCAAATAGTCTTCTATGCCCAGTTGCTGTAATCGCTCAGCGCTGATAATCAGCGTGCGACGTCCGGTATATCGCGCCAACTCAATGGCGAAGAGTTGTGTGATGTGCGTGACGCCTTCTCCCAGCGAAGCGGAAGTAAAAGCGATGGCTGCGCCTTCACGAAGTCTTTGCCCGCCGTTCTGGATACTGGCCAGCAGGAACTGAAGATTGTGACGCCGCTGGCCGTTCCCGCGGCTGCGGGTTTCGGGAATTCGGGTCTCAAGAATCTGTTCTTTTACTTGCACTCGATTTTCACCCATTAACTGGTTAGCTCGCCGACTGGTCTCGCGTCGATCTCGAAAGCTTCGCGGGTGTTGCGCATGTTCATGCGCCGGCTGTTTTCGGGAACAGTGGCCAGCACATGACCTCCGGTAAGCGCCTCAAGCTGCCGCGGCGTATTAATCGAATCGCTCAGCATCTCAGCCGTGAAAACACTGCCCAGACTCAAGAAACCTGCCAGCACCACCCCGAGGACAACATTCATGCTGCGGTTTGGCGAAGATGGAATCTGCGAGACGGTGGGCGGTTCGGCGATTGAAACATTGGTAATCTTCTGTCGATCAAGCTCGTCGGCGATCCGCGCTTCCTCGCGTTTCTTCGCGTAGAGCTGATAGTTCTGTTCCGACTCACCTACCTGCCGCTGCAAGTCGTTGTGTTTGGTCGTGTCGCCCTCGAGCTTTTTGAGCGCGGCTTCGTATTGCTGTAATTGACCGGAGAGCGTGTCGCGCCGGGCACGGGTGCCGGCCTGATCCAATCGAGCCCGCGAAAGTTCTCCTTCGAGGATTTGGCGCAGAGGATTCAGGTCGGTGTTCTCTTCGACCGCGGTCTTTTGTTCTGCTTTCGCCAAAGCCTCTCTGGTCGTGCGAATCTGTTCGTCAACCTCGCGCACCAGACGATCCTCGGGGCGGAACTTGGTTAGCAACTGTGTGCGACGATTCTGCAGCTCAACCATCATCGTGTTAAGGCGTTCGGCGGAATATTGATTTGGAAGCTGCTTGCTCTGAGTCACGATCCGCTTCGGAATGGCTGCCAATTGCTGCTCGACGCGCGCAATGCGATTGGTCGCTTCGTTCAGCGCAGTTTCACTTTCCAGAAGTTTGGTTTTGGCATCGGCAGTCTTTTGCAGCGTCAATTCCTTTTGCTGGCTGAGAATCACCAGGTTGTTGCTCTGCTGAAAATCAGTCATCTGCTGCTCTGCATTTCTGAGTTGAGCTTCATACTCGCCGGCCCGTTGCGTGAAGAAATCAGAAGCCCCGGTGGGATGGTTTAGCTTGAGGTGCTTTTCCAGGTAGAGCTCGCCGAGTCGCTTAAGCACACTTGCGGATAGCTGGGGTGAGTTTGAAGAGTAACTAATGGTAATGACGTTGGCTTTGCGTACCGGCGTGATCACGAGGTCTTTCGTCAGACGGTTGACCGCGCCTTCGACTCGTTCGCCCTGCGGCCCCGGTCGTGACAACCAGCCCTTTTCTTCATTGGCCAGGCCACAATCGATGACCACCTCGGTGAGCAAATCTTTGCTGGTCAGCAATTCGATTTCGGAATTGATCTGGTTTTCGCTTACTTCGTTTTCGATCGCGGACGACGGAGCGGTGGTTTGTTCGGGTGTGATGGCGACATCCACGCGCTGGTTCTTGACCAGAATTTTCATGCGCGAGTCGTATTTGTTGGGCAAGAGAAACGTGACCACGGCGGTACCCAGCGCCACCATGGCAAAGATGAGAACGACTAAGCCTTTGCGGCGAAACAGAGCCGCCGCGCCGTCGCGCAGGCTAACTGAATTACCACCCAATCCCGTAGTTAGCTGGCCCTTCATAAACTAACTTCTCCGTAGCGTTTAAAGGCTGAATTCACAGGAAATTCCAAGGATTCGGCAGGTTTGGCGACCGTTGGCAGTTCTAACTGAAGGAGTCTGCTTCGGCATCTGGTAGATAACCAGAAATGGTCAAGCCGTGAGTGCTTCCAGCAGAACGATGCTAACCGGCCCGACACTGCTATGATTCAGCGATGTTCCTGGTTCAGCGGCCGGACGAGCGGGCGATTTTACGGTTTCTCGACACTCAGCGAGGTCTGCCATTCACCTATAGCGAAATCGGAGCCAGCCGGGAGACGGCGCCCGCAGGCTATAACATCGACCATAATCGGGTCAGGCTGGGCTATGGGCCGGGCGCTTTCGCTAAAGCCGTAGCGGCCGTGAGACGCTGGAAGATGTTTGAAATGAGCTGGATTAAGGTCGTTCCCGACGATGCGCCGATTGCTGCGGGCTCCTGCGTCGCGATTGTGGTGCGGCATTTTGGCTTTTGGTCGCTGAACGCCTCTCGGATAGTGTATGTGGTCGACGAGAGTTCGAAGCGATTCGGCTTTGCTTATGGAACCCTTCCCGGCCATGTGGAGCAGGGCGAAGAGCGATTTACGGTCGAATATCATCCCGAGGATGAATCCGTCTGGTATGACCTGTTT
>JBBPID010000005.1:0-139450 GCA_038040505.1 Acidobacteriota bacterium | reverse complement strand
GTGACGGTCGTCAGCTCTGCGAAGACTTTTGACTGGGGCAAACCAAATGCGAATGCGATTTCAGTTGCTACAGTTGTCGCCGACACTGCCAAAACGACGATCTTTGCGTACGAATCCGGGGCAGTGATGCCCGGCTTGACGGCTCCTGCCCGGCGCGTCGGTCTCTTCCTGTATGACGATACAGCCGCGAGTTTCACCGCTAATGGCACGGCACTCTTGGATGCAGCAATAAAATGGGCAAGAGGCGGCGCTTCGATTTCCGGTTCACTCGCAGTTTCTTCCGGCAGCAGCTCGGTTGATTTAACCGCTCAAGGTTTGAATGACTGGGCGCATTGGGGATTAGTTACTGAGGGTAGCTTTGACCACAAGGCTGGGATAACACCGCTGATCAGTAATTACGCATTGCTCGGCACGGCGGGCGTTCTGCGCCTTACTGACAATCCAACGATGTTCAGTTGGAACGACGGCACGCCAACCGCGACGACCACGAACACGTCCACTGGAGTATTTGTGAATAACGTTGCCGGGAACGGTTTTCAGATTACCGTGCCTGCCGACACTAATCCACGCACGTTGAAAATTTACGTAGGTCTTTGGTACGCGCAAGGAAAATTGGAGGCTACTCTCAGTGACGGGAGTGCACCCGCATACGTAGATACCGGTCTTAGCGGTAACGCGGGCACGAAAAATGGCGTGTACACAATTAGTTTCAAAGCAGCGTCGACTGGGCAAACCCTTCGAGTCAGATACACGTTATTTACAAACTACTTCGCGCCTTATGGCAATGTGACGCTGGAAGCAGCGACTCTACAGTAGCCGCTGATCGCCGGTTGCGGCGTCTGGTGTTTATGTCGTGGGAGTAAGTCGTTGGATTATGGGGAATTTCGCGATCCGATAGAGTAATAACGAGTAGTTTTGTGGTTCAGAAAGTTATGCTTGAGGCAGCAACTCCAACCTGATAACTTCCTCTTTGGGGGTGAGATAAAATGAATACCACAAGTCCGGTGGCGGTGATCTTGCGCGGCGCGCTCGGTGGCGTTCTGGGGGGAGGCAGTTTGCTATTGATTTCAGTGTTCGAATACATGCTTTCTTTAGGATACGTTCCCTATCCATACCTATTTATCGTCCCAGGTTTGCCTTTAGCGTTAGCCCTTGGAGCTTTGGCCGGCGGAGTGGTGGCCGGCGTAGTCTTGCTTTCACGAATAGTAGCTGGCAGAGAATTTGGGCCCATCGGCCGAGGGGCGATTGGTTTCGTGACTATTCTAATAGCTCTAGTGGTGATTGGGTTGTACGGTCTCTTGCGTGCTGAAGATCCTGTGAAAAGCCGTTTCCCTCGGGAGTCGGTATCTTGGGCGCGGCAAGCAGCCAACGGCGTGGTGATTGGAATAGTCCTTGGGGTCCTGCCGGGACTGATGGCACGGCCTAAGCGCGTAGTAGGGCGCAGAAATTAGAACTTATGCAAAATGGCCGCTTTTATTGGTTTTCAAATCGCGGTTCCTGCGGATACCAATCTGCACACGCTGAAGGTTTACGTAGGCCTCTGGTACGCGCAAGGCAAATTGGAAGCGAGCTTGAGTGACGCCAGCGCGCCGATATACGTCGATACACGCTGTTGACAAACTACAACGCGCCCTATGGAAACGTGACCTTGGAAGCGGCTACGCTGCAGTAACCCTGATACAGGGCGCTGTATGTCCAGCGTTGGTGCAACGGGAGTGTCCTCAAATCTTAGTAGCGGATACATGAGATGCAGATTAAGCCAATTGTTACCGTCAAAACGTGTCAGCGAGTTGATGGCAAGCTGATGTGTCAAAGGAACCCGCTCAACGAAGACGGCACGGCAATCGCTAATAGCCCACTACCCGATGGCAGACAAGTCTTGACGTTTTTAACGATTAGGAAGATCATCCCTGCGGAGGCATAACCCCATGGAACCTGACCGCCAAGAACAAACCGAACTCGACCCGTTCGAGCTTGCTCAAGACCTGACTTTGGACTCCGACGAATCCGCCAAAGAAACGTTCTCGGATCGCAATGGTTGCAACACTGCTCGAGGACAGTCCGGGACTCGCTGGACCTAGACGTGCCAGAGAACGCGGATCGCGCGTTAAAGAATTTCCTGTGCTACCTACCTGCGACTGTTGACGAGTGGCTGATCTTTTACGACAGCCGGTTTACGAAAGAGATCGCTCGACGAGTCGCCGAGGCGATACGAGTGCGGGAAGTTGTGGATCTGCGCCAAACTAGGGCCGAGCATGTTAGCACGCTCGACGAAACGTGCTTTCCGTTTCCACAAATAGGCGCCCTATTTTTCTCACTGTTTCACGCCGCGGGAAGCTATAGCAACGAATATCTCAATGCGTTTGAGCGACTGAATGTGTTCGATACATGGCCAAGCAATCGTTGCAGAATCGTCGATGAAGTTACCGATAGTACTTTCGACGATGTCTTTCAAACGTCGCCAGATTCTTTACGCGACGATTGCTTCGAGACGCTTGACCGCTGTAGACAGAGCGATCGTGCACGGTTCTCCGCGGATACCGGATCGCTTGATATCAGGTACGACCCGAAATCGGGCGTTCCCTATACCGGCTTTGAGCCTTACGAATTTAATATTCCTAGTGGCGAAATCGCCTTTAACCCGATAGACATAAACGGCAGGATTTCATTCTGCGGATGGCTCATCGGGAGCATTCCATTTGGCCAGAAGTACGGACGAATTGGCGACGATCAACTCATACTCACGTTCGACAACGGTCGGATTTCAGGTGTGTCGGGATCTCGAGGCGGACTAGTAAGCGATCTTGAAGCTACATTTGGTCGGAGTCCCGCATTGCGCGACGTGAAGGAGTTCGGAATCGGACTTAACACTGCAGCTTCTGCTCTGGCACGTAGACATACTGTCGGGCTGCAATGGATGGAAAAATGTCGCGGTCTGCACCTTGGTTTAGGCGCAGAACTCACAGAGCACATCAGCGACCATCGATTGCGACGGACACACCATCATCTTGACCTGGTTTTTGACCGCGGTGAACTTCTCGTCGGTGACAATCTCATTCTAAGTTGTTCGTGACCGTGGTCTAGGCTGACCCAACAGCGACCATTCGACGAAGACTTCAACATTAAGAAATCTGTTGCGTTTGAATAGAGCAGTGTGCACAATTGCGGCGTGAGTAATGATTCAGATTTGTGGCAAGAGTATCTTGCATGGTTAAAAGGTGCTGGCTTATCCAGTGCAGCGGCTTAACCCGGAGCAGCAGAGCTTGTAATACACTGTTCTCTGAAGCGCCCCTGAGCGGGCCACAAAAATTGCCGGAGCGGCTCTGAGCAGCCCATTGATCCTTAAGAATTGCGGTGGCTTAACCGAAGCGCCCCGTTCGAGGGCCCGCCACTTAGAGGCTCGAATCGAAGCCCGCTGATTCTTGGAATCGGTGGGCTTTTATTATTAGGAAGGCGACTTTTGTCACGCGATCTCAAAAGAACCCGCAGAGCCAGCTCGAAGATTCCCGCAGGTTGTTTTCCCTGTTGGGCAAAGGTACCGGGAAGGGAGACTGTTATGTCTTTTGACGTGCGAGTTTCCTTATGTCTTGGTTTGGCACTCTACAGCATCCCAGCTGGGCGCCACGTTCTTAACCGACAAGCACCGTCACTAGATGAGCTCATGTTGCTCATACTGTCCTCAGCGTTGGCTTTTAATGGCGTTCGTTTGGTAGTCGGGATTCTTCGAGGAAAGCTGACGGCATTGGGCGACTTTCAGCTGCCAATCGTCCTGGGAAGTGTGGCAATGATTTACCTTTCGATTTCCAGCATTGTCAGGATAATTTATTAACCGATAAAAAGTTACGCCTAAAAACACTTCCTAGTGGGGATAACGCGATTAGCGATGAAGCTATTTTGTCCCGCAGCCTCTTTGCGGTTGCGGCAGCTGGTTATACGAAGCTGAAGAGCAAAACGAGTTTTGAGGGGCTAACATTGAACGCATGAAGATTGAAAGTTTCTTTAACAAGCCGACAAGGCCTACCGCGCTTCATCGGCTGATTAACGATATTGTTGTTGCCGCGCAAACTGGCCAGTGTCCCGTGGTGAATTCGCGAAAACGAAATTAGTTCCTACTCCTGCCAAAAGTCTGGCTTGATTTGAAGTTCATACATGCTCTGGATGAGGCAACACAAGTTGTGACACAGAATCTTGCAGAGGGCTTCATTCACCTGAGCCGTTTTAGTTTTGCTGCGAAGTGAATCACCGAACTTCGCCTTTATCATGCTGAACGTGGATTCGACATTGCTGCGTTTGTGGTAGTGCTGCATGAACCACTCCTGGTTATAACAGAAGTAGTAATACATACGCCGCCAGATTGGGTTCGGAGTTCTCTTATCTGGATCACTGTTAGCTTTGAACGGAATATACGGCATCGCGTTGTGGTCGAGAACGGTTTGCAGATTGTCGACTGACAAATAAGCTTTGTCCGCGGATACCTGGGCCATTGTAAAGTTACGTCCTGTTGCTTGAACGAGTGGTTTGAAATGTGGCGAGTCGCCGGCGAATCGGTCGCTGATTTCCACGGCGGTTACAATGTTGGTTTGGACACCGCACATCAAATGGACTTTGACCCAATCACGCTTCTCGAGGAGTTTGGGATTGTGGTGTTTGGCTTGCACCCACTGGATAAACCTGGAGGTTGAAAAGCCGGAAGAGTCGACGGCGAACGCAGACTCAACAGCCTGCAGAGGTAACGCACTTTCTTCGATTAGCATTTGCAGATGAGGTGTCAACAGGTCGTTTTCAAAGTACTTAAAGATAGTGTTGTAGGCGGGGACTCGTGAAATATAGCCTTTCGCGCGCGCGTCGCGCAGGTCGCACATGAAACGTCGCGCTGAAACTGTCGAGTAGACCTTAAACGCCGCGCTGAAGATCATGTCATCGAGCGGCATGCGGGGTCGACCGATCGTCTGAGACGGTTCCCCGATGCCTTTACATAGTTCATGCAGGAGCTTTTGAAAGTGTTCCTTCTCATGGGTCTGGGCCTTATTGTATGAGGGCCAATCCTGAGAGTAAGTCTTCTGACTAATTCTCAGTGTTTCGGTGACTACCGTTTGACCATCGGATGTTTGCTCGCGTTCGATCGTATATTCGACGGCAAAGATGTGTTTACATCGCAGCTTGCGAGATTCAAAATCTGGACAGGTGCAGTGTGGGTGTGCCGGATCTGGCTTGACGGTGTAGTAGGTGCCACGATGGCCGGTTTGAGAGGGAACAAACCATCTGTCACCACTTCTTTGTAATTTTGCTTTCGCCGCTATCTGGAGCGCCTTCAGTTCTCGTTCGGTCATGTCGGTCATGTGGGCCTTGCCTTTCAATGGGCGATTGGCTCACAATCTTCTTACCGGAGATCGAATGCGAGCAATCGCGTTTGGTTTTCAAAGGCTCTGTCGGTTCGCGCCGGCAGAGCCTTATGGTTTTGGTAAAGGATCGTTACTATATTCCGAGCTACTTTGCTCGCCGCCTGTTGTTTTCAGGTTTATGTTTAAGTGTGCAACTAATCTATCGAGGTGACATGGGGGAGGCACAAAGCTGCGCTGCAGAAGAAAACGCTGAAGCGAAAAGGGAAACATGAAACGAATCATTAGGCAATCCGGCCCAAGAACGACAGACAGGGCGCTGGCCATGGAAAAATGGAGAGAAAAGTATTCTCAGGTTGACTTTTCAACTGCAAGTCGTGAGGTTATGAAGGCGATGGATGATGAGATGCCCCCAATTGACTTTCACGAACACGAATACGAAGACACGATTAACTACGCTTTGTCGAAGCGGTCACTAGATCTGCTTGAGCAGTTGGCCGAGTTTGGCATTTATGGAGAGACCCAGGCTGAGGTTGGTGCTCGTTTCGTGGACCAGGCGCTCAAAGAGTTTGTCGCGCGCAACATGGCTCCCCCGATGCCGATTGAAGAAGGAGAGGCAGCGATGGCCCACGGAATGACGCACGAAGAACTGGGGGCGCTGCAGCTTCCTAAAACTAACTTTTACGATGGCAAATATGAAGAAACGATCAACTACAGCCTGTCTACACAATCGTTGTACCTGCTTGATCGTTTAGCTGAGTTGGAAATCTATGGAGAAAGCTCTGCTGAGGTTGGTGCTCGCTTCGTGGACCAGGCGCTCAAGGAATTCGTCGAGCGTCCGCGGTTTGTCATAAATCGTACAGAATAATGAAGGTATTTCAGCAATGAGTGACGGAATTACCGAGTGCTATTTCTGCAGGGAAACCGTACCTACGTTTTGGTGGCCTGCCGATATATTATAAACAACCCATAGCTTAAGAGGATACGTGCACGGACGCGACACAAGGCTACCCGGTGATTTTGCCAGTCCATTCAGTGTGACATCGCGTCGCATTATATTTTGACTGATGGATTCTCTCGACATTATTAGCAAAGTAGCTGTCACTGTGGCCAGTGTCTTAGCGTCTGTCTTCGTTATTTACAAATTCAAGAAAGCTCGTGAAGCCGAAGGAATCCTCGAAATCAAGGTGGATATAAAGTCGAACGACTATTTAGGAAAACATCTCGTGGATGTATCAATTGAGGTATCAAACGTAGGCAAAGCGGCGTCCTTTATCAGCGCAGATGCCTGCAAGTATGCGGTGGTCATGATTCGAAAGCTCACTTTTGGAGATGCTGATGCAGCACTTCAATGGGAGCAGCTTAAAAACGATAAATTAATCGATGATATGCCTTACTTGGACATCTACGGCGCTGAGTATCCTGACGAACCGCTAATCTTCGAACCAAATTCCAAAGACACTTATCATGTTTTCTTCTCAACGGGTTATTCGGGACCCATATGGATTAGGGTGGTCCTAATCGATAAGGATGATTATTCATGGATCGCTAACAGGATGTTTATCCTTGAGCCCTTTCCACTACCGCGTTGATTCGCGGAAGGTGATCTTAACCGGGTTTCAAAGATAACGATTTATTGAATGACACTCGCCCTCGATACCAGTGCTGTGCCCGTTAGTCTTAAAGAATATGTCTCTGAGATGGATCAATAGAGGTTGGGGGCCGAGTCAAACGGGAATCGGAGTCGCGCTAGCGATTTACGGTCTGTTTCAACTCATCCGTGATACCCGCGGTTGGAGTCACTCGGTGATGATTGCCGGGTTAGTGACGATTCTAATAATCATCATCTTTATTGCTCCCTTCTTATATCATTTGATCGTTCCATCATCGTTTCGTGAAATCGGTCACGAGAGGTTTAGATCTGAACGCGTGTGCACAAAGCACCAAAAGAGAATAAACGTTTCAAAAGATCGAACCGCATGGGTGACGGTAAAACGAACCTTCGTTTTCCTTGAGCAACCGAGCGATGACGATCTTTATGATTCCTATTCCATTGATCCAACACTTGAAATAAAGAGCTTCCAGTATCACTCTGAAGACGCCGCCGAAATCGGCAGACGGCGCACTTCCTTAAGCGGAATATCGATCTTCTGGCGTCCGAAATCGCCCATCCGGCCTTTTGTGCCGTACACGCATAGCGATGCGTGGTCCCCACCTGTTAGATACGATCAACCCGCAGGCTTTTCATCCTTCGTGTGCACAGAGAATGTCGGAGAGGTCGACATCAGACTTGATTTGCCGTTCGACGTCGAGCATGTCTATTTATTCCGACGGCCTCGCTGGAAGAAACTCAACACCGACGATTCCTACATGCGGTACGCACTGAAGAATGCGGACTTTCGATGGGGCTCTGCCGACATTCTAAGCAATAGACGCGTATTGACCTGGCGAATGTACAATCCGCCAGTCGGCAGAACCTATGATTGCGTGTTCTTTGAAAAGGGCGGACTGATGTACTGGCGTAAGCGGTTAGGTGCGAAGGCTTCTTGATTTTCTGAGTTTCATTTCTCTATACCGGGTCAGGCCAGGTTTCGTTCGACTCATAGGCGATAGTCACCGGATTAACAAACACCTTTATTCATTTAATGCGCTGATGTGGTTGGTTTCGAACAAAGTTTTGCTCTCAGACTGAAAGCTGAAGACTCTAGACATTATCTGCCGATTTCTGAACATCTCAGCGTATACGACTCGGCGACATAGCGCCTTACGACAACAACCAGGATTTTTGGATTACGGTTACCTCCGACCGTAGAAGTTGACGACCATCGATATTGTTGACGATATGAATCCCACCATCCCCAATCGAGACGGAATTCGCTCCCTGTCCACTTTACGTCACTAAATGCGAGGTCGAAGCCTGAATAGGATTTGCCCGGTGAAATGACGATCACGAGCTCTTTGTTCCAATCAACCGATGGCTTGACCTTCTCGATTGGCCATCCAACCCGAGGTAAATATGAGTCCATCTTCTCCTCGCTTTGCAACAACTCGCAGCGACATGTCTCATTAGCCGAACCACTAACTCTTTCCCGGATATAAAAACCGGTCCAATATTTTTGCTGGGCTGATGTCGATAAGCCGGCTAGGCTGACAGTGAGAAGAATCGCGAATATGAACTTAATCATCACTTGCTCTTGGAGGGTCTAGGAGTCGGTAAATCTCGCTCATCCGGAGTTGTAAGGGCATCGGGTGGAATCATCTGTGGTTCTCTAGGCCGAGAGACATCGGAACTCTGAAAGTCCACGCGTGACGTCGAGAACATGACCACAGCCATCAGGATTACTCCTAAAGTGATCATTACGAGTCCTGGAGAACCGGTTTCAAGTGAGCCCTTGCGACTCTTGTGGGCAACTGATAATGAATAAGAAACTGATGCTGCTCTTAGAACGTAAAGCGCGCCAACCATGATTAGACAAAACGCAAGAAAGATTGATGATATCTTGGCAATTGCGAAATCCCACGCCCGCGTATACGCAATAACCACCGCATGATCGACGTTGTCGGACTTTAGAGCGGCCGTTATGCCGGCTGCATAATTCTGACGCTGGAACGAAAGATTCATGTAAAGAAGTACCACTGTAAAGAGCAGCACGACGGCAACGACCACGAACAGCGATTTATCTAGGTAATCGCTGCGAATATTGTGCTTTCCTAGAATCAACGCCGGTTGATCGGCGACATGTTCTTCTGATTCCATTGGCCCTTCTCCAGGAAATTGAAAAATCTTGTCGTCTATCAGAACATCCTCATATATAATCTGGCGCAGAGTCTAACACGATTAGCAAGATGTAATACTGCGATCTGTGAAGGAGCCACGAGCGTTGCGTAAACTACCACTTCCCGGAATGCTCGCGAAGTTAAGCGGACTCATTGTCTGTTTCTTGATCGCCGGGTCGGCCGTCCGGGCTGACATAGTTCCGATAGCCCCAAACACCTTTGTCGCGGGAATTCGTAGTGACGAGTTTCGCTATTTCGCGGCACCAGAAGTGGCTGGTCGGCAACGGCAATCGAATTGGTGCTGGGCGGCATGCGTTCAGATGGTTCTGAACTATCACGGTCTAATTGTTAATCAAGAGGAGGTTGTGCAAAGAGTATTTGGACGCCAGATCGATCAACCTGCAGATAACAGTCAGATACTCTTGGCACTAAGCGGTTGGGCACCCGACTTCCGCGGCCGATTCTCGGCGATCACGGCGATCCCGTATGCTTGGAATGGTAGCCTCATAAGTGACCTTGCCTATAAATGGCCCTTAATAGCGGGCCTGAAAAATGCGGACGGATCTGGACATGCTTATGTTTTGACAGCTCTTCAATATCACAACGAGAATTACGTAATGTTTTACCGTTATGGGTTTTGCCAGGGTCGAGTGTGTCAGCAGCCCGTCTATGGACAGAGAACAGTATTCGATTACGTGTTTCTACGTGATCCTTGGCCAAGTAATGAGAGCCTGCAAAAATGGACTTGGTCGCAGTTTCAGGCTAACTTACTCTTTTTGGATGGGGTTCACGTCATCAGGCTACCTTAGCGACCAAGGAAAATCGCTGTTGGGAGAACGGCGATGAGCGGCTCGATCCGACAGTAATTCTGTTTTTTCTAATACTTGCAACGCCCCACGTTTATTGGAACTACTCGATCGTATTGTGAAGGTGTGAAAACCACAAGATGAAGCTTGTTTTGCCTGCTGTGAGCTCGTGCTAAGTCCATTGTCAATTGTTTTGCTCATAGGTTTTCCCTCTACAGTTCCGGTTAACAGTGCCAGAAGCTTCCTTGCGAATTCTTCTAGTTCTTCCTCGATGCCGTACTCGAGATCCTCGGCCAAAGCATCGAAGTTTTCATCCGAGCTAAGCCTTCGACTTAAGTCAGAAACCAAGGCGCCACAATCCACAATTATCAAAGAATCAGGCTCACCTGAGAGCCCACAGCAGGACAGGTGACCTGACCTTCGGTAACCTGGACCCGCGAAGCCATCGTAGTCTTGGCGGACGAACAAAGCAATTGAAACGGCCGCTGTTTAGGTGATTGGCCGACGTGTAACCAAAATTCCGTGACGTGACCGCTCCGTCAACAGAATTAGATTACGGATCGCGGACTGGCTTTGCCCCAAAAGTCTGCTTCCGGTCTAAGTTATGAGTCAAACGGGAGAGTTTTGGGTCAGACGGGGTTAGATGGAAGAAAAAAGGTGACGCATCGGCGACACGTCACCATCTTTCACAACGGGCCTTTGCCCTAAACTCAGGGTTGACTAATCAGGTAGGAGTGGTCGCTTTACTTGTACGCCCACCGCGTGCAAGTCGTGCCCGTCCATATCTTGCACTCACAGTCAGGCTTTACCAAGCAATAACCATCTCTGGAGTTAATTTTACCCTCTACTTGCGTATCAAAGTAAACGTAAACACCACCAGGACAAACAGTACTTGCAGCCTGTGCACCCTTAAGAAAGTTTACTGCTGTTGAGCTTGAACAGGCTTGGACAGTCAGAGCTTTACAGGCTTTCTTTTTATTGACGAGAAACCCACTGACTTCGCCCAAGTTGTTCCAGCCTGAGGCCGTTGGCCCAACAGTCCACTGTGCGTAACAAGTCTTCGGCGACATACTTTCTGGGGCAGCCCCCTTCGGCGGATCGGTGGCCAGCGCTGTGAAAGCGAAATAACCGACCACGCCAAGACACAGGCATAGTGTCAGCGCCCAGACAGTTCGAAGGACACGCTTGCTATTCATTTTTTTCATGGTTTGAGGTCTCCGGGAGTTTAGAGGTTCTTGCGAGGAACTGAGAGAACTTATATCACCGATCTAAACGGGAGGGCAATGGCTACGCCGCCACGTTATTTGTGTGCGTTGTGTGCTGTATATCCGGTGGTTAAGGGAAATTGAAAAAATCATAGCTAAGTGTGCAGTTCGATCTCGCGGACTGAACCGGAGACTTACAACTAACAACTGCAAATACTTAGGCGTTATGAGATTTGTGCAACCGGACTAGGGCAGATTGTTGTTACCGCAGCTCGCGAACTACAACGTATTGAAGCGGTCGATGTAGTTCAGGCCTGGTTGGGGCCTAACCAGAATAATCAGGGTCTTGGGTTTGTTCTGGCAATCGCAACTTACTCTCCGGGATGGTAAGGGGCTGTCTGGCTTTGAGAACGGTGTGGTTTGGGAGAACGTTAATTCGACGGGCTACCAGGTCAACGCAAAGTCTCTAAGAATGACCAAGGATAGCCCCCTTAGTGATATTGGCATTGAGCAGGCCCGGATTATGGGCTCACGAAGGCCCTACAATCCTTGAAAAGCCGAGGTCGCAGTGTACATATCGTGCCACAGGATCAGGCGAACAACACAGATTTAGCCCACCGCCCAACGAACTCGCCGATCAATACGGGCACCAAAAACGCCTGAACGCGTTCACGTCAAGTGTAAACAAAGGGTTATGTTTGGCCGAACGTAGTTCCGTCGATGGCCTGTGGACTTTGGCACTGGGGTGATTGCTTTCTCTAGGTTTGGTAGGTAAGCAACGAGTTGCTGCGAAAGGCGTTTGCCCAAAAAGTCTTCAGCCTGCCTAAAAAGTCGCCCTGGAACCCGACTTTTTAGGCAAAGCCGATTCAGTGGGCTTTGCTGCAAAAGTCCAAGTTGATGCAAAAGTCGGAAGGTTGATGCAAAAGTGAACGGACTTAGGGCTACTCGGGATTTTGCCTAATATCTATCGTCGCCATTCCTCAATCCCAGACTTTGTTATGAGCACACCTAACCCGCCAAAGAGTGCGCCTGGTATCATCAAAAACAAGCCGAAGGCACCTGGCACGCCGCCCACGCCGACGAGCAACGCCAACCCGCCTCCAATAAATCCCGCGCTTATTAAGAATAGGATTCCAGCGAATATGAAGGCGCGGAACAGAACCGCTCCTATGAGGCCCGCGACCACTACGACAATACCGGCGATAATTGCAAAAAATATTAAGAATGATTCAACCATGACGGGGGAGCCTCCAGAGGGGAAGGTGGTGGAACGCAGCCTTATATCACCGATCCATTCGCGGCGGAAGAAATCAAAGTTACCTCACTGGCGGAATAGTCGTGTTCGAAGTCTGAAGATAGAGAGCAAGGACGGCTACAGCCAACGCGAACAGCGAAATCAGGATCGTCGCCAACGGACTCACGATTTCGACCCACCTTTTCCAGTAGTTAAATCGTGCTTCCGAAATGTCATGGCTTAGTCTAGTCGCTCCGCTGTCAGTTAGATATGTGCGATTCGTGTGTTTGTTTGTCTCCCAGTCGGCAGGCCGTCCAGTGACCAGCCAGCGCGGGGGTAAGTCAAGACCGAACCTCTTTGCTTTCTTTATCAGCTTTGCAGTTTCCATCCATCGCAACTCAGAAATTATGGGTGCGGTTTCAATTTCATGCGCCTCCTCCGCCGCGTGGCGGTCGATGGCCGTCTTAGCCTCCCGAAGTGCCGCAAGAAAACGCGTTACCTTTTCGGACAAGTCGCTTTTGAGTTGTCGTTTTGTTTTCCAATCCTCGAACATCCTTAACAGCTCCGCACAGGGGCTAAAATTGGCAGTGCGTCGAAAAGACTGCCAATTTCGATGGAATATTTTTTTGAGAAAAGTGCTTGCGGCAGGACAAAACCGTGTTATAGTGCCCGCCCATGAGCAACTTACGGCCACGGCAATTGCCGTTATTTAAGCGAAATCTTGGGGACAAGGTTCTTCAGCCGCATTACGGCGGCTTTCAGGCCATCATACAAGGCGCATGGCGTGATTATCTCAATCTGCCACCTGAAACGCGAGCACAATTTAGCGCGACTGCTCGCGCCAACTGCGTGCACAGTTTTATGGTCTTCCGGGCACGCGCTTACTTCATGCAGATTCCCAAAGCGTATGAAACGAGTTCTTACGGTCAGATTCTTTTCGGCATTGATGGGAGAATCCTCGTGCGTTTTAAGAAACTGCGAAAGAATGGAATGCCATCAAACTACCCGACCGACCACGCTGTAGACTTCGCGGCGCAATTGAATCTGCCTGGTATACAGCCTGCGGCGAGAGTGACTGTCGGATACATTCTGAACCGCACTCAAACCGAAATCGTCGCAATCTTGGTTACGTACTGTATAGGCAATCGAATTGAGTGGATCATCGAAATTGAAGAGGCGAGCATTCAAACCAACGTTGTTCCATATCCGTCGAAACCGCTGACGAAACCGCGCGTTCGTCCAAAGGAGATCAAGAGAAAGAAAGAGAACGAGAACGAGGAGGAATGATCATAAAAGTCAACCCGGAGATGCTTGTACTCGCGAGAGAATCAAGGGGGCTAAGGCAGAGCGAGCTGGCAACAAGGTTGTCGATCACACAGGGTAAACTCTCGAAGTTAGAGAGCGGCTTGCTTCAGGTCTCAGATGATTTTCTCGATAATTTGGTAGCGGAAGTTCACTACCCTCACGAATTTTTTCAACAAACAGATCGAGTTTACGGTTACGGAACAACTTGCATATACCACCGTAAACGACAAAGCCTTCCCTTGTTAGAGTTGCGGCGGCTGATTGCGGAACTAAACGTAAAACGAATACAGATCGCTCGACTGCTGCGAGGCGCGGAGATTGAGGCTGACAACCGTTTTTTCCGCATGGATATAGAAGACTATAGCGGTGATGCTGTACACATAGCGGATTTTCTGCGACGAAGTTGGGGCATTCCAAGCGGGCCAATTGAAAATCTTACTACGGCGATAGAAGCGGCTGGAGGAATTGTGCTTCGCCGATCCTTCGGAACAAGCAAAATTGACGCAATGAGCCAATGGGCACCGGGCGAACCTCCTCTGTTTTTTATTAACTCTGAAATACCTGCGGATCGTTGTAGATTTACGCTCGCGCATGAGATAGGCCACATTATCATGCACCAAGCGCCAACGCCTGATATGGAAAGCGAGGCCGATGAATTCGCAGCGGAGTTCTTAATGCCCGCGAGGGACATAGGGCCATATCTAAAAGATATCAGCCTTCCGCGCCTTGCCGTGTTGAAGCAATACTGGAAAGTGTCAATGGGAGCATTACTCAAACGTGCGGCGGATTTGAATAAGATTACAGGTCGCCAGCACAAGTATCTGTGGACCAAAATGTCTAAACAAGGATACCGACTACATGAGCCGGTAAAGATTCCGGCAGAGGAGCCTACGGTGTTAACGGATATTATTAAGGTTCACCAGACGTACCACGGTTATAGCCTCGTGGACCTAGCTAACTTGGTTAGCTCTTTCCCGGACGAGTTCTGCAAAACTTTTCTTCCAAATGCGCCGGAGAGACTCCGAATCGTTGGCTAAAAACGGGGCGCTATTTCTTCTGAGCCCTGCGCGGTTTATTCCAATAGGGACTCTTACATCCCGGACAGCGTTTCGGCTCAACATCAGCGTCTCGCGGAAGCCATTTATACCCGCAACGCTCGCAGACCCAAAGCCAGACGGGTTCTTTGACTTTTCCCATATGCCTATACTATCCCAAATAGTATGCTCGGTCAAGGAGTATGTCACTTGACATAGTATGCTCTTTCAGATAGCATAGTGAGCATTGAAAAGGCCCGGTGGCGCTAACCACCGAGCCCCGTTTGAAACCCAAACGCGATTGCTCACGCTGGCCTTCAGATAAATCCATTGTGAGTCGTCGCCTGACGAAAGGCAAGGTCACATGGACGAACAACAAGAGAGAGAACAACGGGGTCTGGTAATCGCGGCAAAAGCAAAACTACAACGCACTGGCGACGGACGATGGTTTGTTCCTTCGCAGTCAGGCAAAACCGGAATGAGCGGCGGCAACTACTACCAGGTAGATCCCAACCCCTCTAAGCCGCATTGCAGTTGCCCCGACTTTGAAGCGCGGCAACGCACTTGCAAACACCTTTACGCGGTCGAGTTTGTGATTCAACGCGAGTTTACATTCAACGAAGAAACCCAGACGCAGACCATGACCGAAACGGTCACGGTCAAGCAAACCTATAAGCAGGAATGGACGGCCTACAACAAGGCCCAGACGCACGAAAAGGATCGCTTCCTTACGTTGCTGGCTGAGTTGTGCAAGGGTGTCGAAGAACCAATCCAGTCTTTCGGGCGTCCGCGCATTCCGTTAGCGGAAGTCGTCTTTGCAAACTGCTACAAGGTTTACAGCACTGTAAGCGGTCGTCGCTTTGCCTCTGACCTGAGGGACGCACAAGCAAAAGGTTATCTGAGTAAGACTCCGCATTACACGTCACTCTCGCGCTACCTTGAGAATCCGACCTTAACGCCATTCCTGAAACAGCTGATCGAAATTAGCGCCTTGCCGTTGCAGGCCGTTGAAAATGACTTCGCGGTTGACTCGTCTGGCTTTTCCACTTGCCGCTTCGTTCAGTGGTCGCGAGCGAAGTACAACGACAAGTCCTTGATCGAAAAGCATGGATGGATCAAGGTTCACTTAATGTGCGGAGTCAAAACCAACGTGGTCACGGCGATTGAGATTACAGACCGCTACGCTAACGATTCCCCGCAATTCGCGGGATTGGTTAAGACGACTGGCCGCAATTTCGCGATGAATCAAGTAAGTGCAGATAAAGCGTACTTGTCGAGCGACAACCTGCAAACGGTTGTTGACCATCACGCGCAACCCCTTATTCCCTTCAAGGCGAATAGCACTACGGGCCAAAGTCGGCATAGCGCGATTTGGAAAAGAATGTTTCACTACTACTCCTACAATCAACGTCACTTCATGGCGTCGTATCACAAGCGGTCTAACGTCGAATCCACCTTCTCGATGATTAAGGCAAAGTTTGGCGACCGTCTCCGAAGCAAAACCACAACCTCGCAAATCAACGAAGCGTTGTGCAAGGTCTTGGCGCACAATCTGTGCTGCCTGATTCAATCAATCTATGAGTTAGGGATTGAGCCTACGTTTTGGGAAGAAGCTGCTTGATAAGGGAACCAAAGCCTTAAGGACCCGTCGTGGATACTGGCGTACTTTCAGCCGTTCTCTTTGCGTCCGTGTTATGTAATAGCTCAAACCAATACGTTAAATTGCGCCATATATAAAACCACGCGCAGAAGACCAGTATTAGCGAACCAACCGCGAGCGAAATGCAAAAAGCAGACGCAAATCTGTTTGGAATGAAGCCTACCGATAATTGGGCAACCGCAGTAGACAGCGCCGCGAACACGCAAAAGATCAATAATGATCCCAATCGATTGAGTGGCCCGTATAGCGTCAGTTTTGGATTCAGCTTGCGATTGCGATCTATCTTGTCCCGATACCACGGGGACTCGTAAACTTCTTCCTTCAGCTTTATTAGGACAAAGGTTTTCAGCGTGAGAAGGAAGCCGCCGATAGTCAAGAAGCCAGTGAATAAAGGCGTCCGAAGTTTGGAATCGTAAACGCAATACAACCCGCCGTCACCTGGATTGAAATAGCTCAACACTCCGAAGGCGATAGCGCCGCCAGCAAGCGCGATAATTGCGGGTGCGTACTTTCTCATTTCGCCGGAGCTTCCAACAATTGCTTAACCGGCTCGGTCTTGGCGATCTCAATTAGGCTCTTAATGTTTGATGATTCACGAATCGTTTTGTCGAAGTCGGCAGCATCAAGCGAGACACTGCCAATAAAATCGTCGTAGTCATATTCGCCAAAGGAATCATAATCGTTAAGAAGCTTAAACGTTTCCTTGCGACCGACCGGATCGATTCCGGTGATTGTCGCGCTCCGCAGGTTGCCCTTTTTTACAAATGCCAGCACCGCATCTTTTGCGTTGGTTCTCTTGGATGGCTTTCGAAAGACTGCTCGCTGGACAACCCGATCTGCTACGTTGGCCACGGGCTTAAACGTGGACTCGTTGAAAGTGTAAGTGACCTGTTCGACCTCGATGCTTTTAACAGCCTGAAGCCTTTCCACAAACTCAACTATGTTTTCGGGTTTTACCAAAATTGCATATTTCAACGCGCCTTGTTTGACTATCCCCATCGAAGCTTTTAGGTCTCGATGAATGCCGTTTAGAAGTGCGCAGAACACATTAACCGACGCCGAATGGTGGTAATACTCATAAAGGCCCCGACCCGTTTTCGGATGGATTAGAAAGAAGTTAACATCGACGATGCTAACGCCTTCTTCCAAGTCTCGAACCGAGACCTTAAAACTTTGCCGGTCCTTCTTTAGCTGGGCATACTTGTGTACATCCTTAATTGTAAGCAGGACGCCCACCCAATACCCGTCCTGTTCGACTATGGCCATGACTTGTGAATCAAAATCTTGCCCCGATACGTTGTGCAAGTGAGTTAAAAACGCTTGTAATTCAAGGCCGGGTGCTTCCAACTTGAGTTCAAAACCGAGGATTCTTACTTTCACGCGAGAGGTCTCCGAAAGGAAAGGGTTAGGAGAACGTCTCGGCTTTTAGTTCATTACCCCTCGAAAGTCAATCGATTCTCACGGGACTGTCAAGTATAGCCTTGTTTCACTGATGCAACAACGTGGCATGTCGGGCGCGGTCGCTTGATGCAAAAGTCTCCCGCTTGATGCAGAAGTCAGCCCCAAACCCGACTTCTGCGGCAAAGCCGATTCAGTGGATACTTGGTTGCCACTGTATACCTGGTTACCAGATCTGGCTATTGAAAGCTCGAAGTGGCGCTCCGATTAAAGAATCCCAATATTACTAAGCGTTCCCGCGCCTTTTTTAAGAATCCCGCCGAATTCTGATAGCTAACTAACCGCTGACCCTGTTTTTGTATACTGAGTAACCACCTGCGCAGACTCGCCGGCTGATCCGCTCGATCATCTCGCACTTGCCCTAAGTCTAATTATTCGGTGACTTACCTCTTGAATAGGAGCGCAGGAGCGCGGTGGCACAGGCCTTGTAATGAGACTAGCCAACCAAGGACAGATTGAAAAAGAAATCGAGCAGGAGAAAGAAAATGATTAGCCTAGTTTCAGCCAGCACCGCGACCCCCGAAAACAAAGTCGGCACCACCGAATTGGTTGCGTCATTGATGCACAAACTCTCGCCCGAGCTTATCAACACGATTTGCTCGCTTGGCGTTGAGAACCGCTATTCGGCGATGAGTAACTACGCTGACCGTTTGACTGGCGCCTCGATGAACACGACCA
This sequence comes from Acidobacteriota bacterium, assembly GCA_038040505.1. Taxonomy (GTDB): domain Bacteria; phylum Acidobacteriota; class Blastocatellia; order Pyrinomonadales; family Pyrinomonadaceae; genus UBA11740. Next base: position 120,954 of record JBBPID010000005.1, on the reverse strand, counting down.
CCTCGACCACCGAACTCGGCGTCAGTGCCACTCGCAAGTGTATCGAAGAGTGGGGCGGCGACCCGACGCAGATTGGCTTGCTGATTGCGGCTACCAACACCCCCGACCAGATGCTTCCGTGCCTGGCTTCCGAAGTTATGGGCAGAACGCATGGTTTGCTCTCGCGCGGACTGCGCACCGTCAGCATGCAGTCTCAGGGTTGCTCAGTAATGCTGAAGTCGGTCGAAGTCGCCCAATGGTATCTGGCGGCGAACCCGGGAAAAATGGCCATCGTGCTGATGTCTGAAGCGCACACGCCGTACGTTGCCCCGCTGCTCCGCGATGAATACTACGGATTCCGCGAAATCGCTCGCATGCGCAAAAACGGAATGATTACCGATGCCGAGTTCGAGGAACAGCGCACTGAAACGACCCTGGCTATCCAGTCGATGTTGTTCGGCGACGGCGCCGTGGCCCTGCTCCTGGGAACCGACCAGGCCGGCAAGCCCGCCTTCGGACCAATCTCGCACCTGACGAACGATTCGCCCGACGATGTGAACCTGCTTTCGATGGTCAGCAACAGTACTCACCCCTCGCTCAGTGGCAAGCCGCAGTACTTCATGAAGCCCGCAGTCCCGACCCGCGGCGCCCATTACGCAGTCACGACGGTGAACGACGTGCTGGCGGATCCGATGTCCCCGGTTTCAGATTTGAGCCAGGTTGACGATTGCCTGATTCACACCGGCAGCAAAAAGATTCTCGACGGCGTCTGCTCGCAGCTGCACCTCGACTCAGACTCGACCAAGGTCGAAAAGTCTTACGACGTGCTGGAAAACTTCGGCAACCTGTCCAGTGCTTCGACCGGATTCATGCTGGCGGGAAAGAAAGAATGGGCCGGCCCGACGATGGTCGTAGGTTTCGGCGTAGGCTTCACCGCCAGTGCGGGCCTGATGAGCGTCAACTAGTACAAACGAGATCAATCAATCACCCGACTCAACGAAGGAAAGGAAAAAGACCATGACAACCACCACCACAGCCCAACGCGGAATGACTCGAAACTACAACCGTCCCGCCGCGCGCCCCTCAGATGTAGCGCCTATGGTCGTTACTAAACTCTCAGGTTGGATCGATGTTGGTGAACTTAAGGCGGCCGCGCCCAGCTGGATTATCCGTACTCGGACGGCCTCGGCGAGATGACCACTTGGACCGGATCTGCAGCAGCACGCCAGGCACAGGCTGAAGGTCAAAGCAGAGAGAGACAGCGCGATGTGCCGGAGAGCAGTATGGGTTTTGAGAGTATCGGCGAGATAATCGCCACCCGCAGGCTTTATTTCATAGATGAGAATGATTACAAACGAACTGTAAGTGTGTTCGTAGGCAAGCCTCAGCAGTCCTCATACTCGCCCGGTTATCATTGTCCATTCCAGGTTATCGGCATTGGCACCCAGGAGACGCACCTGGCCCAGGGTCTTGATTCCATCCACGCCTTACAATCCGCCATGATTATGGTCGCCGCGCATCTGAACCAGCTCAACGACGAGATTGGCGGCAAGTTAAGCTGGGAAGGCGGCCCGGAAGGCGAACTGGGGTTTCTATAGTCTGCCCCTCACGAACCAGCGCTGATCCACTGAATCTGACAAACAGGTGTTTAGAGTACCGACTTTAGTCGGGCTCTTTCTGTCGAAGGAAAGAACCCAACTAAAGTTGGTACTCTGTACGCCGTTAGATTGCGGGGCCTTACCTTTCTGCTGACAACAGCCTGCGGGTTGGAGTATCTTTGGCGGCATTATGCGAGCCCCCATACTGGTCTTTGTCCTGCTTGTGTGTGCTCTTTCTGTTTCCGTTAGCCAGATGATCGCGCGGTCTCCAGGCAGAGACCGCCACGCCGTCACCACGTCAACGCCAAAAGTGGCGCCGCCCAGCACGCTTTGTGCCCGCGACGAGCGCGTGATCTTCAGTTGCCCGGTTCGCAGGCCCGCCAAGATTGTTTCGGTGTGTGCCTCAAAAGATCTCACCCATGATCTTGGCTACCTGCAATATCGCTTTGGGCTGCCGGGAAAGATCGAACTCGAATATCCCAAAGATCGGAAAGGCACTCAGGAAAAGTTCCAATACACGCATTATTTTCGGGCGCAATTCGACACCACCTCGATTGCTTTCACGATCGATGGCTTTGAGTATTCCGTGTTCGATGATTACAACGGTGAAGAGAAACCTTCCATAAGTTCACAAGGCGTCAGCGTCACCGCGCCCGGCAAGCCGAAGGAAGTCAGCTTTGTCTGTCGCACCAAACCCAAGGCCGACTACACAGACTTGCAGGCCGTCCTGCCGAGTAACTAATTCCTTCACCACAGGTTAAGCCATGGATCCAACGCTTCTGGCCGCGCTCGCGGGCATCATGGGTGCAGTAATCGGATCAATTCTGGGAGGCGTTTTCGCCCTCAAAGCCACCAAGCGTCAAATCGAGGTGATGCTTGAGCAGAGCCGCGGCGACGTCAACGAACGGCTCTACAGTCAAAGCCTCGAGATCATGCGCTTCTTTGCCGAGAACCCTGAGCTCCGGCCTTACTTCTACGACAACAAAGACCTCAGCCAGGCCGAAACCGAACGAGAAAAGCTGAAGGTGCTTAGCGCCGCCGAAATGGTCTCGGGCTTTATGGAGTTAGTGGCGTTGCAATTGGCGCAACAACCGGAGGAGATTCAACCTCGATGGAAAGCCTATATCGTCGACTCGTATGACTCCAGCAGCGTCATCCGCGAACACGTAGCAACCTGCGCCGGCTGGTACGCCGATGATTTTCTTCGGATCCTGCCTATGGAATCCGGAGAAGCTTCAACCGTCGCAAGCATTCAGAAGTGAAACTGACCTCAGAACTCGATGGCGTGGGATCGCGCTGAATTCATAATGTAGTGTTTACTGTTAGCGGTTTCAGTCTTAATATTCAGCCACTCTCAGCTGGTCTCGCTAAAATTACCGGAGAATACTTCCACGCGAGGAGTCCCATCCATGACCACGCCAAATTCAAAACTCACTCCAAAGCTTAAAACCCAGAAGCCAGTTCCGGTTCTTTTCAAACCAATCAAAGTAGACTTCAAGGATCTCTTCAAAGCGCTCGCAAAGGCTATCGGACACACGGCGGCCGGAAAGTGGATAGAGCTAGGAGCCGATGCTGTCGAAGCGCTGTCAGCTTTGGGGCTAAAGACTGAACCGGGTGAATTGGCCTTTGTGCTGATTCGCCGATCGTTAACCATGGCAGTTTTCGAATTGGTTGGTGATAGTGCAAGTCAGTTTTCAGACCTCCTACCCGCAGATGCTGACTCACTGGTTGACAGTTTGAACCTGACGATTGAGGCGCAAGATATGAACATCGATCAGAAGTTTTTGGATCGACCAGGAGAATTAGCGATTATCGAAAGCTTCAAAGGATTGTTGTCAGCTTGGCTGAAAGGGTTCCGCATCGAAAAGTCGTCTGCCAATGCTATAGCAGGTCGGCTGCCAAGCTACTTTGTCTATGCGCTCAACCAGGAATGGCGGCGCAACTCCAAGTCGTACGGCCCTTTGCTTGAGGCGCTCAACACTCCATTTACGAAGGCCGGCGATCGGGAATGGGCGTGGATGCAATATGCTGCACTGCTCGAGCGACGAATTCAGGAGCCAGTATTTGATGAGCCATTCGGCCTCAACCAAATCTTTGTTCCATTGAGCGCTTACTACGTCAAGGAAAGACCTCGCAATGAGTTTGAAACGGAAGCGTTGCGACCTGAAAAACAACAGCGCCGTCAGGTTGTAATCGCTTTGCATGAGGAACTGATACGGTGGCTCGACGGCGCAGACCCGAACGATGCCATCCGCGTCGTTAGCGGCGGTCCCGGCAGCGGAAAATCATCGTTTGCTCGAGTGTTCGCTGCAAAGATTCAGCAGACGCGTCCCAAGACGAGGGTACTATTTGTCCCTTTACACTTAATCGACGCGTCGAAGGACTTGGTTGACGAGGTTGGCCGCTTCGTGCGCGACGAGGGAGTGTTGCTAAGCAATCCGATGGATCCTGACTCACCAGAGCCTAATCTGTTGATCGTCTTCGACGGGCTTGACGAACTGGCCAGTCAGGGAAAAGTAGCTGCCGAAACTGCGAGAGGATTTGTGCGCGAAGTAGAAAAGACTGTCGAACGCAGGAACCAGCAGACGGTTCGATTGCGGGTGCTGCTGAGCGGCCGTGAATTGGTGGTTCAGGAAAACGAATCAGAGTTCCGACGTCCTCGCCAAATACTCAACCTCTTGCCCTACTTCACTCCACTCTCATCCAAGTATGAGAATGATGTAATCGTTCAAGACGGAACCGAATACGAGGATCCTGCAAGACTGCTGCAAAGGGATGCGCGGCAGGAATGGTGGAAAAGCTATGGTCTCCTCACCGGCAAGGGTTTCGGCGGCTTGCCGAAAGAATTAAGCCGGACAGATCTCAATGAGATCACTGCTCAACCTCTCCTCAATTACCTGGTGGCTCTGAGCTCCACACGCGACAGATTGGATTTCACCAAAGACATCAATTTGAACTCTATCTATGCCGACCTTGTGGCGGCGGTTCATGAACGAGGCTACGAGAAACACCGCGCTTACGGCCCAATCCGTCACATGACGTTGGATCATTTTTCCCGCGTACTGGAAGAGATCGGCCTTGCTGCATGGCATGGCGATGGCCGCACGACGAGCGTTCGCGAAATTGAGGAACACTGCAAGGTCAGCGGAGTCGGCGCGATGTTGGATGCTTTTCAGGAGGGCGCGAAAGCAGGCGTCACCCGGCTTCTTGCTGCTTTTTTCTTCCGTCAGTATGGGCAACGTGTCGGCGGCGATCCTACGTTCGTTTTCACACACAAAAGCTTTGGTGAATACCTAGCTGCTCGCCGCGTAGTGCGTGCGATGGAAAGGGTGAACCGTGAATTGGATCGCCGCGCAGCTAGTCCTGACGAAGGTTGGGATGAACGGGACGCCCTAAAACATTGGGCCCAAATCTGTGGACCGAGTGCTATGTCGGAATACTTGCACACGTTTCTGCTTAACGAAGTGCGGTTGCACTCCCATGCGGAACTCGAAGGTTGGCAGCACCAGATTACCCGACTATTTAATTTTGTTCTACGGCACGAAATGCCAATGGAACAACTCCAACCTGCGACGTTCAGGGAAGCGATGTTTCAATCACGAAACTCAGAGGAAGCATTGCTCGTGGCGCTTAATGTTTGTTCTCAAACGATTGGACGGAATTCAGCCATCCAACAGCCAGAAAAGACGACCTTCGGGACTTGGTTGAAGCGGATTGAAGGACAATACGTCGGCATGGGCACGCTGACTCGTGGTAGCTTGTCATTCCTTAATATACCTGGCGCGAATTTGTTTTCAAACGATCTGGTGGGAGCAAAGCTCGTCTCTTCAGATCTGGAAGGAGTCATAGGCAATTTCAGTTGTGTAGCGTTTGCGGATTTATCAAACGCAAGCCTTAAAGGAGCGCGCTTCATACAGGCCGTTTTTTACCACACCAACTTGTCCAAAACTAATTTGGAGGGGGCCTATCTTCGTGAGGCTTATCTAGATAGTGCCAATCTTCGAGAAGCGAACCTCGAAGCAGCGTTTCTCGATCAAGCGAACCTCACTGGAGCCAACCTCACTGGAGCCAACCTCACTGGAGCCAACCTCACTGGAGCCAACCTCACTGGAGCCAACCTCACGGGTGCCGACCTCACTGGAGCCAACCTCACGGATGCCAACCTCGCGGGAGCAGACCTCACAGGAGCCAACCTCACGGGTGCCAGTTTAGAAGGAACAAATATGAAAGGGGCGACGGTCGACAAGCGCGTGACCGAGCAGATTCGCGCCTTTCACGCCAAGCAACCTAAGACATGAGGAGCTGTTATTAGTGAGTGGCTCAAGAGCCTGCAATCGTAATGAAGTTGCGTCATCAATCTGCTGCCGACCTTGTACTCGCTGAGTTTCCCTGAGTATTCATCGCTGTTAGCAGATAGAATTTGCGTCTTACCGGATGGGTGAGATTGCGCCAGCGTGAAAGCCGGCGCTCAGAAACAATCTCGAACCCGAAAATCTCGAACAAGGATCGCCATTCGGATTCCAGGCGGAATGTGCAGGGGCCGGTGCGCCCGCGCCACTGGCGATTATGAATCCAGCACACGCCGCGGTCCCACCACGCTGCCGGAATATCTTCGTAAATCACGGCCAGTCCCTCCGCGCGCAGCACGCGTCGCATTTCATTCAGCAGCACGCGTACGTCTTGCGTGTGATGCAGGACATAGCAGAAGGTCACCGCATCGCATGAATTGTCCGCGACCGGTAACTGCTCGCCATCGTAACGACGGTAATCGATAGGCGCCTCAGCGCTACTCTCCAAATCCGTCCCAATCACTTCCGTCCCCAGCATGGCGCTCAGGTGATGCGCAATGAAACCGTTGCCGCAGCCAACATCCAAAACTTCCGAACCACGAGGGATAACACGCGCAATTTCGAGGGCCATATCATAGGCCCGCCCGATCTTTCGCCGCCGCCGCTCGCGGGCCCAGCGGCGCTTGATTCCGCTGATGAGAGAGTCAGCCTCTCTGCGCCACCGCGGCGTTCTCAGCGCCTCCGCGGTGAATGGCGTCGTGTCGGAAAACTCACCACTGAGGCGCCGAGCACGCAGAGGACGCGCAGAGAAGATTTCCGATACTGAACCCGCACCTTGATCAGAGATGGTTTCCGACATCGGGCGGATCAAGTGCAAGGACGATGCCGAAAGTAGGAATCACGAAAAGCTGAGTCTATTCGCACGCGTGAAAATATTGCGCGTGAACATCATCACGAATGTCTGCCAGAAATGTCGGACAGAAGTAAGCTCTGGCAGAGGGAGTTAACACTAACGAGTCGCACTTCACCCCAGCGGGACTGCCCGACTCTTGACAGCTTCCCGTTCCACCTGGAGGCCTAAAGAGCGAGGAGTTAAGAAATGATTTCGTTAGGGCCAGGACCTCTTCGGCGGAGTGGGACACCGCAGTCCATCCTTGGTTACGGTTTCTTTTTGAACTTGTGACTGGCCGGTGGCCGGACATTTCCACGTAGCCTGGTAATCGTATTTAGCATCGAACACGCTGCGGTGTTGCCTGGCGGAGGCGACGGCATCGTATTCTTCCTTGCAGGTGTAATCAACCCTAACCAACTCCCACTTACAGTCCTTACATCCACTCTGACTCGGTTGGTAAAGCGATTTCCAGAAAGGCAGGCTTGAGAGCGGTGAATTGGTCAAGAAGTCGTCCGGCCTTCGATCCCTAAACGCATAGTCAGGCATTTGGTCACTGGAGTTGGGGGTCCCATCGCAGTCAAAGTCCAGGCGGGCGTCGCAGGGCGATTTGGTTTCGGCCGCCTTCCGCCAACTGTCGCAACACACCTCAAACGATCTAACACCCGGGGGAGGATTTTTTTCCAGACTGCCGCCACCAGGATAGATATATCGAATCACCTGGCCACAGATAGCGACCGTGAACGAAACATCCATGCTCGGGGGGCGTTGGCTCCAGCTTATTGTCGCCTTCTGCCGGTCAGGACAGGATGAGTCGGAGTTAAACCACGGCGGATTATTCGACTCAGGCGGAGGAGGTTCGCATTTCGTATCAGCGGTTTGCTTTTCGGGATTGCATTTTGCAGGAATGGCCCCGCAAACCTCACCGGCTTCCAGACAGCAGCCTATCTGGGTCGGACTTTCTACGAAGGGTCTGAACCATGGCCTGTTGTTGAGCTTTTTGTATTGCTCACAAGCCTTGGCGCGGCTGGCAGGCGATAGTTCTTCCAGCGCCTTCTTGCAATCGCGCCGCGCGCCAAACCAGGCTCCATCAGATTTTATCCACTGGTCGCAGCAAACCAGGTCCTGGTTGTGTACGGATGTGACAGTTCCGTTGAGTCCCAACCACGTGACTGCGATCAAAAGCATTAGGACTTGCCGTGGTCTTTTCTTTCTAGTCATTGCCGTTTCCCTCCGCTGCTATTTGAACTATCACAATTGCGCGAAAGATACGGCAGGCGACGCTGGACGTCAACAAATGTCCGGCAAGCGCAACGTTTCGGCTTCGTCAGATCTCAGAGGTATACTTTGTGATCCAGGATCCGATTCTATTCAAGCAGATTCTCGATCAGCGTTCAGGAGGCTGAATCACTATGTTCCTTAAGCTCGTCGCCCAAGCCCTCATTCTTTGCCTTTTTGTTTTAGCGTCGGCGCATACCCGCTCAGGCCAAAGGCCGAGTATGACGCCGCCTGCGGGTTACTGGCCGCTGCCAAAGAGCCAGCCGATTATCGACAAAACCCAGACCATTCGTCTGGAGCCGGACCTTTCACATTTAACCGATGGCGAGCGTAAAGCGGTGGCCAAGCTGCTGGAAGTGGGCAAGATCTTTCAAAGCCTCTACGAAGAACAGCGACACAAGCAGGCGCTGGAAGCTTATCGGAACCTGCAAAATCTCCATCGCACTTTTGTTTCCCCTGCGCCGGTCGATTCCAATCTGCTTACACTCTATCGACTTAATCAGGGCCCCATCGCGGCGACCCTGGAAAATAAGCGCGAGCCGTTCCTGCCGGTCGAACCAGTGGTGCCGGGAAAGAACATGTATCCGTGGGGTGTAAAGAAAGAAGAGATTGAAGCCTTTCTGACCGCGCATCCCGAAAAGCGTGATGAGATCATGGACCTGCGTTCGGTCGTGCATCAGGCAAATTCGCTGAATGCTAATGCTGATTTGGCCAAGCTGCGCAAGTACCCGGTGTTGGACACGCTGCATCCGGGACTGAGAGCTGAACTGGAAGGGATTTCGGCCGGACGTTCCCTCTCGCGGCCCGGAACGCTGCGCCCTCAGGGTTTTTACGCCGTGCCGTATTCGGTCGCCTACGCGGACCAGTTGATGAAAGTCCACGCGTTGCTCAATGAAGCTGCTGCGGCCATTCAAAAAGACGACGACGAATTTGCCAGGTTCCTGCGCAACCGGGCGCGCGACCTGCTCTCTGATGATTACGAGTCAGGTGACGCGGCCTGGGTGACCGGCCGTTTCAAAAATCTCAACGCGCAGATCGGCTCGTACGAAACCTATGACGACGAACTTTATGGCGTGAAGACCTTCTTCGCGGTTAGCCTGCTGGCCACTCGGCAGCAGGAAACCACGGCACTGCGACAGGCGATGAAGGGCTTGCAAGCTCTGGAAGACTCGCTCCCGTACGACCACCACAAAAAAATTCGCGAAGACATTCCGGTCGGTGTCTATGACGTAATCGCGGATTTTGGCCAGGCGCGTGGCGGCAACACCGCGACCATTCTGCCGAACGAAAGCTATCTGGCGCGGCGCTATGGCCGCACGATCCTTTTGCGCGCCAACATCATGCGCGAACCCAACATCTTTGAGGGGACCTCGCGGACATTCACAGCGGCTGTCGGAGAAGACCAGGCGAAGGAACTGACTTCAGATGGAAACTTTTACCGCACCCTCTGGCATGAAGTCGGCCACTACCTCGGCGTCGATCGCACAAAGGACAACCGCGATCTCGACCAGGCGCTGCAGGACGACGCCAGTGCACTGGAAGAGATGAAGGCCGATTTGGTTTCCCTGTTCGTCGCCGAGGCCCTGCACAAACAGGGTTACTACACGGACGTGCAACTGCGGAGCGTGTATGCCGGCGGAATTCTGCGCGTGCTGCAAAATAACAAGCCGCGGCGCGACCAGCCTTACAACACGATGCAGTTAATGCAGTGGAACTTTTTTCTCGAGAACGGGCTGCTGAGTTTTGCCGACGGCAAACTCCGGATTCATTACGACAAGTACCACTCAGTGGTGGGCAAGCTGTTGCAGAAGGTGCTCGAGGTGCAGTACCAGGGTGATAAAGCGGGCGCCGATAGTTTCATCGATCAGTACACCACCTGGAAAGAAGATCTGCACGGCGTGATTGCGAAGAACATGCGGGAACAGTCACGTTATCGTTTCCGCATGTTTAAATACGCAGCGCTCGGCGAGTAAGCAGTAATACTCCCCTCCCTTTGGGAGGGGCTGGGGGAGGGGCGCACTGCAGGCGGGCTGAGCCCGCCCGCGAGCTTACTTGTTTAGAGCTTCAGTAACTACGTCCCTCCCCTGACCCCTCCCAAAGGGAGGGGGATCCGGATGTTTCATCGACTTATTTGAAGTTTGTCGGACATCGAGTTATGAAACGAGATCCGCGCTCGATTGCCCTCACCCTGTGGCGCTCTCTCAAACTGCAGTGTCCGGTGTGTGGCCGCGCGTCGATTATTGATCGGCCATTTCACATCAAAGCGGGCTGCACCGCCTGCGGCGCAGTTTTCAAACGTGAGGAAGGTTTCTTTGTAGGCGCGATCATGGCGAATGTCGTGGCCACCGAAGGCATCATCCTGATCGCCTATTTCATCAGCCTCTTCCTGATCCCAAACGAACAGACGATGCTTACAGTCCTGTTCATCGTCGGCGTCACCTTTCCCCTCGTCTTCTATCATCACAGCTGGTCGTTGTGGCTGGGAATGGATTACCTGATTGAAGGGCTGCCGAAAAGTCAGAACCCCGACACGTCGGGGTAGCGACCGCGTAAATACCCCACGATGAGACAAGATCAAGAGGACGAGACCTGGTCGCTACCCTGACGTGTCGGGGTTCTGACATCATCAGACGCTTGCGGATTCTGTGCCCAGCAAAAACTCCTGGCGAATCCGCCAAAGTCCACTCTCGTTGTCGAGCAACGCGATCTGATTGATTGAAGCCTGGATTGGAAGGCATTCAGTGGCCTGCTTTGCAAAGTCCGTAGCGATCTTCTCCAATTGCTCTGAATCACTGACCTGAGCGACTGTCAGGTGAGGAATAACCTCAGCGAATTGTCCGCCATATGGTGGGGTTTCAGGAAAGCGCTCAGTCACAAGTCGGATCAGACGGTGAAATATTTCAACCGGTTCCGGTGCGAGGTAGAGCACGCCGGGGAATCGTCCCAGTTCCGCCAAAGAAGTCCTGAATCCCGGGAAACGGGAGAACAAACCTTGCAGAATCTGGATTACGTCCGCGGTGAGTTCCGGCGGTGGCTTGAAAGGATAAAGGACCGTCACATGCGCGGGAACTCCAAGGGCCGCGGTCGGGTCGTATTGATTCCGGAAAGCCGCAACCAAAAACTCTGCTTCCGGAACTAACACGACCAGGGCAGACTCAAAAGTCATATTCGCCACATCAGTTCTCGGTGTAAGGTTCAAGAGCCCGGCGTAATTCTTCGGGCAAGGGGACGGGGCGCAATTCTTCGCGCCTGGTGGACACGAGCACAAAATGCGCGGTCGCAATCAGATCTGCTTCCAGCTCGCCGCTCGTCTTGCGACGCACCTCAAAGTTCAGCCGCATTGAAGTCCGGCCCAGCTTGCCCACATAGACGCTGACTTCCAACAGATCGTCGAGTTGGGCCGCGCGACGGAAATCACATTCCAGGTGCACCCGCGGCAGCCAGATGTCCAATTCATCAAAGACCTTGCCATAGGGCATGCCGATCGAGCGGAACAATTCGGTCTCAGCGATTTCAAAAAAACGTATGTACGAGCCGTAGAAGATAATCCGCGCGGCGTCAACGTCGCCCCAAAGCACGCGCTCTTCGATGGTGAACTTTTGAAATTGGGTCATTAGTGCATTGTCTCATTGATTCAATGAGTAATGGGTCAATGGATCAATTCCAGGAATTTTTGCAAAGCCTTATTGAAAGTCTCGGGCTGTTCCATGTTCGTCATGTGGGCAGCGTCTTCGATAATCTCCAGCCGCGAATCGCGAATCTGTTCGTGCATGAACTCAGCATCCGTCACGGGTCTGATCGGATCCTGGCGGCCAACGATAATGAGCGTGGGAACCTCGATCGCGGAAAGATCGCTGGTGTAGTCACGGCGCGCGGCCATTCCTCTCTGCGCGGCGGCAGCGCCTTTGGGATCACTTTTCACGATCATTTGGCGCACGCGATCCACGACGTCCGGTTTTTCTGTCAGCGTTCGCGGGGCCAGGAGTTTTGGCAGAGTCGCTTCGGCAATTCCGGCCATGCCTTCGGCCAGCATCTTCTCGACCTGTTGCTCGCGGCCCTTTCTCTCCTGTTCATTGTCAGCCGGGGCGCGCGTGCCCGCCAGGACCAGCCCGCGCAATCGCTGCGGAAACAGGTGGGCGAAATCAAAGGCGACATAACCGCCCATCGAGAGTCCGCAGATAATCGCCTGATCGACATTCAAATCATCCATCAGCCGCGCCACGTGGCGCGCCATCTCGGGCATAGTTGAGACTTGAGCGGGTACTTTGTCGCCTAACCCCGGCAAGTCCGGCGCGATCACCCTGAATCCATTTGCGCGCAAGACCTCGGTCTGCTCGCGCCACATCGAACGATCAAAAGGATAACCGTGAAGCAAAACAACCACGGGACCCTGGCCGAAGTCGTCATGTGTCGTTCCGGTCCCGGTCATTTGGTCAGGCTCCTACTTGTCGCCAGGTGGATTAGGAAGAACAAGTTTGATCGCCTGATTCCCGGGATTCAAAGGGATATCAATGTACTCGCTCTGAACGTATTTGCGGAGCGGGAGTTGCCGGTACGCGCTGATCCGGTACTGCAAGCCTTCATAGAGTGTCAGACTAAACTTGCCGTTCTCATCCGCCGGCACGGTGGCAAAGGAAGACATGTCGCCTTCCTCCATCAAGCTGACGTAAACGCTTACGGCGTTTGCCGGTCGGCCGTCCGGCCAGACAACCACGCCGTTGACGGTGCGTTGCGTGAGTCGCGCCGGGAATTGAATATCGATTCTTTGCAGAAACTGACCTTCGTTGACGCTTACGATTTTCGCCAATGCTTTGCTGGTAACGCCGGGATAATAAGTGCGTGGAAATGCATGGCCATCGGGTTCCGAAGAATTCATGATACGAAAGCCAAGCCAGTAGTCACCGGGCGGAACGATTTTGAATTGGAATTGGCCATCGTCATCGGTCGTGGCGTAAAGAAACGTATTGACGTTTCGCCTTTCAGAGTCCGCACCTCTCATATTCAATCGGAGCTTGGCTACCGGATTTCCTTCCGCATCCAAAACCCGCCCGCTGACACGTGTGTCTGACTCCAAATAAAACTCGCTTTGGGCGCAACCCTGGGCGGCAACTTCAACCTCATTTTCAACAGTACGGGCGCCCTCGTCCTTTTCCAAATCATTTCTAACCAAACCGGGTGGCAGCTTCAGTTTGACCCGATACTTACCCGGCGGGATGTTATCTACGCGAAACTCTCCCTTGGCATCCGACGTTGCCTGGTACTGGGCAGCTTCGCCTTCTATCGTCAATTCGGCGTCGGGCACGGGCTTGTGCCAACTGTCTCCTTCTTTCCAGTCATGATTTCGTTTGCCAACTTTGCCAAAAATCAACCCACGTGGAGCGGCCGTGACGAGGCCTTTAAAAAAAGCAAAGTCATCATCCGCTTCACCCAGCGGCCTGGTGCGAGTGCAGATGCTGGTCGACAGGCGGTTGTCTTTCTCCTGGCGATAAGCGTAAACCAGATAGCGCTGGCCTACTTTGAATTCGTAACCGCAGTCCCCGCCCCCAAAGCCGGTCAGCACGTCGACCGCCGTCGTTTGCACCCCGCGAACTGGTTGGTCCACAGTCATGTGCAGCAATCGCATATCCCGTTTGTAGGGCTCGTCGGGTATCGTAATTTTCCCGCTACTAACCACCGTGCCGGCAAATACCGCATCGACCCGCCAAAATTCCTGGCAGGGCGCGCCGCCGCCAAAAGCACAGCTGCACGCCGAAGCAGTTTGCGCAACAAAAAGCACCGCAATAAACGCGAGACCATTCAGAATCGATTTCATCTTCGCTAGTTCACTCCGAGTTGTGGGTTAGTGCTTAACGAACCCGCGTTGGTAACTTGCCTTTAGCTTAGTGATCTCACGCGGGCGGGAAGCAGTGTTGACTGACCATAGAAGATATTACCGCGGCCCCGTTAAATTCAACCCGTCACGGTTCTGCGCCTCCCATTGCAAACTTAAGAGACAATCCCGGTCCCAGCACGAAGACAAATGTCAGGGCCACGAGGGCTCCAGTGACAATCCAAGCGCGGCTGCGTGGAATTAGAAAAGAATCCTGGGTGGGAACTGTTCTTGCCCGAACACGAAGTGGCAAGAGTAAGAACCAAAAGGTAACCCCGAACATGCCGCCGCCCACGAATAAAGCCCACTTCAAGGGAAGTGGACCCAATAGGGCTGCGACGATCGAGATAGTCCCGCCGGCGACATAGGCGGGCACAACCAGGGACCAGGCTGTGGATCGTGCGTGCTCCGCTTCAAGGCTAATCAGCTTGCTCAGCTCATTACTGCAAAGCCGAAAAGATAGCCAGCATGCCAAGGCGCCTGCCACAATCATTCCGCTCCTCCAGAAGAACGGATGAGTGAGTCCGATTGTGATGCTGTACCAGTCACCGAACCTGATAATCGGCGATACGAGCAGGTATGTGGAAGCAAGAAACAGATTGACGCAGATCGAAAGCCATAAAAAGAAGTGTAATGGCGGTGAAGCGTTCCGCCACGCTCGCAGCAAGCGCAGACAAATTAGCGCCACCAACCAGTTCGCCGCACTGCCGGCGAGGGCGCCTATTCGAAATCTCCAATCGATGGACAATTCCGGAGTGAACCGAATTTCCGTCGTCGAAATGAAGCTGCATTTGCTTCCTAACAGCGCCATCGTTCCGCAGTGTCCGAGGATCTCGTGGGTAATGTTTGCGCCTGCGTACGCGATAATCGCAATCGCAATCACGGTGAAGAGGTTGGAATGGATGGTACCGTCCTTGAACATTTCAATCAGCTCCCGCTCACTACAACGCTGCGTGACTAGCTATTTCAAATGCTTGTGCAAAAACTGGGTGATGCGTGCCCAGGTGAACTTGGCCGCATTCGTTTGTACGATGGCCTGGCTCAGCCTGCCCTGCTAAGCAAATCCCGGAATGCCTCCAAATGATCCGTAGTCAGCTCAAACTCTTCGCCCGCCATTCTGATTATTACTTTCCTGGCGTTAGTTATTCGGTGGAAGCTTTCGTACGGTAAGGATGATTCGAAAGATACCAACAAATAGTGATAAGGACCCATAGCCTCAATGCGACGCTCAGTAACCTGCATCGAGCCCAGGTCCATCGACGAGTCATCAAGCTTGATGGTCAGGGTAAGAGCATTCGGATATTTCGTTTGATCCAGAGCCTGTGATCTAAACGCGATAACCACAAATTCAGGTTTTGACAGAACTTTGCCGGCCGAGACGAAGTATGCGGTCATAAACAACGTCTCGGAGGGGAGAAAGTCAGTTCGGCTTTCACTGATTATTCTCGCTTCAACAGCACTCTTGATATATCGAAGTGCCATCGGTCGAAGATAAGTAGTGGTTTGGTTCTTTGCTTTGTCGTAAATCGTTTCAACTTTGCTTTTGTGTTTGAATTTACGAACGGGCTGTTTGTTGGAGGAATTGTCCTGCGACAGAGTGCCAAAAGAAGAGACGAGCATAAGTGATGCCGCCAGTAAACTGGTAGAGAGGTATTTCATGGCTGCTTAATTTGGATAAGTCTTTTTTTGAACGATCAAAACTCTAGGGCTTGCGTTTGCTGAGTATTTTTAGTCTTCGACAACGGAGTAACAATTATACTTTCAGGAATTCCTTTTAGTTTCGCTCGATCAGCCCGGCGCAACGTGCGACTTTAGATTGTTTCAAAATAAAGCGTGTATATTCTTTTCATTGCTTTGGCTGAGCCTCGCACTTCAGCCTCGAAAAACCTATCGCAAGTCTTGTCTCCTAAACCAGTGTCGTCCGATTCTTCTTCTTGGAGTCTCGCAAGTTCATTTGCTCGGGTTTCGATCCTTTTTACTTTGAGAAAAGGCCACTCCTCTCTTGGGTTGTTTGAAATAAGTCTCGAAGGAATCCAGCCTCTCAATAATGGTAGCCATGATTGAGGAAGGTTGATTCCGAGCTCAACCCAACAGCCGGTTTTGGTGTCCGTGAAAGTGATTCTGTCGACGACTCTTTGCACTATCATGTCGGTGGATCTCAGAAAATACCAAGTGAACTCTAGGAACACTGCGCAAGTCTCATGATCGGGAGCGCTAGCATCTTCATGCTCAACTGCATTCCGAATAGCGATTAGTTTTTGCAACATCCGGGGGCGCACAACTCCAACAAATTCAAGCAAGGCTAACGTATCTGATGGCTTCTTTTTGATTGGAATTCCACGGAACGAATACCGTTCATCTAATAAGCGGACCCTGCGATCGACTGCTCTTCTAAGATCCATGATCACATTTGCTCGCGCCAACTCCGTTGTCGAGTTGGCAAGAATCTGTTCGGCATGAGACCAAAGTTCGTAAGACCTCTTCCACCGACTACTTGTGAAATCGGTGCTAATTTCAACCATCGGCTCCCAGTCGAATAAGATTGGATTCACCCACATTTGACTTAAGTAGTTTAGCGTTAATACTAATTCGCTACGCCGCGTTGGCGCCTTCGGCCAACGCGCGCTGGCGCGCAAAGTGATCGGCGATCTCAGTGGCGGTCTTGCGGCCGACAAACGGGGCCAGCTCGTCGATACTCGCCACGGAAATTTTCTGAATTGAACCGAATTGGCGCAGCAGGCGCGTTTTTCGTTTCTCGCCCACCCCGGGGATCGCCGACAACTCAGAAGTAAAGTCGCGCAGCTCTCGTCGTTTACGATGATAAGTGACGGCATAACGATGCGTCTCGTCCCGAATCATTTGAATCAAACGCAGGATCTGGGAATGGGGATCGAGATAAAGGGGCTCGTCTTCCCGGCCTTTGACCAACAGGTACGCGACCTCGTTGTGACGCAAAGGCGGCTTGACCACGCCAATCATCGGCACGGCTTCGAGATCGAGGTCCCGCATTGCTTCGGCGGCCGCCGCCAGCTGTCCTTTGCCGCCATCGATCAATACCAGATCCGGCAGAGACTTTTCTTCGTCGCGTACTCGCCGGTAACGGCGCAGTACGGCCTCGTTCATCGAAGCAAAATCGTCGGCGCCGTCCACCGATCTGATGCGGAATTTGCGATATTCGTTGCGGTTCATCTTTCCATTTTCGCAAACGACCATGCCCGCTACATTCTCCGCGCCCTGAATGTGCGAGATATCGAAAGATTCAATGACCGCCGGAAAACGGGGCAGCTCGAGCGTCTCCTGCATTTCCTCCAAGACCCGCTTCATGTCGGGCTTGAGTATCCGAAAGCGCTGTTCAAAAGCGAGCTTGGCGTTCTTCTCAACCAGATCGATCATGTCGCGCTTTTCACCACGCTGCGGAGCGAGAATATGCACGCGCCGGCCCCGGCGTTCGCTCAGCGCTTTCTCAAGCAGCTCGCGATCTTCAAAATCGATCGGGACATGAATCTCGCGAGGCATGAAGGTGGCCCGCGCCTCCTGGGTTCGCAAATCCGTGGGCGGAACACTCGGACCGATGTCAGCGCTGCTGTAGTACTGCGCCAGCACTTCACTTAAGAATACTGCCGGGTTGAAGTCTTCGGCCGGCAGATCTTCCCAAAAGAATTCCCGCCGGCCCACGATGTCACCCTCGCGCATAGTGAAAAGCTGCAAAGCCAGTCGCTTGCCTTCGCGATAGTAGCCAAAAATGTCGACGTCACTCTCAGAAGTCGTTGCCATCTTTTGCTGCTCGGAAAGTTTGATGACCGTCTTGCGCAGGTCGCGATACTTTGCCGCCAGCTCGTAACGCATGTCTTCCGAAGCCGACAGCATGCGTGCTTCCAGAATCCCGGCGAGCTCCGTGTTGCGGCCCTCGAGTAACATGCGCACGTCGCGCACGGCTTCCTGATATTCTTCCGGGGTGCAAAGTCCCTTGACGCATGGCCCGAGACAGCGTTTGATGTGATACTCCAGGCACGGCCGCGGCGCTTTGCCGTCGATTTCGATATCGCAGGTACGCAGTTGAAAAGTGCGATTGATGAGATCGATGGTCCGCCGGGCCATCGCCGCCGGCAGAAACGGGCCGAAATAAAGCGCGCCGTCGTTTTGAATTCGCCGCGTGATTACGCACTTGGGAAAAGGCTCGTTGATCGTGAGTTTCAGATGCGGGTAAGACTTGTCATCTTTTAGTTTGTAATTGAAATAGGGCTGGTGCTTTTTGACCAGCGACGCCTCGAGGATAAAGGCTTCGACTTCGTTATCGGTGACAATGACTTCCACATCGGCAATCTGTTTGACGAGCTCACCGGTCTTGATGCCATAGCTAAAGTCGCCTGCGCGGCCCGCCTGGAAGTACGAGCGCACCCGGTTGCGCAAGTTCTTGGCTTTGCCGATGTAAATAATCTCTCCGGCGGCGTCTTTGTGCAGGTAGACGCCGGGCGAGCGGGGAATTTCTTTGAGCTTTTCGTCGAGAGTCACGGTATTCAGAAGTTGTTTACAATCTATTTTAGCCTTGTAGCGCTCAAGTAGGAAAACCTCGAGGTTAGGAAGGGGGCTTGCCCCCGCATCACAAATCAGTTCAATTCCTGCGGGGGCGGGCCCCCTTCCTGACCATGAGATGATGTTGGATGTCGCATGCGCTTACCTTTTTCTATCCCGGAGACAAGAGACTTCGACGCGGTCGGCTTTGGCCTGAACGCGGTGGATCACTTGATCGTGGTGCCGGAATATCCTGCTTTCGACACAAAAGTCCGCTTCACTGAGTACGAGAAGTCAGCGGGCGGACAGACAGCGAGTGCCATGGTTGCCCTGCAGCGTCTCGGTCTCAAGACGGCTTATGCCGGCCGTTTCGGTTCTGACGAAGACGGGCGATTTGGTTTGCTCGCGATTGAATACGAAGGCGTCAATCTCGACTTTGCCGAAACCATCGAAGGCGCCAACAACCAGGTTGCTTTCATCATTATCGACGCGCGCTCGGGCGAACGAACGATCATCTGGGACCGCGACGAGCGTCTTTCTTACCGGCCGGATGAAGCACCGGTTAAGCTGGCAGCGCGCGGTCGCGTGCTGCATCTTGATGCTCACGATCCGCCGGCCTGCGTCGCGATGGCGCGCGCCGCGGGCTCTGGCGGCGCGATTGTAACCGCGGACATAGACAATATTTATGAAGGACTGCCGGATCTGCTGCCGCTCATTGACGTGCTGATTTCCTCGGCCGAATTTCCCCATCGACTGACCGGGATCAGCGACGAACGCGCCTCTCTGGTTGAGATGAAGGCGCGTTACGGTTGCGCAATTGTCGGCGCGACGCTCGGGGCGCGAGGCGCTTTAGTTTATTGCGAAGGGCAGTTCATCGAATCCCCGGCGGTTGAAGTGCCGGGCGGCTGTCGCGACACCACCGGGGCCGGCGATGCTTTTCATGCCGGGTTCATTTACGGAATGTTGAGCGGTGAAAGCCTCGAGGCGTCAATGAAACTCGGCAATGCGGTAGCGGCTTTGAAGTGCCGTTCTCTCGGAGGCCGCGCGGCGTTGCCGACGGTGGATGAATTGAAAGATTTTCTTGGGTGACTATCCGCAGATTTCGCAGATTCCAAAACAGAATAGAATTAGTAATCACAATGGTTGGTTTGAAATCTGTGTAATCTGCGGATGCCTTCAAGCAGCTTCAGCCATCTCGCCTGAAGACAATTTGCCTCGATAGGCTCGAGAAAAGTATGCGGCCAACAGAAACGCGGCGAACTGAATGACTGCCGCCGTCCAGAAAGTCCTCTGGATTGATACGTCACTCATATTCTGAAGCTGACGATCAAATCCGTAGTGCGCGACCGCGCTGTAAATCAGCACCGCGGCAAGT
This sequence comes from Acidobacteriota bacterium, assembly GCA_038040505.1. GTDB lineage: Bacteria > Acidobacteriota > Blastocatellia > Pyrinomonadales > Pyrinomonadaceae > UBA11740. Next base: position 101,165 of record JBBPID010000005.1, on the reverse strand, counting down.
GACGGCCCCACCGCCCGCGCCACGCTGGCCACGGATTGCATGACACCAAGCACGCTGCCTTGCTCGGCGGCGCTGGCGCTCTTAGACGCCAAGCTGGTCAATGATGGCGCCATCAGGGCGTTACCGATCGACGACAAGGCGCAGATCGAAAGGATCCCCACCAAACCCATCTCCGGCCGCACGTAAGGGCTGACAAACAAGCTCACCGAAAACAACAATCCTCCGACAACGGTTAGCGGTGCCTCTCCAAATCGCTTCACCAGCTTGCCAATGAGCCCGCCCTGGACGATGGCCGAAACCACGCCTACGAAAGCGAAAATCCAACCGGCGTGCCACGGGTCATAACCAAGCCGGAACATCATGAACAGCGAAAACGACGTCGTCATAATAGAGAAAGCCACGATCGACAGAAAATAGATCGTCATGACGTAAGCCAGTTGTCGTTGTCGCAAGGCCTCCAGCAGCTGCTTCCAGCCACGGCCACTCGCAGCAGACGTGCGGGCCGGATGATCGGCGGTCACGGTTTCAGGCAGAGTGAAGTAGAGAAGTATCGCATTGGCAAACGCGAGCCCGCCGGCGAATAGGAACGGCACGCCGATTCCCCACCGGCTCAGAATCCCGCCGATCGCCGGCCCAAAAACGAAACCCAAACCAAAAGCGGCGCCAATCAACCCCATGCCCTTCGCACGATTTTCTTTCGTCGTGACGTCGGCGATGTAGGCTTGCGCGGTCGAGATGTTGCCGCCGGAGATTCCGTCAATGATGCGGCCAAGGAAGAGGAGCCACAACGTATTTGCGAACCCGAGAATCAGAAACCCGAGACTCGTACCCAGCAGGCTAATCAGCAAGATCGGGCGGCGGCCATGCTTGTCCGACAATCTTCCCAGCACCGGCGCGAAGATGAGCTGCATCACTGAATAAGAAGCGAAGAGCAGTCCGATTTCGCGCGGCGTGGCTCCAAACCGTGTGTTTTCGGCATAGAAGGGCAGCACCGGAATCACGATCCCGAATCCCAACAGGTCTATGAAGACGGTAATGAAAATGACGAGTAGCGGCGAGCGCTTCATGAGAAGTTTTGAATCAGCCAATGAGGCCCCTGGAGACAACCAATCAGCTTGCTTTTGGAACGTAGGGCACTATAAATCGGTTTCGCCTTCCAGCCTAGAGGATATTACGAGGTACTGTTGCCCCAGGCGGCTTCGGCGCAGCACATTGGGGAAAGCCTCCGGCTTTCCGGCGGATGAAAATTATTTCAGGAGGCTACGCCTCCAATCTCAATCTGGAGGCTTAGCCTCCCGGGCCTTTTGGTTTCCGTAGCGGTAAGCCATGGCCTTACAGCCGTGTGCTGCGGCAAAGCCGCCACGTCACAAGTCGTCACTGACCGCGGTACTTGTTTGCTCTTACAGTCGTAATTCGTAGTAACATCTCCGCCAGCTTAGCCCAACCAATACTAATAAGAAGGGGGTTCCGGGATGCGACGCTCTGGTTTCCTAACGGGCGTAATGACAACGGCGGTGATCCTGCTGATTGCTTCCGCGTCGTCTGCGTTAACCGAGAGTCAGAACGGTGGTCAGGATATCGACTTCACCGTTTCGATGCCCAAGCCTCACACTCACTTACTCGAAGTCGAAATAGCTTTTCACCGCGGGCTGCGAGCATGGCCCAATGAAGAAACGCTGATCATGCCGGTTTGGACGCCGGGCTCGTACATGGTGCGCGAGTTCGCGCGTCACGTGCAGGATTTTTCGGCGACTAATGCATCGGGCCAATCGTTGGAATGGGAGAAGACCGATAAGAACTCGTGGCGGGTGAAAACCAATGGCGCGCGCGACTGGCGGGTAAAATATCGCGTGTATGCGAATGAACTGTCGGTACGGACCAACGAAGTGAACTCAGACCACGCCTTCTGGAACAACGCCGCGTTGCTGATGTATCCCGAAGGACACCTCAAATCGCCATCGACGTTGAATGTCATTCCATACGGTAACTGGAAAACTGCGACTGGTTTGCCGGGCGTTGCCGGAAAACCTAACAGTTTTCGGGCTGAGAACTTTGACGTGCTTTACGACTCGCCGGTCGAGGTGAGTAATTTCAAGGAACTCAGCTTTCAGGCGGGAGGCGTGCCGCACCGGATTGTGATCGACGGTGAGGGCAACTACGATCCGGAACGGCTGCGCAGCGAAGTTCGGAAGATTGTCGCGGCCGAAATCTCGATGTTCGGGAGCCCTCCCTACCATGATTACACTTTCATTCTGCACCTGCGTTCAAACACCGGCGGCGGCCTCGAACATTTGAACTCGACGGCTCTTGGCTTCCGCCGGTTCGGGTTCGGCGATGAAGAAGGCTATCGTAGCTTTCAATCGCTGGTATCGCACGAGTTCTTTCATGTTTGGAACGTCAAACGGATTCGTCCCGACGCGCTCGGGCCGTTTGATTACAACCAGGAAAACTACACGCGCCTGTTGTGGGTGGCGGAAGGAGTTACCGAGTACTACGCCAATTTGTTACTTCGCAGAGCGGGACTGATGTCCAGTGAAGACTATCTCGGCCACCTCGCCCGCCAGATGGAAGACCTGCAGAATACTCCCGGGCGCGAAGTTATGAGCGCCGAGGAATCCAGCTTTGACGCCTGGATAAAGTTCTATCGCGCGGATGAGAATTCGATAAACTCGCAGATTTCTTATTACGACAAAGGCGAGCTGCTGGGGATGCTTTTGGATCTCGAGATTCGCCGGGGCAGCGACAATCGCAAGTCACTTGACGATGTGATGCGGTTTCTCTACACGGAGTTTTTTCAGAAAGACCGCAATTACACCCCGGCGGATTTTCAAAAGGCCTGTGAGTCCATGGCCGGTGGCAGTCTCGAAGAGTTTTTCGCGCGCTATGTGCGCGGTCGTGATGATCTGGTCCCAGCCTACCAGCAGATCCTGGCCGGCGCTGGATTGCGTCTCGAACAAGCCGGGGTCGAAGTCGGAAAACCCGGCCGAACCCAGATGCCGACCAAAGCTTTTCTGGGTGCCGATCTCGAGCAGGAAGGCGATCACCTGATGGTGAGCGCCGTCCGCAGCGGCACGCCGGCGTACGAACAGGGACTGAATGCGAAGGACGAAATTGTGGCGTTGGATGGCGCCCGCGTGAACAAAGAAAGTTTTGAATCAATGATCGCGGCCCGACATCCCGGCGATAAGATACGGTTGACGGTGTTTCGGTTCGACGACTTGCGCACCCTTGAAATTCGGCTCGCCAGCCGCGTCGACGCTTCATATCGAATAGCTCCGCTACCACAAACAACGCCTCTACAAAGGCGAATCTATCAATCCTGGCTGGGCGAGACGCCTCGCTAAGCATTGCTCAGAAGCGCCTGCGGCGGTTGATATGACCCGAATAGCAGAATGAAAACAAAACGTCAGATAAATGTTCTCAAGGTGAGCACCTCGTTCGCCTTGCTGGCTCTCTTAACGCTGACGGCTTATGCGCAAAAAGCGCCGGTCCAAACAGTTCAGTTCCAGAGCAAGCTGATCGGGAAAACGCTTCCATATAATGTCATCCTGCCGCGCGACTATCAGACCTCGCCGCGCACGCGTTATCCAGTGCTTTACCTGCTGCACGGCTTTGCCGGTCACTACAGCGACTGGGCCACGCGCTCAAATCTGGCGGACTATGCGGCCGAGTATCGTTTGATCATCGTCACGCCGGAAGGAAACAACGGTTGGTACACGGACAGCGTAGGCAATCCGGCCGATAAGTACGAAAGCTACATCCTGCAGGAGTTAATCCCCGACGTGGACCGGCAGTTCCGGACAATTCAGACGCGTTATGCGCGTGGCATCGCCGGATTGTCGATGGGCGGATATGGCGCGCTCAAGTTCGGTTTGAAATATCCCGACCGTTTTATTTTTGCGGCTTCTCTGAGCGGAGCCACCGAAGCCGCGACCTGGACTGAAAAGGATTTAGAAGGGTTGCAGTCCATTCGCGAGTCTCTTTTTAGTGTCTTTGGTCCGGTGGGATCTGAAGTGCGGAGAAAAAACGAGATTGTTGAAATCACTCGAAGGGTGACTCCGGCGCGGCTGGCAGCACTGCCGTATCTGTATCTCGACTGTGGCACTGAAGACTTTCTCGCCGAGATGAACCAGCGGTTTGCCGCGTTGCTGCGCGAGAAGAAGATCCCGCATGAGTACCGCGAATTGCCCGGCAGTCACAATTGGGCTTACTGGGATCAGCAGGTGCAGGAAGTTTTGAAGGTCGCGATGGAGAAGATGCAGGCACGGCGCCGGCGGAGCTAGGTTTCTCCGCTTCTAATTGCGAGAAAAAGAGCCGGGAGCCGGTAGTATTTAGTTTGATAAGCGGTGTTTAGAGTACCGACTTTAGTCGGGCTTTCTCTTAAAGAAAAGAAAACCCAACTAAAGTTGGTACTCTATACACCGTCAAGTCCGACGGCACCCTACCCGGCCGCTTTTCAGGAAAATCAGTTCGATGAACGAGTGAAACGCCCGTCAACTATCGCACGATGAACTGAAGGTCGTCCTGGCGGCGACGGTTGTTGCTCGTCAAGTTGGACCTCACTCCCAAAGCGCCCTGCACGATCGAAAGTCTGGCCATCAGCCGTGGTTCGGTTAATTGAAAACGGTCCGCCGTCATGCGGGCGCGTTCAAAGTCCACTTTCGCCAATGCCGCCAGCTCCTGTCCGTAGCGCGCCACCATGTTACCCAGATCGCTCCCGCCCTGGAGTGGAAGCTCTCCATCACGAAAGACATCGATTTCGAATCCATTCAGCACCTGGGCCGCGGCCAACAACTCGTTGAGTTGCGCGATACCCGGCTCAAGCACCTCAAAGCTTCGCTTGGGATCAATCGACGCGAAACCGCGCGCCACTCTCAATTGATCTTCGAACTCCCTGAAGTTTGTAGCGCGTTTACTGGCCAGCGTACGCGCGTCTTCCAAAAATCGCAGGGCCAGTTTGGGATTGTCTTTCTGCGTAGCAGTGGCCAGATCGAGCAGATACTTCACCCGATCTGAATCCGACGGCAGGGCCGCCAGCCTTAGTTTGATGTCGTTGAGTTGTTCCGGAGCCACGCTGGTGCCGATTCGTTTGAAATCAACCGCCTGCATGATCCTATTGCGAGCGGTCTCGTCGAGATGATCGTTCGCGATCTGCGCGGCCCGATCAGGATTGCCCTCGTCTATTGCCTTCTGAGCCGCCTGCTGATAAAGCCGCGGTTGCATCTGGGGCGGCGCCACCTTAGCGGCTGCTTCCAGGCTGTCGCTGGTGTTCTGCTGCATGGCGGTACGCATCTGGCCGCCGAAACTCAGCATTGGATTATTTCCCATGCCGAGGTCAGTCATCTTTTGCCGCACGGCCGCAGCACGCTCGGGCAAATACTGATCGATCTGCGGCATCATCGTCGACAAACTAAACAGCAGAGCTCGCGCATTGTTCTGGCGTACCTGGGTTTCATCGGGGGGATTTTGCGAAGCGCCCTGCGCATTTGGTTGCGCCCCACGAAATTGGCCGCGGCCGGCGCCGGGTCGAATTCCGGCGCCCGGTCCTAACGAAGTAACCGTAAGCGAAGCCGTGACCGCATTGTTCATCAGGTCATGGTAAGCAGTCTCGCTTAAGACCTGGCCAGAATTCGCGTCGAGCTTGTTTGCGTCGGTAGAAGTTGAAGCCACCCGCGGTCCGGGCGTCAACAAACTCATCGCCAGGGTGGTCGCTTCGCGGCTGGTCAAGAGCGAATCCGACCCCAGCCGGCTCAGCGTTTTGTCTGAAAGTTTTTGGAAGGCTTCCGGATCTTTGCTTTGGAGTTGAGACAGAACGCGGCCCAGCGCGCTTGGATATTCACCTTTGTCCAGAGACTCGTTGGCTTTCTGATAAGCGACCTTCGGATCTGTGGTTGCGATCGTGGCCAGCAGGCTCTGCTCTAGATTGCTTTGCGGATCGGCGGGAAAGCGACGGTCATTGCCGCCACTGCTTGAGCTTGCTGATTGCGTTGACCGCAGCAATTGATAAGCGAGTTCAGCATCATGACGGGCCGCGGTCAACACCAATTCCTGCCGCAATTGATTCAGCGTTTGGATCTCTGCGCGATCGGTGCGGTCGGCATCCAGCGTCATCTGTCCTAACGACGCGGCCGCGTCGGCAAACAGTCCGCGCGCTCGCGCCTGGGCGCGTTCCCAGAGCATATCCGCGGCGGTAATCTGGACGCGCACACGATTCTCAGGCAGCTTCAGCCCCTGCGCTTCGGTGACGACCTGATCGAGCAGCACCGTTGCTTTGCGCTCCAGCTTTAGCTTTTCTTCCTGCAGTTGTTCAGGATCGGGCGTGGCCTGGGCCGTGGCGGTTGGCGAGGCCGGTTCCTGGCCAAAGCCAAGGACGGCAGACATCGCCAGGATCAGAATCGCAGCAAACTTCTTTATTAACATTATTTCTACCTCGAACGCGTTTGGAGAGCGGTCCGTCGTGGACTGGCCTGAGTGTTAGACGACCAGCGAGCCGATTTGGTTACCTAAAGATCCGCCGGTGGCGCGATCATAACACGTGCCGCCGCGGGTTTAGAGCCCGCCCGGCGTCTGGATTACTGATCTGCTTTAAAAGCGGTGTTCAGAGTACCGGCTTTAGCCGGGTTTTGTGGTGCTGGAAAAAAGGCCGAACTGAAGTTCGTGCTCTAAACCACTGGTAACCCGTGCACCACTCGACCTTGCACGCCGCTGATTGGGCGCGGTTCCGGATTTACTTGCTGTCAGTCATGCGCTACTTTTGTTGAGCCCAACCAAAGCTTGCTAACGATAGTTTTCGCTTAGGACGAAAATCATGGAGCAAAGAACTGTAACGCATCATCGCTGGAATGATATTCCCATCGAGCCGCTGTCGGACGTGCTGTCACGAAAGCTAATTACCGGCGACCGTATGATGTTGGCTCATGTCTATCTGAAGAAAGGCGCAATAGTGCCGCGACACTCGCACGAGAACGAGCAGATCACCTACATCCTTGAAGGCGGCCTGCGCTTTTGGATTGGCGCGGATGAAGCGCAAGTGATTGACGTGATGGCTGGAGAAGTCCTGCACATCCCGTCACACGTCCCCCATAAAGCCGAGGCTCTGGAAGACACGCTCGACGTGGACGTCTTCAGTCCGCCCCGGCAGGATTGGCTCGACAAGACCGATGATTATTTGAGACAGAAGTAGCGTTATAAGATGAATCTCGGGCTCAAGGGAAAAGTTGCTCTCGTGGCCGCCGCCAGTCGTGGACTCGGCCGGGCAGTCGCGGAAGAGTTGGCGTCCGAAGGCGCCGCGCTCGTGCTTTGCTCGCGCCAGGCTGAGACGATTAGCAAAACCGCGATTGAGATTGCTGAGTCAACCGGGACGGAAGTGCTGGCCTTGCGGGCCGATGTGTCGAACGCTCAGGATGTGGCCACCCTTGTGCGCTCAGGTATTGAGAGATTCGGACGTATCGACATCCTGGTAACCAATGGCGGCGGTCCGCCCGCCGGTCAATTCGAAAGCTTCAGTCATGAACAATGGGAGGCAGCGGCGCGGCTGACGCTGTTCAGCGCGGTCGAGCTGGCCCGCAACGTTTTGCCCGGGATGAAAGAGCGCGGTTGGGGACGCATTCTGAACATTACTTCGATTGCGGTAAAGCAGCCGGTGGAAAACCTGATGCTTTCAAACAGCCTGCGCGCGGCCGTCACTGGGTTCGCGCGCACGCTGGCCAATGAAGTCGCGACTTTTGGAATCACCGTCAATAACATAATGCCGGGATACACGCGCACGGAACGCGTCGAGGAACTGTCGCGCATGATGGCTGAGCGAGAAGGAATCAGTCCGGGGGATTTCGTCGCCCGTTGGGAACGAGAGATTCCGATGCGACGTTTAGGAGAGCCGCGCGAGTTCGCGGCGCTGGCGGCTTTTCTGGTTTCCGAACGCGCCAGCTATATCACCGGAACTTCGATTCCGGTTGATGGCGGATGGATCCGGGCGTTGATGTAAGGTTGTAAGTGGTGTAGAAGCGGGAGCAAGATCATTTTCCATTTATCATTGCTCATTTTGACATTTATGAACGCTATTTCGTGTGACTTCGTGGATCGTTTGCTGGCTCGAAAAATGAGAAACGATCCACGAAATCACACGAATCCACACGAAGCGCCAGTAAATTCTGTCAGAAGCCCGACCGTAAGGGAGGGCATCGTTTGGTAACCAAGCCCTGCTGACGCGCGCGCTTCTGACACGATTTCAAAATGACATATGGAAAATGAACCCACCTGCACACACCTGGATCAGATCAGAGAAGTAACCCCCAGCGCCCGCGGCTGTGAAGATTGTCTGCGGATTGGAGCCAGGTGGGTCCACTTGCGCCTCTGCATGACCTGTGGACATGTTGGCTGCTGCGATTCTTCACCGAACAAACATGCCACGAAACACTTCCACGCGACCGCTCACCCCATCATTAAGTCCTTTCAGCCCGGTGAGGCCTGGGGCTGGTGCTACGTCGATGAATTAATGTTCGACGAATTGTAAGAGAATTACCTGCGAAAGATCGCGAACTGTCGCTCGGCCGGCGTCGTAATTGATCTTGCTGGTGACTGATCGGGTCGCCTTCGTGTGACTGGAGATGTATCATTGATTCATTCCCTCGAAACACGTTTTCAAATGTTGCGCAGGATCAAACATCGGGCCGTGTGCCTGTTCGCTCTTTTACTGATCACCTGCTGCTTAGCGGGCGGATCTGGTGTGAGTGCGCAAACCAAACGCACCGTCAGGCAATCTGCAAAACCGAAAACGCCGGCGCCAACCCAACTCAACAAGCTCCGCGACCATTACATCAACACCACGAAGGAACTGAAAGCCAGTCTGGAAAAACTTCTGACTTTGTATGAAGCGAGCCTTAAGAAAGCCGAGGCTCGTTACAGCGAGTCAGAGAAACTCTTCAAGGATGGCTTGATTTCCAAAGTCCAGTTGGAAGAATACGAAACCGCAACCAGGGCTGAGAAAGACAAAATCGCCGGAGTGAAGATGCAAATTGCCGGAGCCGAAACGCAGATTGCCCAGACGATGGTGGAAATCGAGGGCGACAAGCAAATCGCCAAACTGGGCCGCTTGCCAAAAAACCGTTACGTGCAGACAACTTCTTTTATTCGGTATAGCGGCGCTGGGGGCTGGGTGATTTCAAATGCCGGCCGAATTCAAAACTTCTTTCTGGAGAGGTTCAACCGGCCTTTGCCGGTGGCCGTCTTTGGTCAGGGAGCGATTCACGATCGCTGGCGGCTGGATCATCGCAACGCGATGGACATCTCACTCAATCCTGACGGCGTTGAGGGTCAGGCGTTGATGGAATTCATGCGCGCCAACGGCATCCCGTTTTCGGCTTTCCGCGGAGCCATTCCCGGCGTGGCCACCGGCCCGCACATCCACATCGGATTGCCTTCACATCGTTATTGAAGAGGACTTCCTTTCGTGTGATTTAGTGGATCGCCTTCTGTTGGCAAAGATATCGATCCACGAAATCACTCGAAGTTGCACGAACAAGAATTCGCAGGTTTAAAGTAACGTGTTTTAGCACAGCCCGTCGCTAAAGCCCTCCCCTAACCCTCGCCCAGTGGGAGAGGGAACTCAAACACCCTACTGAGCGCAGGCCGCACTCTTGGAGTCTTCAAGTTTCCGTGTAGCGCACACTAAGCGCAGCTTCCAATTTTCAATCGGAGTCTCGGCGACCGTCAGATGGCTGGCGAGGTAAGCGAGGCGTTGCGTCTCAGGTCCCTTGCCGATGGTGAACCGGTCTTTAAGGTAGTACGGCGGGATTGCCTGATAGTTGAAAGTCACCCGGACGGACACGGCGCGGCGCGTGCTCTCGTCGAGGGGAACGCGATAGATGATTCGATCCGCGCCGCTCGCCCCTGATTTGTTCACGTATTCAGGATCGCGTTCGGCATCACCGTGCGGGCCGGTGTGTTCGGAGTAAGGGCCGTCCACGCGCCAACCTTTCGGCAGCAAGCGATTGTTTTTCAACGGATGATCCAAAGCCGTAAAGCTGGTGGTGATCTTTCCCTGGGGATCCTCGATCACTTCTTCGTAAATTTGCACCTGACCCTGATCGTTGATTAAGGCGTAGTGCGGCTGAAACACTTCCTTCCGGGTAAGCGGATCAAAAAAGAACTCAGTCACCAATACTTCTTCGCTGGTGCCGCGCACAATCGCGCCGACGTTATTCGTTCGGCCCGAGGCCCAGATGACTTTCCCTTCCGCATCCAGCACTTCAAAAGTAAGAAAGGCACGTCGAAAGGCAACGCCGGAAGGCAGACTGTGTCCGGCCAGATTCTCGACTCGGACCGCGGCCTCGAGATACTTGTCGTTCAGATTCAGCGAGGTCACCTCGATTTTCGCGGTCTCTTTCTTAGCCAGTTCGTCGCTGGAATTCTGCGCCGTCTCTAAACCCAACGCGCCCTGCCCGTACATGTAATCCGCCGTGCGAATTCCCAGGATCGCCGGAAACTGCTGAAACATCATCAGGCCGAATTGATTGATGCCGATCAAGGTGTGCCGCGAGAACTGATCGCGTATGCGCACGGTGATTTCCTTGTCGGGCAAACGAAAGTCGGTGTACGGATAGTTGTTGTCTTCGATGTTGGCGATCCGGGAAATGATCTGGCGACCCTGAAAGTCCCTTCGCATGTGACAGTCCTGACAGGTCTTGACCGTGGCCGTGCTGACGGGAGCGCGTTCGTTCTGATAGACGCTGTTGAGCCATTCAGGATAAGTTGTCTGTTCGTAAAACTCTTTCGGCTTGCCGTTCTTATCGAGCACGGCTTTGCCCTGGTTATCAAAGACCGGCAGGATGACCGTGTGGCAACTGCCGCACAGCGCCGACGATTTGACGTGCTCGGCGAAACGCGGAGTGATTCCAGTGGCCTGCTTCATCGGCAAAGTCACTAACTGATCGTACGGACCGTTAACCACATTGAAATCCTCGAGCTTGAACTTTCCGGTAAATTGCGCCGGCGTCCCCAGGCCTTCCTTCGACATTTGGTGACAGACCGCGCAGGAAATGCCGTCGCGCGCGAGGGCGCCGTACTTCGCATCAGGGTCGCCGGACAGGGCATAGACCATCTGGTGGGTGAAGGGTTGATTCTTGTCCAGCTCGACCTGGCGCTGCCCCATCACGCCGTGACAGCGGTAACAAGTGTTGTCAAAGAATTCCGCGCGCGCCGGATAGAGCGTTTTTTCAGATTCGAGTTGGGCGTGAAAGATGGGATCGCGTCCGGCCAGGCCCATCATCGACGCCCGCCATTCGGTGTAGGGCGAGAGATTTATCGGCTTGGCATTCGATTCCCCGAACGGATAAACCATGTCGTCGTTGGTCGCTGAGTGGCAACCCATGCACTGGCTCGAGGTGAGAAAACCTTTGGGGCCGCCGGCGCCGGCCACTACGTGATCAAAACTTTCGCCGGGAAAGCGCTTAAGCTGCGCCGCGGTCGGGTTGGGCATGCCTTTGAATAACGCCAGCATGGCCGGATCGGGCGCAGTTCGCGCCGTGGCGAACGAGCGGGTGTCGATGGATCGTTTCCGCGCGATTTGCGAGTGCATGTCCTCTTTGGGCGGAGGCAGCGGCAGCATTGAAGGAACTTCGATATTGAAAGAGATGGGCGAGCCCTCGACGTTCTTGACCGTAGCAAACGTCGATTCCTTTTCCGCCGACGCGTGACACCTGAGGCAGTACAGCCCAAATCCCGAATCAGGATAATCGATGGCTGGATTCTCAGGCGCATAGTCAGGCGCGTGATATGACCAGTACCAGCCGTCGTACGAGCCCTTCTTGTCTTTGACCATCACGGTCCAGCCGGTCAGCTTCAGGCCTTCACGCGCCGGGGAAGGAAACATCTCTTTAACGATCATCGCACCGTCCGGAACGTCGCCCTGCCGGTCGCGATGCTTGAGCCACTCCCAGGCTTCCGGCGAGTAGAAAACCTTGACTGCGTCATGAGTGCCGTAAGAGAAGCCGCCGATGAAGGGCCCGGTGTTCCGGATCTGCGGATCGGCCGTCCACTGTTTGTAACAACCTTTGTCGAGAAAGGCGTACAGCAGCTTTTCATACTTCGCAGATCCCATGTCGCTGGCGTTCGGGAGCGGAAAAGATATGTCGCAACGCTCAGGACCCTGCGCGTGAGTCGCTGGTGGTTCCTTTACCGAGTAGAACCAAACCACGCCGGCCGTGAGCAGCGCCGGCGCCAACAGCCGGCAGAGGTTTCGGTGATTCATAAGCCGCAGATGCGTTCCCGCCCGCTCATCCTAGAACACAAACGAGCTTCTGAAAAGATCTGTTTTTCTGCGCTCGATGCTTGCGTGAAGACTTTTCGAAGGGCAAGATTGCAATGTTTTGACGGGCCGCGGAAAAAACTGGCCCGCGCGTAAACCCCCGGAGGATTGCTTGTGGATCATTTGCTAGTCGGCCATCTGGCCGGCCACCTGGCTTCAATTTTGACCATGGTGGCCTATCTGCTGAAGGACATTCTCTGGCTCCGCCTCTTAACTATTCTTTCCTGTGTTGCCGGAATTGCCTTCAATTATTTCGTGCCGGCCGAACCGCTCTGGAGTGTTATCTACTGGAACCTTCTGTTTGCGGTCATCAATATCGTGCAGGTTGCAATCCTGATTAAAGAGCGAGCCGGCGTGCATTTTACCGAAGAAGAAAAGGAACTGCACGACACGCTGTTTAAGAATTTCGCGCCTTTCGAGTTCATGAAGTTAATGCGGATTGCCGAGTGGCGCGAAGCCAAGCAAGGCGATGTGTTGGCCGTCGAAGAGCAGCCGATAGATGCGGTGATGTTGATTTACAACGGATTGGTTCGCGTCGAAGCCCAGGGCAAGGAGATTGCTCAGTTAACAGACGGAAATTTTATCGGCGAGGTCAGCTTCATCACGGGTGGCGGCGCGAGCGCGACCGTGAGCGCTCTGCAGCCGACTCGTTACATTACCTGGCCAAAAACAGCTGTCACTAAACTATTGAATCGAAATCCCAGCATGAGACTCGCCATGCAGTCGGTGCTCAGTACCGATTTGAGCAAGAAGTTGATGCGCCGGGCTCCTTCATTTCACAGCCAGAGACGAATGCCGTCGTTTTTCAGGCGGGATCCGCGTAAATAACGGATTCGAGGCCCGAAGGGCGGCTGTCAAAAAACGAACCACAAAATCCGCCGGGCCTTTCAAACCTCGGACAGAAGCTCTTCTCACTCTCTCTTCTAATCCGGTTTATCTGCGTAATCTGCGGATGCTCACTTGGTCTCGTCCAGTTTTTCCTTAGCCTGCACGATCATCCAGCGCAGTTTCACAAAATCATCGAGGGTCATCAGCAGCCGCGAACGATCAAAAAAGCCGCCTTCGATTGCCGCCGCAATCCCGCCCGTGACCTGCTTGAAAACCATGATTTCAAAGTCGCCTTTGCTGCGATACCGAGTCTCAAAGTGCGTGAGTTTGGTAAGCGAATCTTCAGCTTTGGCCAGCGTATCGAAGGCTTTGACGAGCGTATCGATCTCTTCATAGTCCACCAACGCGCGAATCTCTCCCGGCGGGCCGCCATCGGCCACGACAGTGATCACTACACCCTGAACGCGCGCCGACGAACTGAGATCGCGAATCTCGATTGCTTCGACACGGGCGTGCCCGTTCTGGGCCCGCAAAGTCGCGACATAGGTGCGTCCTTTGACCAGCACCGTCTCCATGCGGCTTTCGAAATCTTCCAGGTTGTTTCGCGTTACATAGAACTGCGGATCGCGTGGCGGCGGCACACGTTCCCAACGTCTTTGCGCAGCGACTGAACTGAAAGAAGCGGCGACGACTAAGGCCAGGAGAATCAACGACCGGATCAGGGACATGGCTAATGCTCCTTTTTTTGCTGGTACGAAAGAACGAGGAGAGAGTCAGGAGAGTTACCTGATCAGTGTAACCCAGGAATGAGTCCGAAGTTCCTGAAAGATACGGCGGAGCCTGAAAGTTTTAGAGTGCTCGACGCAAGTCGCGCCGATTAATTGGTAATGTCCTACTTGATAAGGGGTGTTCAGAGTACCGACTTTAATCGGACCTTTGTTAAGCAAGAAAAATACCCAACTAAAGTTGGTGCTCTAACCGCCGCTAAAATTAGCACACTAGCCCGATCGGTTCATCCTCGTTCCCGCGCGATCATGGGTGGTTGATCGGGTTCGGGTTCCGGCGGACGGCGGTGAGCCGTACCTTCGGGAAGCGGTGGCGGCGGATTGGCGACCAGCTTTTCCAGCGCCAGGTCGACGACTTCGCTGATGCGGGTGACCGGCACGATCTCCAGCTCGCGGCGCACATCTTCCGGAATGTCTTCCAAATCGGATTCGTTGCGCGCGGGCATAATGATTCGATGGATGCCGGCGCGATGCGCCGCCAGCACTTTGTCTTTGATCCCGCCAACCGGAAAGACTAAACCTGAAAGAGTAATCTCGCCGGTCATGGCCGTGTCGGGACGCACGCGCCGGCCGGTGTAGAGCGAACTCAGCGCGGCGGTGATCGTTACCCCGGCGGAAGGACCGTCTTTGGGAATCGCTCCCGCGGGCACATGCAGGTGCACGCCGTAGTTTTTGAACATCTCCGGCGTAATGCCGAATTCATCAGCATGCGACCAGAGATAAGAACGCGCGGCCCGCGCCGACTCTTGCATAACTTCGCCCAGCTGTCCGGTGATCGTCAATCCGCTGCCGCCGGGCAACAGGGTGGCTTCGATAAACAGAATCTCTCCGCCCATTTCGGTCCAGGCCATGCCCGTCGCGACGCCGGCCGGTAATTCCTTGCGCGCTTCTTCGGGATAGAAACGCGGCGAGCCCAGGTAATCGTGAACGTCGCCTGCGTCTACCACGATGTTTTCAGTTTGTCCCTTCGCAATCTTGAGCGCGACTTTGCGGGCGGTGCGACCAATGGCCCGCTCGAGCTGGCGCACGCCGGCTTCGCGCGTGTACCGCGCCGCGATCAACTTGATCGCATCGTCGGTGAGCTGAAGCTGCTCAGGCGTCAAACCATTCTCGCGCACTTGTCGCGGCACCAGATACTGTTTGGCGATTTGCAGCTTCTCGCGATCGCTGTAGCCGGCGAGCTGGATCACTTCCATGCGATCGCGCAGCGGTGGCGGAATCGGACCAAGCTGGTTCGCCGTGCCGATAAAGAAAACTTTAGACAGATCAAAAGGCAGATCGAGATAGTGATCCGTGAACGTACTGTTCTGTTCCGGATCCAGAATTTCCAGGAGCGCGGCCGCCGGGTCGCCACGAAAATCGGCGCCCAACTTGTCGATCTCGTCCAGCATCAGTACCGGATTATTTACTTCCGCGCGCCGGATCGATTGAATGATGCGTCCCGGCATCGAGCCGACGTAAGTGCGCCGGTGCCCGCGCAACTCGGCTTCGTCACGAATGCCGCCCAGGCTGATACGCTCAAAATGCCGGCTCATCGCCCGCGCGATCGAGCGACCCAGTGAAGTCTTGCCGACGCCGGGGGCGCCCACAAAACAAAGAATCGGACTCTTTGAATCCGCCCGCAGCTTTCGCACGGCCAGGAATTCCAGGATGCGTTCTTTCACATCCTCGAGTCCAAAGTGATCTTCGTCCAGTACTTTCTGGGCCTCGGTCAAATCAAGCCGGTCTTCGGAAGATTTCTTCCACGGCAGCTCCAGAATGAAATCCAGATAGGTGCGGATGACGTGATAGTCCGGAGCCATCGAGGGGAGCTTCTCCATCCGGCCCAGTTCGCGCTCGGCTTCCTTGCGGACCTCGTCGGGCAGGTCGGCTTTGGCCAGGCGCTCGCGCAACTGTGACGCCTCGGCCTCTTCACCGCTCTCGCCTTCGCCCAGTTCCTTCTGAATCGCGCGCATCTGCTGGCGCAAAACATAATCGCGCTGCGCTTTGTCCATTTCGGTCTGCGCTTCGCTGGCAATCTTTGAACGGAGGCGAATGATTTCCACTTCGCGTGCCAGAAAGTCATGAGCGCGATGCATCAGCTCGTCGACCGAGGCGGCCTCGAGCATTTGCTGTTCTTTCTCAACGCCGAGATTCAGGATCGAGCCAAGAAAATATGCGAGCTTTACCGGATCGTCCGCGGCCAGCACCACCATGCGCACCTCGGGCGGCACTTGCGGCAGGTAGGCGAGCGCTTGCTGGATTAGGGATTGAACGTTTCGTTTGACAGCTTCGACTTCCTCGACGTTCTTGACTTCGAGCTCGGGAAGGATCTCCACCCGGGCGCGAACAAAAGGAGCTTCCTGAATCCATTCAAGGACGCGAATTCGATCGGTGCCCTGGACGATCAGATGCAGCGTGTCCTCGACGCGCTCCATTCGCTTGATCATTACCAGCGTGCCGATTTGGAAAAGGTCAGGCGGCTTGGCGTCCTCCTCAGAAATTTTGTCGGGCAGCACGCTAACGCAGGCGAGCAATTTTTCTTCACTTGAAAGCGCGGACTCTACCGCCGCCATCGAAGCGGGCCGGCCGGCCGCCAGCGGCACCATGGTCTCAGGAAAGAGCGTGGTGTTCTGCAACGGCAGAACCGGAATTTCAAAGGGCACGCGCTCAGGTTTGCTGTTCGGCGGCGATTTCTGCTCAGGAGTTGTTTTTTCTTCAGCCATTACTATTCGATTCGATTAATGAATGCGAGAAATTGCGATCGCAGTTATTTCTGACTTGCGGCCCGCGCCTGGGTCCTGGAGTTCTCGGCCTCCTCATGGAGGCGCAGGATCAAAAGTCCGTCGTGATAGTCGCGGGCAATCGAAGCGTGTTCGATAGAGCGGGGAAACTGAATCATCTTTTCAAAGCGGCTGTAGGTGATCTCGAGCTGGTAGTGCGAGACTCCCTCGCCGCAGATCCCATCGCGGCGGGATCCACTGATGCGAAGCAGCGGCCCGTCGATTCTGATCTCGATGTCAGCAGGTCGAATGCCGGCCAGATCGACTTTTACAATCCAACCGTCATTGGTGCGATAGACGTCCGCTGCCGGACACCACAGGCGTCCCGAGGGGCGCGTTTCGCGCGAGCCCCCTTGCAGCGACCGAAAATAACGCTCAAGCGATTCGCCGGACATATCGACTCCGTTCAGAAATCTCGAGGGGTTTCAGGGGAAATTCGTATGCTCCGAATTATAAAGGTTTCGCTCGGGATTGTCAGGCAAGCTTCAGAGTAATGCTTTCTCCCTTTCGCTGGGAGAAGGGCTGGGGATGAGGGCCTTAGGCTGTAGTAAACCATTAATCATTTTCTCCCTTCTCCCACAGAGAGAAGGGTTGGGGATGACGGGGCCTACGCGAGTGGCATTCAAAGACAAGAACATCATTTAGGGGTAGCCGCTAAGGCCCTCACCCCAACCCTCTCCCACAGGGAGAGGGAGCTTACCCATCATCGCCAATCGCTTCGACCGGACAGCAGGCAAGGGCTTCCTCGCACGCGGTCCGCTCGGTTTGATTCTCAGGCTGTTTACTGACGTAGGAGTAGGCGTGCTTGAACGAGCGAACAAAGTTTTGCGGCGCCAGGTCGCGGCAGACGTCACAATCGATGCAGGCGCTGTCGACGTAGAAGGGGCCGGTTACGTTTTCCTGCAGGCGTTCGTTCGGATTGGGCATACCTGACTATCCGCAGATTACACAGATTAAGAACAAACAGAAACTAGGCTGAGAAAAGGCGTGACACCTGGGGGACGCGCTAGACTGAACATTATTGGTCGCCGCGATGAATCCCTGTCCCTGTGGATTTTGGAACGATCTTAAATGCCAATTGAATATTTGAATCTGCGTAATCTGTGGATAGCGGATTAGGGGTGGGTCATGTCTTCCGGCTTGACCAGCTCGTCAAACTTTTCACCCGTTAACAAGCCCAACTCGATCGCCGCTTCACGCAGAGACATTTTCTGCTTATGCGCATGCTTGGCGAGCTTGGCCGCGTTGTCATAGCCAATGTGCGGATTCAAAGCCGTCACCAGCATCAGCGAATCGCGCAGATGCGCATCGATTTGTTCGCGATTGATGGTCATGCCGGCAATGCAAAATTCGACAAAGCCGTGACACGAATCTTTTAGCAGGCGGATCGAATGCAGCAGGTTGTGAATCATCACCGGCTTGAAAACGTTCAATTCGAAATTGCCCTGCGAGCCGGCGAAACCAATCGCCGCGTCGTTGCCCATCACCTGGACCGCAACCATCGTGATCGCCTCGCTTTGCGTGGGATTAACCTTGCCGGGCATGATTGAAGAGCCGGGTTCATTTTCCGGAATAGTCAGCTCGCCCAACCCGCAGCGCGGTCCCGACGCCAGCCAGCGAACGTCGTTGGCAATTTTCATCAAGCTGGCCGCCAGGGTTTTCAGAGCGCCGCTGCAAAATACGATCTCGTCGTGAGCGGAAAGCGCCGCAAATTTGTTCGGATGAGATTTGAACGGAAGTCCGGTGAGTTCGGAAATCTTTTTCGCCGCTCGCTCGCCAAACTCCGGATGCGCATTCAGGCCCGTCCCGACTGCGGTGCCGCCAATCGCCAAATCATAAAGCCCCGGCAGCGTCACGTTCATTCGTTCGATGTCTCGCTCGAGCAGGCTCGCCCATCCCGACATTTCCTGGCCCACGGTCAAAGGTGTCGCGTCCTGCAGATGCGTGCGCCCAATCTTGACGACATCCTTGAACTCGCCGGCCTTGGCCTCAATCGCGCTTTCTACTTCCCGAACCCGCGGGATTAACTTGTTCATCTGTTCGGCGGCGGCGATGTGCATGGCGGTGGGAAACGTGTCGTTGGACGACTGCGACATGTTGACGTCGTCGTTGGGGTGAATCGGCTTTTTGCTGCCCATGACGCCACCGGCAATCTCGATCGCCCGGTTCGAAATCACCTCGTTGGCGTTCATGTTCGTCTGAGTGCCACTGCCGGTCTGCCAGACACGCAAAGGAAAATGATCGTCCAACTTGCCCTCAATGACTTCGTCGCATGCCTGGACGATCAGCTTGGCTTTATCGGCAGGCAATTTGCCCAGATCCTGATTAACGAGGGCGCAGGCTTTTTTGAGGAGACCGAGGGCGCGAATCATCTCGCGCGGCATGATGTCGTCGCCGATATTGAAGTGATGGAGAGAGCGCTCAGTCTGCGCGCCCCAGTAACGATCGGCGCGCACTTCGATCTCGCCCATTGAGTCGGATTCAGTGCGTTTGGCGGTGCTTTGTTTTTGCTCGGATGATGCTTGTGACATGAAGTTGGGGCCCTAAACTATTGTACTCGATCCGGTGCACTAGCCCGACCGTGAGGGAGGCTCAGTCGCGGTTCGAGTCGGAGCCCTCCCTGACTCGGGCTAATGTTCGGGACTAGCGAACAGACCTGTTCAAGGCTTCGCAGGTTTTTCCCGGGGCACGGCGCGGGGAGGCCCGCAAAAAGCTCGAAACAACGAACTGACTCGGGTTTGATTAATGGCCCTCGACTCGTTTTAAGTCTCGACGCGCGTTTTCTGTCTTGAATGAACCAATCTTTTCAAATATCGTCAACGCATCCCGCAACAACTGAATCGCCTCGACTTTGTCGGACTGTTTCTCCGCCAACAATCCTAGTGACTGCTTGACACTTCCAACCCTCATACGGATGCCAACCGTCTCGGCTATCTTCAAAGCTTGAATATACAAGCCCTTGCCCTCAATCAGTTTATCCTGCGCAACTCTTACCTTGCCCATGCTCTCAAGACATTCAGCATAATTCAGCTTATCCCCCAAATTTCTCAGGATAACCAAGCTCTCATTCAAGCGCCTTTCTGCTGCTTCGTAGTTGCCTTCTTCAAAATCAAGCGTACCTAGTCGGAGTATGCTAATCGCAACGCCGCTTTGGTGGCCTATCCTTTTGGCGATCGCCATACTTTGCGCATATAGTTGGCGCGCTGCATCGAAGGCACGTTGATCTTGTTCTAGCCTTCCCAAAAGAACCAAACTGATAGCGATGCCTCTTTGATCGCCGACTTCCTTTACGATTCCTAAGCTTTTATTGCAGAGCCGTCGGGCTTCTTCGAAATCCCCTTCCTCTCGTGCTAGTAGAGCGAGGTTGCGCAAAAGGCTACTATCTTTTTCATCGAGCAACCGGGCTTCTTCGAAATACCCATTTCGTGCTGGTACAGCAAGTTGGCGCAAAGTGTTACTATCTTTTTCACCGAGCTTGTACCTGATTTCAAAACTTCTTTCATAGAGCCGTCGTGCGTCAAAAAACTCGCCTTGGTAATGAGCTATCATTCCCAACTGATGCAGTACGTCTGATGTGTTTGAGACATCACGCAAGTTCTGAAAGATCGCAAGTGCCGACTCGAATAAACCTTTGGCTTCTTTAAGCTCGCCTTGCCCTAAAGCAATGTTTCCTAGTCCCCAAGTGTTAAGCGCAATAAGAGTTTGGTTGCTCATCTGCTGGCCAATCCCTAAGCTTTCTTCATAGAGTCGCTGTGCGTCGCCAATTGACCCTCGAAGTCGTTTCAGCGTAGCCACATTCATCGCCCAGTTAGCAATCGTAAGTCTGGATTCCGCGCGGCGAGCAGATGCTAAAGCTAATTCCGCAACTCGTAAAGCCTCGTCCCAATAGCCGCGGACTGTCAACATTCCACCTACTGGACGTGCAAATACGAAAGCTAGCCCGACGGCACTTTTCCAGTCGCCAGCACCGAAAGCCAAATCTATTGCAGTTGAGAGATTATCTTTTTCAAATTCAAGCGCGTCGTAATCCACTCGAGTAGAAGGCAGATGAGCATCCGCAAATCGTAAAAAGCGAGACACAAACCTCGTTGGAAAGGTCTTGCCGCGCGGATCTGCTTCTAATCGAGCTTTCGTCAATTGACGTGTAAGGCCTTCAACAGCCAGCCGCTTGCTTTCATCCGCCGTGTGGATGAGCCAAAGTGCGGATAAACTCTTTACCGCCTCTCTGAACTTCTTTTTGTCACTCTCCTTGCCAAAGCCGCTGACTTCGGCAACCGCTTTCCGCGCCGCGCTAGGCGCAAAGAGCGAAAGGGCAAGGAGCACTGCACGGCCACCGTTGTTGAGCTGTCTTAATTCATATGAGCGATTGAATACGCGATCTGCTGCTTTACCTTCGCCATGTTGTAAATCATCCAATACTTCATCAGGGTCTTGTGCCAAATCGATCTGCCCTACAATCCATTGCAACACCAGTGGGTTTGCTTCTGCAGTTTGAATGAGCCGGTCGCGATCGAGATTGTCGAAAGCCCTTGCCTCATGCGTTTGGGCGATTAACTGGTCGAGGAGAGTATTTGCCTCTTCGGGTCGCATGACATCAAGAGGAATATTACGTGCATCTTCAATCATGTCGCGCGTCGTTATAAGCGTAGTACATGGTGCCGGCTTGCCCAGCCAGTCGATGCAGTGATCTCGCTCGGGAGAGTCGATAGTTTCAAAATTGTCCAGTACGATCAGCGCCGGAGCCGTCTTTACCAGATCGCGCACTTGCTCCTTTTTTAGATCGAGAGCGAGCTTGCGCAAATCTGGATGACCAAGTTGAGATGCGATGCCGTCAAGCAGCGTCGTCAGGCTGAAATTCTCTAGGCCGTCTGCGCTAACCCAAGCAATCCGTCTCGCAAACGCTTCAATCAGCCCACGCACCGCTTCAGCTGCAATGGCGGTTTTGCCTACTCCGCCAGAACCCCACAATACAACTAATTGATTTATTCCAGGGGCAAGTTCTTTCTGTAGACGTTCAACAATGTCACGATCGTCTTTGTCCAGACGGGAAATAAAACCTACCTTTGGAGGGCTTGGAATCTCGAAGGTTAAAGGTATGCTAACTGAAGGATCCGATAGGTCTTGAAGTGATGCTCTAATGCCGTTGCTCACATCCAGGAAAGCTTTGTCCTGATTCTCCCATAGTGTCACGGGTCTAACATCGGACGGCAGAGATTGGAGTTTACTGAACGGCGCGCCTTGCCAATCGACAGGGCGAAGAACTATGGGAATGACACGAGCTTCTCCGGCTACATGTCTCTCCATGGCACGTTTGACTTCAACGTCGTTGATATACTCGGAGTCCATGAAGTCCGGGCTGATGAGGAGCAAGATCACTTTAGCTGAGTTCAAATGCTGCTTGATCTCCTCATCCCATTCTTTACCGGCGGAAATGTCGCGGTCGTACCAGTCGGTAATCACGCCTTGCCGTTTGAGGTTAGACAAGTGTTTTTTTAGCTCGTCCCGAAGTTTTTCATCTTCGTGAGCGTATGAGTAAAAGACTTCTACTGAGTTGTGAGGTTCGGGAGTCATCCTGTCAAGGCTTTACTGGTTTCTTTTCCCGGGGCACGGCGCGGGGAATGTCGTCGCCCGGATGGTTCTCGCCCCTTTCCTGTCCCTTTAGTTTCGGCGGCTCGCCCTTCAGCGCCGGTGGTGTCTTCGAAGTAGGAAACTTAAAGGTAGCCAGGGCTTCAGTGCGCCTCAGGATCGCGCCGCCGCGTCCCGCCACCCAGGCATTCGAGCCGCCGTGATAAGCGACGGCAAACAGCGGCGAGCTGGTCAAGGTTGGTTGCGGCTCCCAGGTCAGGCCTCCATCGCGCGTGGCCAACACCCGGCCCATGTCTCCGGCTACCATCACGTCGTCGCGCGAGGCAACCGAGATGGCGAACAGATTTGTCTTGGCGCCGCTCTCCTGATCTTTCCACGTCAGGCCGCCGTCGTCGGTGCGCAGGATGATTCCTTTTTCACCGACGGCATAACCGCGCCCGTTCTCGGCAAAAGCGACGGCGTAAAGCCACTCTCGCACATTGCGCGCGACCTCTTTCCAGGTTTGACCGCCGTCGTCAGTCAAAAGGATGGTGCCGCTGGAACCCACGGCCACGCCGCGCTTCTCGTTGATGAAATGCACGCCTTCCAACCAGGCTTTGGTTCTGGAAGGGGCCTCGCGCCAGACATTCCCGCCGTCTTCGGTCAGAACAATCGTCCCGCGCGCGCCCACCGCCCAGCCGCGTTTGTCGGTTATGAAATAGACGCCAAGAAGCTCATCTTTCACGTCGGATTTTTGCGGGGTCCAGACTATGCCGCCGTTCGTCGTGCGCAGAATCGTGCCTTGTTCGCCGACCGCCCATCCGTTTCTCTCATCGGTGAAAGTAACGGCGTCCAGACGCACGGTGGTACCCGATGGCCGCACCGTCCAAAGTTTTCCGCCCGATCGAGTTGCCAGAATTTTTCCGCGCGCGCCCACGGCCCATCCGCGCGAGCTATCGAGAAAGAAGATGTCGGCGAGATCGTCACGGCCTCCTTCGGTGAGGCGCTGCCAGCCCAGACCGCTGTCATCACTGCGGAGAACCAGCCCGTCGCTGCCTGCGGCCCAACCCGTGTTCTCGTCGGCAAAGTACACGGTCACCAGACGCGGATTCGTTCTGACGCTCGCCGGCAACCAGAGCTTGCCGCCGTTTCCAGTGCTGAGCATCAAACCATCCTCGCCGGCAATCCATCCGTGCTCTTCATCTGAAAAATAAACTGCGAGCAGGTCGCTGGTCATAAGCAGCTCAACCGGTTCCCAGGTCAGGCCCGCGTCATCACTCGCGATAATACGGCCGCCGTAGCCTACGACGATCGCGCGTTTCGGCGTGATGTAAGTCACCCCGGTGAACGGTAGCGGCCCCACGCGCACAATCTCTTTCCAATGACGGCCGCCGTCAAGAGTGCGCAGTATGGTCCCGCGATCGCCGGCCGCCAGCCCGGAGTTCTTGTTGATAAATGAAACCGAATAAAGGTGCGCGCGGGTGGTACTCTTTTGCGTCGTCCAGGTCAGGCCGCCGTCGCTGGTGGTGATGATGTTGCCATAGGTCCCGACGGCCCAGCCGCGAGTTGGTGTGTCACGAGCGAAAGTTACCGCGTAGAGATGATCTTTTGTCGGCGTGCGAATCTCAGTCCATTTTTCGCCCCCGTTTTTTGTCGTCAGCACCAGGCCCCGGGAACCCACGACCACCGCCTTTTGCCGATCGAATACAAACAGGCCGTTGAGAGCCACGACGGTGCGGGTATGCTGGCTTTCCCATTCAAAACCGCCGTCCGACGTGTAGAGAATTACCCCGTCCGCGCCGACGGCCCAGCCATGTCGCTTGTCATCCGCGAAACGAATCGAGCTGATCGCATTCCCTTGCGGCAAAGGGTTCTGCCATTCCCATCCGCGATCTGGGCCCTGGGCCATAATCGGCACGACGCCGGTAAGCAGAATCGCGAGAGCGAGACACAGATAGAACCGCCTGCCTGATCCGCCAAATTTGGAAGATGGTGTTAACACGTGATTACGCCTGAAGTGGCACGCGCATCTTGCGCGTGATTCACGGGCGGGGACGCCCATGCCACTCTTTTCAAACTGATTTCTGGGGTTTGCCCGTGGTGAGGATTATAGTTTTGTATCGTCCGGAAAGCGAGAAGACGCCGAATCAATCCGCAGATTACGCAGATCAGACCGTTTTAGAAAAAGAGGGGGGCTGAAGTGCGGGCCCCGTGGGATGAGTGGAGTCTCAAGAGAGGATCCACGAACTACACGAAGTAGAAAGGCTTGTTCGTGCCGTTTTGTGTGATTTCGTGGATCGTTCTTATTGGAATCTGTGTAATCTGCGGACAGCAGCTCAGAACAATTCAGGATCTGTCGAGTCTTCGTCTTCCGGCTCGATCACGCCGATCTTATCGACCGCGTCCTGCAAAACGCTTGGTTCGACGTGGCCCAGCGCGGCGATCTTGCGTGCGGCGCGATCGGCGGCTTCCTGGATCACGTGGCCCACATGACCCTGCGACCAGTGCCATTCGATCTGATGCCGGGCTGCTGCTTCATCCAGACGCTTCCACCATTCGTGGTTTGTCTTGCGCCGAAAAGCGCCCTTCATCGTTTCAATGACATAGCGCGAATCAGTGAACACCCGGACACGACAGGGCTCTTTCAACGCTTCGAGTCCGAGCGCCGCCGCCACAATCTCAGCCTGTTGGTTTGTCGCTTTACCGAGATACAAACCGAAGGCTCGCCACAATCCCTGATAGCCAAGCAGGGCGACCGACGCAGCGCGGGCTTCGTCGCGGCCATTGCCGAGGCTCGAGCCGTCACAAAAAATCGTAACGGATTTCGCCGGCTTCCTGATGGGATCGCTATCGCTCACAGCTCTCCATATAAAGTTCTGCCACGTTCAGTTGCGTATCCGCTTTTTCCACTCCGACTTCTTCATCGCCGCACATCCCTTAAAGCTCACTGTCCTATCAGTTTTTAACATTAAACCAGTCCGCGAGAAACATCCATGTCACCTTCGGCTCGCCGGAAATCTTGGATGAGAGAGCTGACGAGCGTATTATTTCAATCGATGCTCAATGCCGGACCTCTTACATTCGAGGAGTTTGCCATGCGCGAACAATTGCCCCTCGCGACAATTCACGACGCCGTGCTGGAATTTTTGCGCGGGCGAGATGATGCCGTTGTGTTTGGCGCACAGGCAGTTAACGCCTACGTTGGCGAAGCGCGGATGAGCCAGGACATCGACCTGGTTTCCACGCGCGCTGTCGAACTCGCCGAAGAGTTACGCGAACATCTAAGCGAACGATTTCACATCGCGGTTCGCGTGCGAGAGATTGGGGCCGGCAAAGGTTATCGCCTTTTCCAAATTCAGAAACCACGCAACCGTCATCTGGTTGATTTGCGAACAGTCGAATCACTTCCGCACGCGCAACGAATAGAAGACGTGCTGGTAACTTCCCCGCCTAATCTTATCGCCCAAAAGGTAATCTCTTATCACGCTCGGCGGGGACAGCCGAAGGCGGGAACTGACTGGCGGGATTTAGCGATGCTGCTTTTGACGTTTCCCGAATTGAAGAAAGAGGAAGGTGCTGTTAGCGACGCGCTAAGGTCGATGAAAGCGGACGAAGAAGTGTTGAAAGCCTGGAATGAATTAGTAGCGCAAGAAATCGTCCAGCCGGACGATGATGGCGAATTCCTCGGTTAAGTCACTACATGCTCGATAGCTCTGGTGTATTGCTAAACTAACCAAGAGGGAACCTTCTTTGCTTCCAGCAGGGCTTGTCGAGCCTTGAACTTCTCTCGTCGCGTCTTGGCTAATGCGGGCGTTGCTACAAAATAGCTGTTTCCTTCCCGGAAGCTTTTCAAGTCTACTTCTTTGGGTATAAATTTCACTCCAGAGCTGTCTCCGTAGCGCTTGTTAAAGTCTCGCTGGACTGAATTCGCGGTCAGGATTCCTCCTCCTGGCAAGGCGTGCTGGATTCGTGATGTGAAGTTCACATTTAGGCCATAGATATCGTTTTCTCTAATCTCTACGTCGCCTGAATTAATTCCAACCCTGATAGCTATGTATTCCACGCCAGTATTTCCTTCAAAATCAATCGCGAAACTAACGGCATCGCTAGCAGTCTTGAAAGCTACCATTAAAGAGTCTCCAATGACTTTCACAACGTATGACTCGAAACGTGCCGCGATTTCTCGCCCTATCGTGAAATGCGCGAAAAGATCGTCAATCCACGTGGCGTCGCCGCGTTTCAATCCGATTTCAGTTGACTTCACGATGTCCGTAAAAACGAGCCCTAGGCTGACATGCTGCGAACCTGCCCACTCTTCCAAAGTTTGTTGACTAGTTTTTAGGGACATCCGCAACCCCCTTCATCACTCATTGACCTTCAACACGGCCAGAAAAGCGTCCTGGGGAATCTCTACGCGGCCGACTTTCTTCATGCGCTTCTTGCCTTCCTTTTGCTTCTCGAGCAGCTTGCGTTTGCGCGAGATGTCGCCGCCATAGCACTTGGCGATCACGTTCTTGCCCATCGCTTTCACCGTTTCGCGCGCAATTATCTTGGCTCCGATAGCGGCCTGGATGGGCACCTCGAAAAGCTGGCGTGGGATCAACTCCTTCATCTTGGTCGCCAGGGCTCGGCCCTTCGCAGCCGCCGTGTCACGGTGCAAAACCAGCGACAATGCATCGACGGGCTCGCCGGCAACCAGCACATCGAGCTTGACCAGATCGCTTTCCCAATAGCCGGCAAGGTGGTAATCGAGCGAAGCGTATCCGCGCGAAGTTGACTTCAGCCGATCATAAAAATCAAGCACGATCTCATTCAAAGGCAGTTCGTAGGTCAGCATCACACGGTTCGAGGTAATGTACTCAAAGCCCTTCTGCTCTCCCCGTTTTTCTTCCAGCAACGCCAGGATTCCGCCCAGATGTTCTTCGGGAGTGAGAATGGTTGCGCGGATAGCCGGCTCTTCAATTTTTACTATGCGACCGGGATCCGGCATCTTCGCAGGAGAGTCGATTTCCGTTACCTTGCCGTCGGTAGTAGTTACTACATAGCGCACGCCCGGCGCGGTGGTGATCAGATCGAGATTGAACTCCCGTTCCAGGCGTTCCTGCACGATTTCCATGTGCAGCAGACCTAGAAAGCCACAGCGAAACCCAAAACCAAGTGCGGTCGACGACTCAGGCTCGTAAAAGAACGAAGCGTCATTCAGGCGCAGCTTGTCCATCGCATCGCGCAGCTCTTCATACTGGTTTGTATCGATGGGGTAGAGTCCCGCAAAAACCATCGGCTTGATTTCCTGGTAACCGGGAAATGGTTCTTTGGTTGGACGGGCGGCTTCGGTAACGGTGTCGCCGATTTGCACGTCAGCGACAGTCTTTATCGAAGCGGTCAGGAAACCAACTTCGCCAACACCTAACTCAGCAACTGGAGTCGGCCTGGGTCGATTTACGCCGAGAGTCTCGACCTGATAATCGCGGCCGGCATTAAAAAAGCGAATCTTCATTCCGGGGCGAATCGAGCCGTCAATAACGCGAAAAAGAACGATCACCCCGCGATAAGAGTCATACCAGGAGTCGAAGATTAGAGCTTTAAGCGGCGCGTTGGGGTCGCCTTTTGGCGCCGGCACATCGCGGACTATCGCTTCCAGGACTTCCGCTACTCCGACGCCGGTCTTGGCGCTGGTGAGAATTGCATTGTGAGTTTCCAGGCCGATGAAATGCTCGATCTCTTCGATGGCCCTTTCCGGTTCCGCGCCTGGCAGATCGATCTTGTTGATGACCGGAATCAGCTCGAGATTGTTCTCAATCGCGAGGTAAGTATTTGCCAGGGTCTGGGCTTCGACTCCCTGCGAAGCATCCACGATCAGCAAAGCGCCTTCGCAGGCTGAAAGGGAACGCGAAACCTCGTAGGAAAAGTCCACATGGCCGGGCGTGTCGATCAGATTGAGCACGTACGTCTCGCCGTCCTGCGCCTTGTAGTCGAGCCGGACCGCGTGCGCCTTAATGGTGATGCCGCGCTCGCGCTCGAGGTCCATGTCATCCAGCACCTGCGCTTCCATGTCGCGGCCCGTCACGGCGCCGGTTAGCTCGAGCAGGCGATCGGCCAGCGTCGATTTGCCGTGATCGATGTGCGCGATGATGGAAAAGTTACGAATGCGGGATGGATCCATGGAAAACCGTGCTTTGTACCTGGTGCTTAGTGCTTTGAATTCAGGTTCAGCGTGAGCTGTCACGTCAAAGTACTAAGCACGAAGTACTAAGATCGAGCTTGTAAAATAACAAAACGGGCGCGAAAGCGCACCCGTCGTCATTCTCCCAGGACTGATTGGCAGCCTCAAACGTCTTCTATGACATTATCAATCTGCGCGCGTTGCAGCTTGCCACTGTAATCAATGTAGACCGACTTCCATTCCGAAAAAATATCCAGCACCTGCGTGCCGGCTTCACGGTGACCATTGCCGGTGCCTTTCGTGCCGCCGAAGGGAAGATGGACTTCGGCGCCAATCGTTGAAGAGTTGACGTAGAAAATCCCGGTGTAAGTTTCTTCCATCGCATGGAACGCGCGGTTAACGTCCTGGGTATAAATGGCCGCCGACAAACCATATCGGACGCCGTTGGCGATTTCGATCGCTTCCTCCAGCGAGTTCGTGGGAATCACCGAAGTGACCGGGCCAAAGATTTCTTCCTGAGCGATGCGCGTGTTCGGCGCCACGTCGGTAAACACAGTCGGCTCGATGAAATAGCCGTGAGCATAGTCGCCTTTGGTCAATCGTTGTCCCCCGCAGGCGAGGGTGGCGCCGTCTTCATGCTCACCGATATCGATGTAGCTCATGATCTTGTGCACCGCGTCGTCATTGATCACCGGGCCGACTTCGGTCCTGGGGTCGGCGCCGTTGCCGACACGCAGCGACTTGGTGCGGTCGACTAGTTTCCGCGCGAACTGCTTATAGACTTTCTTGTGAACTATTAGCCGTGAAGAAGCGGTACAACGCTGCCCGGAAGTCCCGAAAGCTCCCCAGACCGCGCCTTCAATCGCGTTGTCGACATCGGCGTCGTCCATCACAATGATGGCGTTCTTTCCGCCCATCTCGAGCGAGCAAATCGCGTTGCGTTCGGCGCAGGCGGAAGCAACCACGCGACCAGTGTCGGTTGAGCCGGTGAAAGAAATCAGACGCAGGTCGGAATGGTTGGTGATGCCCGCGCCCACGGTCTCGCCGTATCCAGTCACCAGGTTCACCACGCCGTCCGGAATGCCGGCTTCTTCACAAGCCTTAATCAAATTGTAAGTTGAGAGCGGCGTGTCTTCCGCGGGTTTGATTACTACGGTGTTGCCGCAGACCAGCGCTGGAATTAGTTTCCAGGACGGGATGGCCATGGGAAAATTCCACGGCGTAATCAGACCGCACAACCCGACCGGCTGTCGCACGCACATCGCAAACTTGTTGGGCATCTCTGCCGGCGTTGTGAATCCGTGGAGCCGCCGGCCCTCGCCCGCGGTGTAATAAGTGCAGTCGATTGCCTCCTGCACGTCGCCGCCGGCCTCTTTCCGGACCTTGCCCATCTCGCGGGTCATGTCCGCGGTGTACTTTTCTTTGTCCCGGATCAGAATCTCGCCCACGCGAAAAAGAATTTCGGCCCGGCGCGGCGCGGGCGTGCGCCGCCAGTGATTGAACGCGTTAGCTGCCGCCGATACTGCCGCATCGACATCTTCTTTGGTGGAAAGCGGAAAGCGCCCGATGACGTCGCGGGTATCAGCCGGGTTACGGTTCTCGATCCACTCGCCGCTGCGGCTGGGGACCCAACGGCCGCCGATAAAGTTCTGATAGTCGTTAGTGCGCGCGCTGGTTGCAGGCTTTGATTTGCGTGATCGCGTCTTTTTTGCCAGCGCTTTCTTTGCTTGAGCCATAGCTATCAGAGATCAGAGGCCGGAGATCAGAGGTCAGCATCAAACCGCGTGCTGATCTCTGACCCCCGACCTCTGACCCCGCCTTTACTGATAAGTGAACTGTACGATTCGCTGCACGACGCGATTCGAAGCTCGGTCAAACCGCGACAGGTTGAGAACGATTGCATCGCCGGGTTTCAGGGAATCAACCACCCGTTGGAAATCGGCCAGCGTGGCCACCGGAACGCGATTGATACGCGTGACCACTTCGCCCGGAATGATTTCATTCGGACGAACATCCGCCGCCAGTCCGTTGGGATCGACCTCCTTGATAAAGAGTCCCTTCACCCCGGTCAGATGCTTTTCGGTAATCTGCTGTGGGGTTAACTCGCTCAGGGTCAGGCCCAGCCGGGTGCCGGCGGGCTTGGTCGCGTCACCTTTGTCTTTCGGCCCGACAACCTCTCCGTCGCGCGCGAAAAAGTCCGGGCGTTCACCCAGAGTGACATTGGCGGTGCGCCGGTCAAGCTTGCCGTCGGTGTCACGCAGATAAGTCAACGTCACACTCTGTCCGACAGAGGCGCCGGCCACCTTGGCGATTAGGTCCTGTGCGTCCTGCACAGGTTGGCCGTTGAATTCGACGATCACGTCGTTCGGTTGCAGGCCCGCTTTCTCAGCCGGCGTCGGCTGGCCGTCGCGTTCCTGGCGGACGACGTCGGCGATAATGGCGCCCTTCGCTTCCGACAAACCATAGATGCGCGCAAACTCACCGCGCACCGACTCGAGCGTCACGCCCAGATAGCCGCGCTTAACTTTTCCACTGGCGAGGATCTGCTCGCAAACAAATTTCGCTTCATTGGAAGGCAGGGCAAAGCCGATACCGTTGTAATCGCCGGTCAGGGTGGCAATCTGCGAGTTCACCCCGATCGCTTCGCCGTGCATGTTAACCAGTGGACCGCCACTGTTGCCGCGATTGATCGCCGCGTCGGTTTGCAGAAAACGCTGAAAGTTGGTGAAGGCCTGCGAGTCGCGCTCTTTCTTGGAAATGATTCCGGCGGTCACAGTCTGATCCAGGCCGAACGGCGAACCGATCGCCAGGACCCAGTCACCTACCTGGGCGCTGTTTGAGTCACCAAACTTCATGACAGGCAAGTCGTGCCCCGCATCGATCTTGAGCAAAGCCAAATCAGTTTCACGATCGGTTCCGATCACCTTGGCGCGGAATCTTTCACCGCTCAGCAAGCCGATGGTGATCCGGGTGGCGCCGTCGATGACGTGTTGGTTCGTCACGATGTAACCCTTCGGATCGATAATGAAACCACTGCCGACTCCACGCGTAGGCCGCGGCGGTTGGCGGCGCAACATGTCATAGAGCGGATTGCTCGGCGTGCGATCGCTTTTGTCTTCGCTATCGCTTTCAGCGACCTCGTTGGAAACCTGCAACGTGTCGATGTTCACGACTGCCGGTTCAACCCGACGCGCGATTTCGACAAACGAAGCGGACAGCGCCTCAGGCGCGCGCGCGGCAGATTGCAATTGGTCCTGCGCAACTGCGGGACGGCCCGCGAGAATCGCGCCAATGCCGATGCCTGCCAGCGCTGAGACTACCGCCAGGCCGGCAATCCAAACTCGCAGTTTGCGTAGAATGGTGGCTTCGGCGTCAGAGGTTGGCTTGAAAGAGTCAAACATAATTCACCGCCTTAAAAATGTTGTCGATTTAGACTTCAGTTAAAGAAACGTCCCATTGCGTCTTCCGGTTTCAAGGGGGAAGCAATTTTGGGCAGTATAGCGAAAGGCTGAGCGAAAGACTAGAAGTCTGCGACGCAATATCAGGGTCTTAACAAAACCTTTACAACTCCGGCCTGGGCCGCTCGTTCCATCGCGAGAACGCCGTCAGAGAGCGGGAATTCTTCGCTGATCAGACTATCGACATTGACCGCGCCCGTTTTGAGGAGCTCCAGGGCCGGTGCAAAACGGCCGCAGCGCGAGCCAATCACGCTGATTTCATTGACGACCAGGGGCGCGGCGGCGATTTCCGTGACCCCATGAAAGGTGGACTTGAGCACCAGGGACCCGCGTGGCCGCAATAGATCGAGCCCGAGCCGAAATCCCTCGGGCGACCCTGAGGCTTCGACAACTACGTCAAATTTAGGGCTGTACTCCCGGACCTCGGCGAGCTGGATTGTTTCGATGCCGCGCCGTTGGGCAATCGCCAGTTTGCTGGCGTGCTTTCCAATCAGCATCACCGGGGCGCCGGTCGTCTTCAGCACCTGCGCGCAGAGTAGCCCAAGTTTGCCGTCGCCGATTACCGCGATGGAGGAGTTCTCAGTTACTTCAACTCGTTCGAGAATGCCGCAAGCTGCCGCCAGCGGCTCGGTGAAGACCGCTCGCTCATCTGGAATCTCATCCGGTACCGGCAGCAGATTTCGGAGCGGCAATCTCAAGAACTCGGCATGCGTTCCATCACGCCCGACGATGCCGAGCACGGAACGTTCCAGACAGTGACGTGAATCCCCGGCCTGACAAAGATCGCAAAGGCCACAGCCGGCATTGATCTCGCCGACTACTCGTGTGCCAGGTGTCAGCGGCCCGACCGTCAGGGAGTCCCGACCAGTCGGGATTGCTGACGCGCGGGCTTCTGAGACGTCTTCGATCACTCCCACGAACTCGTGCCCGAGGGTCCCTTGAAACCCGGCATAGCCACGCGCGATCTCCAAATCCGTATTGCAGATTCCCGACAGCGTCACCCGCACCACGGCCTCGCCTTCGGCACGCGGAGGCGGCACTTCGGCGACGGAGAGTTTCTGATTTTCGTAGCGGAGGGCTTTCATTCTTAAGACTGGTCTTTGGTTTTTGGTCTTTGGACTTCGAACTTCGTGTTGTTCAAAGACCAAAGATCAAAGCCCAAAGACCCAAGTCAGAATTTCTTCGTCTTCTCGTAAGCATTCTCCAGGGTCAGCTCAACCGTCTGCTCACGTCCCTGAACTGTCATGGGCAGTCGCCATTCAATCGTCTCACCGCTCGCGAGCGAAGCGGCAGCACGGAGCCACCAACTCCCGGCGCCGACGGACACCACCGCTCGACCCTGAGGATCGGTAGGCGCGTGCACCGGGGTCACGCCGCGCATGCGGCGGGCGAGAAAAGCGTCAAACGTTTTACCGAGTTGCGGCGACGCCTGATACTCGCGCTGAACCGCGTTGAGATCGAAGGGATACAGCTCAACCGGCGAGCTGAGAGCTGCAGCGGAAAGCCCGTCCCCGAGGACGATTCTCAACCTCGTTTGCGCGCGACCCTCACTGGGCACTGTCTGCGGAACTATTGAATCACCTTCGGGCAGGCGGTTGTAAATCCTCCACCCGGCGAAGCCGAGTCCGGCCAACAATCCCAGGGCGAGCAGAACTCTCAAGACGGTGAATCCGAAGCTTTCTGTATTCATGATCTGGAAAGTAGGCTCAGATTTCGGGCTCCGGGGGTCCAAATGTCTATAGCACCGATCCGTAAAAGAGTTTTTGAAGTCGAGGCGCCTGACACCAACCGTTCGAAGCTTACTTCTTCAGTTGCCGTACGTAAGCGACCAATCCGTCGATTTCAGCTTCTGAAAGCTGCTTTTTGAAACCCGGCATTTTCTTCCCGCGGCCGTTGCTGATGGAATTGAACAGGCGCTCGTCGGTGACATCATTCTGCCATTGCGCAGGCGTCAGGTCACGAGCGTGAGTCTGGCGGCCTTGCAAGGTTTTTCCGCGGCCGTCTTTGCCGTGACACTTCGCGCACTTCGCGTCATAAACGGTTTTGGAATTGGGCGACCCGGCAACTGAGTTTTCCGGAGCAGCCAACGTTTTCGAACCCGGAATCAAAACAATAAGCGCAAGTAAAATCAACACCACCGTCAGCGCCGCGCAAAGTCTTTGAAAGCCGTTCATTCTTCCAACCACTTCCTATTTATAACTCGAATTCGCAGGGTTGTCGCGTTTTGGGAAGAAAGGAAGTCTCCGGATTTAACGGTGAACAGAGTACCAACTTTAGTTGGGCGCTTCTCCTTGTTTAGGACAAGCCCGACTAAAGTCGGTACTCTAAACACCGCTTTCAAAATAGAGAATGTCACCCTCATAGTTGAAAGCCACGTTGATGCGCGATAATCTCAATCACGTTGTGAGCAATCTTTGGGACGACAAGCTGCGCGAGGAATGCGGTGTGTTCGGAATCTACGGACACACGGAAGCGGCGCGCCTGACCTATCTGGGGATGTACGCGCTGCAGCATCGCGGTCAGGAATCCTGTGGCATTGCAGTTTCGGACGGCCTGCGGTTGCAGTCAGAACGTGAGATGGGTTACGTGTCAGACGCGTTTGACCAGGCCCGGTTGGATCGAATGCCGGGGCCGAGTGCAATCGGCCACGTTCGCTATTCGACTGCCGGCGAGGTCTCACTCCGCGAATGTCAACCCTTTCTGGTGACCTGCCAGCACGGCCAGATTGCCGTCTGTCACAACGGCAACCTGCCCTTTGCCCGCGAAGAGAGAAAAAAACTCGAACGTGAAGGCGCGATTTTTTCCTCGACCTCGGATACGGAAGTGGTTCTGCACGGCGTCGCGCGCTCACACGCCGCGACCATCGCCGAAGCGATCCCCGAAGTCCTCCGCGAAACCGAAGGCGCGTTTTCCATGCTCTTTCTGACACCCAAAGAATTGATCGCGATCCGGGATCCGCTTGGCTTTCGCCCGCTGGCTCTCGGCCGGCTTGAAGACGCGTGGGTAATCGCCTCGGAAACGTGCGCCTTCGATCTGATCGATGCGAAGTACGTCCGCGACATCGAGCCGGGCGAAATGGTGGTGATTAACGAGGACGGGTTGCGCTCTTCGCGGCCGCTCCAGCCGGGCCAGCCCTCGATGTGCATCTTTGAGCACGTTTACTTTGCGCGTCCCGATTCGCTGATTTTTGGCCAGTCGGTCAATCGTTCGCGGCACCGCATGGGCGAGCGGCTGGCGCTCGAAGAACCGGCGGACGCTGACATCGTGGTGCCGGTGCCCGATTCAGGCGTGCCGGCGGCGATTGGTTATGCAGCTGAGAGCGGACTGCCGTTTCGGTTTGGCCTGGTGCGCAATCACTATGTCGGCCGGACTTTCATCGAGCCGAAGCAATCGATTCGCAGCTTTGGCGTGCGCATTAAGTTGAATCCGGTTCGTCACCTGATCGAAGGCAAACGCATAGTCCTGATTGACGATTCGATTGTCCGGGGCACAACTTCAAAAAAGATTGTGCGCATGGTGCGCGAGGCCGGCGCCAAAGAAATCCACGTGCGCATTTCCTGCCCGCCGACAATCAGTCCCTGCTATTACGGTGTTGACACGCCGAATAAGTCTGAATTGATCGCCGCCAACTATTCCATCGAAGGCATTCGCGATTTTATCGAAGCCGATTCACTTGGGTATCTCTCGCTCGAAGGGATGTTGGAATCGACTGGTCTTAATCCTGCTGAATCGTGCGTAGCCTGCTGGAACGAGAAGTATCCGACGCGCATCACCAGCGCGGCCGAGACGATGCACTCGCGCGAGTCTGCGGCGCCCACTCGTGAGCCTGTGGAAATTTAGGGCCATGAAGATGAATAGGGCAAAGATCGTATGGCGCAAAGGGAACCAAGAGGAATAGTCATTCCCAGCGAAGAAGAGCTGCTGGAAGCTGCGCGCCGGCGTGTCAGCCTTCCACCGGGTGAAATGTGGCTTGATTACCAGGATGATGTGGACACGCTCTACATCCGCTTCAAAGAAAAAACCAACCCTACTCACAGCAAGAGCGATGTCGACGACCTTGTCGTCTTCGATTACGAAGGTGAAGAACTGGTCGGGATCGAAATAATGGATATCACGGGCCAGTTGAAATACGCTAATCCGTCCTGAGGTGCTTGATTACTCTTCGTCGCCTCGGCTAAGAGTTACATTAGCTCAGAAGCTGGGTTTCGAAATCATCTAAATATTCTGGTCTCCTCAAGCGATGCGGTACTTGATCAAAGTTTCAGTATGTAGCTGTAAGCTTTTCCCGATAATCGGGATCATCTTGGACATATGAGAACGAGTTAGCCCGAAGTAGCGAAGTAAGTACACGCGCATAATTGTGTCGCCCCGAGTAACGCAGATGGAAGTACAACCCATAAACTAAACTCGCCATTTCATTTTTGAAGCGTGACTCGAATTTTCCCGATCCAAGCAAATAATGAAAGCACTGGGCAAGCGCGCTCACACTACTACTCGGAATGTTGTCATTGGCATCCAGGTTGCGGCTATCATTAGGCCCAATATGGCTATGAGGCCATCAATGCTCCTATGTTCTATTCCTCTTGGCGTCTGCGCGTCGTTCGATGGCTTACAACAACGCCTGACTGGAATTGTAAAGGAATCTCAGCTTACGACAGATAGAAATCAATGACCCTGGTCGGCAAACCCATTCCCCGCAAAGAAGGCCGCCGGAAAGTTACCGGCCAGGCGCTCTATGTCGACGATCTGACCTTCCCCGGAATGCTTTACGGCGTGACCGTGCGCAGCTCGATAGCCCGCGGACGAATCAAAAGTATTTCTTTTCCAAAAGTTCAACGGCCCGCTACCGCTGGCCGTTCTGACTCCATCATTCCGTGGGACGAGTTCACCATCGTTACGGCGAAGGACATTCCCGGCGAAAATTACGTCGCCTTGATTCTCAACGACCAGCCCTATCTCGCCGACGAATTCGTCAATCATCCTGAAGAGCCAATCGTGCTTCTCGCTCATCACGACCGGTACCTGCTTGAGGAAGCCCGCCGCCAGGTGCAAATCGAATATGAAGAGCTGCCGGCGATTTTTTCGCTGGCGGATTCGCTGGCGCAAAAAGAGATCATTTGGGGCGAAGATAACGTTCTGAAAAAGTTTCTGGTCGACAAAGGTAACGTGGACGAGGTTTGGGCAAGCGCAGATTTTGTCGTCGAAGGCGAATACGAAACCGGCGCGCAGGAACAACTCTATATCGAGAACAATGGCGCGATCGCGATCGCGAGCCCGGACGGAGGAGTCACCGTCTGGGGATCGATGCAGTGCCCCTACTATGTCCACAAGGCGCTCATCAAGTTGTTTGGTTTGCCGGAAGAAAAGATTCGCGTCATTCAAACCGAGACCGGCGGCGGCTTTGGCGGCAAGGAAGAATATCCCTCGATGATTGCCGGGCACGCGGCTTTGCTGTCATGGAAATCAGGCAAGCCGGTCAAGATCATCTACGATCGCGCCGAAGATATGGTCGCGACCACCAAGCGCCACCCATCGCGCACCCGACACAAGACTGCGGTCACTAAAGACGGAAGGTTGCTGGCTCAGGAGATTGATTTTGTAATTGATGGCGGCGCGTATTGTACGTTGTCGCCCGTAGTCCTCTCGAGAGGCACCATTCACGCGGCCGGCCCCTATTTTTGCCCGAACGTTCGGATAAAGAGCACCGCAGTGGCCACGAACATTCCGCCCCATGGCGCCTTTCGCGGATTTGGAGCGCCGCAAAGCATCTTTGCTCTCGAACGGCACCTCGACAAAGTCGCCCGGACTGTGGGATTGACGCCGGCGGAATTTCGCCGCCGCAACTTCATCAAGCAAGGCGAGACCACCGCCACTAATCAAACGATTCATGAAGCGGTCGACATGGAAGGCTTGCTCAGACGCGCGTTTGAGTTGAGCGACTATGAAGCCAAGCGGGAACGCTTTGCCAGAGACAATGCTTCGTCATCGATCAAGAAGGGCATCGGCTTCGCTTCGTTCATGCATGGCGCGGGGTTCACGGGTTCGGGCGAAGTCTTCCTGCAATCGGTAGTCGGCGCCGAAGCCACGCCTGAGGGTCGCGTGAAAATCCTCGCCGCCAGCACCGAGATTGGGCAGGGCACAAACACCATCTTTGCCCAGATCGCCGCGGAAGCTCTCGGTCTCGATTATGATCTTTTTGAAGTTGCCCAACCCGACACTGCCCAGGTGCCCAACAGTGGCCCGACCGTCGCTTCACGCACCTGCATGATCGTCGGCAAGCTGGTCGAGTCGGCGGTGCTGGGGTTGAAACAGACGCTGGTCGGCAGTGCGCTCCTTAAAGATCAGTTCACCCAGGCGGAGTTTCAAAAGGCGTGTTCCGAATATATCGAAAAGTTTGGTCCGCTGAAGTCTTTCAGCAAGTACCAGCCGCCGCCGAACATCTTTTGGGACGATGAAAAATATCAGGGCGACGCGTATGGCGCGTTTGCCTGGGCGGTTTACGTGGCTGAAGTTTCGTACGATCCGGTGACGTATGAAGCCCACGTCGATGATTTCGTCGCGGTGCAGGAGGTTGGCCGGGTGATCAATCCGGTGCTGGCCGCAGGACAAATTGAAGGTGGCGTAGCGCAGGCGATCGGCATGACGCTTTACGAAAACGTCGTCTGGCAAAACGGACGCATGGCCAACGGCCAGATGACGAACTACATCATGCCGACGGCGGCGGACATTCCTCCGATTCGTGTTTACTTTGCCGAGCAGCCGTACGCCTACGGCCCAGCCGGCGCGAAAGGAATTGGCGAACTACCGATGGATGGGCCGGCCCCGGCGATCCTGAATGCGATCGAGAACGCGACCGGCGCGAGTTTCAAACACATTCCGTTGATGCCCGAGGCGATGATGGGGTGAGCCGCTGGTTATTTGAAATTGAATTCGACGTACTCGCCCACGCCAATTTTCGTAACCGCTTCCGCGATCTCGGCGACGTCATTTTCATACGTGGCCAACTTGTACTCATGAGAACCATAATGCTCAACCTTCTTCCGGAGAGATTCTGCTGGTAACGGAGTTGCTGGTCCGTTGTAATAAGAAGATCGAACGACGCTTCTGCCGCGGCCATGAGCTCGCCATTTTTTAGGGTGGACCAGCCTATATCAAAGACAGTTTGCACTTCATGATGGTCGAGATGAGTTCTAAGTGGGACTGGAGTTCCTTGATCGAAAAGGATTCTCATCGGCGTGGGAGAGCTCTGTTGGTTTTAGACTTTTGCGAGACTGTGCTGTGCGTGTTCAAGCACGGCCGCCACCTGTTCCGCGGTTACTCCCGGAAACCACTCGAGAAATTGATCAATCGTCGCGCCGGATTCCAGGTTTTCGAAAAGAGCCTTCACGGGCACACGAGTTCCGCGAAAAACCCACGCGCCGCTGACTTTCTCATCAGAGCGCTCAACTTCCTGGCAATCGACCCAATCCAACATCCAGACCATGATATGCTTCCATCTTTTTGCGGGCAAGGTAATGAACCGTAGCAAGTGTACGCGAAACGTTCTGGCGAAAAACCCAGAGGAAACTGTTGTCAGAAAAGGTCAAAATCAACTGCACAGTTAACGGCGCCGAGCAGGCTCTTAATGCTTACCCAATGGAACGTCTGCTCGATGTGCTGCGCGAACAACTGCGTCTGACTGGAACCAAAGAAGGTTGTGGTGAAGGCGAGTGCGGCGCGTGTTCGGTCATGATTGACGGCCGGATCGTCAACAGTTGCCTGGTGCCGGTTGGGCAAGTCGCGGGCGCTGTGATTCAAACCATTGAAGGAGTTGCCGGCGAATATCAGTTGCATGCGGTGCAGCAAGCGTTCATTGAATGTGGCGGCGCGCAGTGCGGCATCTGCACGCCCGGAATGGTTTTGGCGGCCGTTGATTTGCTAGAACGAAATCCGAATCCCGACGAAGCGGAAATTCGTAATGGTCTCGCCGGGAATCTCTGCCGCTGCACCGGCTATATGAAGATCTTTGAATCAGTGGTGCGTGCGTGTCAGAAGTGAAAGTCTTAAGCGATGTTTGATCTTTACGAAGAGCTTCGCAAAGTAATTTTGGCCTTCGACAAAAACAAAGTCGACTACGCTCTATGTGGCGGGCTGGCGATGGCTGTCTATGATCATCCGCGCGCCACTATTGATATTGATATGCTGATTCCGGCCGAGGCTTTCGAATCTATACCTGAGATTGCTAAAGAACTCGGCTATGCCATCCGCGGTCTTGATATGTCGTTCGCGAACGGGTCCGTAGAAATTAGGAGAGTGTCAAAGATCCATCCCACTACCGGCCACATCCTATCGTTAGACTTGTTACTTGTGACGCCTGCAATTCGAGATGTTTGGGAATCACGCGTCGAGGCCGACGTGGAGGGCTCAAAACTATCCGTGGTATCACGTCGCGGTCTAATAGCATTGAAGGAACTACGAGGCAGTGGCCGGGACTTGGATGATATTGCGGCTTTAAAGGAAGATATCGGCGATGCGACAAATTGATATGTCTGCAGAGGCCGTTACGAACCGACTCAAGCTGGCTTCGGAATTGCGGCGGCTGTGTTTGAGACTGGGGACAGCTAAGATAAAGCCACGAAAGAGCTCTGATTCTGACGACAAGAAAGAAAAAGAACAGAACAGAACTCAGCAGCCTCCACGCTAATGAGAGCTTACGTTCCCGCTTACCAACTTAAATCACCCGCATCTCTAAGCGAAGCTCTGGATGTGCTCGCACAGAATGAGCCGAAATGGAAGCCTTTCGCCGGCGGTACCGATTTAATGGTTTTGCTCGAAGCTGGAAGGCTGCCGGACACGAACTACGTCAACATCTGGACCCTCGATGAGCTGCGCGGCATCGAAGTCAGTTCCGAACAGGTGAAGCTTGGCGCGTTGACGACCTACACCGAAGTACAAGAGAACTCAACGCTGCGCGAAGAATTTCCGATGCTTTGCCAGGCGGCGAGTGAAACCGGTGGTCTGGCGATTCAAAATCGCGGCACGTTGGGTGGAAATATCGTCAACGCTTCACCGGCAGCCGACTCACCACCGGCCCTGCTCGTTTATGACGCCGAGCTTGAGCTGATTTCCAAAGCCGGTTCACGGCGAGTCCCTTATTCAGAATTTCATCTGGGATATAAGAAGATGGACATCCGTCCTGACGAGCTGTTGCGCGCTATTTATCTGCCGCGCACCGCGACACAGCGCACGCACTACTATCGCAAAGTCGGTACGCGCAAGGCCCAGGCGATTTCCAAAGTCTGTTTCGCCGCCGTCGCCGGCACCACCGGGAACAAAATAGATCGGGTGGGAATCGCGTTGGGCAGTGTGGCGCCAATTCCGATTCGCTGCTTCAAAACCGAAATCTCTCTTACAGGTAAGACAATCGATTCGAATGCGATAGCAGCCGCCCGGTCAGCTCTCACTGCCGAGATCGCGCCCATTGACGACATTCGATCAACCAGAGACTACCGACTCCAGGTTTCTCTTAATCTCCTGACGGACTTTCTCGAGCATTTACCTCGATAATTCCCGGCCGCTCGGCTGCATTCAGAATTCGCGCCCTAAACTCAATTTCCGATCAGGTCGCCATCCTGTGGCGTTTAATCGTGACCTGCGCGAGCGCTTGCGCTAGAATTCTGAGTGAGTTCCTCAATGAACCTGGTCATCAATCCCTCAAAACGCATGTTAGTCGCCCTTGCGGCGACCTTTCTGTTTTCATTAGCCACCGCGCAAGCTCAGAATTCTCAGCCGGCCGCGTCTGAAACGACCGCGCGTCCGCTCAACATGCTGGTATTGGGAGATTCGATCGCGTGGGGCCAGGGCCTGAAGGATGAACATAAAGCCTGGCACCAGGTGAAGGCCTGGCTGCGACAGACGACCGGCCGAGAGGTGCACGAAAAAATCGAAGCGCACTCGGGCGCAGTGATTGGATCGGCCGAAGAACGGCAGGTTGGCCCGAGCGCGTTACTGGATGGCGAAGTCAATCGCGCTGTTCCCACGGTCAACGAACAGATCGATACGGCGCTAAAATCCTATGCCGACGCTTCGCAAGTCGATCTGGTCCTGGTGGACGGTTGTATCAATGACGTCGACGCGCGCCGGCTTTTGAATGCGGTCAACACCCCCGACGAGATTCACCGCGCTGCGGAAGCAAAATGCGGGATCCTGGTCGAGAGCCTGCTGCACCGGATTATCGCTGTGTTTCCGAAAGCACACGTGATTGTCACTG
This sequence comes from Acidobacteriota bacterium, assembly GCA_038040505.1. Classification (GTDB taxonomy): domain Bacteria; phylum Acidobacteriota; class Blastocatellia; order Pyrinomonadales; family Pyrinomonadaceae; genus UBA11740. Next base: position 59,051 of record JBBPID010000005.1, on the reverse strand, counting down.
GTTATTTTCCGATTATTTCGGAAAAGACGAAAAATGACTTTTTTATGAGGGCCCTGGCCAAAAGGCTCTACACCCCGTCAGCGAATGGTCAACAAATGAACGATAAGGAATTGCGCGCCCGGTTAATCGCGATTTCGAGAGAATGGTACGAGTCTTCAAATTACTGGCTGGCGGCGGGCACCGGCAAAGTCGATGCTCAACTGTCAGCCCACGGGTCGCGGCGAGTGCTATTCGCGCCCGTCACGTTCCTGCCCGAACATTCTTTCCGAGCGCGAGAGTCCCGCTTGTGGGGCTTTGACGCTTCTTTTCTGAGAAGACTTTTAGTGGTCTTGACGCTTGGAAAGGTCGCGCTGAGAACCAACGACGAGCGCCGGAACCAACGTAACGCGAGTTGTAAGGAAGTGTTCAAGCCATTTCCCGGTGAAACCAAAGAGGAAAAGAGAGCGCGGGAAGGCCGGTTGATGCTTTGTCGCATCGCCGCCATCGGGCACCCGAATCGCAAAGGTGCGGTAATGTATGCCGAGGCAATTAGCCGGCAACTGCAATCACTGATAGCGAATTCCGGGTGGCTCACAAGTCCGCGAGCGCCGGCCGGTAACGGAAATCATGTTCGCCAGGACTGAGGAAATGTCGAGAGAGTTTCAAGATATCAAGTTCACAATCGACGACCGCGTAGCGCGCATTACTTTCACGCGGCCGCCACTGAATGTCTTCAACATCGCCATGATGCGTGAAATTGGTGAGGCCTTGAACGACTGCATGCGAATGACGGATCTGGCCGCGATTGTTTTTGAAGCAGCGGCCGGCTCGCGTGCCTTCAGCGCCGGCGTGGCGGTGGAAGAGCACGTGCCGGAAACGATCTTTCAGATGCTCGACTCGTTCCACGCGATCTTTCGAACGATGAACCAGATATCGAAACCCGTGGTTGCGCTGGTTGACGGTCCAGCATTGGGCGGTGGTTGCGAGTTGGTCGCTGCCTGCGACATTGTGATTGCCAGCGATCGCGCGCGCTTCGGGCAGCCGGAGATCAAACTGGGCGTCTTCCCACCGGTGGCGGCCATCCTTTTGCCGCGAATCATCGGTGAAAAACGGGCGCGTGAGTTAATTCTCACCGGAGAAATGATCGATGCCGACGAGGCCCAGCGCCTGGGTCTGGTCAATTCTGTCACCGAGAAAGGCGAGCTGGAGCAAAAGGCTGAAAACGTGCTAAACAAACTGCGTGAGCTGTCTGCTTCGTCGTTGGGCGTCACGCGGGCCGCGCTCGAGCTCGGCGGCCGCCACAATTTTGAGTCTGCTCTGGCTGAAGTTGAGAACCTCTACCTGAACGAACTGATGAAAACTGAAGACGCCAACGAAGGCGTCCGCGCGTTTATGGAAAAGCGAAAGCCGGAGTGGCGAAATAGATAATGAAAAGTAAGACGCAAAAACTCTTTTCCCCTGGCTCGGCCCTGGTCGTAATTTTCGCGCTGTCTCTTTTGGTCTCTTTCGGCAACGATGCCCGCGGTCAGACTCCTCCCCGCCGTAGCGGCGCGCATTCCGCTCGCGCCGGCGAGACTTTCAGTGCGGCGGATCGCGTCCTGGTCGAGCGGGCGATTGGCGCCACCTGCACCGAACGCATCCAGGATCCTTCCGGCAGTATGCCGATTGACGCGATGCAGTCACGGCCATCTCTGCCGGTGAGTCACCCGGAAGCGGTGGCCGGCTGGCGCCGGGCTGAGCGCTTGTTGCCGGTTACGCGCAAACTTGTCGCCGAAGCGATCGTCACCCTGGCTAACGAATATGATCTGTACAACAGCCCCTTAGCGCGCGCGCGAATCAATGCCGCGAAGGCGCGGGTGGAAGCGGTGCGCCGGGTCAAGCCGGACGTCGATGCCCGCGATAATGCTTCGGTGTTGTTGCGCGAGCCTCGCACAATCGAGTTCGGCACAATTTTCTTAGCCGGGCTCCCTTCCGATGAAGCCATGATTAGTGTGCTGGCTCACGAACTGACCCATATTGCCAGCGGTCAGGCGGACTCTTTGCGACCGCTCTTTCGAGCGATCGCGCGCCGTGCTGCGGCCCGGACCGGTTTACACATAACCGGTCAGCGCGCGGAAGAGTTGGCCTGTGATCTGGTCGGTGTGATGGCCGCTCGTGAGTACATCAGACAGACTCCGAGTTGGGAGCCATTGCCGCGCCGACTGGCCCGCGCCGTGGAACATAACTGTGTTGATGACGATGCCTCGGACGAAGATCATCTCTCTCCGCGCAACACGATTCGCGCGCTCTTCGCTCTGCAAACAGGCCTGGCCGGCGAAATGGTCGTCAATCGCCCAATCAGCGGGTTATCAGTCCCGCGTCTAACCCTTCCTGAGCCGGGATCCATGACAACCTTTCGCGGCCAACCACAGAAGCCGCATTGACAGCTTCTACAAGGCCTTCCTAAGATCGGCGCCAGATGCTTGCCGGCCCCAACAGTAATGGAACCAGCGCGTCGCGAATTCCATCAAGGTTCATTGAAGGGTCCGCCGGTGCTCGGAAACTTTCTCCGTCGTCGGGGATATTCATGTTGCTGATCGGTTTAGGCCTGTTGTTGTTTGCCGCAGCGTGCCGGGACGATTCGGATCCGCAACGCCTGCGACCACGCCAGCTCCGTGATGTGCCGGCGCGCGCTTTGGCTTTCAAGTTCACGGCCGACGTTGAGCCGCCTGCTTCGCTGACGACCGAAGAAGCCAAAACAATCGACGCGGTGCAGCAGGACTTCGATACGCGCCGAAAAGATGATGCCCTGTCGCGCACTGTTCTTTCTCCCGACGGCCACCGGGCGTTGGCTGTGTATTCAACCGCAGATGATTCTTCGCAAACATATCGCATCGACCTCTACTCGTCGGATGGCAACTTTATCCGCAATCTGACGCCACCCGATCTGGCCGTCGTGTTTCAGGATTCGGTTGTCTGGTCGCCCGACAGCGGCATGATCGCGTTCATCGGACGAAAGAGCACCCGGCCGGAACCGAGCCCTACGCCTTTCGAAGAGGAAGAGCCGGTGCTGCCCTCCGGTTCGCCGGTGGCAACTCCCTCGATCCCACCCGCCTTTGCGCCGGTGGCGGTGTTCAGCACAGAACAGGTTTACTTGTGCAATCGCGACGGCTATGACTTGAAACCGTTAACAACCCGCGAAGGACTTATCTACTTCGGACTTTCGTGGGCGCCGGATAATCATGCGCTGGCAGCACTGGCTTGCCGCGAGAGTGAATGGGAAAGCCGCGAACGGGAATTCAAAACTCCGGCGGGCCGGCCGCGCCTGATTTCAACCGATGGTCAGGAGCGTCTGCTGGACGACGAGCTGGCTGAAGCGCCTTTGGCCTGGGCGCCTGACTCGTCGAAAGTTGCGACGGCCTTTGGCGTGGACATCGGAATCTATGACGCGGCCGGCAAGTCACCGACCCAAGCGCGCATCGCATTGCGCGAGCGATTGTTGACTGCCTCAGCGGCGTTCGATGAAAGATCGCAAACGGCAAAGCCGAGCCCGTCTCCGAATAAGACGGGAGGGACTCAGCCGACCACGAACACTGAAGTCACAGTTCCGTTTTCTTTCAATCCGATCGTGCGCCTGGAGTGGCCTACTCCTGACAAGCTTTATGTCGAAACTGCGTACATAAGCGTTCGCAGCGAGCTAATCAAGACTTTCTCTCGCTGGCATTTGCTGATGCTGAGTCCTCAGGCGGCAGTGCTGGGTCGTTAAAGTTTATAGCTAGCTCCGAGACGGTAGTATCGAATCAATTTCCATTTCACATTTGTCAGTTAGGAACGTTATTAGTGCGACTTCGTGGCTCGTCAGTTTAGTTATTGCGGGGAATAGCGATCCACGACTCACACGAATTCACGCGACCCTAAGGCGCCAAATGGCAATGAGAAATTGAAATGGAAAAGGCCTTAGCTGCTGTTCTGTACTCTCTCGCCGGCTGGCCAGATCCACGACAGCGTCATGCCGATCACCCACAGGCCGGCAGCGATTAGTACCGTTAAGACCATCCAGAACTTCCAGTAAGCACTGAACGCGTGCTCCCAACCGGGCTGCACGAAATGCGCGAGATTGACGTTCATGGGCGCCGGAGTGGTCAGGCGCGACGCGAGTTGCATGAACAGATACCAGACGAAAGCGTACAACCAGGCGATCCGATCCATGCGCACGCGGCTCAAAACGAACATCGCCACGATGATTCCGCCGACATGCGCCAGCATTGAGGAAGGGAAATTACCTCCCGGCAGAAATACGTACAGGAACCAAATCAAAAGACCCGGTATGGTCCAGATGGCCGCGGCGCGAATCAGTTCACGATGGTTGAGAAACAGACCTAGAGCCAGCAACAGATTTCCCACGTTGCACATCCAAAGCAGATTGGGCAGGCCGCCGTATCGCCAGTAGTGAATCGTCTGACCCAGAAAAAAGATCAGCGGCAGCAAACCAATTAGCCGGAAGCGCGGGCTTAATTGCGGTTTCATTGGCTTAAGGGTATCACGAAGGATCTTTGCAAAGCGGAGCGGTTTATAAAACCTTCTGCCAGGTTTGGACTAAGGATTTAAGGTTATCTCTGAAGCAAAAATGTAACATTGTCCCAGAGCCTTGCCCATAGACAGCCCCGTGCTTTTTGCGTTAGATTAAGATCCCCCTCAGCGTCGCTCACCCGCTCTTTGGTGCGCGACAAAGGCCCCGACGATGGAATCTTTACCCCTTGGTTTCTTTGTTCCCCCGCCGCGCATCGCCGCGATGCCTATTAAAGGAATGTTAGACAGACACTACGCGCTCACCGGGGTTACTACACCGACGACCGACTGCCGGCTGGAGTCTGAGCGTTTACCGCTCGTGCTGGAACAGATCCTGCCGCTTGCTTCGCGACAGGCATTCGCCAAACGTTCCGGCCGATCCGCTGCAACCAAACGATCTCCAAGCGGCAAACCACGGTCGCGTACTTTGCAGAAAAGTGTGCTGGTGGTCGACGACGTCCCGGATGTAACCGAGATGATTGCGCTCTTTCTTAAGCATGCAGGATATAGCGTGGCCACCGCCGATTCTGCTTCCATGGCCCTGCAACTTGCCGGAGAACGAAACTTTGATCTGGTCATCTCTGACATTGGGATGCCGGGAATGAATGGTTATGAACTAGCCGGGTCGCTGCGACGTCAAGTCGAGTACGAAAGTATTCCCATAATCGCCGTCACCGGCTATAGCGAATACGACGATCGCGGCCGCGCTCTGCAGGCGGGTTTTAATGCCCACATGACCAAGCCCATCGACCCTACCCAGTTGCTGGACCTGATGAATCATCTCCTTGGTTAGTTCTTCCTCGTTTTTCAGATTTCAAAAATAGGGATCTCCGGAACGCCAGTTGGGTGCCGGCGCCTCGACCAGCAGAAAAATAATCTGTTGATTTGTGCCGAGCGTTCCGGCATTCTGTCAGACGAGCCATGGAGGAGATTCAATCACCATCCGACGAGCCTCGCACCGAATCAAAATCGAATTTTGGCAACTGGATTAAGTCTGAATCGGCAATCCGCACCACCGATTTGCTGGCGGGTGCGGTTGCGATTGGCCTGGTCTTTTGGTGGTTGCAGTATTCTACCGGGGCAATCTGCTGCGGCGATTTTGACGGCTATTACCACATCAAATGGTCGCGGATGCTTTGGGATAATCTGCGCGCCAAACATTTCTGGCCGCCTACTTTCATCTGGCTGCCGCTGACGACGCTTAACCCAAAGGATTATGTCGATCATCATCTGCTCTATCACATCATCCTGATTCCCTTTACCTGGTTTCGCGATTTGCAAACCGGGGCCAAGATCGCCGCGATCCTCTTCGCGAGCCTGGCAGTCTTTTCCTGCTACTGGATGATCGTGCGTTATGAAATACGTTACCGACTGATCTGGCTGTTGGCACTGTTGGGAAGCTCGGCGCCTTTCTTGTATCGCCTCAACATGGGCAAGGCCCCGCCTTTTGCGGTCATCTTTCTGGTGATTGGCATCTACCTGCTGTTTCAGAGAAAGTTCTGGCCGCTGTTGCCGCTTGCGTTCATATTTGCGCTGACGTACGACATGTTCGTGCTCCTGGTGATGGCCGCCATCATCTGGACGATCGTAATCGCCTGGACCGAAGAGCGTTTGGAATGGCGTCCACTGGCCTGGGTAGTGGCGGGCTGCGTTCTCGGTTTAGTGATCAATCCGTACTTTCCGCACAACCTGTATCTGTTTTACGAGCACGCCCGAGTCAAGATCGTGGCCGGCGATTTCAGCACCAGCGTCGGACAGGAATGGTATCCCTACAACACGAACGAGTTCGTGGCCAATTGCCTGGTCGCCCTGGCCGCGATGCTGACTGGATACCTGACGTTCGGTGGACTCGATCGCAAGCGCCTGGAGCGGCCGCTGTGTTTGCTGATCCTCTCGACCGCGCTGATGTTAATGACCATGCGCTGGAAGCGCTTTGCCGAGTACTTCCCTCCGTTCGCGGTCCTGTTCGCGGCTTTTACTTTAGAAGAATTCTGGCGCGGTCGCGCGGTGTTCACCCGACTGCCGGAGGATGTGTTGGCCGACTTGCAGCCGTTTCTCGATCGTCAGGAGTCAGCCGCGTCAGCGAAAGAAAGTAAGAATCGGGAAACCTGGAAAATGATCACGCTCGGTTTTGTGGGCCTCGTGCTGGGGGTGGCTTTATTCACCAACGTCTATCGCACGGCCCGGGATATTCACGACGGTGACCCGCGGGACTACTACGCCAGGGGCGCCGCCTATATGCGCGCGAACATTCCACCGGGCGAAATAGTTTTCAACACGGACTGGGACGATTTCCCGCGGCTCTTCTTTTATGATCCGACGCATCGCTATGTGTCGGGGCTTGATCCGACCTATCTGCTGGACAAGGATCGCAGTCTGTCGGATCTCTACGTAAAGATCACGACCGGCGACCAGGAGGATCCCGGACCGCTGATTCGCGACCGCTTCGGCGCGCGCTGGGTTTTCAGCGACAATAAGGACCACGACTCCTTTTACGATCAGGCGCTGCGCAGTGGCTGGTTCGATCGCGTCTATGAAGACAATGAGTGCAGCGTGCTTCATATCCGGGACCAAAAAGCCGAGCCGCCCGCGGAAGAAAAGCATGACGACGACAGTCCGGGAGGAGATGACAATGACAACTCGCCTTAGGGATGGGTCCTTGGAGGTTGGCTTGGTAGACATTCGATCCACGAAATAACACGAAGATTTGTTGTTCGTGCTCTTTCGGGTGTTTTCTTGGAGCGCCTGGAGATCGTTAAATGAGAAGCTTTGTCCCCAAAATCTCAATTGCGGTAATGGTACTCGCTATTGTCCTTTGCAGTTTCAGTGCCTGCAAACGCAACCCTTCCGCCGAAGACGAAACCCCTGAGACCTCAACTTATCGTCCTGAGGCAACGCCGCCTACCGAGTTCGAGCAGAAACTGAAGGTCGTGCGCGACGGGCATTTCGAGTACGTCTGGGTATTCACTCGGATTGACGGGCGCGAGTTTACGCCCGAAGACAGCCAAATGCTGCACACCAACGCACCGAAAGTGGTCGATTGGGTGGGAATGGACGACAAAAAGAAATTCATCGCCGGCTCGAACTTTCCCCTCGAGCCGCCAAAACTCGCCGTGTTACAAAAGCGTTTTAAGATTGAGGACTATTCGGGGAAGTGACTGATTCAATTTGGCAGCAGCACCAGTTTTCCAAACTGCGCGCGATCTTCCATCAGCTCGTGCGCCCGGCGCGCTTCCGCGAGCGGCAAGGTTCTATCAACCACTGCCCGAAGGTGACCCTGCTCAATGAATTTCATTGCCGCAAGTAACTCTGCTTTCGACCCCATCATCGAACCAAGGATTGTCAGGTGACGATAGAACACCTGGCGCAGATCCGTTCGCGCATCGAAGCCACTGGTCGCGCCGCAAGTGACCAGGCGCCCGCCTTTTTTCAATGCCACCAGCGACCCGGGCCAGGTCGCCTCGCCAGTATGTTCGAACACTACGTCGACGCCGCGCTTGCCGGTCAGTCGTCTAACTTCTTTCGGCCAATCGTCGCTGGTGTAATTGATGGCTTCATCGGCGCCCAACTCGCGCGCCTTGGCCAGCTTTTCATCTGAGCCTGCGGTCGCAATCACGCGCGCTCCGAAAAGTTTAGCGATTTGAATTCCCAGCGAGCCCACACCGCTGCCGGCGGCGTGAACCAGAACATCTTCGCCGGGTTGGACGCGGGCCTGGGTGACGAGCATGTGCCAGGCCGTCAAAGTCACCAGCGGCAGCGCCGCGGCCTCGGGCCAACTCAGGTCCTTTGGTTTGGGCATTACATTGACGCCCGGCGCCGAAACCAACTCAGCGTAACCACCGTCACGACCATAGCCGATGATGTCATAGGCTTCGCACATGTTGTCGCGGCCATCCAGGCATTCGGGGCAATGACCGCAGGAGATGCCCGGCTGGAGCATGACTTCGTCGCCGGGTTTTACCCAGGTCACCAACTCGCCCGCCGCCCGGACCACGCCGGCCACATCGTTTCCTAAAATATGCGGCAGGGGAATCTTGATTCCCGGCAGGCCGCCGCGTACCCACACGTCGAGATGATTCAAGGCACACGCGCGTACCTCGATCAAAACCTCGTCGGCTTTGATCTCGGGATCGGCGACCTCGGTGTATTGCAGAACCTCAGGCCCGCCGTGTTGAGAGAAGGTGACTGCTTTCATTTGCGGATATGGAGTGCGGTGGCAATCCCGATGTATCGGGAGACACCCCTTTGGCCCCTGATCATTTTCAATCGAGGTTGGAAACTTCGACCAAAGCGCCGTCGCCGCTTCGCTCTGCCGGCGCACTCCATACAATGTCGCGGATTAGTTCCGGCCGGCGTCAATGCCTTTCTTCACTTCATCGATCGCGTCCTTGACCAGGTCGATCGCCTTGGCGCGATGGCCGCCTTTGTCTGCCGTCGCTCGTTCGAGATTGTTCCGGGCACTCTCGAGCGCCAGCAGCGCAGTCTGCATATGCGGCTGATCCGGAGCAGCGGCAAATAGTTCTCCGGCGTTCAACTTTGCGTGATTGTGTTGCCGATCAAAAGCGATGCCGGCATTGACCTCGGCGATGGCGCTGTTGACCAGCCCGATCGCTTTGACTCGATGGCCGCCTTTGTTGGCGTTGGCTTTTTGCAGTTCGTTCCTGGCGGTGTTCAGATCGCCTCGGGCCGCTTGCATGAACGGCTGATCAGGAAGAGCGGTGGCGATGATTACACTACTCAGTACCAATAGCGACGCAAAAAAACTTCTGGCTCTCATTCGTGTGAACTCCTTTTCAACAGAAAAGTCAGAGGGAAAAGACTTCGCAAAGCGCGGATAAATTACTACAAGGATGCGGGCGAGACAATTAAAGACCGATTCGAAGTTTAGAGGCGAGGCTGGTCTCGTCTTCCCAGGTGATGCGCAGCGTCTTGTTTGCCGTGGCTTTGCGGATTGAGAGTTTTGACGCCAGCCAACTTTTGCGAGTTTTTTCATCAGTCCAGGCTTTGTAAGCTTTGGAGATCGGCGTTTCGATCGTGCGGCTGATACTGATTTCATAGCCGGAAGGTTTTTCGTGCTTATCGCGCAGCCCGCGCGCCTGTTCGTAAGTGACCGTGACCATCTGCGTCCACCACGGGCGCACGCCATGTTTCTCGCTGAGATGAGCGACGATTTCCTGGTGCGACATCTTCTTCGCGCCGGCGGCGTCGAGATGCTTGAACCACCGACTCCAGTTTTTGCCGGTCTTGGATTCGACAGCCTCGTCACTCATGCGGGGTTTTTCTGATTTGGTAGCCAACTAAGCAATCCTCCTCGACACAACAAGCCTACGCATCGCGATCGTAGGCGACCTTCAACCAGCTCTTCACTTCGGCATCGATATCTTTCAACGAAGTTATCTCAAAACGATGCGTAATCCGATCCTTCTTTGCAAAACCTCCGGTATCGACGAGCCGCTTGGCCGGTTTTTTTGTGTCGCCCAGCGCCAGGCCAAAATCGATCCGCGTCTGCGTCGTCGGTTTGATTTGTGCAAAAACGTGGTTCCGATAGAGCGGGACGATCGTCTGGCATGGACAGGCCTTCGCGTCCTTGCCCTGACTCAGGCCGAGTTTCAGCAACGCGTCATAAATCGGCCGAAGATGTTCCTTCTTGCCTGAGAACATTTCTTTCACATACTTCTCGGCGGCTTGCAAATACTCATCGGGATCGCCGGTCTCTTCACCTTTGCCAACGGAACGCTCAGCCAGCCACCACGCGGTGTTCGTTCCCAGGCCGAGGTCATTCTTGAGCCAGTCGCGACGGGCCTGTTCAGTAGGTGGTCCTTCCTTCTTGATGTACTTAAGCCACTCTTCGAGCGACCGGCCGGTCTTCTGTTTCAATTCGCTGATCCACTTGATGGTCATCGCCACGCCGGGATGCACGCCGTAGATCGATCTTTTTGCGGTTCCAGTCTTTGCCATTTTCGCTCTCCCTTAATAGAACTTGTTCCTGTCGTTAACGCGCATGGGCCCTGGTTGGTTTCCCGGTAACGACCTTAGCTATCACCAGCGCGGCCAGAATCCACCCAATTACGGTGCCGCCGAATTCCATCAGCAGGTAGGCGTTGCTGAAGCTGAACCAGTTCCATTGCTCAAAACTGCCGCCCAAAAAAATAGCCACGCCGATGGCGGTCACGAACGCGACGCGGCCGGCGTAGGAAAGCCCGCTGGTTTGCATCAACAGAAAAGTCGCAATCAGCGCCAGGACGATTTCGCTGAGAAAATCGATGGCCATTAACTTCACCATCGATCCCATCGGTTCGAGCCGCACGGCCATGAACATCATCGGACCGCGGGCCATCTTGTCCATCGCCCCCTGCTTCACGGCTTTATATTGTTCGTCGGTCATTCCAGCGGTTCGTTTTGGTTCGTTCGGCAAAAGGTAGTTGCCTGAGCGCGGGGCATTCGCCGTTATCACCTGCGCGACCTCGTCTTCGTTAGCAAAGCTGCCGAAAGGCTCTCCCGGCCAGGGAATCAACATCCAGGCGATGGCGCTCCACACAAACAAAACGATGCCACCGAGGATAGAGCCCAGAACAAGCGCCTGGTCATGAACGATTCTCCTTTGCGAAGAATTTCGCCGACGGATTATGTCTTCTGTACTTCCTTATCCTGACCGATGCTGAACCAATTGCCCGAGTTATCCATTAGAACCGTCGCGGTGCCCCACGATTGGGTGGTCGGAGGTCCCTTGAATTCGACGCCCTTCGCTTTTAGCTCGTCGTAAGTCTTGTAAATGTCGTCGGCTTCAAAGACCCCGCCGCCGAGCACGCCTTTGTCGATCAACGTGCGCAATTGCGCGGCGGATTCTTCGTCCAGCATCATTCCCGCTTTCGGCTCCATCAGAATAATCTCGAAGCCCGGCTGGCCTTTGATGCGCATGGTGAGCCAGCGAAAATCCTCGCCGATCATGGCATCGGTGTCCACTTCGAATCCCAGCTTGTCACGATAGAACTCCAGGGCCTCCTGCTGGTTCTTTACCCAGATCAAAGCGTGCGACATTCTCGTAATCATAGTGTTCGGCTCTCCTCTTTCTCAGGACTTTGAGACGAGCATAGAAAGTTTGCGGAAAACCCGCTTCTCGAAAATTGCTAAATGCACTGGCGTTGGCACGGGGGCGGCTTTGCCCGTGAGTCACGTGCAGGATGCGCGTGCCACTGTCAGCTTTATTGGTCGGATGGTTTGAGCCCGAAGATCGCGATAAAGCAGCCCGGAACTTTTTTCAGCGACTCATTCTCGCGACGGCGGTAGCTGATGGGGGCGGCCCCGACGCATCTGCGAAAGAGGGAGCTGAACGACCCCAGGCTTTGAAACCCCACCTCAAAGCAGACGTCCGTCACACTCAGCCGCGGAGACCGCAGCAGCTCTTTGGCCCGGTCAATCCGTCGCTGAATCAAGTACTGGTGCGGCGTGGTATCAAACGTGTCGCGAAAGAGACGCAGAAAATGGTAGCGCGAGAGACAGGCTTGTTTTGAGATTTCCGCCAGGTCCAGTGGCAGGTCGTAGCATTCATCCATGAACTGCCGCGCCCGGTACAGTCGTTCATAAAGATCCGAAGGCGGGGATTTCGGTGGTTTGAGGCTGTTCACGGCTAATACTCCAGTTCAGTACTCTGCCAACTCGCTGCCTACAGTCAGTGTGCGAGATTCTACTGCTAGTTTTTTGAAAGCGGAAGGGCTGAACACGCCACTCGGAGTCGCTTGCAAATTTCATTACATTTCCGTCGATACCGGACTTAGGTATAATTCTGACTACGTTACTGATCATTGGACTGGCGAAGCTAATCCTCAAAACGTAATCAACCGGAGACCTCACCTTGAAGAAAGCCAAGTATGACGTTATCGGATATTGGTCGGAAGTTAAGTTAGACATAATTCGACGGTATGCCAGCGAGTATTCAAAGATCATTAATCCCAACAGACACATCCGAAAACATATCTACGTTGACGCATTTGCTGGTGCCGGACAGCACATATCTAGACGAACCGGAGAATTCATAGCGGGCAGCCCGCTCAATGCTTTATTAGTCGAACCGGCCTTCTCTGAAATTCATCTCATCGATCTGGATGGGACTAGGGCAGGTCAACTGCGGGATGCCATTGGCTTAAGGAAAGACGTATTTGTTTACCAAGGAGATGCTAACCAGGTACTTTTAGAGCAAGTCTTTCCGCGTTGCCGATATGAAGATTTTCATCGTGCATTATGCTTGCTCGACCCATACGCGTTGTCCGTTGATTGGAACGTAATTCAAACTGCCGGCAAGATGCGATCCATCGAAATCTTCTATAACTTCATGATCATGGACGCGAACATGAATATTCTTTGGCGGAACCCAGACAAAGTACCAGAGGATCAGCTTAACCGAATGGATAGAGTTTGGGGAGATCGCTCTTGGCGAGGAGTAGCCTACACAGCGGGGCCAGGACTATTCGGCGAAATGGAAGAAAAAGCCGACAACCAAGCAATTGCCGAAGCGTTTAGTATGCGCTTCAAGAAAATTGCCGGTTTCAAATATGTACCTGAGCCCATGCCGATGCGTAATGAGAAGGGTGCTGTCGTTTATTATTTGTTCTTTGCTTCGCAAAACGAGACGGGTTCCCAAATTGTCGAATACATCTTCGAAAAGTACCGAAAAAGAGGACTCCGATAATGGGGCAAAAATCCTCAATCGAATGGACTGAGTCAACCTGGAATCCACTCACCGGTTGCACCAAAATAAGTCCGGGCTGTAAACACTGCTATGCTGAGCGGATGGCTTTGCGTCTTCAAGCGATGGGTCAGGCTAACTATGTCGATGGCTTCACGCTCACACTTCACGAACAAGCTTTGGAACTTCCGCTGCGTTGGAAGAAGCCTCAGACCATTTTTGTTAATTCAATGAGCGATATGTTTCACGCAAAGGTTCCACGCGACTTTATTTTCAGAGCATTCGACGTGATGCAGCGAGCGCACTGGCATCGTTTTCAGGTCTTAACAAAACGCGCGGACCGATTGGCGGCTATGAACGAAGATTTACCCTGGGCCGACAACATTTGGATGGGGGTTAGCGTAGAAAACGAATCGTACGCCTATCGCATTGACCACCTGAGAGACACCGGCGCAGCTATCAAGTTTCTTTCGCTTGAACCACTACTTGGCCCGCTCGACAATCTCCGGTTAGACGGAATCGACTGGGTGATTGTTGGTGGCGAATCCGGGCCGGGCGCTCGTCCGATGGATTCTGAATGGGTTAGATCCATTCGCGATCAATGCGTCGACGCTCGCGTACCTTTTTTCTTTAAACAATGGGGCGGAGTCCGCAAAAAAAGATTCGGACGAACGCTAGAAGGTCAAACCTGGGATCAGATGCCCATAAGCCACGGGAACCTGCGGCAGCTTAGTGTCTAAAATGGGAATCACGACGGCTGACAGATCTTTTGCCATTAAGACCGCCCTTTTTAACTCGGTGGGCTTTCTCTTAATTATCGCGGCAATTACGTATGTGGATAGCCATCTGACTAGCCACGTCGTCTATGGGGCACGACATTACCGCTATGGATATTGGGTTTCGCTCGTCGGGGCCCTCGTCATCGCTCTCAGTACGTTGCTCATATTTCGCGGCAGGTGGTCGGCGAAGGCAAAAGCGGTGTTGCCCTCAGTTGTGCTGACAGTCACGAGCGCGTTAAGTCTTCCTTTCTTTCGACCTCAGTTCCCCCACGTCGGAATACTCGTCTGGATGCTTCCGTTATCACTCGTAAGTCTGTTCTCCTGCCTAATTCGCCTAGTGCCTCCTAAAACAGACTGGCTAAGGAGTTCGAATGCTACGCCCGAGGTAAAACTGGAACGTATAAAAGAGTACGCTAACCTCTGGCGAACTGTTGCCGTCTCGATAAGTGTCGGCTACATCGCTCTGATAGTACCAGCCAGCAACCTAATCTGGACCTCCTCGCCAGGCATAGTGACGAAACCATCTGAAGCCTTCCTTTTAGTTCAATTTGGCATCGTGGCCTTCGCTTGGCTTTCGCTATACGTCGTTTTTGGGGTACTTTACGAGACATTTCGCAGAGCCAATCTTGCCGGCGATTTGATGTTTGAGATCAAAGAAGCCTGTAATTCGACGGAGTAGTCCGCTGACGCTTCTGCGCAGCTGCTTATTGATACTCGATTTGGGGTCGTCGGTATGAGTTCGGAAAGCAAGCAAGAACAATGGTTCAGCCAGCTGCAGACTCTGTTCACGATCGGGGAAGCATTACGTAAAGAGTTTCGAGCGAAGGCTAAAGAGGATTTGAGACTGATCATCATGCTTGGTTATTTGCACAAAGTACAAAATACCTTGGGAGCTATATTGCTATTAGCCAAGTTTGATCTGTGGGATCAAGTTTTGATTTTAGTGCGTACGATATTCGAACTTCGAGTAACCTTTGATTTCTTCTTCGACATGTATAAAGAAGACCCGGAGAATGCTGTGCGTCGAGTGTGCGATGCAATGCTGCTTCAGCATCTAAAACAACTTGAGTCTACTGATTTCTTTAGTCGAGTTCCCATCGAGCTGCGTAGAGCCTCACTCTCCAGGCTGAGTACTGTCGAGCAGGATCGCGCCACTTGGGAACGTCTTAAACAAGATATTGAGAGCCGTTATTCGGCCGAAGAATTTCGGGCAATTCGAAAATACGGATTCACTATGATGTCCGTTGAAGCACGTTGCAAACGACTGGGTCATGAAGAGGTCTATAACATTGTCTATCGCGCTTTTTCACAGAACGTGCATGCTATCGATTTCAAGGATCTTGTTGGAGGCGAACTCGTTGATGAATCATGGATGAACGAATACACGCAATCAAGGAATGTCGCAGCGCTTGACATCGCAGATGCCTCGGCCAGAATGGTGATCGGATTTCTAGATGCCGCTCTTGGCGGACTGTTTGATCGAGAGCTATCAGTCCTCGGAGCGATGGGAGAGAGGCTGCGTAACACGTAGTTCGGCACACCTATCCTTCTTCACAGCAACTACACTGCGTTGCTCGCAGCTTCAGGCATTACCCAGAATTTCATGCAGGTAGTAGCGACCCCATTCCATCTTCAAAAGCTTAGATCAATCAGCCACAGTTCATCCAGAGATTTCTCAACCAAATAACGATTAAGGTTGAGCCACTTCGGAACTTGATCCAGCAGATGAGAATCCGAGGAGATCACAATGCGGCCGGATGCGGCAATCTCGGCGTCCGGATTGAAAGCTACGTCAACACTCCAGTTCCACTCTCTTTCGCGAGCAACCTGACGAATTCGATTTGCCAGCCGCCCACTGTTCGAGATCGGACGATCGAGCAGCCACGCCACCGATCGCGGCTGTAAGGCCGCAAGCGCTTTGCCGATCAATTCGATCGCCTGATCGGTTTCCGTGACCGCTCGATACGAGCCATGCACACTCGACAAATCGCGGAGGCAATGGTCCCGGCAAGCCAGCAACACGCCGCCGCTCAAAGCAGCCTCGATCGTTATGATCAAATTAAAGCCATCGACGATTAGGTCTTCGCCGGCGACGGCTTCCTCGGGAATCCGGCTGCGAATTCGTCGAGCCAAACTCTGATCTGAACAAGCGGCGCGCGACAGCGCCAGTCGTTGTCGATTGGTGAGGCTATAGCGGTCGCCCACCAGTTTGAGCGCGCCTTTCAATGAATAGGCGCGGGTCAAAAGCCACGACAACTCGCTCGTCGCCGACCGCAGTACAGAAAGCTGCTCAGCCGCGAACAGCTGCTTGTCTTCGGGGTGCGCGCCACGATGTTTGCGAATGTCAGGACTCATCACATTGGCTAAAGGAGGTCCTTGTGTTCGTGCCTGGAAGACGATCCACGAAACCACACGAAGCATCACGAACAAAACTGGTTTCCGGTTCGTGTTGTTTCGTAGATCGAATACATCCGAACCTTCCAAACAACATCTTACTCCGGGTTGAGGATTCTGATAGACTCCCGAAAAACTATGACTAAGAAACTCTTTTTATTAGGCACAACCCTATTCGGTCTCCTGGCCTTTACATCATCCGTTTCCGCGCAACCAGGGAAACCGGACCAGATTTCACTTACGCAGTCCGAAGCTTCACACTTTGCGCAACTCGCCCTCAAATGTGTGCGCAAGGAATATCCCAACAAGCCGGATCACACCATCAACAACGCCGACGATGTGCGCAATCCGAAAGCAATGCATGGCGCTTTTTACGGTTGTTATGACTGGCATTCATCGGTGCATGGCCACTGGATGCTCGTCCGCCTGCTGCGCTTGTTTCCGTCGCTGCCTGAGGGTCGCGACATTCGCTCGGCCCTGGATGCGAATCTCGATGACAAAGACATTCGAAACGAAGTTGCCTATCTTAATCAGCCTAACCGCGCTTCGTTCGAACGCACCTATGGCTGGGCCTGGCTTTTGAAACTTGCGGAAGAGTTGCACGGGTGGAACGATGCCGACGGACAGCGCTGGTCGCGAAACCTGCAGCCGCTCGCGGAAGCTTTTGCCGACAAGTATCTCGCTTTCCTGCCCAAGCAAACTTATCCGATTCGCACCGGAGTGCATCCGAACACGGCCTTCGGTTTGGCGTTCGCGCTCGACTATGCGCGCGCGATTGGCAATCTGAAGTTAACATCGCTGATCGTCGAACGCAGCCGCGATTATTACGGTCGCGACGTGAATTACCCCGGCTCGTGGGAGCCGGGCGGCGAAGATTTCTTTTCCCCGGCTTTGATGGAGGCGGACTTGATCCGCCGGGTAATGAATCAACCAGAGTTCACGCGCTGGTTTCAGAAATTTCTTCCGGGTATAGCGCGCGGTGGGCCAAAAGAATTGTTACAGCCGGCGATCGTGACCGACCGCACCGATCCCAAACTGGTGCATCTCGATGGATTGAACCTCAGCCGTGCCTGGTGCATGCGCAGCGTTGCCTCAGCTCTGCCGCGAACAGATCCCGCCCGGCGCGTGCTGGCGCGCTCGGCTGCCGCGCACGCACAGGCCGCGCTGGCCCACGTGGCCAGCGGTGATTATGCCGGCGAACACTGGCTCGCTTCGTTCGCAGTCTACCTGCTCACGACTCCCGCGCCTTAAGTGAGAAAAAAATGTTCCAAAGGGACCTCGCACATCCCCGCAAAGTGCTTTGCCTCAGAAGTCGGAACCATGCCTGCGACGCGTAGCGTCGTCGTGAATTTAGCCCAGCCTTTCAAGGCTGGGATCAAATGGACTCACCTCCTGCGTCGCGTCAGCGACGCAATGAAAATAATGCCCGCATTTCATTCCGTCGCTACGCGACGGAGACGTACAAGGGCTGATTGGCTGACCCGGCCTTGCAAGGCCGGGCTAAATTCACGTCGACGCTACGCGTCGTAATCCGTGGGCCACTACTTTTGAGGCAAAGCCCGCGGCCAGAAGCGGCTGGGGTCTCGCCGGCAGCAGTTTTGGCTCCAATTACTATTCCGGCGGCGCGCGATCAATAAGGTTGTCGGTAAAGTTTGTCTTCTAAGCCAGACGCCGCCGGCTATGCAACACGAGAAGAGTTCCCTGAGCAGCGGGTAACCCGGCGAAAGACCCGGTAACTTACCTGTCGCCAGAGTGCGGCTATTCAGGCTTAAACTCGCGCCGCAATTTCTCTTCATAGGCAGCCCGGCGTTCCATTTGTTTCTGCAAAGGCGTATCGAGAGTCGACACTGACAAGTTTCCCCTAAAGTTCATGTTCGATGCCCGCACTTGAAACCCGTCACATGTCAGACTCTTTCGATCCGACAGGTTCTGGTCCGCTGCCCATGTTGACGCTGGTGGTAGTTTGAACGAGTCGGAAAGCTTGGTTATCCAATCGTCGACCCGTCGCCAGACGGGCCCGCCCGGTGGAGATTCGTACTCAACCTCGTACTGGTTGAGTCGACCATCAACGAAGGTAACCCTGAAACTCGAGATTCCGGCGAATCGATCTTTGGTTGAGTATTGGCTGGGAATAAGATAGAGGCTCGCCAAACCAAAGTTCGGAAAGCCCTGTGCCTTTGCTATCGCCGACTTGATATCATTGTTCTCGGCGCTACCGGGGAACAAGGCCAGCACCTCATCCATCTTCATTCCCAGTTTCACACCCCGAATTGCCGGCGCTTGCGTAACCGCAACCCTGCAGGCCGAAGTGCCTGCCGATGGAGTTTGCGTTTGGCTGTAAGCCGAGAGTGCCGCTAAGGCAAAGATGACTGTTGCTAAAAGGATTCGTTTCATAAGACTCCTTTCCTGAAGGGAACCGGCGCAATGAAAAGAAGTGGGGCGACATTTCGCCGCCTCTTTAACTGTTGAGCACTACAGGATCAGACGAAATGTGCTCCAAAGCGGTTACAAACTTCACCGACCATTCCGGTGACGCGCCCATCACGAGTTAGCGAGTTCTGATGCCGGTTCAAGACTTTGCGTAGTGTCCGGTTATAATGGAACCAAACCGTAGCAAGGGAATTTATTCAAGGAGCTTTAATGTTAACTGACGCTATTATCAAGCGGCCCGAAATGATGAAGTTTGAAGGCCGGATTCTTTTTCTCACTGAAGACACTTCTTTAATTCGACGACAACTCGAAGCTACCGGCGCCGAAGCGAATCGCCTGGAAACCGAACTCACGGAGCGTCTGCTGACAGGTGATTTGCCGTTGATGAGCAACATCTCGACCGACGAGATCACACCCGGCTGGGTTTGCTTCTATTACGACGAGACGCTGGGTCAATATGTCTTTGTCGGAATGCGCGAAGGCGCGGTTAAGAAAGATGAAGTAAAGAATGGCGGCTTCGCCGTGGTGGTTTCCGGCCTGTCAAAAGGTTGCGGCTCGTCGCGCGAGACCGCGCCTTACGCTGAGAAATGGGCTGGCATTCAACTGGTCATCGCCCAAAGCATTGAAAAGATCTACGGACAGAACTCGCAGAATATCGGCCTGCTGACTGCCACCGACTTTGGCCTGATCCAACGTATTCGTCGCGGTGAGGAAATCGCGTTAGCGGAATTCACCAAAGGCCTCGATCCGATTTCCAAAGACATCGTCGAATACGGCGGGCTGTTCAATTACAACCAGGCCCGTCTGGCAGGAAAGGTTTCGCCGCCGGCCGTCGAGGCCCAGTCACTGACTCAAGAATTGGTTGACGTTGGCCAGGTCAGCCAGGCAGAGGCTGACAGCCAAATGTTTCAGAACGTAATTCAGCAAGCGCTCGCCGACGGACCGCGACCCGCGCCGCGGCCGATGAACATCGTCGAAAAGATTATCGCGCGTCATGCGTTTGTCACTGCCGGAAAGATTGGGGTCGAAGCCGTAAAACCGGGGGACGCTTTGTTCGCCGTCGCGGACGTGCGCTTCTCGCACGAATACGTTACTCCGATGGCTGAAGCGCTTTTGAAACAGGCGCTGGGTCCGGACGCGCGCGTGACTGAGCCCGAGTCCGTCTTTGCCTTTCGGGACCACCTGACGTTCCTCAACAAAGTAATGTCGCCAAAGCATCGCGAGATGGGCCTGTTGGAAAAAGCCGATGGGCTGGCAACAACGCAAGAGGAATTCACCACGAAGCAGGGGATAAAACTTTATGGCGAGAACCCGGAAGGCGGTTCGGAAGCAATCTGTCATAACGCCGTTGTCGAAGACCTGGCCTTGCCCGGCCAAATCGTGATCGGAACCGACTCGCATACCTGCATGGCCGGAGTTCTGGGTTGCTTTGCCTTCGGCGTTGGCTCTACCGACATGGCTAACGCGTGGTTCACCAAAGACATTCGCATTCGCGTTCCGGAAACTGTGCGTTACGTTTTGAAAGGCCGAAAGCGCGCGGACGTGGCGGCCAAAGACGTGATGCTGGTCATCCTCGCAACTGATTACATGAAGACAAGCAAAGGCATCGGCAAAGTTCTTGAGTTTGCCGGCGAGGATTTGAAGAACTGGTCGATGGATGAGCGAGCGACTCTGACGAACATGGCGGTCGAGGCCGGGGGCACGACTGGGATCATCGAGCCCGACGAGCAGACGCTGGCTTACATCGTAAAGATGCGGGGTCTCGATCCCGAAGAAGTTCGCAAAGGGTTCGTATTCAGCGATCCGAATGCGGAGTATGCAGCCGTATTTGAAATCGATTTGGACGAGGTTCGCCCGATGGTGGCGTTGCCCGGTGATCCTCGCAATGGCATTCCCATCGATGAGCTGACTGAAGAAGTGCGCATCGATGCCGCGTACGGCGGCAGCTGCACCGGCGGCAAGATGGCCGACATGGATATGTATGCCGCGGTCTTGAAACACGCTCTCGAGAAAGGCAAGCGAGTCGCTCCCGGCGTCCATCTTTATCTGCAGTTTGGTTCGCAGAAGATCAAACAGTACGCGCGCGAGCGGGGCTACCTTGAAATCTTCACTGAAGCCGGAGCCGAATTGATCGATCCTTCGTGCGGCGCTTGTATCAACGCCGGACCCGGCGCTTCCAGGACCGCCGAGACTGTCACCGTCAGCGCGCAGAACCGAAACTTTCCCGGCCGCAGCGGCCCCGGCAAGCTATACCTCGCATCTCCGTACGTCGTCGCGGCTTCGGCAATCGCTGGAAAGATTGTCGCGCCGGACGAGTTTCTTCCATAAATCAAATTCCTCTCACATCGGAAAATCTGGTAGTGTCCTAATAGTGTGTTGCTGAAAATCAGAATCTTACGCCGAACTCTTGACGCCATGTTATGATCGGTGCATGGCACGAACAAAGCCTCTCGAAGAAGATGAGCCGATTAACTTCGCTCGCGGCGTGCTAGACACCCTCATTGCCAAACACGATCCCGAAGCCATCCGCGAACAAGGTAAAGACCCTGCAAAGGTAGCCGCTGGCCTTCGTGGGGGTGCTAAGGGAGGGCAAATACGGGCTCAGAATCTCTCCTCTCAAGATCGTCGCGCTATCGCCAAGAAAGCGGCCAAAAAGCGATGGGAGAAAAGAAAGAAACGCTAAGGCGTAGTTCGAAGTCGCGCAGCCGCACGCAATACCAAATTCTCCGTCTTGTACCGAGTCTGAACAGTTCTGATCATCTCGTCGTATATTCCGGGCTTTTTCTTCGGGTCGGCAATGGTTACGATTAAGCAATAAGGCTGCGGCTTTGAGGGTTGTCGATTCTGCCCGCTGTGACGTGTAAGGAGTCGCACCCGGAGTCTCCACCTTTCACCACGCTCGCCGCCCTCTCCAAGCGATCCGAAATACGTTCGAACGGGAGCCCATTTGCGTAAACGCTCAATTTGATATTCTTCATATCGCTCACCTGGGTTCTTGTGCTCTGGCGGAACGAGCCCCTTGTACTCCGAAACTCTTCTCCCGTCTTTCTTTTTTGTTACCAATCGGAAGACTCCAAAACTCGCATCAATATGCGATTCACAGTACTCGGCCCCCCAGCGAGCTCCACGCGCAGGAGCAAACGCGACAGTCATCGAAATGTCACCGTAATACCGTCCGTTACGTCGGAGCGACGGCGGATAAGGAAAATCGTCCCACTCTTGATAAACACCAGGTCTAAGGACGTCCTCGAAAACCAGAGTCGCACTATACGGAGTGCATTCCAAGCAGTAAGGAGGATTTAGAGGCATACCAAATCCGAAAAAGTTCTCTTGCAAATCCGGCACACGCCCACCGTTTCTAGGATCACGGGCGTGATGTACTAACAAAGCTTTTGCTAGGACGGGCGAAGGTGTTGGAGTTATCTGATGGTAAATCTGCGCTAAGGTGCGGGACACTAAGGGTGTAGCGAAGCTTGTGCCTAAGTTTTCCGCTGAGACACCATCGCCCACGGATCGAATGCCGTGTCTGTGAGTTAGATCGGTTGAGCACCCGCCTCCATAGTGAACCAAATCAGGTTTGATGACGTAGTTCGGGCCAGCACCGTGCCGCGAGAATGCGGAGGGCTCGTTTCTTTTGGGGCCCCCGTTCGGATAGTCCATATGCGAGACTGCCCCGACCGTAATACCCAGCACACTGTCGGCTGGACTTGTCACGCGCCCGGCGCTCAATTGCTGGCCTGTTCTCGGATACGAAAGCAAAGGTGGGATTTCGTAATTGCCCGCGCTAATCACAAAGGACACTTTGTAACGTTCTTGCAAGTTGTCGAGCTGTTCGGCAAAGCTAGAGAATTCATCCAAAGAGCACACTTCGTCTGTACCCACCGACAGATTCCATACTTTGTATTGGTTCGCATACTGGTCTAGAGCAGTCCGCAGGGTGATTAAGAATTCTTGTTCTGTAATCGTCTCCGTGTCGCGCTTATAGTTGGGGTCAAAGTTTGGTATGACCTGAAGGTCGAACACTCCGCAGGGACTGTTATCGATACCGGCTAGGGTTGGATTTAATTGAGATGGCCAACAAACAAGACCAGCAACAAACGTCCCGTGCGTCGGGTTCCTATATGTGGGAGCTACTGATGAATCTCTGCCGACGATCCAACTTTTCAGACCGGGAACGGTTTCTGAAATACCACTATCGACAACGACGACAACTGGAAAGTCTCCTCCTTCGACCTGATCTGATGAGGGCAAGTTAGGCGGCAACGTTTGAAGGTTAAGCATTCGAGGCCGCAAGCTGTGAAAAGTAGGCATAGGCACAACCGACCAAACACCCAGTGTATGGGACACAGCTTCAACGTCAGAAACTTTCTTACAATGCACCGCGAATACTTGGCTTGAGGCCGCATAGCCATCATGATCGAAGTCGAGCCTGCGATTCTTTACTACCCTTCGAAAGTTCTTAATATGGTCGTCTTGATCTTCTGGTCCAAAGTCAAAAAGCCGCACCTGCACAACGAAGCCATCCTCTCGCCGCGGACTGTGCCTGAGAATATCTTCAGAGGTTCGGTTTTTCCGTCTGAATTGTGGCGTGATCGGCTCAATCACTTCCACCGTGGAAAGTTCTTTGATGATAAGTTTTGACTGATTGGTTTGAATAGTGCGAGCCAGATGATCTAATCCCGACGTCGTTGCCTTAACAAACACTTCACCTAACTTGCCAGCACCAATGATGGGGCATGAATCATCCGAGAAGAGGCTATCGGGACGATGGCTCTTCGCCGCAGCCCTTGGGCGAAGCTTTACGCGAGCGGGAGCACTTCCGGTTTGTTTCGCCTGGGTTGCAACCAACTGTCGTACGGCTCGCACTTCAGTTGTTAACCGCGCACGGTATTTTTGATCAACTTCGACAAAGGGCTCGGGTTTGCCACGTCTGTTATCAACCCGGCTCTGCGTGAATTGATTTGGTAACACCATTTTTATCGGAAGACGTTCACGTCTCGTGTGTTTGTTTTCACTAGCCATCTGTCATAACTCCTTCTGTTGACCACCGCGATACCGTCGTCCTCGATACCCCTAAGAGTTGTGAAATTGCACCATAGCTGTATCGCTTCACGTCTCGTTCTCGCAAAATACCAGGGATCTCTTCAGCAGCTTTGTTCTTCAATTTCGCTAAGAAGCGGCGCTCCTCTCCTTCACCAATAGCGAGATTCTGCAAAGCCAAGAACGCATCGTGCAATTTAGGTTGATGCCTCGTCACCATCCGCCGACGATGCAAACGAGTGCATACGTCATGAATATCCGAACCCGAAAACCCTTCCGACAGATCGACCAAAAGGTCAATCCCTTTTTTGGAAAACGTAAGAGGCGTCAAGAATTGCTCCCACATGGCTGCCCGTATCTCAACAGTGGGAAATGAGAATTCGATTCGATAACTGAACCGCCGCCAGACTGCCGAATCAAGCAGCTCTTCATGATTGGTCGCGGCTATGATTATCGAGTGCTTCGCAATAGTGTCCAGATTCTGCACGAAGCTATTGACGACTCTCTTGAGTTCGCCCATCTCCTGCGTGTCTCCACGTAACTTCGCGATTGCGTCGAACTCGTCCAAAAACATCACGCATGGTGTGCGTGAAGCAAATTCGAATAACGCTCGAATATTTTTTGAAGTGCTACCGAGAAACGAAGAAATCAAACCATCCAACCGAGCGACGTAAAGGGGAAGTCCAAGTTCAAGAGCTATGTCGCGAGCAAGGCGACTCTTTCCGCAGCCCGGCGGCCCGTATAAGAGCAAGCTCATTGACGACGACAAGCTGTCTTCTTCGACTTGGGCATGACACTTAGCGACGCTTAAAAATTCCTGCACAACGTTTTTCTGTTGCTCGGTTAGCAATACGGGCGGCTCTCTTAGATTTTTTAAGTCAACGTGCTCCACTAGCGGGAAGCGACTCTCTGCGTCCACCGGTAGCGCCCGACCAACAGATACGCCGGCTGGATGAAGCTCATGGTCCGTTTCCTCAAGCAATTTCCGCAGACGGTTAGCCGAATCGCTGTCCCCGGCCTCTTCAAGTTTGTCAGCGAGGAAAACGGTATAGTTACGAACCTTGTCAATATCGAGACGAAGGGCCCCATTTATGATACGAAATACCTCATTCATGTAACGATTTGGCGGTTGCATGGAACGATTCTGCCATATCGCGGAACAGTGCGCAAGCTTACGCTTGACGGAAGCCCAGTGCCTAAGTATAATTGTGTTGCTAAGGAGAAGCAACCATGAATTGTCCGGCCTGTGAAAAACCCGCTAAGAAGTTCGGCAAGGATCGCAAAGGCAATCAGCGTTACCGTTGCTTGTCTTGTGGCAAGACTTTCGGCGAACCGAAGGCTAAGACCCTCGACAACTCGCGGCTGGCCGAAGGCAAGGCGCTGGCTGTCCTGTCGCACCTAATCGAAGGTTGCAGCGTCCGAAGCACTGAGCGGCTGACGGGCGTTCACCGAGACACCATCCTGAGGCTTCTGGCAATAGCTGGCCGCAAGTGTGAAGCCCTAATGCTGGATCGTATTCAGGGATTAAGAGTCTCTGATGTCGAATGCGATGAACTGTGGTCGTATGTAGGAATGAAAAAGAAAACGAAGACCCTCAAGGGTGAGACTTCGGACGAATTAGGCGATGCGTGGACATTCACCGCGATTGAGCGCAATTCAAAGTTAATTCTGGCTTGGCATGTAGGCCAACGGATGCCGGAAGACACGCTGATGTTCACTGAGAAGATCGCCCACGCCACGGCTGGATCGTTTCAGATTAGCACTGATGGTTTTGGCCCTTACCGTGATGCGGTCGTAATGAGCCTCGGAGTCCAGCGTGTAAGCTTCGCACAGTTAATCAAAGTCTATCGCTCTAACCCAATGGACGAAACGCGCTACTCTCCGGCTGAATGCACTGGCGCTCGCACAGAAGTCATCATGGGTAATCCAGATATGGATCGCGTAAGCACGTCGCATATTGAACGTCACAACCTGAGCGTGAGAATGGAAAACCGAAGATTCACGCGCCTGACGAACGCATTTAGTAAGCGATGGGCGAATCATCGTTCGGCCTTGGCTCTCTACTTCGCATACTATAACTTCTGTCGAATGCACAAAACGCTTCGATGTACACCAGCGATGGCGGCGGGAATTGTTAAGAGTGTTTGGTCAGTTAAAGACTTGCTGACTGCCGCAGTCGCCTACTGAGAGGGAAGTTGCCGACCATGCAAAATGAAAACAACCTTTTCGCCGTTGACGATCTTGCTCAAAGAATCGAGACGGCCACGAAAGAAGTAATTGCGGAACGAGGACTCACCGACCGCGTAACCGTGCAAGGCGCAGAGCCAAAGCAAGATTCAGACCGCTTTACTGTTGGATTGCACGATGAACAAGCGGAGGCGGGATCGCGGTTTCCGTGGTTCTATATAGACCCGCTCGAAGTGCATGCTGGTGGTGCGATTACAGTTGAAACCCTAAAGCCTGTAATCAGGCGGGAACTCTTAAAACTTTTTCCCGAATCAGCAACACACTATTAGGACACTACCGAAAATCTTGACTAATGACCTCGCCAACTAATAGGGTTGATCTGACTTGCTCCTTCCTCTCCTGCTCTACTCTCAGGGAAAGTAGATAGCCCCGACTGAAATTCCAATTGCGCTAATTGCCGATGAGACACCGTCGTCTACCATTCTGCGCCTCGTTCGTATTAGCACTCGTGTGTTTGGCGGCGCTGGATCTAACAGTTGTAGAGCCGGGAGGTTTCAAAACCAGGGCAACGGCCGGGGCGCCGGTTTTGCTTACGCGGGCAAACTCAACTCGCGGGATTGCGCTGGAATCAGTGTCGAATCTGGCTGAACCATTTCGACCGCAAACATCGATTCCAGTCGGCGGGGACAACCGCACCCGGCTGATTTTATTCGCCACGAACCTAACGCTTACTACCGACGAGACAGCGGCGGCAGTAACCGCCGAAGCAGAAGATGGTCTGCGATTGCGTTACCCCCTGGCGGTTGAGTATGTCGGTGCGGTACCGGGACAACCGTGGATGACCTCAGTAGTTGTCAGACTCAATGACAATCTGGGGGACTCTGGCGATGTGCTCGTCGGGATTACCTATAGTGGAATCGCGAGCAATCGCGTGAGGATAGGCATTGGCCACATCGGAGGTGGCCCGCCGGATGATCCGACATCTGCGCCATCGCCAACTCCGGACTTGGGACCGGGCGCTAGCCTTCACGGCAGGCTGCCTTTTCCTGATAACAACCCCTGGAACCAGGACGTATCAACGATGCCGGTGGATCCAAACTCGGCCAACTTGATTGCCGGCATTGGCTCGAACATCGGACTGCATCCGGACTTTGGCACGGTTTACAACGGAGCACCCAACGGAATTCCTTACGTCGTTGTTTCGGGGACGCAGCCGTTGGTCCCGATCAACTACACGGCCTTTGGAAATCAAAGCGATCCTGGTCCTTATCCAGTCCCGCCGAACGCGCCTATTGAGGGCGGTCCGAATTCGACGGGCGATCGCCACGTGCTGGTTATCGATCGCGATAATTGGAAGCTCTATGAGCTCTATCGATCGTTTCCCTTGAACGGTGGCGTTACCTGGAATGCCGGGAGCGGCGCGATCTTTGACTTGAATTCGAATGCTCTGCGTCCGGCGGGATGGACCTCGGCTGACGCAGCGGGTTTGCCCATTTTCCCGGGCCTGGTGCGGTATGACGAAGTATTCGAACAGGGGCAGATTACGCACGCGCTGCGCTTTACGGTGAGCAACACACGCCGCGCCTACGTCTATCCCGCGCGTCATTTTGCCAGTACGAATACGAATCCCAATTTGCCGCCCATGGGAATGCGCGTGCGCTTGAAGGCTTCCTTTGATATCTCGGGATACTCGCCGGCGATGCAGGTAATTCTTCGGGCGCTCAAAAAGTATGGCATGATCGTCGCCGACAACGGTTCGAACTGGTACATCAGCGGCGCACCTGACGCACGTTGGAGCGATGGCGAGCTGGCGATGTTGTCGAATGTCAAAGGCTCTAACTTTGAAGTCGTGCAGATGGGAACGATAGTGACGCAGTGAACCTTTGCCCGAGAGCGTCTCACAACCTTCTAGACTAATTTCCGCAAAACTGAGCAAAAAATATTTCTGGTGGCGTCCAGTCAGATGGCGAACTATATACCGGCGCCGGTTCGAAGTGGCACGCGCGCAATCCACCATCAGGTCTACGAACGGACGACCAGCCACTGCCAATTCCGCGCTTCTCGTGTATCATGTCGCCGCTTTTTCAATCCCTATCCATAAAAAGGTTCAGACGATTCGACTGAACGACAGAAGGAGTACTGATGTTAAGAAAGAGTTTCTTGATTCTGGCAGTCCTGTGCGCCGCGTTCTTGATCGGATGCAGTTCGACGAACAACAACAATAACTCGACTGCGGCGGACGGCAACAAAAGCACCGGCGTGACCGCGCCATCGACGCCCGCTACCACCACAACCACCACCACTTCTTCAACGACCAGCGGTGAGAAAATCGGCATCGCCGAATGTGACGACTTCCTGGCCAAGTATGAAGATTGCGTCAACAAGAACGTACCTGAAGCTCAACGGGCCCAG
This sequence comes from Acidobacteriota bacterium, assembly GCA_038040505.1. Classification (GTDB taxonomy): domain Bacteria; phylum Acidobacteriota; class Blastocatellia; order Pyrinomonadales; family Pyrinomonadaceae; genus UBA11740. The sequence continues at coordinate 30,599 of JBBPID010000005.1, read as the reverse complement.
TTCGAGTCAACAATGAAGCAGTGGCGCGACAGCTGGCGTACACTGGCCAAAAATGAGATGACCAAGGGAACGCTCACTGCGGCTTGTAAGCAGGCAGCCGAGTCGGCAAAGTCTTCGATGAAGAGCTACAACTGCACTTTCTAAGCTAAGATCCCGGCGGTTTTCGGCAGGAACGATCCGCGAAATTACGCGAGGCGGCCAGCACAAACTGTCTCGTGCATTTCGTGGATCGTCTTTGTTTGCACAAAAGGTCTTTCGAACACTAAAAGGGCGGGGGCGCCCGCCTTCCCGACCCCGAGCTTTAGAGTTGAGGCTGTGATCGCGGCTGAAAGGCTTTCAAGTTAACGCGATCGCACAAGTCCCAAAGTCTCGAGGTCAGGAAGGCGGGCTTGCCCCGCTCTTTAATAAGCCCCCAAACGCTTTTTGTGCCAAGCCGTGCTTGCCTGATCTGTTCAAAAAATTGGACACCTCCGATCGTCCGCTCCAGCTTCCGGTCATCCTTGACTCGCGTTATAATCCCGCGCATGAAAACACCATTCTTTCGCTCAATCTCTGTGGCTCTCCTCGTACTCTTTTTCGCCCAGTCTTCCTGGGCCACCTGCGGCGGCGGCGGCGGTGGCGGTGGTGGCGGCATGTCCAGTGGCGGCAGCGGCGGTTCGAATGCACCCGTCTATAACGTGCCGTGGAAGGTTCGCAAGGCGGATGACAAACCGCCGGCGGGTTTGATTCTTTATTGGTTCCCGGCCTCGCTAAACGAAATAAAGAATTCAAGCCTGCGAGAATCACGCACGCTGTCGCTCTATGCGTCGCAGTGCGTAAGCATGGAGTTGGCGGACGGGCGCATACCAAATGCCGAGAAACTTATCGGCGAATCGAAACTGCCAGTGGCGGTCCTGGCCACACCGGATGGTGCTCCGGTCAACCGAGTCGAAAACAAAGACGGCAAACTGAAAGTCGCCGAAGTGGAAAAGGTCGTCGACTCTGAAATGAAGCAGCGCGAAAGCGTGCTTAGCGATCAGATGAAAGACGCGGCGGCGAAGGCCACGGCCGGTAATAAGGATGAAGCCATCAAGATTTATCGCGCGGTACTTGACCAGAAATGCCTGTTCCCGAAAAAAGCCAAGGAAGCGGCGAATCAGTTGAAGAAACTTGGGGCGGGCGAAATCTCGGCTTTACCTCCAACTCCGATTTTCGAGCCGCGCCAAAGCGCACAAATCGAGAGGACTATGCGTCGCGGCCTGATCGCGGAGATGAATGGTCGTTATGTCACGGCCGATAAGTTATACACCCAGGCGCATCTGATGGACCCGGCGGATCCGACCCCGCTGCGCTACCTCGGCGAAAACTATCGTCACAACATCGGCGACTGGGACAAAGCGCGAACGATGTTTGAAAGGATTCTGAACATGCCGGCCGATCCCTTGTCGCGGTCCGTGGCTTACCATGGCCTCGGCAAAATGACAATTCACGACGGCGAGTTCAAGAAAGGTCTGGCGTTGATGGAAGGCGCGATCGCAGAGTATCCGCTGGCCCTGGCCTATCGCAATCTGGCGGTGTACTGGAACTCAGAAGGCGATCCGGCCAAGGGCAACCAGTACACGCAACAGGCCCTCGCGCTGGATCCCGAGGATCCTTACAACATCGTATTTGCGGCGGTCTTTATGGCGGCCAACGGCAAAAAGGATGAAGCGCTGAGGATCGCGCGCGCGAACATCAACCTGCTGCCGGCTTCCTATAACCTGGCGGCGATTTACGCACAGAACGGACAACGCGATAAGGCGCTAAGCCTCTTGCGGCGTCACTTCTTCCAATACGAGCGTTACCAGGCCGTGCGCGCGAAGGAGATGATGGAAGCGCGCGTTGATGCGGTGTTCGATTCGATTCGCACCGATCATGATTTCATCGCGCTTACGCGCGGTGCGGATGGCAAGCTGCCGATCCCGATGAAAGGCATGCCGGCATCGCAAGCGGGACCGAATCGGTAAGGGCTGACCTCCTTAAGTCAACGTTTAGAGGCGGGCTACGGTTGATTTTGTGAAGTAAGGTGGCGTTGGAGTTTATTTATGACGGATATCCAATACGTATCGGATGAGAGCGGCGAACCGACGGCGGTGATCGTGCCGATTGAATTGTGGCGCGAGATTGAATCGGAAAAGGAAACCGCATATCTGCTAAAGAGTCAAAACATGAAGCGCAGGCTTCTGGAAGCGAAGGAGCGTCAAATCGGAACTCCATTCGAGGAAGCCCTTGAGAAACTTGGAATTTGACAGCGCGGCCTTTGAGGATTTGGCGTGGTGGATTCAGCAAGATCGCAATAAAGCGCTGCGCATTGTTAATTTGATAAAGGAAGTTCAGCGCGACCCTTTTACAGGAATTGGCAAACCTGAACCGCTAAAACATGAATTCAAGGGATGTTGGTCGCGTCGAATCGATCAAGAACATCGTTTGGTTTATCAAGTCACCGAAAACAAGATCAGGATTCTGGCCTGCAGGTATCATTATTAGGTTTGCAGGAGTCGAACGATGAAGCTCTTTCGAAAACCCGCGGTCTTCATTTCGATTTCTGGCCCGGGAGCTACTGATGCGGTAGTGAGGAGTTCACACCCTAATCTGTATCCTTTGCACAGCGAAAGCCGCCGACCAGCCAGCGCTCGTGCGGATAGAAGAAGTTTCGGTAGGTAGTGCGAATGTGAGACCGCGGAGTGGCGAACGAGCCGCCGCGCAAAACCTTCTGGCCGACAAACCATTTGTCGTTGTATTCGTCGAACTCAGATTTGAACCCCGGATAAGGCGTGTAGTCTGAGGTCGTCCACTCCCACACGTCGCCAATCATTTGCTGACACCCATAAGCGCTTTGGCCGTCAGGAAAAGCGCCAATCGGAGCCACCCGCCACAGACCGTTCTGGAAGAGATTTCCCCGAGTTTCGTCCGGAGATTCACTACCCCAGGGAAACGGCTGTTTCGAGTTGAGCCCCAGTGAAAAACTCGCCGCCTTTTCCCACTCGGCTTCAGTCGGCAGCCGTTTCCCGGCCCACTTTGCGTACGCGGAAGCTTCCAGAAAGCTCACATGCGAAACCGGCTCGTTTGCTTTGTCTGACGCGAGGTACAAGCCGGCAAAGTCTCTGATCATCCAGGCGCCGTCAAGCTGTTCCCAGTAAAGCGGCGCCTCCCAATGTTCCTGGTTGACCTTTTCCCATCCGGCCGAATGCCACCAGCGAAAATCCTGATAACCGCGGGCGGCAATAAACTCGAGATAGTCGGCGTTGCTTACCGGCGCCAGATCGATCAGAAAGTCTTCGAGAAAGACTTTGTGTTCAGGCTTCTCGTTATCGAAGGCAAAGTCATAGTTTTTGGAGTGCGGCGACTTGTCGCCGCTTTCATAGCCAAGCTCGAACAGTCCGCCTTCGATCTCAACCATCCCGGTCACCGTTTCTCTTGCGCCAGGCGCCGGCGTAATCGGTGCGTTGAACTGATCGCAAAGCAGATGTTTGATGTCGTAAACCAGCAGCTCCTGGTGCTGCATCTCGTGCTCGAGACCCAGTCTGAGGATCGCCAGGATCGTGTCCGCTTCATCATGCTCGAAAACCGTTTCGATAAAGCGCGACATCTGTTCGTCAACGTGGGCGCGATAACGTTTTGTCTCCGCCACAGTCGGCCGCGAGCGGGTGCCGCGCTTGGGCCGCTCAATCCGCGCGCCGAAACCTTCGTAATACGAATTGAAGTAGAAAAGGAACTCCTGGGAATAGACGTGGTATCCCCGCAGATACTTCTGCAACACGGTTTCAAAAAACCATGAGGTGTGTCCGATGTGCCAACGCGGCGGACTCATGAACTCCGCGGTTTGGATCACATAGTCTTCGATCTCGAGCGGCGCGACTATCTCGAGGGTGCGCGCGCGAACCTCATGATAGAGATCGGCGATCGAAAAATTTTCAATCGTTGATGCGGCCTTGGACATCATGAGTTCTCAACCATTCCTTGCGGCTGTGCCGCAGCACATTGCGGTAAGGCTCTGCCTTACCGTGACAACGTTCCTTCATGAGGAGGCTATGCCTCCGGATTCGAGGCATAGCCTCTCACCCATTTTCAAATACGAACTGCCGGAAAGGCAAAGCCTCTCCGCATGTGCTGCGGCAAAGCCGCGTACTGACTTCACCTGACCACAATGGCTTTCTCGCCTCGCTCAGCAACTCGGCCGATGAGCTCCGCTCGCGGATAATTCCGGCGCAGGTCGGCTAACAACTCATCGGCTTTGTCCGCAGAGATCGCCAATAACAGTCCCCCCGCCGTTTGCGGGTCATAAAACAACTTCATCAGATTCGGGTCGACAACATCAGCGATCGAAATATCGGCACCGACATACTCGCGATTCGTTTTGTCGCCGCCGGTTAACAATCCCGCCGTTGCCAACTCCAGCGCACCTTTGATCAAAGGCACGCGGGCCGAATCGATTTCGATGGTCACGTTGCTGGCGCGGGCCATCTCCCAGGTGTGCCCGAGCAGAGCAAATCCGGTGACATCGGTAGCGCCCTTCACATCAAACTTTGCGATTGCTTCCGCGGCATACTTGCCCGGCGTGAGCATGGTGGCGATGGATTCGGCGACTACCGACGGCGAAGCTTTGGCTAACTTGATTCCCGTTGAGATGACCCCGGTGCCGATCGGCTTAGTCAGGATGATCATGTCACCCGGCCGGGCCCCGGCATTCGTCGCTATGTGATTCGGATCGATAACGCCGGTCACCGAATAACCAAACATGATCTGCTCGTTGTCGACGCTGTGACCGCCGACGAGCGCAACTTTGTTTTCCGTGAGCACCGACAGGCCGCCGCGCATAATCTCGCCCAGGATCTCAAAGTCCACGCCTTTCTTTGGGAAACAGGTGATTGCCATCGCCGTTAGCGGCGTCCCGCCCATGGCCCAGACGTCATTGATCGAATTGAGCGCCGCAATCCGTCCGTAATCGAACGGGTCATCGACGATGGGCGTGAAAAAATCGAGCGTCTGCACCAGCGCCAGGTCATCGCGCAAACGATACACTCCGGCGTCGTCCGCTTTGTCGAAACCGACCAGCAGATTCGGGTCGAAAGGTTGTCTCTCAAGCCCGCTCAGCACCTGAGCGAGGACCTTAGGCGCCAGCTTGGCCGCTCAACCAGAACACGAAACCATTTCGGTCAGACGCATTGTGATTCTCCTTTCGCCTTGAGTGTTTTGGAGCGATTCAGCGTCGCACCGGCGCTGTGTTATTGTCAATCTTCCTTATTTGTGAGGAGAACCTGATCGATGCAGAGAACAATCCGGGTCTTACAACTTCTCCTGCTAATCGGGATTCTGATGCTCACGGCATCATCGTCACCTGCCCAGGACGCTGAGCTTCTCCGCCATTTTGATTACGATCAGAAAGCGCCACTCAATCTCAAACGGGTCGGGGTTCAGCAGCGCGCTCACGCCGATGTGTATGACATTACGTACGACAGTCTGAAGGGCGGAGTCGTGCCGGCGTACCTGGTCGTTCCCAAAGGCCGTGGTCCGTTCGCGGCGGTGATCTGGGGCCACTGGTATTGGGGCAACTCTTCGATGCGTAACCGCAAAGAGTTTCTCGAGGAGGCGCTTGTGCTGGCTCAGGCTGGAGTGGTTTCTCTCTTAACTGACGGGCCGGTGGCGCGCCCCCGCCATGAAGCCATCAAGGATCCCTTCGACGAACGAAATGCGACAGAGTTTTTTCAACAAGTCATGGACATGCGGCGCGGCGTCGATTTGCTGCTGTCCCGCAGAGATGTGGACCGCAAGCGGATCGCATACGTCGGCCACAGTTACAACGCGGGAATCGGCGCGCTCTTGAGCGGCGTCGATCGCCGGTTCAAGGCATTTGTGTTGATGGCCGGCGTCATCTCCAACGAACTCATTCGGCAGGCAAAGGAGTATCAGAGTTTTCGGCAGAGTATGGGCCCCGATAAAGTCGATGCATATAACGAGAAGTATGCGTGGCTCGATCAGGGCAAGTACGTGAGGCACGCTGCGCCGGCCGTGGTCTTCCTCCAGTTTGCGACCCAGGAGCGATTCCTGACGGCAGAACGGGCCCGCGAGCAGGCTGCGATCGTCAGCGAGCCAAAACGGTTTCAGCTTTACGATGCGCCCCATGCACTCAATGCCGAGGCCCGCCGTGATCGGATCGCTTTTCTCACTGAACAACTCAAGCTCAAGTCGCTGCCTGCCGCTTTGATCGCCGCGATTCCAAATCTCTATCAGCCGCAATCACAATAATGCACGACGTCCTGATCATCGGAGCCGGTCCCGCCGGCCTCTCCGCCGCGCGTTGGTGTGACGAGCTGGGTCTCGACACCCTGGTGCTTGAGCAAAACGACGAAGTCGGTGGCCAACTGCTCGCTGTTCACAACCCGATTGAGAATTATCTCGGCGTTCGTGCTGAGAATGGAAGGGAACTCCGCGATCTTTTTCTAGAGCAGACGAAAGACGGCGAGTTCGATCTGTGGACTAATGTCGAAATCAACAGCGTGGACTTGAAAGCGAAACGAGTCGTGCTGAAGAGCGGCGAAGAACTGCCGGCGATCGCCATCATCATTGCCACCGGTTTGCATCGCCGGAAACTCGGCATTCCGGGCGAAGCTGAGTTTGCCGAACGTGGCATGATCGAATCATCGGGAGATCGTGATCAGTTTGCCGGCAAAGATGTCTGCGTCGTCGGCGGTGGCGATGCGGCCGCTGAGAACGCACTCCTTTTTGCTGACGTTTGCCCGACCGTGACGCTCGTTCATCGTGGCCGGCAGCTCAGCGCCCGTCGCGAATTCGCCGAGCAACTGCAAGCAAACCACTGCATCACGATTTTCAAAGAGTCCGTCGTCCATCGCATCCTCGGCAACGAATGGGTCGAGGCCGTCGAGATTGAACGCGGCGGCGCCATCAAACCGTTTCAGATGGCCGTGCAGGGGGTCATCGTCCGCATCGGCTTTGAGCCAAACTCTGATCCATTTAGCGCGCAACTGGATTTGGACGAGCGAGGTTATGTTCGGATTGACGGCAGACAGGAAACCAGCGTGACGAATGTTTTCGCGATTGGCGATGTGGCGAATCCACTGGCGCCGACAATTAGCAGCGCGGTTGGTGCGGGAGCCACTGCCGCGAAGGTGATTGCTTCGCGGTTGGGCAGATAGTTATCCGCAGATTACGCAGATTTGACTCCTGAAAAAACCTGAAGCAGTTAAGTAAGCGCTCGTTCGCCCTGGTTCGTGTTGTTTCATGGATGGTTTATTGCTTGCTCTTTCAATCTGCGCAATCTGCGGATGCCGGCTTATTTCCCAGTCAACCAGGCAATGCGCAGCGCCCTGGCTTCCGCCGTGGCGTTCGGCATTTCTTCGATCTTGTAGTCCATCACCAGAGGCTGCCCGAGAGTGATCGAGGTTTGAATCCGGCGCTCTCCGCGCAGCAACGTAACTTGCACTTTGTCCCCCGGCTTGTAGCGAGAGAGAGTCTTGATCAGGTTTGCCGGCGTCAGCTTGATTCCGCCAAATAACATGATCGTGTCGCCGACTTCCAGACCGGCGGCAGCAGCCGGCGAGTTTGACCGCACGCTGGCGATCTTGAAATTCACTTTCTCATTTTCATCCGCGCTGATCCCGACCGAAACCGGTTGCCGCGGTTCTCGGATAAAACGCAGGCCGACTTGCGCAAACGCATCTTCGTAGGGCGGCGACTCGACGCCGCGCGCATAGCGCTTGAAAAAATCGCTCATGTCCGTGCCTGCGACTTCGGAAGTGACCCGCTCGAAATCCTCGCCTCGGTAGCCGCGCCCGCGCAGGTAGTAAGAAGCGTTTGGGCTCTGCACATAAAACTCCTGATACATTCGGCGCATGACTTCGTCGAGCGAAGCTTTACCCCGGGTCTTTCCGCGGATCAGCAGGTCGAGCGCGAGCCCGACCACTTCGCCCTTGGGATAGTAACTAATCGAGGTGTTCTCCAGATTGGTCTTCTGTGCATGAGGCGCGTCGTCGATAAACGACGCCGCCAGCGAAGAATCTTCTGCGCTCATCAAACGGCTGCCAGGCGCGTTCTCAACTTCGGTGATCTGGTCCGCTAACGTGCTCAAAAACTTGGCGTCGTTCCACAAGCCGGCTCGCCGCTGCATCAAGTGGCCGTAATAGTTCGTGATCCCTTCGGCAATCCACAACCCGCGAGTGTTGGCCGGCCGCGTAAAGTCCCAGGGGCCCAGCTCGATGGGACGCAGGCGTTTCACGTTCCAGACGTGAAAGAATTCATGGGCGACCGCGTCGATCGTCCCTTCCTCCATCCCAGGTTCGGCGAGTTTGCCGGGCAGGATGATCTGGGTTGAAGTCAGGTGCTCCATGCCGTCACCGGAATGATCGTCGGCCGCGAAATGGATCAGGAAAGTGTATGAGTCAAATTCCGGCGCGCCCCACATCGCGACTTCAGTTCTGACCACCTTTTCAATGTCGCGTACCAAAGCGCGACGCTGGCCGCCCTCCGGTCCGAACGAATGCACGACGACGTGATAGTTCTTGCCGTCAACTTTGAAGGTGTCTTCAGTCCAGTCGGGGGCGATTTCTGTCGGCGTGTCAATCAGGAGGTCCCAGTTCGGAAACTGCCACTCGCGCTGATCTTTTTTCGACATCCGGCCGTTCACGATGCGCCAGCCCTTCGGCGGATCGATCGCAAGGCTTACCGGATCCTGTTTGTGATTGACCACATACATGAAAATACTTCCGCCGTTAAAGTTGGCATGGCGCGAATCAAGATCGGAAAACGTGCCGGAGAGATCGTTGGCAAAGACTTTGTAACTAAAACTAAGGGTGGCGCCGCGATTCCCGAGTAAATCGGGCCGCCAGGTCTGATTGTCGACGCGAAAGATCGGGACAACAGAAGATGGGCAGGTCTTTGGCAGCGGATTCCCGCGCTCGTCATATTGCGTCAGGCAGCTAACGCTGGCGCTCACCTCTTGAACGTTTTTCGCGAAATCAAACACGGCGTAACGACCTGGCGACCACCTGGCCATTTGAAAGTCGAGCGAGTCAACGTTTGCCTCGGCCGGGATGTCGACATCGATATTGACTTCGAATAAGTGCAGATTCGGCTGCGACATCGCGAGGCGATAGTGAATCTTTAGCGGAGTTTCCGCGGCCAGAGTCGCGCTGCTGAAGGCCAAGAATAGAAGGAATAGAAAGGCCGCCCGCGGGAAATGAAATTTCAGTCGATTAATCATTCAAGCTCCTGTGTGACGCAATGAAACTCTATAGATGAAATTCGCGCGATTATGTTTGCTTGGACACAGGACTGTCAAAGCTGGATCAAAATCCGCAGATTACCCAGATTGCACAACATAGGAATTGTTCCGGACTCGAAGTTGTTCATTTTTGCTATGGCTGTTTTATCTGCGCAATCTGCGGATCGCTTTTGAAATGGGCACGGGGCGAATTAAGATGACGCCATGCCGGCCACCGAACGACTCTATTACCACGATTCGCGCTTGCTCGAATTCGAGGCGCGCGTAATTGGCGTCCACGAACGGGAAGATGGGCATCGCGTAGTAACTCTGGATCGCACCGCGTTTTATCCCACCGGCGGCGGGCAACCGACAGATACTGGAACGCTTGGCGAGGCTCGCGTTGTTGATTGCATCGACGCTGATCACGAAGAAGTTTGGCATGTAATCCAGGGGCCGGCTCCCGGCGTCGGCGCCACGGTTCACGGCCGGGTCGATTGGCGGCGGCGGCTCGATCACATGCAACAACACACCGGCCAGCACATTCTGTCGGCTGCCTTCGTGCGGCTTTTCGACGCGCCGACCCGCAGCTTCCGCGTGCTGGAACACGAATGCGAGATTGACGTGGCGCTTGACGATCCCACTGATGAGCGAATTGAACAGGCAGTCGATCTTGCGAATCAGATCATCTGGGAGAGTCGTCCGATTAAGATTAGCCAGGTAACAGCTTCGGAAGCCGCGTCGCTGCCGTTGCGCAAAGAGCCCGCGCGTGAAGGCGAGCTGCGCGTAATCGAGATTGCCGATTTTGATCTGACGCCGTGCGGCGGCACCCACGCCAAATCGACCGGCGAGGTCGGCGTGATTGCGGTCCGCTCGTGGGAGCGCGCCAAAGGCCTGGTGCGAATTCAGTTCATGGCCGGGGTTCGCGCTTTGACTGACTATCGCAAAGCAAACAAGTCGGCGCGCGGGGTGGCGTCGTTGTTCAGTGCGGGGCGCGAGGATTCGCCGGCGCTGGTCGACAAAATAATTGAAGAGAATAAAAAACTATCGCATCGAGTCAGCGAGCTGGAAGAGCTTGCCTCTCGCGTAGAAGCAGCGGAGCTGTTGAAGGAAACGGACTCCGGGACACAGGTCATCGCCCGGGTCTTTTCCGATCGCAGCGCAGATTCATTGAAGCATTTGGCCCAGGCATTGATCGCTCACCCGAAGGTGATCGCGCTTCTGGGATCGCGCGATGGGGACACTGCGCGGGTGGTCTTTGCGCGCTCGCCCGATGCTCCCGGCGACATGAACGTTCTCATGCGTCGCGCGTGTTCAGTGATCGACGGCCGCGGTGGCGGCCGGCCTGACATGGCTCAGGGTGGTGGCAAGAATGTGGATCAGCTCACGGCCGCGATTGAAGACGCGGCTGCTTCGCTGAAATCAGATCCCGTTCAGTAGGTTTGCGACCTGCCCTGGGACGATCCACGCCACATCTCACAACATCCATCTGGCGCGATTCGGATAATACGACGGCGAGCGGTCGGGATGGCGTTGCTTGTACTTCTGGTAGCGCTTGTGCCAGTACTCGTAACGCCGATCTGACGAGCGCAGGCGGCGATGCGGAATAGCCCGCAGGTGGTCCTCGATCTTGTGCATATTCTTTTTTGAGAAGCGCCAATCGTAATTACCCAGATCGTAGAGACTCGTCAGGCTATAACCCTTAATTCGACCAGTCATGTCGATGTAAGGTTCGAAGTAGCTCCAAACCAACTGTCGCAAATTACGAAAGACCGGCTTTCTTCCGTGCAGGCCAATGTCGCGGGAACGGGCTATCGAACCCCAGCGGCCGTTTTTGCGGAAGACAAAAACGACGTGATCGAGAAGATCGACCGACTCGATGTCCAGCAGCAGCGGCTGATAGTCGTGCTGCTCCAAAATCACCGCGGCGGCGACGGCAGCTTCAAGACAGTGCGCCTGGTTTCGTTTAATCACCTCACGAAACGAGCGCAGGGTTTCGCCCTGTAGCTCACGGTTGTAAGGCATCAGGGTGAGCCAATGTTGGACCTTTGCAGGAGTGTTCAGTCGCTGGATCAGGTTCCATTCTTTGTTGGTGAAAGCTTCTCTGCCGGGCTTGCGGTTCATTGGCTAGCTAATAACAGACGCGCGCAGGAAAAGGCAAAGCCAAAGGCAGTTCATGAGTTCACTGGCGGCGACCTAAGCCGCAGCGCCAAAGGCGCTTTTGGGATCCGCCCATGCGCGTTATCATTACCAGCCACTAACTTATTCAGGAGGATCTAAAAAACATGCGACGCACGTTTGTTCTCGCCGTTGCGCTTCTCGCGCTTGCATCTATTCCCGTAGCAATCTTCTCGCAGGCCGGTCAGATGGAGGATTCCCGCAGCGTTGCCGGCGGCGGTGTGTCGGCAAAGGGATGGACCGGGAAGATTGACACCAAAGAAGAGACCGCCGGCATGACTCTAAACAGCGCGAAGTTCGCGAAAGAGGGCGACGCTTTCCACGTCATCACCGGTCCGGCTGTAACTTACTGGAATCCGGCCAACAAGGCGTCCGGCAACTACACGGTCAAGGCAACGTTCCGCGAACCGAAGTTCATGAGCCTAATGACGCATCCACACCCGTACGGAATTGTGATCGCGGGGAATGATCTGGGAACAGACCAGCAGAGTTATCTGTATTGTGCGGCTTATGGTGACGGCAAATTCATCGTGCGCGGTTTCGGGCCGTCAGCGTTTCAAATGAATGGACGGGGCACAGTGGATCCGGCGGTGAACAAAGCGGCCGGAAAAGACGCGCCCGTCACTCAGGAGATTGCTATCGCGGTAAAAGGCGACAAGGTCACCTGCTCAATCAACAACAAAGAGGTGGCGAGCTACGACAAGTCCGCGCTGGTAACCCCCGGCAAACTGAAATCAACTGACGGCGTGTACGGCGTCCGCTTTGCCCATAACACTGAAGTGTTTGTCACGGGATTGAAGAAGACGAAGAATTAGAAGGTCGCGCCGGCGTCGTGCGCGTTAGCTTCTGAAGATACAAGAATCAATCCGCGATCGTGGACGACGACCGGGGCGCCCCAATTGCCACTTGCCTCCGCTGTCCCTGTAATGTCAGACTTAGCTTCAACCAAAACCCGCATTTCGCAATCAACAGATCGGAGCGAGAAATGAGTTCTCCTGTTATCCAAACAACACTTGATCGCGATCCCGCGACCCCGCTGAGCTCCAATGTTCACCTGCTCAATTGGGTCGAGAAGATGGCCAACTTAACCAAACCCGCGAACATTCATTGGGTTGATGGTTCCGCCGAAGAGGATGAGACGCTCAAAGCTCAAATGGTAGTGAGCGGCACCTTTACCAAGCTCAACGAAGAGCTCTGGCCCGGTTGTTATTACGCGCGCTCACACCCGAGCGACGTGGCTCGGGTCGAAGATCGCACCTTTATCTGTTCACTCTCGAAAGACGCCGCGGGTCCGACGAATAACTGGGAAGAACCTTACCGAATGCGCCGGAAGCTAAAGGAGTTGTTCGATGGATCGATGCGAGGCCGCACGATGTATGTGCTGCCGTTCAGCATGGGACCAGTCGGCTCGCCGATGTCGCAGATCGGAGTCCAACTCACCGACTCGGCTTATGTGGTCGTTAACATGCGCATCATGGCCCGCATCGGACTGCCGATCTATGCCGAGATTGATAAAGACTATAAGCGGGTGGTGCCGTGCATGCATTCGGTGGGAGCGCCGCTGGCCGAAGGCGAGACGGATGTGCCCTGGCCCTGCAACAAAGAAAAATACATTGTGCATTTTCCTGAGACGCGCGAGATCTGGTCATACGGATCTGGCTATGGCGGCAATGCCCTTTTGGGTAAGAAGTGTTTCGCGCTACGCATCGCTTCCAACATCGCCCGCGATGAAGGTTGGATGGCCGAGCACATGTTGATTGTCGGCGTCGAAAGTCCGCAGGGCGAGAAAACTTACGTAACCGCGGCTTTTCCCAGCGCCTGCGGCAAGACGAATTTCGCGATGCTGATTCCGCCCGCGGGATTCGAAGGCTGGAAGGTCTGGACGGTGGGCGACGACATCGCCTGGATTAAACCTGATGCGAACGGACGGTTGCACGCGATTAATCCGGAAGCGGGTTTCTTTGGCGTCGCCCCCGGTACTTCGGCAAAAACGAATCCGAACGCGATGGCGACGCTGGCGACAAATTCGATCTTCACAAATGTGGCGCTCACTCCGGAAGGCGGCGTCTGGTGGGAAGGCATGACTGACGAGCCGCCCGCGGAATGCCTCGACTGGCAGGGGAACAAGTGGACACCTGAAATCGCGAAAGAAACCGGCGCCAAAGCCGCGCATCCGAATGCTCGCTTTACCGCGCCTGCTTCGCAATGCCCGACGATTGATCCTGACTGGGAGAATCCAAATGGCGTCCCCATCAGCGCAATCATCTTCGGCGGCCGGCGCGCGACGACTATGCCGCTCGTCTATCAGTCATTCAACTGGAGCTCAGGCGTCTATATCGGCGCTACCATGGGTTCAGAGATGACAGCTGCGGCTTTTGGGACCATCGGCAAGGTGCGCCGCGATCCCATGGCTATGCTCCCGTTCTGCGGCTATCACATGGGCGACTATTTTCGACACTGGATTCGCATGCAGCGTTCGCTGACTGAGACGCCACGCATCTTTCACGTGAACTGGTTTCGCAAAGACGAGGAAGGGAATTTTATGTGGCCCGGATTCAGCGAAAACATGCGCGTGTTGAAATGGATAGTCGACCGCGTTCACGGCCGGGCGCTGGCCCGAGAAACTCCGATTGGGTGGATGCCCCAGCATCAAGATATTGAGTGGAAGGGGTTGGATTATCCGAAGGAAAAATTTGAAGACCTGCAGGAATTCAATCGAGCAGCCTGGCGTGAAGAAGTCCTCGGTCACGAGGAGCTCTTTCTTACCCTGCATGATCGTCTGCCACCGGAAACTGTCTATGAGCGCGAGTTGCTGATCTGCAGGTTGTAGATTGTTCGTGGGCGCTTTACGCCCCAGGCTTTATGCTGTCGCCTGCTCCGCAGGTTGGGTTTGCGTTGCCGCTACCTGCGCTGCTCCCATCATCCGCTCCAGGGCCGGCTCGATAACTTTCACCCCGTACTCGCCGGCGGCAAAGCTCTTCAACTTGTGCTGGTCGTCAAAAAGGTAATACGCGGGAACGTATCCATGTTCATTCAGGAAGGCATCCCGCAGCGTGTGATTGTTGTCGACTGCTGCCGGATCGGTGATTTCGTGTTGCGTGACCGCTTCGCGTACCGCAGTGACGTCGGTGTCGGCTGGATATCGCGGCATGTGGATCGCGACCAGACGCAGCCCAGCCGCCGCGTACTTTTCTCTCCACTCGGCCACCCGCGGCAGATTGTCTTTACACATGCCGCAGCTTAGAGACCAAAAATGAATCAATACCGGCCGGCCTTCTGATTCCTTCAAAACTTCTTCAACTGAGCCGCGCAACCACTCGGTGGCGCCTTCCAGCGAGGGCAGCGGGGTTCCAATTCTCATCGGCATAGCAAATTCTCCAAAAGAGTTTCTTGGAAATGATTGACATTAAGTTCCCTCTCCTCTGGGAGAGGGTGAGGGCCTGAGCACAGAACAAAAAAAGACTTTCTCTGTGTAGCCCCTCACCCCAGCCCTCTCCCAAAAGGGAGAGGGACCAAGATTCAGCGCACGGCTTTCACCTTAGGCTTTGATCGTTTCCTGACCCGGCCGCCACTCGGCCTGACAGAGCCCACCGGTCTGCAAAGCCTGAATCACGCGCAACGTCTCTTCAGCCGAACGACCAATGTTCAGATCGTGCACGACTTTGTAACGCAGCACGCCTTCGGGATCGATCACAAATAAACCGCGCAGTGCGATGCCGCGATCTTCGATCAACACACCGTAGTCGCGCGACATTTGCTTGGTGATATCCGCGCCCAAGGGAAAGCGCAGGCCTTCGACCCCGCCTTTGTCGCGCGGCGTTTGTAACCAGGCCCGGTGCGAAAACGCCGAATCGGTCGAGACGCCAATCACCTCGGCGCCAATCCCTTCAAAATCTTCGTAGCGATCGCTGAAGGTAGTAAGTTCAGTGGGACAGACAAAGGTAAAGTCCAACGGATAAAAAAGCAGAACGGCCCACTTACCTCGATAGTCTGAAAGCTTCACCGGCTCATTCAGTTTTTCGATGTTCTTAGTCGATGGAATCTCAAAATCGGGCGCTGGTTTGCCCACCTGAGCACTTTCGTATGCGGTTGCAATTGCTGCTGACATTTTTCCTCCTAAAGTTTATTCATTTGCCGCGGTACGGCCGCGACGTTGCAAAATCCAAACCCAATTAACGCTCGCTACTTTGAGCGACATGCCGGACAGAGGCCGATTAGAGTCAAATGCACTGACTCGGCCTTAAAACGTGAAACCCTGGCCGCCGAGCGTAACAATTCGCTCGCCCCGGGCAGATCAAAATCAACCAACTTGCCACAGTCGGAACAGACCGCGTGATCATGGCGATCAGTCATGCCATCATAACGACTGGGGTTACCCCCGAATGAAGCAACTTCTCTCACCAAACCTGCTTGCTTTAGATAACGCAATGAGTTGTAGACAGTAGCGAAACTGATTGCCGGCATCGCATGGCGAGCAGCCTCGAAAACCTCGGCTGCGGTCGGGTGTGTTTCGGTCGAACAAATTACATCCAGCACGATCTGGCGCTGGCGCGTCAGACTGGGCTTTCTGCCTGCGTTGGTGGCGGTGACTGTCTTCTTACTGTCCCCCATATTTTAGAATTATACTAATTCTAAGTTATTCGTCAAGCCGGCACGCCGGGGGTTTGCTTGAACAGTTGGCGGTGAACGTCTAAGCTTTGGTCAAATCAGATCAAAAATCAGAAGGAGGAATCTCAATGCCTGAAGTTGGTGAGATGGCCCCGGATTTCGAGTTGCCCAGCAACATGGAAAAGGGCAAGAAGGTTAAGCTCTCGGATTTCCGCGGCAAGAACAATGTAGTGATCGCGTTTTATCCGCTGGCCTGGACTCCGGTGTGAACGGCGCAGATGCCCGCGTACGAGGCCGACCTCGAACGTTTTCAGGGCTATGATGCTCAGGTGCTGGGCATTTCAGTCGACAGCGTTCCGTGTAACACCGCTTGGGCCAAGAGCCTGGGCGGACTTTCATATGATCTGTTAAGCGATTTTGAGCCCAAAGGTGAAGTGGCGCGCAAGTTTGGCGCTTACCGGTCCAGCGATGGAATCTCAGAGCGCGCAGTTTTCATCGTGGACAAGGAAGGCAAATTCGCTTACGTAGACATTCACGACATCTCGGATCAACCAGACAACGAGGATCTTTTGGAGGTGTTACGAAAACTGTAGCAACGTATGTTCAGAATTCAGATGCCAGGTGCTGGATTGAAGTTCAGCATCTGGCATTTTCTTCTCAGAGAAATAGCCAAGTCCTCGCTCCTGGTCGGGCTACCGCCCCGAGCGCGGATTTGCTAACCTAGTTTTTTTCGAAAAAATTCTGACAAACTATATGTCGATCTCGAGAAAATGCGTCCCCTTCACCCCGTTCGATCGTGAGCTCGCAAAGAGCACGATAGCGATTGTCACTGCCGGCGGCGTGCATCTGAGAAGTCAGGAGCCCTTCAATATTGCCGATGAGCTTGGTGACCTGGGCTACCGCGAGATTCCGCCCGACGTCGACTCGTCACAGTTGATGGTCACTCATCATCACTACGATCACACCGACGCCGATCGGGATATCAACGTTGTCTTCCCGATAGATGTGCTGCGCGACCTGCAGGCGGACGGTTTCATCGGTGACATTGCGAAAAAACACATCGGCTACATGGGCTATACGATGCAATTGAAGGCGATGTACGAAGGCACCGCCCGGGAGATTGCCAACGACATCGACAAAGGCTCACGTGCCGATGCGGTTATTCTCACCGGAGGTTGACCGAGCGTCTGTCATCGCACGGTCGTCGCGGTCCAACGTGAAATCGAAATGAAAGGCATTCCCACAGTTCTGATAACTGTGAGCCCGGAGGTGTCGGCACAGATGCGCCCTCCCCGCGCCCTGTATCCGAAGGGTTTCAAGATCGGAAACAGTCTGGGCCGCCCGGGGGCACGTGACTTGCAAAAGAAGGTGTTGCGTGACGCGCTTGAGTTGTTAAGGCAAAACACACGACCGGGCGAGACGGTCACGATTGAGTATCCTGAATACGGCGAGCAATACGAACCACCGAGGGTCAAGAAACTGGGGAGTTAACCCCTCAATGCCGGGGATTCTTACCCACATTTTGCTCGACAAAACAATACCCTGGCGCTACAATCCAGCCCGTGATCCCAGACCGAAAGTTGATTTCGAGGTTTCGCTTAGCTCTGGCGGCCGTCCTGAGTCTTTGGTGCGCCGGTGCCGGGTGTCTACTGGTGAGTTATGCGCGCGCCGCCGCGATAGATGCCGAGCGCTCGGATCCTAAGGGAGTGACTACTCAGTCATCGGCGGGGCACTCTTGTCACGGAGTTCGTCAGGAGCCGTTGCGCCGGCACTCGACGACAAATCGAAAAACCAGAAATCAATCTAACGCGTTGCCAATGGGCCCGGCGCCTACGGACACCATTAGTTGTTGTCCACTGACGAGCGGGTCGTTCGTCGTTCAGTCTCGTTCAAATTCAACTGACGATGAAGGATCATCGTTAAGCCAAAGCGAAGTTCTTTCCTTTGGTCTCTCGAGATTTGAGTCAACGTTTCGCGCTACCCCACTGCGCTGGCCTGGTCATCACAAAGCCTACCTCACAGGTTGTGCTTTTCTAATCTAGAAGTCTGCCTGCTCGGCGGATGAAGTAGCGGCCGGGTTGCCGCTACTCTGGAACTTTACGAATTGCGCTTAGCAATTCTCTCGACCAGGAGACATAGAGATGAAGAAAATCAAAGCACTCGTAATCGCGCTGGCATGCGGCACGGCTCTGACCGTTTCGGCCGCGGCCTATACCCTCGGTTCCCCGCAGAATAGCAACCAGACTTCAGAAGCTTGCTGTGACATGGAAAACTGTTGCAAAAGCGGAGCGATGTCCTGTTGCAAGAAGAAGACGAGACGTGGCAAGAATGCACACTCCTGTTGCAAAGCCAAGAACGGCGCCTCGTGTTGTTGCAAGGGCGATTCCTGTACGATGCCCAACAAAAAGCCGACCAACGTAAATACCAACTAACTTGTTTTAGCTCGCGGTTAGGGTCGATGGCGCAGCGCCTTTTGCGGTCGCGACGCGTGTCGCTTTAAAGAAAGAGCTGGCGGGTCAGCGGGATTCTGCGCGCTCGCCGGCGTGTTTTACTGCCTGATCGCGGAGTGTCATGGCGAACTCAGACATCCGCCCTCAACAAGACTTGTGAATTGTCCCTGATGTATCGCTGGATCGACATCGCGGTTGTGTTCCCCTGCGAAAATCTCCGCAGCGCACAGCGGCAGAATTCCCCCACAAGACAACGAATCAGCAAGCAATTGAAATTTTGCTTTGCGGCACTAGCGTTGCTGAGGGCAAAAGTTCGGGTTCCTGGTATCCGTTTGACATGGGCCGGGAAGGCCATATATGTTGCTGTTTACGACGATGAAG
Organism: Acidobacteriota bacterium; assembly: GCA_038040505.1. Classification (GTDB taxonomy): domain Bacteria; phylum Acidobacteriota; class Blastocatellia; order Pyrinomonadales; family Pyrinomonadaceae; genus UBA11740. Next base: position 11,747 of record JBBPID010000005.1, on the reverse strand, counting down.
TGGCTTACAGCATGAGAAAAGTAAGCGTATGTGTGTTTGGGCACATACACGGGAGTCGCACCCGGTTTATGCTGCCGGCACTAACGACCCTGATGCCGCAATCACGAAAAATACAATCTTTAGGTTTCGCTTCGGACCAGGTTCAGCCTTCGCCCAGCGCTACTCCAACGGGTTACTTGACGATGCTGAAGCGGTTTTCATCCCTGATTCTGGCGCTGGTGATAGGTGGCAGTGTATTCGCCGGCACGACACGGCTCGAGGATGAACATGTCTGCGAGATGGCAGGCATGGAGGCGATGCCGGGCATGGAAACCATGCCATGCTGTAAGAAGAACCAAAATGCGGCCGTTGAGAGCGAGTCCGGTCCTCCGGAACAGTGTTGTGTCAACATTCCGCCAGAGACCGGTTCACACGGGACAACGTATAACCTGCGTGCTCCTTCCTTCAGTATCGCTGTTATTCATCCGGCAGTAGCCCAGTCGCCTCTCGCGGTGCCGAAGCCATATGAGTGTTCCTACTCGCCGCAAGTGTTCTTACCCAACCTACAGGCTAGTTACATCCGCAATCTATCCATTCTGATCTAGCGCCCCAGAAGGCCGAATTGTGTCTTGTTGCGGCTTCTGCGGAAGCAGCAAGCGTGCTATTGCGCATTCGTGTGTTTTGCGCGCCAACCAACTTTCTTCGATTCATTGGAGGTCAGAGGCATGAAGAAATCTTTAATGCTTATCTTAACTATATTAGGCATGGTTGTCGTTATCGCATCCGCATGTGGCTCAAAAACGGGAACCGATGGAAGTGCTCCCACCGGCAAGATCATCAAGACTGTACCCGTGGACAAGCTGACCGCCACGCTCTCGAATGACACCGGTCAATTGAAAAAGGGCAATCAGGAACTCACGCTGTCGTTCACCGACGGGTCGGGCAAAGGAGTCGACGTGGGCGCCGTATCGCTCAACTTTCACATGCCCCAGATGGGCAGCATGGCTGCTATGAATGACTCGGTGACATTCACTACGACCAACACGCCGGGAGTTTATCGCGGCAAGGTAGATATTGAAGTTGGTGGCGAATGGCAAGGACAGCTTGCTTATGAAGGACCGGCGGGCAAAGGCAAGACAACGTTTAGCATCACGGCGCAATGATTCATCGACTCATTGAACTGAGCCTGCGGAATCGTGGCCTGGTGATTGCGATTTATCTCGGCCTCGCGGCCTGGGGTTACTGGGCACTGTTGCGCACGCCCATCGATGCGATTCCTGACCTGTCTGAAAACCAGGTGATCGTCTTCACCGATTGGACGGGCCGCTCTCCGCAGGAGGTAGAAGATCAGGTTACGTACCCGCTGGTCACCAACCTGCAAGGCCTGCCCGGCGTGCGCGTGGTGCGCGCAAGCTCGGCGTTTAGCTTCTCGATGATAAACATCATCTTCGAAGATAACGTCGATCTGTATTGGGCGCGGACCCGGGTCCTGGAGCGCTTGAACCTTGTTACCGCGCAATTGCCGCGGGGCGTTACTCCCACGCTGGGCCCTGACGCTACGGGCGTGGGACAGATTTTCTGGTACACGCTGGAAAGCGATCAGATGAATCTGCGCGATCTGCGCACGTTACAGGACTGGTTCGTCCGTTATCAATTGAACTCAGTGCCGGGCGTGGCGGAAGTCGCTACCGTCGGTGGTTACGTGCACCAGTACCAGGTCGACGTCGATCCCAACAAACTGCGTTCATATTCCCTCCCGCTGTCGATGGTCGTCGAAGCAGTCGAGCGCTCCAATAATAACGTGGGTGGGAATGTCGTTGAGCAGGCAGGCCAATGGTCAGTGGTGCGCGGCGTTGGATTAATTCAGTCAGTCGCGGACATCGAGAATATCGTTCTAACGGCGCAGAACGGCATTCCGATTTACGTTAAGAACGTCGCGAACGTGAAAGTCGGCAATGCCTTTCGTGTGGGTGCGCTGGATAAGAATGGCAAAGAAGCTGTCGGTGGTGTGGTCATAGCGCGTTACGGCGTGAATACGCTGGAAGTAATTGATGCTATCAAGCAAAAGATTGCGTCGATACAAAGTGGCCTACCCGCTGGCGTCCACGTCGTCCCGTTCTACGATCGCACGCAATTAATTAATCGAGCGACGCACACTCTGAAGCGCGCGCTGATCGAAGAATTGATTCTCGTTACGCTGGCTCACATTCTTTTTCTCGCGCACTTCCGGTCAATCCTAATCGTCACGCTACCGCTCCCGCTCGCAGTGCTTCTGGCATTTCTCTTCATGTACTACATGGGCATCAGCTCGAATCTGATGTCGCTTTCGGGCATTGCCATAGCGATCGGCGTGCTGGTGGATGCTGGGATTGTAGTAACAGAAAACGCCTTCCGTTTCATCGAACAGCGCAAGGTTGATCCGAAAGATCGGCAGTTGGTCTGGCAGACGGTTTTGGAATCGACCCGGTTGGTAGGGCGTCCAATCTTCTTTTCGATGGCGATCATAATTCTCGCCTTCATTCCGGTTTTCTCACTCACAGGCGAAGAAGGAAAACTCTTTCATCCGTTGGCATTCACCAAAACCTTCGCAATGGTGGGCGCGACAATCATCGCGGTTACGCTCGTGCCCGTGCTCTGCACGCTTCTGCTGCGGGGCAAGTTTCACGCTGAGCAGGCAAACCCTGTGATGAGGGCTTTGCACTTCGTCTATCGCCCAGTGCTGCGGTTCGCTTTGAATCATCGTGTGCTAACGGTCGCTTTTGCCGTTTTACTCTTTAGCGGTGCGATTTTTCTGGCGACGGGAATTGGCAAGGAGTTCATGCCGCCGCTAAACGAAGGCGACTTGATGTTCATGCCGGTGACAGACCCCGCAATTTCCATCGATGAAGCGATCAAGATTACCGGACGGCAGGACGAGATTCTCAAGAGCGTACACGAAGTTGAATGGGCTGTGGGCAAAGCGGGTCGCGCGGAAACGTCGACTGATCCCTCGCCGACGAACATGACTGAGACTGTAGTCCACTTGAAGCCGACGGAAGAGTGGCGAAAGGGCCTGACTCGGGAATCTCTGATCGCGGAACTTGACGAGAAGCTGCGCATGCCAGGCGTCACGAACATCTGGACCCAGCCGATCAAGAACCGCATCGATATGCTCTCAACCGGGATTCGCTCGCAGGTCGGCGTCAAGGTATTTGGCAACGATTTGAAGACGTTAGAGCAAACCTCGCAAAAGATCGCTGAGGCGTTGCTCAACATTCCAGGCGTGAGTGATGTTTACGCGGAGAGAATTGGTGGCGCGCCTTATATCGACATTCATATTAACCGCGTTGCGGCGGCGCGCTATGGCATCGACGAAAGAGTAATTAACGACACAATCGAAAAAGGTATCGGCGAAACAAATCTTTCGGTGACCATCGAGGGCCGTCGTCGTTTCCCCGTTCGGGTGCGCTATGCGCCGGAATTCCGCGCCAACGTGCAGGCTATTGGGCAAATTCCCATCACCTCATCGACTGGCGCGCCCATTCCCCTGTCGCAGCTCGCGGAGATTACGCAGGTGCAAGGGCCGACGATGATCTCCAGCGAGAACGGCCTGCTGCGTGGCACGGTGCTGCTGAACGTGCGCGGGCGCGACGTCGGCAGCTTTGTTGATGAAGCAAAGACCACCATCGCCCGGCAAGTCCAAATGCCTGCCGGCTACTACATCGAATGGAGCGGCGAGTACGAAAATCAGCAGCGCGCTCGCAGTCGCTTCCTTTTGGTGGTGCCGATTGTGCTGATTGTGATCTTTGCTCTGCTTTACATTACTTATCACTCCGCGCTCGAAGCCGCGCACGTCCTAATGGCGGTGCCGTTCGCTTTGACTGGCGGCATCTACCTACTTTGGTTCCTGGGTTACAACTTCTCGGTCGCAGTTTGGGTTGGATTCATCGCCTTGTTCGGAACTGCCGTGCAGACGGCGGTGGTGATGGTCATCTATTTGGAAGAAGCGGTCGTGCGAAAGCGGCGTGAAGTTGGTCAATTGACTCGGACGACGTTGCTGGAAGCTGTTACTGAAGGCGCTCTGCTGCGTCTGCGGCCAAAGGTGATGACAGTCTCAACCGTTATCGCATCGCTCTTGCCGATCATGTGGAGTACGAGCGCAGGTGCTGAGGTCATGAAGCCCTTAGCGACGCCTGTACTCGGTGGCATGCTTTCGAGCCTGCTGCATGTGCTGATTGTGACGCCGGTAATCTTCTTCTGGCTACGTGAGCGAGAACTGAAGAAGGAAGAACGCCGAAGTCACTCCGGCGCTGCTGGAGTTATAGCGACAATCATCGTAGCCGCCCTGTTAGTTCCAACTGGAAGAGTCTCGGCCCAGACCAGCACTGACAACACAACTGTTCAAATCAAGTCTGAGTCATCGCGTTATCTCGATCAGACGAACGGCATGACCGCCGACGATGCAGTTGCGTACGCTCTGACGCACAACGGTGAGCTCGAAGCCGCTCGTAAAGAGATCGACGCGGCCAAAGCAATGGTCAAGCAGGCCCGATTACGTGCGAACCCTAGACTTGATATCGAGGGTACGCGGCAGGTTCCTCCGGGCAAAGACAACAGTTTGATGGCGGGGGCGATGTTGCCATTGGAGCTGGGTGGACGCCGCTCCACGCGCATCGTGGTTGCTGAAAAAGAAGTCGAAGTTCGCGAGCGGGAAGTTGCTAATCGCGAACGCTTGCTGGCCGGCGAAGTCCGCATGAAGTTTGGCGAAGCGTTGGCGCAGGCGATGAAGCTTTCATTCACAGATGAACTGGTGGACGCGAATCAGCAAAGTTTCAATTTGATTGGTGCGAAAGTCCTTGAGGGCGCCACGCCGCCGCTGGAACAAAACATGGCCCTGGTCGAACTCAATAGACTGAAATCGATGCGCGAGAGCGTAGCGGGCAAGGTCGAAGTATCGTTATTCGAGTTGCGGAACATGCTCGGCATGGCGCCCGAACAATCGCTTCGCCTGAAGGGTGACTTCGATCATCTCATCGATCAAGTGCCATCGGTATCCGAAGCGACCGAACGTGCCTTGCGCGAGCGGCCAGACGTGCAGGCATTTCGCGCGAATGAGAATCTGGCCACGGCACGAATCGAGCAGGCCCGAGCGCAAGGCCGTTTGGACGCCAGCCTAACTGCCGGCTATGAACGGATGAATTCGAGCTTCCCAGTCTTCGGTGTAAATGAGCGCGGCCAGTTGCAACCCGTCCAGGATGTCTTTCACTTTTTGAAGTTCGGTATTTCGCTTGACCTGCCAGTTAGAAATAAGAATCAGGGCGCAATCGAAGCCGCTATAGCGGACTCAGCAGCGGCAACATCAAGGCGCGAGTTTGCGGAGTTGACTGTGCGCCGGGAAATCGCATCGGCATATGTGCAATACGATCGAGCCGTTCGGTCAGAAGAGATCTTTCGGCTGGGCGCGCGTGACCCGGCCAGAGCCAATCTTGATGTTGTGAGGCAAACCTACGAGCTTGGCTCAAAGACCCTGATCGATTACATCGGAGAGCAACGTCGCTTCATTGAATTGGAAAATGATTTCATTGATGCACAACTTGCTGTCTACAACGCGCGAGTCGAGATCGGACGCGCCACGGCTTCACCGGAGTTTATGAAAAGATGAACGAAGAATCTGATAAAGAAATCGACGGCGAAACATCCGAGGCCAAACCATTACTTAAGACTTCTAATCGTCGAACGACACTGGTGATTGCGGTAGCAGTGATTCCGATAGTCGTCGTGGCGATTGCCGCGTGGCTCTTGTGGCCGAAGCAAGCCGGCAAACCCGTCGCCGCTCCTCGCTCGGTCTCATTTGACGAGTCGCCACAGTCCGCAACAGCCGGAGGAGAAAAACTGACGTTGACTGCTGAGCAAATGCGGACCGTGCGGTTAAAGGTCGAAACGGTGGGCGAGAGACTGTCCTCCGAAGCAGCGGGACAAATCGCGACCGGCGTGGTCCAGGCAAATACGTATAGGGAGACTCCGGTTGTCTCTCTGGTGGGCGGAATAGTGCGCAGCGTAGGTGCCGAGCTGGGCCAGAACGTAAGGCGTGGTCAACGAGTCGCGGTCGTGTTCAGCAACGAACTTGCTGAGGCGCAGTCGCGGTATCTTACAGCGGTTGCAGTCCTTGATGAACATCATCGGCATCATCTGCGTACGATCAAGCTCGTCGAGATTGGCGCGGCGAGTCGTCAGGATTTGGAATCGGCCACGTCGCAATACCGTGAAGCTGAATCAAACCTCGCGAACTTACGACAGAAGTTACTCCTGCTGGGAATAACAGCTAAACGCATCGACTCGCTGATTTCGACCTCCCAGATCAGCTCTGAAGTCACCGTGCCGTCGCCCTCTTCGGGTACCGTGACCAGCCGTACCGTGAATCCTGGCGAAGTGATTGAAGCAAATAAAGAGCTGATGCGAATAACCGATCTCTCCACTGTCTGGGTTGTTGGACAGGTTTATGAAAAGGATCTGGCGACCATTCGCGTTGGCAGCGGCGCAAACGTGACGTCTGATGCCTATCCCAGTAGAGTGTTTCGAGGTCGCGTCTCTTATGTCGATCCAAAACTTGACCAGGCGACCCGCACGGCACAAGTGCGAATCGATCTGGCGAATCCGGGCCAGATGTTCAAGATTGGCATGTACGTCAATATAGCCTTTGCCGGCCTTGGCGCGGCTGAAAAGACGATGCCAATGGTTCCTAAGGATGCCGTACAAGCCATCGGCAATCAGCAATATGTTTTCGCCGCTACAGAAAGGCCCAATGAATTTCTCCTACGACAAGTTAAGCTCGCACCGGAGAGCAATGGCTTCTATCCCGTAATTGAAGGTCTGAGCGTAGGCGATCGCATAGTCACCGACGGTAGCTTCATGCTGCGCGCCGAGTGGCTGAAGTCTCATGCGAACCAATAATGTGATCGAAGGATCATGTATGCCGATGAGTTTGACCAGAAGGTCAAACCGTTGCTCAACCTTCCACGATAGCCCAAGGGTCAATTGAAGCGCACAGGCTCGTATGTCATAATGATTCCTAATCAAACACACATGAAGCGACTCTTATTATCCAGTCTTGCACTATTGCTCGTAATGGGCAGTGTGGGACGGGTGTTTGCGGTGGCGTTCTGTCCTCGCGCTTCGGGACATGAATGTTGTTTCGCCCAAACCGTCAGCCCTACCCCCAGTTCATCCTCGAATCATGAAAACATGGCTGTGCATCATATGCACATGGATGGGATGTCGATGGACGGCATGGGCATGGACGATATGACGACGCCCGACGCCTCGATGGATCACGCGGCAATGTGTGACACGACGATGGGCGCAGCAATCGCTGACATGTCCAAGCCCTTCTGTCCGCCCGTTCCTAATCGAGAAATTGTAGCGAACAAGTTTGACCCACCCTTGGAGTCCTGCGCGCACTGTGTAGGCCATTCAGGAGTACCCAACGCGCCTGTTTCGTTCGTTAGCGCATCCGGTCACTCTGGAAAGGATGTTGGTTTCGTTCGCTTGCCAGTATCAAGATTTCTGGTTGGCTCGCCCTTAACACTTGCGCAAGTCGGGCTACCGAGAGTTCATTCGCCACCTAGCACAAGCGTGCCCAGAAATATCCTCATTAGTGTTTTTCTGATCTAGTCCCCTCGAAGGCGTTTCAGATCTTAGGACTGAAACCCGTCTGCTTGTTTTTACCAAAACAACCAAATCTTTTCGTGCTGCTGAAGATGTCTCGATGAGAAGACTTCTTTGGCGGAAACGGGTTATCGAGGGGAATTATGAGGAACGTCAATGCGATCAATTTTCGCTTAAGTATAAAAGTCTGGGCAGTTGTGCTTGCAGCCTTTCTATTACTCGCCAACCTACCTGCCCTCTCACAACACGAAGGCCACAAAATGCCGGGGATGAGTAAGTCAAAGCCAAAACCGAAGTCAAAGGCAACAGCCCGGAGGAAGAAAAAGGTAGCGCGGAAGAAACAGCCCAGAAAGAAACATGATATGGGCAACATGCCGGGGATGAAGATGCCTGCTAAGCCTTCATCGTCGCCAACACAGGGACCTCAGCCGTCGCCTCAACAAATGCAGATGAACATGCCAGGCATGCAAATGCCGACGGCTTCACCGTCGGCATCGCCACAGACACAGACGAACATGCCCGGTATGCAGATGCCACAGGCATCACCTTCGGCATCGCCACAGACGCACACGAACATGCCCGGTATGCAGATGCCGGCCGCATCGCCAAACCCACAAGCTTCGCCTCAACAAAAGATGGACATGAATATGCCAATGCCTTCCGCAAGCCCGTCGGCAAGTCCGATGGGAGAGATGCCCGGCATGAACATGGGGGGGGCAAACAACGGATCTCTCCTGGTGATGTCTGGAAACAACATGGGTGTTCGCCTCGGAGGCAGTGAAACGAACGTAATAAATCTCGGACAGATGGGCTCTGGAACCTCCTGGCAGCCCACTACGTCGCCCATGCACATGATGGACAAGATCGCGGGCAAGTGGCTATTGATGGCTCACTTCAACCTACTCGTCGGCCTTAACTCTCAAGGTGGATCCCGCGGGATCACGAAGTTTGAATCAGCTAATTGGTTTATGCCGATAGCATTCCGGCGCGTGGGACCCGGCACCCTCCAACTTCGCGGTATGTTCAGTCTGGAGCCGTTTACTTTTGCGCCTGGAGGTTCTCCGCTGCTTTTCCAAACTGGAGAGACTTACAAGGGCCAGCCAATCATCGATAGACAACATCCCCACGATCTCTTTATGGAATTGTCTGCTCAATACACAGTGCCCCTCGGCGAAAAAGGGTCATGGTTCACCTATTTCGGTTACCCCGGCGAACCGGCGATGGGGCCGCCGGCGTTTATGCACAGAGCTTCGGCGGCAGAGAATCCCTCCGCTACTCTCTCGCATCACTTGCAGGACTCGACGCACATTAGCTTTGGTGTCCTGACCACGGGCATAACTTATCGTGGCTTTAAGCTTGAAGGAAGTGTATTCAATGGGCATGAACCGGATGAAAACCGCTACAACTTTGACGCTAACCGCTGGAATTCGCGGTCCGCACGTTTGAGTTATGAGCCCAACAATAACTGGTCGATGCAGGTGTCTTATGGCTTTCTTCGCAGTCCGGAAGCATCTGAGCCTACGACCGACATTCGCCGTGTGACCGCTTCAGTGCAGTACAACAAGCCGTTCAAACGGGGCAATTGGGCCTCTGCTTTCATCTGGGGACGTAATCACACCAGCAGTCCGGGTGAGGTGCACAATCTGAACGGCTACACCCTTGAGTCCACGATAAATTTCAACGACAAGAACTATCTTTACACGCGGCTTGAATTGGTTGATAAGAATGAACTGCTGCGGGCGACGGATCGAGCCCTCCTGGGTATTGCGGGTGCTCATCCGTCATTTCGCATCGGAGGTTACACCTTTGGCGGGGTCCGGGACGTTTGGAATACGAAGAAGCTTTCCATGGCCATAGGGAGTGATCTAACCTTCTATTCGAAGCCTTCGATTCTTGATCGAATCTACGGGAACAATCCTGTCTCGTGGAGGTTATTCTTTCGACTGCGGCCGGCAAAGATGGACATGAGCGTCCACGCAATGAACGGGAATACGAGCGGAGAAACCAAGCACAAACACTGAACCGAGTCGAAGGGGAGTAAATCAAAATGAATAAGAAGTTAATTGCAGCTATTCTCGTTCTCCTCGGCGCAGGCGTGCTGGTGGTCAAGTACTGGAGACCGGCGCAAACCGGCGAACCGATGGCTCCATCAACAAACTCTTCCAACTCGCAGCCGGAAGTACCTCAGCTCACAAGCAACGCGACCCGCCCGGTGCCAGCCCATTATGAAAATCCGCCAGAGGCTCTACCGTCGACGCTTTCGCCAGATAAGTTTCCGGGAAAGACGCGTCAGGCCTATCAGGCAGCAAAGGACATTCCGCAGACGCTTGCGCAATTACCATGTTACTGCTATTGCGATCGGGGCATGGGTCATAAGAGTTTGCACAGTTGCTTTGAAGACGATCACGCCGCACATTGCGACGTGTGCGTGAATGAGGCCATCATGGCTTACCAGATGCAAAAGCAAGGGATGACTCCAGCACAAATAAGGGAGCAACTAATTGCTAAATATTCCCAGCAGTAGTTTCCACCAATAGCATTAACGAGCACCTCGAAGGAGGTAAACGAATGACGTCGAGATCTCTTGTACTGTTCATTGTCATGATCTTCGCTGCGGTCTCCGTCGGCGGACACGATCTGTTTCTCAAGCTTGACTCGTACTTCCTGGAAACAAATTCCCGCGCTTCGGTGCGTTTGCTAAACGGCACTTTTCAAAGCAGTGAGGGCATAGTGCGCCGTGACCGAATGCGCGACGTTACAGTGCTGACACCGGCTGGGCGCACTTCGCCTCTACTTGCGGCAAACAGTTGGGCGGACGACGACAAAATGACCACACTAGAATTACAAACCGGCGGACCGGGTACGTATGTCGTCGGAATCTCAACGAAACCACGTGAGATCGATCTGAAGGCTGCGGAGTTCAATGACTATCTCGCTCACGATGGCATCCCCGACGTGCTGGCCGAGCGAAGGAGGAACGGAGAACTGAGAAGGGATGTCCGCGAGCGATACTCGAAACACGTCCGCGCGGTTTTTCAGGTTGGCGATGCGCGCAGCGAACACTTTAATACTCCGCTCAATTATCCGGTGGAAATTATTCCGCAACGAAATCCTTATCTGCTGAAGGTCGGACAGATTCTGCCGGTGCTGTGCACCCTCGATGCCAAACCTCTACACAACCAGCTCGTGATCGCCGGATCCGAGGGACGCGCCGGCAAAATGCAATCAATCAGCGCGCGCACCGACCGCGACGGGATCGCCAGATTCAGGCTAAGCAGGGCCGGCAAATGGTATGTGAAAATGATTCACATGACGCCAAGCAAAGAGCCCGGCATCAATTATGAGTCGAAATGGGCGACCCTGACTTTTGAGATCCGCAGCCCGTAATGAACTCGTCCCAGGAGAAGACTATCGCCGAATCCCAGGCCGCCAGAGACCCCGTCTGCGGGATGACCGTGAATCCACAGTCGGCCGCGGGCTCGCACGAATACGACTCGCAGACTTACTACTTCTGTTCCCGGGGCTGTCTGGAAAAGTTTCGCCACGACCCGCTTCAGTTTCTGCAACCTGCGTCCAGCCTGGTGGGAATCCAACCTCGTTCCAAAACCAAATCGATTGACGGAAGCTATACCTGCCCGATGCACCCCGAAGTGCGCCAGGCCGGTCCCGATTCGTGTTCGAAATGCGGGATGGCACTCGAGCCGGTGACCGTCGCGGCGCCCAGGGAAAAGATCGAATACACCTGCCCGATGCACCCGCAGATTGTTCGCGACGCGCCCGGATCTTGTCCGATCTGCGGAATGGCGCTCGAGCCGCGCACAATTTCACTCGCTGACGAAGAAAACCACGAACTGGTTGATATGCGGCGCAGGTTCTGGCTGAGCGCGGCCCTATCGATTCCGGTGTTTGCGATCGGAATGAGCGACTTAATTCCGGGCGCGCCTTTGGAACGAGTAGCTGCGATGAGCACCTGGTCATGGATCCAATTGGTTCTGGCCACGCCGGTAGTGCTCTGGGGTGGCTGGCCATTTTTCGTGCGAGCCTGGCAATCAATCGTGAATCGCAGTCCAAACATGTTCACCCTGATCGGGCTCGGGGTCGCCGTCGCGTTTGCCTACAGCCTC
>JBBPID010000057.1:0-34802 GCA_038040505.1 Acidobacteriota bacterium | reverse complement strand
ACCGGCCGTTACAGCCGAGAGCGTGTCAAACGCCGGCAATCTTCTCGTCATCGCCGATTGAGATACCAACGCCACAGTCCGTCTTTGTCTTTGTAAATCCAGTAAATCATTCCGAGGTCTCCTACAGGCTGATCTTAGTCAATATGAAAGCCACCAAAAACCCAAGAACAGTCACGAATCCAGCGAACTCATGAGCTTCCTCGAAGGCTTCAGGAATCATCGTATCGGACAGCATGGCGAGGATCGCGCCGGCGGCAACAGCAGTTGTTGCGGCAATAACTTCAGGTGAGAAGCGGCTGAAAACTGTATAGCCGACCAGTGCAGCTCCGCCGGAAATTACTGCAATGCTGGTCCATACGCCAAAAACATAAGTTGCTGAACGCCCCGCTTTCTTCATCCCTGCCGAACTGGATAATCCTTCGGGCAAATTGGAAAGGAAGATGGCTACCACCGCCACCCAACTAACGACACCTCCCCAGATCATGCTCACGCCAATCACAATTGACTCTGGTATGCCATCCAGCAGCGCTCCTACCGCAATCGCAGAGCCACTGCCGCGTTGTTCTTCTTCTGAAGCTTGGTGGCCCCCGGATCTTTTCCTGTGCTTGGCACCCCGCCGAGCTAAATACCAGTTCGCGGCCGTGTACATAGCAGCGCCTCCAACAAAGCCGATTGCCGTCGAGTCGAAGCCGCCACGCTTATATGCCTCATCCATCAGGTCGAACGAAAGCGCGGAGATGAGTACTCCGCTTCCGAACGCCATGATGGCCGCGATTAATCGCTGGGGAATTCGCGCGAAGTAACCCAACGCTGCTCCGATGAGTAACGCCGAGCCCGCAACTAAACCCCAGAACCCTGCTTGTAACCAGACGGGAATCCACACAATCAATATCCTATTTCCTGGACCGAGACTGCTTGGACCATGTTTCCAGCACTTCTTGAAGTTTCTTCGGATCAACTGGCTTGACCAAGTGAAGATCGATGCCCGCTTCTTGAGAGCGTTGGCGATCGGCGTCCTGCCCATAGCCGGTAATGGCGATCAACCTCACATTCTTTATCTGTTCTAGTTGACGAAGGTGCTGCGCGACCTCATAACCGTTCATATCCGGCAGCCCAATATCCAACAAAACGAAATCGGGTTCATACTCGACTGCTGTTTCCAAAGCGGCCTGACCGGTGTAAGCCGCTTTAACCTCGTGCCCGAACATTTGCAGCATCATGACGAGCATGTCAGCCGCGTCCACGTTGTCATCAACCACCAGCACACGCGAAGTTGGCCCGGAACGCTGCGCTGTTCCAATAGGGGTTATTGGCGCTCCTGCCGCAGAGACTGCCGGCAGCCGCACAACGAACTCGCTCCCCTGCCCTAATCCCGCACTATGAGCGGCGACTTTTCCGCCGTGCAGTTCCACCAATTTTTTCACGAGGCTCAAGCCGATGCCCAACCCGCCTTGAGAACGATCCACCGTCCTGGGTGCCTGAGTGAAGAGATCAAAGATGCTGGGCAATAGTTCGGGGGCGATGCCCACGCCGGTATCGCGCACCCGCAGCACCACTTCAACTTCGTCTTCCTCTTGTTTCACGGTCAGCCAGATACGTCCGCCTTCGTCTGTATATTTGGCAGCGTTGGTGAGCAGATTGACTATGACTTGTTCCAGTCGGGTGGGGTCGCCCTTTACCCAGACAGGTTCACCAGGTAGCGAAACCGAAAGCACATGCTTGCGTTCAATCAGAGGTTGCACTGACGCTACTGCATGTTCCGCGATCGCCCTTACGTCCAAGTGTTCAAATTGAAGCTGAATCCTCCCAGTGATGACTCGGGAGACCTCCAGTAGATCGTCAACGAGATGCGCCAGCTGCCCTACTTGACGCTCCATGGTAGTCATGGCTCGCTGTTGGATTGGATTCTCATTGCCTTGCAGCCGAAGGACATGCAGGGCGCTGAAGATCGCCGACAGGGGATTGCGCAATTCATGGGAAAGCATCGCCAGGAACTCGTCCTTGCGCTGGTGAAGTTCTGCTAACGCTTCCGCCTGATCGTGCGTTTTCCGTTCCAGGCGGCTGCGTTCGGTGATGTCCCGAATGTTGCACTGAATGACCTTGTGATGATCGACCTGATAGACGTTGCTGACAAATTCAACTTCGATCTGCTCCCCCGCTTTGGTTTTGAGTGGCAGATTCTCGTAGCGGATATAGCCTTTGTCTTGCAGCTCTCGGAAAGCGGCTTTGTTCTCCTCAGCGTCTCGAAACATACCGATCTGCCAAAGTTCCTTGCCTACTATCTCACCTTGCGAATAGCCCAACATGTCCTGGATGAAAGGATTAGCATCGAAGATTTTACCTTGTCGTTCATCGAGGATGAGGATGGCGTCCTGCGCCGTTTCAAAGAGTCGCCGATAGCGGAGTTCCGAATCCTCCAGTGCTACTTCCGCGCGCCTGCGCTCGGTGATGTCCTCGATGGCGAGCAGGATCAGGCTCGGTGCGCACTCAGCAGACTCGAAGCGACTGGCATTCAGCAGGAGGATTTTTCGGCCGATGGTCGGAAAGGTGTGCTCAACTTCGAAGTCATGCACGGGGCTTTCATCGCTAAGTACTTGATCCAGCAACCTTTGCAACTTAGGAATGTCCCACTGACGGTTGCCCAAGTCGTAAATAAGCTGGTTCTCTGTTTCCTCCGGCGAGACATGAAAGGCCTCGTAGAAGCTCCGGTTCGCAGTTTTGATTCGTAGATCATGGTCCAGAACGATGAACGGCTCCCGCAAGGTCGCGATGATGCAATCGCAATAGTTGACCTTATCCTGTAGTGCCGCCGTCCCCCTTGACTCTGACGTTTCTTTGTTATTGTCCATGTCATACCTCGGTCCCCACGAGGGGTCAAAGCGACGTTATGAGGGGAATCTACTGTGAGCACGAGACTCACCGGGCGGGGGATACTAAAAATGTGAATTTCTTGAGAGGAAGTATAACACCAGTAGAGCCGCTGTCTCGACAGGGGATGGGCGGGAGTGAGCAGGAGTCCATCTCGATTCTTGATCTTCTGCTTCAGTTCATCTCGTGAGGTTGTTAGTCCAGGAGGAGTTCTCAATTCCGAACCCGTCGAAAGTGTCCTTATTGAAAAGCTCACTGTTGCAGTGAGGCATTTCCCCGATCGAAAATCGCTTTCCTTCTAGGCTAAGCGGCCCTGATCACGGGGGAAAAGACGAGGCTAATATGTGGCGGGGCTTGTTGATATGTAACCAGACGAAGCGATACCTTGACGACCGCCAGGCCCGTAAATACTGGTTCGTATCTTTTGGTAAGACTAGGTAATGGCCTTCGAACGGACTTAAAATCCGTTGACCGTAAGGTCGTGTGGGTTCGACTCCCACCCTCGGCACCAAGCATCCGTACCAGCGGTTCACTTGGTCGAATTTCCCTCTATCGCGCGTATCTCGATCGATCGACAGATAACTCTGAGTCTGGGACTTCCGGCCGCTGAGTGAATCTTAGGGTGCGCTAACTTCAATCGGGTCCTGATCCTTCAGTCCCGCCGGAGGCGACAGTATCACGCTGTCATTGGTGCTGAGGCCCGATACGATCTCGACCTGATCGCCTTCGATCGAGTTGACGAGTACGACTCGCGCGCCAGCCCTCGAACCGTTAACGATAAAGAGGGTTGCGGATGAACTACTTCGCAAGTCAGTCCCGGCCGGAAAGACCGCGCGTGGAATCCAGAAACTGATCGGATCGTCGGCGCGGGGTAGATGTACATTTACGGCCAGCCCGGGCATCAGGCCGGAGCCGCTAATAACGTCTGCCACATAACCCAAAGTGTTGCTGGTGGAATCAGCGACCGGATTGACCCTGCGAATACGAGCGCGAGCAATTATGCGATTGTCGTCAACGGCGGACAGGTTGACGATTTCGCCGGGGCTGAGCTTTGTGTTCTCGTTTTGCGGCAGTTGGAATCTCAATTCCAGCGGCGAGAGCTTTGAAACTTCGAACAATTTATCGTTCTGGGCGACATTAGAGCCGAGCGTTGCATAACGATGGATAATAACCCCGTTGATTGGCGCGCGAACTGTACTCTTCTCGATTTCAATTTGCGCGGCCTTTATTTTGACCAGGCCATTCGCAGACACAAGTTTCGCCTTTTCGGATTCGTGATTCGCCTGCTCGAGCCTGTATTCGGCCTGTTCCACGTTGGCTTTGCTCGAGACGCCTTCCCTCGCTAATGTCTTTTCTCTTGTCAATTCGCTGCTGCGGAGTTTGACCAGGGCTTCATACTGCTGCTCTTCGACTTTCAAACGACTGCATTCGATTTCGAGCTCACGTAATTGTGTCCGCCGATCCTCGTCCTCCAACCGGGCGATTACTTGACCTTTCTTGATATGCGCACCTTCGCTGCCGCTCAAAGAGATAATTTGACCGGCGCGTTCCGCTAAGACGAGTGCGTTACCTTCCACCGATAGCGCTGCCGGAATCAATCGGTCCCCACCATTAGAACTCGTCGATGGTTGAGCAGTAATTACGTGGACTCTGAACGGAGTGCGGTCTGCACCGGCTCGATTCTCGGCAGGCAGCGTTCTACTTCCTGCAGTGCAACCCGCAAACAAGCTGCCGGCAAGCAACAAAACCAGCCCGGGTTTTCCTGTAGAGGGATTCATCTCTTACTTATTCACCACGGCCAGATCTTCCGGTTCAGTCACCGGCGCGATTACTTCGAGCAGAGGGATCTTAATCCTTGCTTTGCGAAGACGTTCCTCAAACCATTCAGCAAAGACTTCTGCCTTAATTGTTTCCCGCAGAGCGTCATTCAGGTCTGCCCGGTGCAGCAGCTCGATCTTAATGAGATGCCAGCCGTCTTCCAATTTAAAAGGACCGACCACGTTTCCCGGTTGAGCGCCAAAAACAGCCGATTCCACAGCCGCTTCCATATCTGCCCGCGTAACCCTACCTGCATAACCTCCGGCCAGCCTGGTAGCAGCATCGATCGAATAGGTTCGCGCCAATGAGTGAAAGTCTACACCTTCTTCGATGATTTGGGCCCGTAGCTCTCTGGCAACATCTTCACGGGAAACAACCAGTCGTGACAGCTCAGCCGCGTCGAATGCAAGTTTGTTTACGGCAAAGTGCTGTTCGATTTTGTCTGCGGTGATGGCGTCGCATAATTTTTGTCTAAGGACATTGCCTTCGATAAATGCCTCCCAATCTTCGAAGGTCAAACGCCTGGCGGCAAGCCACGCCTCGGTCGAAGCAACGTCAAATAGATCGTGAGCGGCGCGAAACTCGTCTGCAGCAGACTGGAGTTCTTCGTCCGATACCTCTATCGCGTGGCGAGCGGCTTCCTCCCTGACGATGGCTGCGTTGATCGCCTCTTGCAGGAACTCAAGACTACCGTTTCCCTTCGCCGGCAACAGGACGTCGTAAACGCTAATTTCCTCGCCGTTGACTTCGAGGGCGACATATTCAGATAACTCTGACATATCTTAAATGGTCGGTGATGAGGCACGAGGCCACTTAAGTGTTCGATGTGCCGCCTTAATAGATCGCACGGAACCATCACCAAACACGCGCACCGAACCGTCGGCGAGGACACCGTCCTTAACCTTTATCTGTTCAGTCTTGTTCAATTTGGTGAGCGACTTTTTCAGGTTGCCAATTTTGATTCGAGGTGGTGGTCCTTTCGGCTTTGACATCCCATATATCTCCTTTTCGGGGTTAAGACGGTGTTTAGAAAGTAGTCGAATGCAGCTCCCTTTTTAATTGCCCGATACTTTCGCTTTCAACTTGCGAAAGGGCTCAAGAATCAGAGCCAAAATAGTTTTGCGCTCGGTCACAATCTCGGCGCTAAGCGCCAAGCCAGGTCGTAAGGGCACATTTCTTCCCTTGGCGCCAATCTCCGTCTGCCCGGGTGCTATCATAACCTTGTAGAACGAACTCGAATCATTGTCTGCTTGTGCGTCCGGAGAAACTTCGACAACCGTGCCCTCCACAATGCCGTAATCCTGAAATGGAAAGGCGTCGAACTTCAGCTTGGCGGCCATTCCTTTTTCAATAAAAGCGATGTCCTTGTTCGGAACATGAGCCTCAACCAGCAGGCGCGCTCCGCGCGGCATGATGGTAGCGATCGTCTGGCCGGCCTGCAGAACCGTGCCTGCGCTCCTTACCTGCAAAGTGGTGACGGTGCCGGCTACTGGAGCAATGATCGTGGTGTATTGCAAAGCAATTTGCGCGGCAGCCAACTCGCCTTGCAGCCGCGTTATGCGTTTCTGCTGTTCCAGGGTGTCGGCCACCGGCTTATCGACCATAAACTGTCGCAATTGGGCCTGGCTGGTCGCCAGTTCTTCTCGCAGTTTATTCAAGCGAGTCCGCAGCTCAGTGGCATCCAATTGGACCAGCGGTTGGCTGCCTTCAACCGCGTCGCCTTCACGGACGAACACATTTTGCACAACACCGGTGCCAGCTGCCTGGACCGGTTTCACGTAACCTTCGGGCACTAGCGTGCCGCGCGACTCCGCAACAATGTCGATCTTGCTTAGAGCAGCCCAGAAAATCGCCACCACCACAAACCCGATGATGATGTAGACCAGGCCTCGAGACGCCCACCACGGCATTCGACCAATCACGTCGGCGACCTCAGGGGAGGTATCGGCAAGTTGCGGAGGTTTGTAGTCGCGGCCGAGCGCAGCGAGATCGACGGCTTCCTGTGCGGCTGAATCTCTAATTGGCGTCGTGGCGCTCATGGTCCTCACCTGGACGTCCAGAATGCGCGGATTGTACTACGCACCATGCGAACCTGTCAGGCCATACAACCGCACTGGGGCTCAGGCTGAGGTTGACTTTGCTGGTGCGGGGCGGACGGTCTTCAGTTGTGACTCATAAAGGCGGGTCAGCAAATGGTAGAGCACCAACTCCTGTGGCCGGTGCGCGTTACGCAGCAGCCGATTGGCATGCATGTGGATGTAATGCGGCATCAGGTCGCGAACGGAAATCGCCGAACGGCCTTTCTCCTCGCTCAACCTCAGCTTACGAACGATGGCAGCCAATTTTCGCGAGCGAGCCTCCAACACAGCCAAACCCGGCGCCAGCGGATGATCTCGCTTTACCGGAGCATTAAGTAGAGCCTCAAGTCGCTTTCTTTCTCTTCTGAACTTCTGGTTTAGCTGCCTCAGCAGACTCTGGTCCATGCCAAACTCCTTTGCGAAGGAGTCCCGCATTTCCTGTAGGATCGAGTGCTTCGTACTCAGCTTGATTCCGAAGTCATCGAGCAATCGATCAATTCCATAGACAGTCAGCATCCATCGTTCGTCCACGCCTACGTCGCCCGGGTCGAGCATGTCAACGAGACCGAGCACCGCCTCACTGTCGATTTGAAAAAGTTGCTCGGTCAGCGCAATGCCTTCGGCACCACCGTAGCGTTCAACTTCACGTTCATACGTATCGAACTGTGCACGCCAAATGCGATTGTCGGCAAGAAATGGGGCCAGAGCGTCCTTCAGTAAGGGCTGAACACTATCTCGCAAACGATCAGCTTGCCCGTGGAATCTCAGGCGCAGATGAAAGTCGGGATCGGATAAGCGGATAAAGAACCAGCGGTCGACGCCACGTTTCTTTACATCTTTGACAAACGGTTTAATGAGATCTCGTAAGAGACGATCGGCCGTCGCCGGCCCGGTGTAGAGCTTGACGTACAGCCATTCAGAGCCGGGTGCGAAGCGGCGTGTCAGACTCGTGGCCCGCGAGAACCTGGTTTCAGTCGATCTTTTGACGACCGGGCCACCGAGTTCAGGCCCGCGAGCTTCATTCAGTCTTTGCGACACGAAGGGAACGATCAATTCGTGCGCGAAAGAGCCTTCCGGCCCTGAGGCACACAACTCATCCGGACCGGGAAACAATTCCAAAAGCGTGGCTTTATCCCAATCTTTGACCAATTGGACGAAGGACTCAACGCTTAGAATATTTTCGAAATCAACCGACAACCGATGGTCGGCGTCCGCCAGTTTGACCAGACGAGGCAGGCCTCGCTCTCGACGCCAGGATTGAACTGAGCGAAAGCGAGCTGCTCCTTTTTCCTTCGCCAACGCGCGCAGTTCATCTTTTCGAACATGCCAACGTGACGGAGATAACACCAGTCGCCCTGAACAAACGCGTGGCAGAAATGGCGCAGTTTCCAGTGCACCCCAATCCCACTTAGCCATCCACGCAGTCTCCTGGCCCTGAAGCAGACATAAAAATCGATATACAGCCGGACCTCGCCATGAGTAGTAATGCGCATTCGTCATGCGCGGAATCACTTCCCGATCTAAACGCGACGAGCGCAGGCGAATTCGATTGTTTCGGGCCGAGATGTGGAGATCCGTGATCGGAATCTGATGGTGAGCATCCACAACTGACCGCGCGAGGTACGGAATTTCGTAATCACGCATGAGTGGCCGCGAAGCAATATTGCCGAGCCTTCCCTCCGGCAGGTGAACAATCTCGGCGAAGATCGCATCCGGCCGGCGAGCTTCTTCATCACGCAGTAGCGCGAGGACCTTCTGCTTCAAATTCTCGTCGGAGTGACAGAACCTGCCCATGGACAGAGCTGCAGATGGTCCGCTGACGTGGCCAATGAGCACACGAAAATCTCCTGCGGCAAGTGCCTGGCGCGAACGCGCCGCTACGGTCGCCTCGACGGCGAATGAATCCGGCAAGGGCTTTGGGTCTACCCGGACGATTTGTTCCAGTTCCGCTTCATCTATCTCAATTTCGTGGGCGCCGCGGCTAAGCGCTTCGCATAACTTATTCAAATTAAATTCATGACGTTGGCTATCAATTCCCTTTTCATTTGTGGTTGACGGAAAATCGAGATCCCGGAGGAGCGGCGAGCTTTCCTCAGTAATTCCGAAGCCAATGCCAATCTCTTCGTCCAGAGCTTCAACGAGTGGAATCTCCCGATCTTCATAGCGTTTAAAAAAAGCCTCACGAAATCGGGTGAGCTCAGTCTGACGGCGAGGAGACAAAAGATGCGCAATCTCGGCACCTCGCTCGATCTCTTCAAGAACTTTCGGCCCGAGCACTGCGGCCGGCGCGGGTTTGATCATGTCGACGTGAAACAGTCTCGAATGATCTACTTTCGCGGGCAATCGTTCGAGCGACCGCGCGATAACGCGATAGCGTTCAAGGTTAACACCGGGTCCGTCGCGGTCGATGCTCGCGAGCTCATCTTTCGTGTTTTGCAGAGCCTCGGCAATTTCGGCAGTCTCTTTGGCGCTACGCAACTCTTCGATCAGTGGGTGTAAAGCTGCTGGACCGGAAGTATTCAATCCAATTTCAGGTACAAGCAGCTGGCCGTCGATGAGCTGAGCGATGTAGTCGCGCGCCTCTTTCGAAGAGACGTCGCCGTTTTGCAACGCGGCGACCAATGCCCGTGGAGTAGCGCCCGGCAGGGCTCGCGCGAGTGTTAAAGTGAGGTATTCGGTCTTTTCAGCGGCCACCAGGTGATATGATCGCTGCTTTTCGTGGAGGCGCGTTTCCACATAATGAAAACGATCGGCAGCGTGATAGAGACTCGTGTTGGGGCGAAACGTGAGGTTGTTCCGTAGCGTCGGGTCACGGGTAATGGCGTCAGTGAGAGCGTAAAGATATTCCATTGAGAGCCTCGTCCGACGCTGATATTGCCCGCGTGCCGGAAGGACCAGGTTCGTCTCGTCGCTGAGGATGCCGGTCGACACTCCGGCAAACAGTCCGAATGGCGTTGCGCGTCCGGTCATGCGCGAAAAATAACGAACCAGCACGTGCTCAATTTTGCGGCCACGGTCGCTGTTCGGGTCCTGGGTCCAGAGGTGAAAGCGATCAATGATATTAGGCGATGCGAGAAACAGCCCATCTCGCACTTCGGGTCGGGTGACGATGCTCATGAGACGGTTACGCAGTTGCTCACAATCGGCAGCGTACGCATCTTCGCAGCGCTCGGGATCGTCGAGTGCTGCCATCATTTCCAGACTTTCGCTCCAGTTAGTAAACTCATCGAAAGGTAAAAGTGGTGTTCTCAAGACGAAGAAGCCTACAGGTGCAAAGCTGTGTTCCGGTTTCTTCCTGCCAGGTTTCGCAGACGATGTGCGGGTCATTTTTTGTTAGGTCTCGGGCCTGAGACTGATATTATACTGGACCAGGAAACAAAATAATCCGTTGATGTGGACAGCATTTAGTCGACAAGAGATCGCGCCCGATGTTAATGTGCTCGGCAGATTTTAAGCTAGTGGCTCAGCCAGGGAACTGTGATCAAACAGTTCTGCAGCTAGAAGACTAGTGAGCACGACCAACTCAAGTAATCCCTCTGCGACGAATAGTCCTCTGGTAATGTTGATAAACATGCCCTGGGGGCGGGTTGATCGTCCGTCGATCCAATTGGGTATTCTGCAAAGCGTTCTGATGCGCGCCGGCGTCCGGACAGAGGTTCGCTCGTTCAATCTCGACTTCCTGGATTATATCGTCAAGGTCACCGCCGACCTCCCGGTGGAGGATCGCATTTGTCTGAATGATTATTGTGAAGTCGGTGAGGATGACCGCATCGTAGGGCTGGGCGATTGGATTTTCGCGGTCGCGCCGTTTCAGGATTCAACTGAACGGGACGAGCAATATTTGAATTATGTCAGCTCCACAAACACACCCAGGGAGATCCTCGCCAGGGCCGTGCGAATGCACGAGTTGGTGCGCCCTTTCCTCGATCTCTGTGTTGAAAATGTTCTCGCAATGAGTCCTCGGATAGTCGGGTTTACTACCACATTCAGTCAGAACGTTTCTTCTTTGGTTCTGGCAAAGCTGCTCAAGTCGCGCGATCCATCTATCCACATAGTATTTGGTGGCAGCAATTGTGATGGCCCAATGGGCGAGGCTCTGCATCGCTCGTTTCCATGGGTGGATACCGTCGTACGCGGCGAAGCTGAGCGGGTGTTGCCACAATTGATCAAGGACCTCTGTACCGGTGGCGTTCGCGCTCAACCGGGCCTTTGTTACCGAAAGAATGGACAGCGGGTCGTGATCGATCAAGAAAGCAGCGATATTCCGATGGACGAAGTACCGCTGCCGAATTACGACGAGTTTTTTGAGCGCCTCGGCCGCAGTAACTCTTGTGCCGAGATCCGGCCGCATCTCGTCATTCCGTTCGAGAGCGCGCGAGGATGCTGGTGGGGCGCCAAAAAGCACTGCACCTTTTGTGGACTAAATGGGTCGTCGATGGCTTTCCGCAGCAAGAGCCCCGAGCTGCTTATTGATGAATTAGTGTCCCTGGCTCGCAAATACAGCCAACTAAACTTCTACGCCGTCGATAACATCATCGACATGCGCTATTTCCGCGAAGTTTTGCCTAAGCTCCGGGATACTGGATATGACTTCACGCTTTTCTATGAAACCAAAGCTAACTTGAAGAAAGAGCACGTCCGAGCGATGCGGCAATCAGGCGTGATCACGATACAAACTGGAATCGAAAGCTTCAGCACGCCGATCCTCAAGCTGATGGAAAAAGGGGCGACCGCATTGCAAAATATTCGGCTGCTTAAGTGGTGCTCAGAGTTTGGAATTCACGCCCAGTGGAATTTTCTCTATGGTTTTCCCCACGAACCGATCGAGGAATATGATCGCATGGCGGACCTGGTGAAGTCGCTCACGCATCTTCGGCCGCCGGAATTTTTCTCCCAGATTGAGGTAGAGAGATTTAGCCCACATTTTGAGAGGCCGCACGAATTCGGGCTCAAAATACTCGGACCGCGGCGGTTCTACCGGTTTTTATATCCCTGCGACGAGAAAGCGTGCACCGATCTTGCCTATATTTTCGATTACGCTCACGAAGACGGCCGCAATCCGAACCATTACCTGACCAAATTGAGAGAGCAAGTGGACTACTGGAAAAACGAATTCAGCGTCGATGGGGTTCTGGAGTCGCGCCGCGGACCCGGCTTTCTCTTAATTCGCGACCGCCGCCCCGGCCTGGATAAATACGACTACTCATTGGGTGACACAGAAGCGAGAATTTATCTTGCCTGCGACGAGGGCGCTACCGCCATGGACGTCTGGAAGCTTCTTCGAGCTGAGGGGAACACCGCAGTCAGTGCTGAAGAAGTCGAAGACTTTCTCGACGAAATGACGGCAGCGAGATTGATGTATAAAGAGGATGAGCTTTACTTATCCCTGGCCGTCCCCAAGAATCCGCTGCCGACCAGCGTAAGTTCCGAGGCGAACATTAATTCCCCAGCGCGGTTTGTCGAACTTACGCGTCAAGTTCTGGAAGTGTCTTCGGCGACGGAAGCTCGCATCACTGGACCCTAATTTTAGTTTCGCAGGCTTATCGCACGCAGGCTGTAAAGTTTCGACAACAGGAAGCGAAGGCCATCCTTCGTTACTTTGAATTGCACGCCGTCACGACGCGAGGCTCCGGTATATTTTTTAATGAGGTCTCTCACTCTCAGCGTCGCCCCTCCATTCAGTTCTGTGAGCAGCCCAATAATGGCCGGTGCCGCCGGCAGTAAGATTGAGTTGCCGTTGGCGGAGCAAACGATTCGATTGTCCGAAGTTATCCAGACGATCGGAATCTCCGGTATGCCTCCGATGAGGCAATTGTCATCCAGGGTTTCCAGCGGTAAAGGCGGAGGCGGCGGATCGTTGCCGCCGCTGGTCATGTAGTCCAGCCAGGCCACCTGAACCGACTGGAGGAAATCGGAATCATCGCGGGCACGCTTCAGGAGTTTCACTGCCCGCTTAGTGGCTGCCGCGATCATTTCGGGACTGTCTTCGACGTCGGTTGCAGCATGTGGGAAACCGCCATCAGTGGTGAGCGTTGGGTGCAGGAACTCACCAATTTGATTGTTGATTGCGCCGACAATAAAGCTGGACAGCTGGACCGGAACCAGCGCCACGCTGATGCCAATTGACAAATCGCCCAGCGATTCGCCCACGTGCCAGTAGCGTCCAGGCCAGTAGAGAACGTCACCCGGTTCTCCTTCCAGGATCGTCGCGTCGCGTCGCAGTTTCGCAAAATCTGCCTCTCGTACCCTATCAAATGAATCACGAAAGTATTCTTCGGGCCAAAGATAAATTCTCCGGCGGCCTTTTATGACAAAGGCGAAGACGTTTGCGGGGTCCTGATGAATACCGAATGGTGTTTGCTCGTAATTACCAACAAACAATCCGGGCATCGCGCGCCAGCGAACGCGGACTTGCGCCGCCAGGCCGCTGAGAAATTCCCTCGTGCGCAAGTAAAACTGCGGATGATATTCCTGCAGGTCGTGCAGCACCAACCCGAAGCATTCCCCTTTCAGCTTTGTATTGATGCGTTTCGCATAGTCGCCCAGCGATTTGTCACTCATACTGGGAACATAGCCGCTGATTTTGTAGCCTTCCAGCAGGAAGCCATCGTCGCCTTTGTAAAATTGCCACTTGACGTGAGGGCCGTCCTTCTCGAACTTATCCCAGGCGTTTCTCAGCGCCACGAAGGCCTCCTCTGTTGTGCTTACCGGCGCGGCAAACGGATTTTTAATGATGAGTGGTTTTCGACCCCAGTGACGCTTTATGAAATTCGTCCAGAAGCTGGAAGAAGGACTGAAGCCACGAGCTGCAAGCGCGTTAGCCCCCACCGAAGCATACTTAATTTTATTTGCAGATACGCCGGGTTTCTTTGACTTCACAATTAATCCTTCGGGGAACACTAAAGCGGATGTCCGAACAGCTCAAAGCCGCGGTCCAATCAAATGTACAGACGCTGCAAAAAACTCTATACTGGCCGTCATCTCATGTATGGAGGATGTCGACGCTGAACTAATATGAGACTCGGAATTTCGATAATCATCTTACTGATTTGCGGGTCTGCCAGCTTATCTCAGGCGCAGTCTTGTAATCCGGCCGTGGTTAGTTATCTCGTGCACGACGAAAACGGGAAGTTACTGAGCGAGACCGAACTAAAGGCTGTTCAGGAACAACTGCCCAAGTCTATCGGTGATGCCGATACATTTCTTGGCGAAATCTCGCTCGCCGAGGATGGCCGATCTTTCTACCGGCCGGAGTCTGTTGACTTTGAAAAGGGAAAGAAAATCCCTGCCCTGGAGTTTATCAACAGCAAGACTTGCACAATGCACTTGACTGAGGTCACGCTGGTCTACCACGAGAAGCGGATGCGGCTGATCTTTAATATTGACATTGCGAGATACCAATCGAATCGCCGCCCTGTCATTGATTCACTAGTCTTTCAGGAAGGCACATTCGAATTGGATAAGAGTGGGCTTCCTGAATCAGATGAACTCATCCTCTCAACGAAGTGGAAAAAGGTGAAAGACAAGGGGTAGCAAACAGAAAGACCTGATGCCAATAACTCCATATCAGTCCCATTCGGCGCGGGCCCCAATTACAGTTCGCGACTCATCACGACTCCATCTCAGATGGCGCCGATACTCAAACCACTCTGCTCTGTATCACGCCAGATGTGATGCCGCTGCCACCTTTGACTTTCTTCTTCTCGGAACGGCTCAAATTCTTGATGCTCTCTCGTTTCAGCTTAAGCATCTTAACCTGCCCCTTACCTTTTTTCTTGCCCGCCTTCTTAGCGACCATTGGTGTTATCCTTTCGAACTTCAAACGAAGAAAATATCTTGACACGGCCCTTTCTTGCCGCCTTCTTACTGGCAGGATTCTTGGTGACCATCTTTCCTACTTTCAAACAACGAAGTGATGGAGAAACATCGCCGGCTTTGCCGGCGAAAATCATTACTGGTCGACTTTGAATAACCCTGCCGGCACGAGTGGCTTATATGTCGGCGGGATTATGTGCCACGCAATACGCTGCCCGGAGCGCCGCCGCCTCCCTTAATTTTCTTTTTCTCGCTACCGCTCAAATCTTTGATAGCCTCGCGCTTGAGAGTAAGGGTCTTAACGCGGCCTTTCTTGCCCTTTTTCTTGCTCGCCTTGTTTGTGACCATTAATTTCTCTTTTAGCCATTGACGTGCAGTTCTAAACAAGACTAACCGGCGATCCCTGTGGCTCGCCTTGCAGTTTCCAAATGGAATCGGCCCCAATCAAACCTGTTCAGGCCAGGGACCGGTCAAACAACACGGCTCTGGGTTACGCCACCTAAGGCGCCGCCGCCTCCCTTGACCTTCTTCTTATCTCGACTGCTCAAATCCTTTATAGCTTCGCGTTTGAGATGAATTGTCTTCACGCGGCCTTTCTTGCCTTTTTTCTTGCCAGCCTTCTTAGTGACCATTTTATTCTCCTTTCGCGCGTTTAAAATGAAGAGAAATACACACACGCTTAGCGGCGACATCCGCACCTCCGCCACGCGTTACTCAAATCGAGCAGCTCAGACCAAAACTGTGCGGTCTGTCAGTAGTCAAACAACTCGGCTCTGGACTACGCCACCTGAAACGCCGCCTCCTCCCTTTAGTTTCTTTTTCTCGCGACCGCTCAAATCTTTGATCGCCTCGCGCTTGAGTTTAAGGGTCTTGACGCGGCCCTTCTTCCCTGCTTTCTTGCCTGTTTTCTTTGTGACCATTAACTTAGACTCCTCCCGTTTACAGTAATAGAATTTCTCGCTTGAGTTTAAGGGTCTTGACGCGGCCCTTCCTTGCCGCCTTCTTGCTTGCCTTGTTCTTAGTGACCACCCTCCCTTTGAAACAAAAAGTGATGGGAAAACATCGCCGGCTTTGTCAGCGAAAATGATTGCTGGTCGACTTGAATAACCCTGCCGGCACGAGTGTCTTATATGTCGGCGGGATTATGTGCCACGCAATACGCCGCCCGAGGCGCCGCCGCCTCCCTTAATTTTCTTTTTCTCGCTACTACTCAAATCTTTGATAGCTTGGCGCTTGAGAGTAAGGGTCTTAACCCGGCCCTTCTTTCCTGCTTTCTTGCTGGTTGTTTTTGTGGCCATTAGTTCGATTCCTTCCGTTTAGAGCACAGACTCGGTTGTTTTCGTCGCTATGTGTCTGCGGGATTATGTGCCACGCAATACGCTGCTCGACATGCCGCCCCCGCCCTTGATTTTCTTTTTCTCGCTACCGCTCAAATCTTTGATACCCTCACGCTTGAGAGTAAGGGTCTTGACCCGCCCTTTTTTTCTCGCTTTCTTGCTGGTTTTTTTTGTGACCATTAATTTGATTCCTTCCGTTTAGAGAACAAACTCGGTGTTTTTCGTCGCCATAGGACAGGCCCAAACTGGTTCACCCTGCACCAGTCCTGTCAGCTCCGTTAAGGGATTGGAAAACGACGAGAATATACAACGGGTGACGCCCCGATATCCACATTCTTTTGTGCCGGCACCGAAAATTTTGCTAAGCCGGACGTTTCTGCGAAAGCGCTTCTATTTCAAACTTTCTTCATGTTGTCAGTGATTAAGACGGCACTCCCCTCATCCAGCGCCGCCAGATCTATGAGGTACTGCTCTTCCTCTTCATCGAGCGGCCCTGCTTCCAACGCGCTTGAAAGATCTTTTACCTCGCGCGGAGTTGTCGGTGAACACAGCAGACCGTCGATCTCTGGCCGCGTTAGCGCAAATCGATAGTAGTCTGTGATCTCGGGCTGCCAGTAATCATAATTTAGACCGAGTTGGGCATATCTTTTCGAGCGCATGAAACCTAAAGTGCTCTTGAAGTTATAAAGCAACGTCCGCGACTGGGTGAGATAAGGAAAGACATCTGACTTCGCGCCCGTGTGCGCCGGGTTGTAACGGATGAAAGCCAGGTCAACCAGATGGTGGTTGATCGCCAATAGCGCGGCCTCGCGGTCGTGAAAGGTCGTGCCCAGCGCCTTCAGGCCAAACAGCCCCTCTCTGCGAATCTCCAGATAAACTCCCAGCCGCGTCAGAAATTCGTCTGCATAAGCTCCGCCCATAACTCCGACATCGATAAATTTAAGACCAGGGACGGCCTCCAGGCCCTCCTGCAGCGCGCCAGCGCAAAACTCCGGTTGGGTTACATAACTGACTATCGCCACAACGATCTGCTCGCGTATTTCAGGACCACGCGCCAAAAGTTTCGCCAGGCCACGCCGCGCTAATTCGTATCCCGGCCAATGAAGATCGGCACTCAGGAAAAAGAAGTTGATGCCTGCGTCAAAGGCCGCGCAGGCAGTTTCGACCGAACGCACCATGCCGAGACAAAAAGGGCTGACACGTAGGCCTGTTTCGCCGAGGGACAGGCGATCAGTCATTTTTGGCAAAGTAACGCGTGGCGGTTTCAAGCGAGTCTCAGGTCTCCAGTTGCTGGCTGTTCAGGTAGTAGTACATCCCCTTCTGCTCCATCAGGCTGTAGTGAGTTCCTTGTTCGACAATCGCCCCTTTCTCCATCACGACGATCCGATCGGCGTTGCGCACCGTCGAGAGCCGGTGCGCGATGATCAAGGTGGTGCGGTCTTTGAGAATTTGATCGAGGTTCTGCTGGATGGCGCGCTCACTTTCACTGTCGAGAGCGCTGGTGGCTTCGTCAAAAATCAGAACCCGAGGCTGTTTGAACAACGCGCGCGCAATGGCGATGCGCTGCTTCTGACCGCCAGAGAGACTCTGGCCCCGCTCGCCGATCCTGGTTTCGTAACCGAGCGGTAATTCGCCGATGAATTCATGCGCGCCGGCCAGCATGGCCGCGCCGACGACCCGCTCCAGCGGCGCGTCCGGATCACCGAATGCGATATTTTCACGGATGGTGCCGCTGAAAAGAAAAACATCCTGGGGCACGACACCGATTTGCGCACGCAAACTGTTGATTGATACCTGGCGGAGGTCGTAACCGTCGATCGAAATGCGTCCTTCGTTCGGCTGGTGAAGCCTTAGAAGCATATTCGCGAAAGTTGTCTTGCCTGAGCCGCTGCGCCCCACCAGAGCTACAGTCTGGCCGGGCAGAATCTCGAGGTTGATGTTTTGCAGCGCATTTTTATCAGCGCGAGTTGGATACCGAAACGTGAGATTGTCGAATTTGATATGCCCGCGGATCGAAGGCATCCTGACTAGACCTGGCTTCGCTGGGTCTTCCTCGGGCTTCGCATCAAAAACGTCGTTGAGACGCTCGAATGCTATGTTGATTTCCTGGAACTCGCGCCATAGGTCGACCACATTCAGGATGGGATGGGTGATGTTTCCAACCAGCAGGTTGAAAGCCACCAGTTGACCGATCGAAAGCTCTCCGTTGATTACCAGGTGGGCGCCATACCAGAAAAGAAAAATAATATTCAACATCTGCAGGAGATTGCCGACCGAGATCGTTCCCATGCCCCATAATGCGGTCCGAAATTGGACGTTGAGCGATTTGACAATCAGGCCTTCCAGCTTCCAGCGGATTCGTCTTTCAGCCGCGGTCGCTTTCACTGTGCCGACTCCGGTTACGGATTCCACCATCTGGGAATCTGCCTCGGCACCTTTGATGAACGCCTCGCGAAACTGGCGCTTGAAAATCGGAGTGACCACGAGCGTGAGAATGATGTAGCCAGGAATAAAAAGCAGGGCCACCAGCGTCAGCTTAACGTTGTAGTAGAACATCAAGCCGAGGAAAACGAAGATCATCAAACAATCCAGAACCACGCCCAGGGTGCGACCGGTCAGGAAATCACGAATGCGCGCATTTTCGTTGAATCGCTTGAGAATGTCGCCAACTTTGCGTTCTTCAAAAAACTGCATGGGCAAAGTCAGTATGTGTCGATAGAAATTGACCACCATCTGCATGTCTAAGCGTCGCGTTGTATGCACCAGCAGGTAATACCTGAGCGAGGACGTAATAGCTTGAAAGACCGCGATCAACAGCATCCCGATCAGCAGCACATTCAGCATGGACGTGTTCTTGTGCACCAGAACTTTGTCCAGGATCACCTGGGTGAAGATTGGAGTTGCCAGGCCAAACAGCTGGACGAGGAGCGATGCCAGAAAGATTTCGAAGAGCAAGCTGTAGTAAGGCTTGAGTAGCGGCAGGAACCGACCGAAAGAAGTTCTTGATTCTTCGACATCCTCGATCTTCGCGGTTGGAGTCAGCAGCAGCAAATATCCGCTCCAGCCCTTTTCAAACTCATCCCGCGACAGTTTCCGCAGGCCAATGGCTGGATCGGCCAGTACGACGCGATCCACTGTGACCTCATACAAAACCGTGTAGTGGAAGCCTTCCCAGTGCGCGATGGCCGGCAATTCAATCTTCTCGAGATGATCGAATGAAGCACGAATGCCACGCGTGTTAAAACCTAATGTCTCGGCCGCCTCGGCGATGTCGTAGAGCGACGCACCCTCACGGCTCACGCTTATCAGGTCGCGCAGCCGATTAATGCTGACGTGCTTGCCGTAATAACGCAAAATCATCGAGAGGCAGGCGGCGGCGCAATCGGTCTCGCTTATTTGGAGCAGTGCCGGATAGCGTCGCTTTCGCCGTGCACGATAGACGGCGTCTTCTGGTTGCGATGCCTCGGCGAGTTCTGCAGTATCTATAGTAGCTCCGCTAAACGAGTCCGTTTCCCGCACCGCAGCGCTGCCATAACCTGAGGCGACCGCGATGAGGGCGTCTTTGAATTTTGGCGAGGCGGCAACAATACGATCGAATTCACTCTTCTGTAGACAAAAAACCGACGATGGTTCGTCTGTAATAATGGTCGCGGCTCTCGGCTGATCAGTGAGCAACGCCAATTCACCGAAAGAATCCCCGGCTTTCAATACCTTCAGAACCTGGTGGCCGTTGCTCTTCCTGATCACCCGCGCACTGCCGCTGCGTAACAGATAGAATGCGTCCCCGGCTTCGCCTTCACGGATGATCGTCTGGTTTACTGCGTAATCCTTTACGTTCATCGCCCCCAGCAAATTGCGGATTTCCTGCGACGATAAAGGAGCAAATACAGTGCAGAGTTTAAGGAAGTTGCGGATCGAGATGTCGGAAATATATTTATCGAAATACTCGCGCAGGTTCGGATGCTGGCTGACCAGTTGATCAAAGTCGTCGGTGGAAAGTCGAAGCAGGACAAGGTCACTGGCCGCGCGCACAGTAAAATTGCGGGGCGAACGAGTCAAGAGCCCCTGCTCGCCAAAGGAGTTGCCTCGGGTTAGCGTCCCGACGGTGACCTCGTCTCCGCTGTCGCTGGCGCCAATGACACGGGCCCGACCTGAATAGACCACATAGAACGAATCTGATTGATCGCCGGCGCGGACCACACTCTGGCCCAGGGTGTAATGCACCACCTCGAAGTTCCTACCGAAACGCCCCAACTCATCGTCCGAAAGGAGCGAGAACGCTGATGTCTCTTTGAGGAGTTCGTTTAGCTCGCTTGAGTCCATTTCGGCTACGAACAATACAACAGGCCGCGGTTCTCTTAAAGTCTTTGATACTAAAGATCGGAAGACTGATGGTCAGACCTGCCCCGAGGTCACTCGCCTTTTGCTTCGTTTGCGCCAGATGAAGTAAGCGGGGCGCCCCCCCAACGCAGTCCGGCTATCATCACTCAGTTCGAGGGGCAGGGCTCGGACTCGGTATGGTTTTGTTGGTCAGATGACGCGAAGATGACGGGATCCCATTTTGATTGTGCCTAGACGTACCTGACTTTGACGGTTAACTATTCCGCTAAATATTGGTTTATTGTGGCTGGTGAGACCTGGTGTAGTGGGCGAATTAGGACTTAAAATCCGTTGACCGGAAGGTCGTGTGGGTTCGACCCCCACCCTCGGCACCAATCATTTCAATAATTTACAACTAAACCTTGTTTGAGCCTGGACCAGCAGCAACGGAGTTAACTCCGTTGCGTCGCGCAATTTATTTCCAATTGCTGGGGCAAACCGCGTTGATGCGTCAGCAGCGGTAGCCCCATGCGGGAATCATCACCAAATCATAAAGAATCCAGGGGTGGGATTAAATGCACGAAGAGAAAGGCTTGAGATTCCAGTCTCAAATGTTGAGGTGGCAGCCATCCCGATGCGGTTTAAGAGCTTAGGCTTGCCTGGAGCCAGTCTTTTGGGGCAAGATGGGTGCGCAACCGAAGAAAACTTGGCCCGGTTTGCTTAGTTGCAATTCCCTCTGAGCTGTTCCCCTCAATCGCAACTCCGGTGGCGGAGATTCCCATTATGGTCAGAGAGAAAAGGCCAAGGTCTAAGAAGAGGCCGCCGGCCAAAAAATCTTCGTCTCCACTCAAGTCTGATCCAACGCGCATGCCTGCCAGGGGGCCAGAAGGCCGATAGCGAGTCACTAAAGGCCGATGCAGTCTCGTTTCCAGTAGTTGGAATTGGAGCTTCAGCCGGAGGGCTCGAAGCATTCACTCGGTTGTTGCAACACCTGCCGGTAGATACCGGGATGTGTTTTGTACTGGTCCAACATCTCGATCCGGTCCATGAGAGTGCGCTTACTAACCTCCTATCAAAAACGACGAAAATGCCGGTGCGCGAGGTGACCAACAACACTCGCGTCCAACCGAACCAAGTCAACATTATTCCGCCCAACACCAGTCTCACGATCGACGAAGGCGTCTTGAAGCTTCAGCCCAGAAAGAAAACGGATGGCATGCATCGCCCCATCGATCATTTCTTTCATTCGCTAGCTGAAGACCAGCAGGAAAGTGCTATCGGCGTGATTCTCTCAGGCACTGCCTCAGACGGCACGCTGGGCTGTGAAGTGGTTAAGGCCGAGGGCGGCATCACCTTCGCGCAGGACGATTCAGCAAAGTACGACAGCATGCCACACAGTGCGATCGCCGCCGGGTGCATCGACTTTGTTCTTTCGCCCGAAGGGATTGCAAGAGAACTGGCGCGCATTTCCGCTCATCCATACGTTGCTAAGAACTTGCACGATGGACCGATTGACTCGGACGATTTGGAAGAAGGGTTACCGGATTCGCCGGAGGCGGGCAAGACTAAACCGCGGGCAAAGCAAGATCCTACCAATAAGATCCTCTCATTGCTTCGGACCAGCACTGGCGTTGACTTCTCGCTCTACAAGCCGAACACGATCAACCGGCGCATCGGTCGGCGCATGGTGCTGGGTAAAGCAAAGACCCTCGATGAGTACCTACGCCATTTAAAAGGCGACGCGGAGGAACTAGATGCCCTGTACCAGGATCTGCTGATTGGCGTCACTGGTTTTTTCCGCAATCCAGAAGCCTTTGAAGTACTAAAGCGAAGCGTTTTCCCCAAGCTTCTGAAGCATAGGTCATCGAATGATACGACGCGCGTTTGGGTCTTAGGGTGCTCGACGGGCCAGGAAGCTTACTCGATTGCCATGGCATATCTGGAATTTGCCGGGAAGGCAAACAGCAATCTCCCGCTGCAGATATTTGCAACCGATCTGAACGATGGCTTGCTGGGAAAAGCTCGCGCCGGACTTTACGCAAAAAACCTGGTGCAGGACCTCTCGCCTGACAGATTGAGGCGGTTCTTCGCCCAGGAAGACGGCGGCTATCGCATCAGCAAGTCAATCCGCGAAATGTGTGTCTTCGCGCGCCAAAACCTGATCTCGGATCCACCCTTCTCGCGCATGGATCTAATTAGTTGCCGCAACCTGATGATCTATCTTGAACCAGCGTTGCAAAAAAAGATCATTCCGACGTTTCACTATGCGCTTAAGCCCAATGGCTTTCTTTTTCTCGGCGCGTCGGAAACGGTCGGAGCAAACACTGACCTGTTTGCTACCGTCGATAAAAAGCACAAGGTCTATTCCAAGAAGCCTGCCGCCAGTCGTCGATTTGGCGTACCGCTGCAGTCGCGCGATGGAGCAAGCAATAGACCTGCCCCCCCAATCCAGCCGTTAGCTTCCCGTGAAGGTCTGGAACTGGACGCGCAGAAAGAGGCCGATCGGATTACGCTGAGCAAATATGCTCCGGCAGGCGTCCTTATCAATGGCGACCTCGAAGTTTTGCAGTTTCGCGGAATGACCAGTCCTTATCTTTCACCGGCTCCCGGCCGGGCCAGTTTCAATCTCCTGAAGATGGCCCGTGAAGGGTTGATGCTGCCGTTGCGTTCGGCCATCAACAAGGCAAAGAAAGAGAATCAGCGAGTAAAAAGGGAGAATGTCCAACTTGATCAGAACGGTCTGGTCAAGTACGTGAGCCTGGAAGTAATCCCACTAAAGAACGTAAAAGATCGTAACTTCCTGATTCTTTTTGAGTCAGCAGGAGCAGGGCTTGTCCCTGCCCACTCTTCGGTTGAAACTGCCCGCCCTTCACCCGACAAACGCGGACGGGGACAAGCCCTGCGGCTACAAAATCAGAGCGAGATCGCCGAACTCAAAAACGAGTTAGCTGAAACTCGTGAGTATCTCCAAACGATTCAGGAAGAGCATGAAGCCGCAACCGAGGAACTGCAAGCGTCCAACGAAGAGGTGCAGTCGGCGAATGAAGAGTTGCAGAGCATCAATGAAGAGCTGGAAACCTCGAAGGAGGAACTTGAGTCTACCAATGAGGAGCTGATCACTGTCAACGAGGAGATGCAGAATCGTAATCAGGAACTAAACCGCCTGAACAGCGATCTGAATAATCTGCACGAGAGCGTCAATCTGTCGATTGTGGTTTTAGGACGCGACCTCACCATTCGGCGTTTCACTCCGAAGGCGGAAAAAGAGCTTAACCTCCTCGCAACGGACATTGGCCGGCCTATCAATCGCATTAAGACAGATCTTGATTTTCCGGCATTGGAAGAGACCATCGCTGAAGTCATTAAGACGATTAGCACGCGTGAAAAAGAAGTGCAGGGCAAGAATGGCCGCATCTATTCGCTCCGGGTGCGGCCTTACGTCACGATCGACAACAAGATTGACGGCGCGGTGCTTGTGCTCGTGGATATAACAGATCTGAAAAAGATCGAGCAACAAATTCGCGACGAGCGCAATTATGCTCAAGCTATCATTAGGACTGTCCCACACCCGCTTTTAGTCCTCGACGACAAGCTGCGTATAGAGAGAGCTAACGAATCCTTTTACCGGACCTTCAAAGTCGCGCAGCAGGAGACAGAAGGCCGCTTAATTTACGAGATTGGCGATCGGCAGTGGAATATTCCTGCTTTACGCGAGTTGCTTGAAGAAATTCTTCCCCAAAAAACCGTCTTCACAGGCTTTGAAGTAACGCACACATTCGAAACTGTCGGCCCGCAAACGATGCTGCTGAACGCGGCACGATTGGAGAGAAAGGACGGCACCGCCGAACGAATTCTTCTGGTTATTGAGAACATTACGGAGCGCAAGCTCGCCGAGGAAGCGTTGCGCGAGAATGAAGAACTCTATCGCACCTTGTTCGACCTGAGTCCCATGGCTGTCTATACCATTGATGCCTCGGGCGTGATTCTGAACTTCAACCGTCACGCCGCCGAACTGTGGGGCCGAGAGCCAGCGTTGGGGGATACTGACCCGCGGTTTTGCGGCTCGTTCAAAATGTTCCGGCCGGACGGCAGTTTCATGCCCCACGACCAGTGTCCAATGGCGGAGGTGGTCTCGGGCAAAGTGTCTGCAGTCTATAACGGCGAAGTGCTCATCGAACGGCCCGACGGCTCGCACATCACCGTCCTGGTAAACATCCGCCCGCTGAAGAACGAGCGGGGAGAAGTCACTGGAGCAATCAATTGCTTTTACGACATCACCGAGCGCAAGCAGACGGAGGAAGAACTTAAGAACCTCATGGATAAGGAGAAGGCGGCGCGCGCTGACGCCGAGACGGCAAACCGTGTGAAGGATGAATTCCTTGCTATTGTTTCACACGAGCTGCGCACGCCCCTAAATGCGATTGTCGGTTGGACGCATTTGCTCAAGAACGGGAAACTGGACCAACGTGAGACAGAACGCGCTATTCAAACTATTGATCGCAACGCGACTGCGCAGACAGCGATCATCAGCGAGCTGCTGGATGTATCCCGCATCATCAGCGGCAAGTTGAAGCTTGACATGAAACCGGTCGATCTCGCGGATGTGATCACTCAGGCTGTAGACGTGGTTCGTGCCGCAGCCGACGCCAAAGGTATCGAACTCGTCACATCGCTCGATCCGAACGCAGAGCTGGTCGCAGGAGAATTCGTGCGGCTCCAACAGGTGCTCTGGAATCTTCTAACCAATGCGATTAAATTCACGCCCGATGAGGGAAGAGTCGAAGTCCAAACTAAGTCCGCGGGCAGGCACGTTGCGGTTGTGATAAGCGACACAGGAGCAGGAATTCCCGCGGACTTTTTACCTTATGTCTTCGAGCGCTTTCAACAGGCGGATGGGTCGGAAAAGAGGGCGCACGGCGGTCTCGGCCTGGGGCTGTCAATCGTTCGCAATCTTGCCGAGATGCATGGTGGTAGTGTCAGTGCCGAAAGCGAGGGAGAAGGTCGTGGAGCGAGATTCACGGTTACTCTCCCGACCCTGGCAGTATCGGCCGTGACGCCTTCTTTGTTGGCGTCTCCAGACGGAAATCCCGAATTCCCCGTTTCCGGGCAAGAGCGTCAACGAGAAGACTCCGAAGAACAGCGCTTGGATCTGGAACCTGACACCCTGAAAGGGGTGAGAATACTTGCGGTCGATGATCAGGCTGATACACGCGACCTAATCATCCTCGCCCTTACTCGTTATGGTGCAGAGGTGAGGGCGTGCACATCTGCAGTCGAGGCATGCACAAT
Source organism: Acidobacteriota bacterium (assembly GCA_038040505.1). Classification (GTDB taxonomy): domain Bacteria; phylum Acidobacteriota; class Blastocatellia; order Pyrinomonadales; family Pyrinomonadaceae; genus UBA11740. Next base: position 9,277 of record JBBPID010000057.1, on the reverse strand, counting down.
GATCAAAAAATGGAAGCCGGAAGTGATTGTGTCTGATATCGGCATGCCGGATGAAGATGGCTACGATTTGATGCGGAAGATTCGCGCGCTCACGCCGGAAGGCGGAGGGACAATTCCCGCTGTTGCTCTGACCGGTTACGCTGGCCCCGTGGACGAGTCGAAAGCCTATGCTGCGGGCTACCAGGTGCACATGACCAAGCCCGTCGCGCTTCGCGAATTGGCTGCAACTGTTGCCAAGCTCGCCGGCAGATCAAAGGACCTCACACATACTGCCGCTTCTAGATCCAACCCGTAAGACTGCTCTGGCTCCAGGCAGCAAGCACTCGAATGAGTCGAACTAGTTGAGGAAGCTGTCTCGCTGACTGGTGCGGAAAGAGCCAAGCCGATTGAACACCCAATCGAGGTGCCGATTAAAGACAGTGACAGTGATGCTCGCAGAGAGGCAGACTAGATTCGTTGCGGGAGCGGGATCGAACCGCCGACCTCGGCGTTATGAATCGCCGTTCCGGCAAGAACCTTAAGCCTTTGCACTTTATATGGTTGCAGCCCCCAAGAATTTTCGGACGTTTTCCATTCCTTCCTGAGCGCGAGTAAGCTTGCCTTCGCCATAACGGATCATACTGCTCACGACTATGGGTAAGCCTCGACCGTATTAGGTTGTAATTACTCAAACAGCCCGGACGTTCCTTTAATAAGCCTTCGGTCATCAGAATCCTACAACTCGGCAGGAAGTCACAAGGTCTAACTCCCAGAGCAGTGAGCACACACGCGAGGCCCGCTGTGGGCGCTGCCGGTATTAGCAAACGCCCAGCGGCTGAAACTTATGACGCAGATCCACAATAGCGCTGGGCATGCCGTTGTCGAGCGTTGCGACCGCCAGCGGCGCGTAATGATGATCGACACCGTGCGGCGGTAATGACTTAGGTTGTCTAATCATTTTACCGGCATTATCAAGTTCAAGAGTGTGGGGCCACTCAACGTCGCCAGTTGACACACGCGCGGGAATTAACCAGTAATCGCCGGTGCGATATTGCGATGCGGGCGGGCCCGGCTCAAACTTAACTACGACTCCGTCTTCCAGTTCGATCCATTCATCCTCTTCGATTGGTAGAGCACCCTCTTTGAGCAAGCCTTCTTCCGGTTGCTTTTGATCCCAGCGACGCACTTTCAAATTGGTCATCGACAGATTGGCAAACTTGGTATTAGGCTCATAAATCGTTCCCGAGGTGGTGTAGGGATCTATCGTCAGGGTTTCGCCGTCAACTCTGGCTAATCTCACCAATGTCCCGGGCAGGCCCTGCAGCTCCAACGCATCATGAGTGATTTCCACCCAGTTGCCCGGTGTAAACCAACGCGAGAAGTCGCGCAAACCATTGACGATCAGACGGTCGCCATCCCTTCGTTTCAACGTCGCGACAACGGTAGCGTTATCGCGCGACCACTTGAAAGTTGCCGCTTCATCTTGATTAGAGCCCGTCGTATCCAATGCCGGGCCACCCTGATGGACTTCGACGCGATACAGTTGATTCTCCATTCCGCGGTAGCGCGCTTCCGGAGAGGTGGTACAGGGATTCGCGTCAGCGGCTGGACCACCTTCTTTGGCTTTCGCACTTAGACGACCGCGATTCTTAGCCTGAAGCTCAGGCAGAATTTGTTGCGACCAAATTCTGTTGAACGTGGCGCACGTGTTAGGGGGCGGCCCTGGAAGATCCCGGGGCCAGACTCTTACCTGCCAGGTCAATCGCGTACGCGCCGCTGTATCTGCTCCGCCAAGGGCCACGTCGCGAGTCGCAGGATCTTCCAGAGATGTAATGAGACGTTCCCAGACGTCGAGGTAAAGAAGGAAGACGCCATTCAGTTTTCTGAGTTCTTCGTCATTCGCGCGCTCCAGATATGGTTGTTGGGAGTATGGCCAGGAATCTTCGCTTTCGCAGAGTAAGCCATCAACGTAGTAGTGGCCTCCGGTAATTACAAGCGGGACCCGGTTATTGCTTATCCTCGCATCCAGCATAGCCCGCTCGCTTGGGAGCATCCCAACCGAGGGGAAAACGGCAGTGTTATTCCCGGATTTTTTCGCCGCGATAATGCCGAAGCCGCAGTTTCTTGACAGCATTGTGGCTTTTGTCGCTGGGTCGTCGAACAAATCATCGGGCCCGCCGTGCTGCCCGATGAGATCCGCAGCGAGACCCCGCAGGTAATGCAACAGGATTGCTGTCTGCTCATTTCCGTCGGCATCCATTTGCACGCGGCCCTGTTGCAGGACGACGCTGGTGTAATGGTTCAGAGCATTAAAGGTGATTCGTGAGATATCGCCGTTCATGTGCTTTTCTCCTAACTCGCGAGGATGATGCCCGCCTCTGATCCGGAAGGCATAAATTCACTCAGCCGCACGCGCAGATTCGCGGCTCGCTGTGGTTGAAATAGATCGTGGAAGACACCCATCTCCGATTCATCGCTGGCGCCACCGGTGATTTCGGGCGCGCAGGCCGTTGCCAACTGGCAGTACTCCGGTCGGCCATAGCGTTTGCTATTGAATTGTGGTTCGACGCGAATTCTTTCGCTGCGCACCAATTGAAGTTGCTGTTGCGCCTGCGCCGGTTTCTCAAACTTCTTTTTGGCGGCTGCTTCCACCAGATCAGGCTGGCAGTGGTAGCGGCGCGGTGTGTAGGAATCAAGCGGAACATAGCAGAACCGCATACAACCGATTTGCCTGCGCGTGACCGTGATCGTTCCGGTGAATATGCAATCGGAGGCCAACCCAATGGAGTTGGTTTGCACCTGGCCGATGACGGTGCTGCGAAGGATGGTTAGCACAGCATGAGCGCGCGGCCAGTTTGGCGCGCCGAGCGCTTCACGTTCGTCGCTGGTGGCGTCAATCACACTGTCACTGACATTGATTTCGAGCGGGTCGGTGCGAATTTCGTCCTTCAAGACTTGAATCGAACCCACGATGCTGTGCTCGATCTTTACGCGGCAGTCAGTCTTGTAGAATTCCAGGCTTGGTTTCGCCGGCCTTTTGGGATCGCAGCCTGGCCCAATTCCCCAACCGGGCACGAACGTACAGTGTCGAATTTGCACCTGTTCCACTGCGCCTTCGACTCGCATGCTTCTTCCGGTCACCATGATTCCATCCAGAGTGAAGCAGCCGCCGGTCTTGCTCTTGACCGCCAGCCACTCGGGACGGTTTTTGAATTGCTCGTGAAGGTAGATGATTGGACGTTTGCGGTCAGCGGCGCGGATTTGCAAACTTTGCCCGCGTTCAATCCTGATATCCAGCGGCTCGGAGTAGACGCCATTGTCGGTAATCTCGATGATCGCGTTGCGCGGCGCGTCTTTGCTGCGCTGCGCGAGCGCTTTCTCGATGTTGGCGAATGCCTGGCCTTCACCGACCCGGTAGAGCCGAAGATACTCGGCGACTTCCTTTTTATAAGCGAGCTCAAGTAGCAATCGATTGAGACGGCCCAGTTCAGCGCGTCGCAGTTTGCCTTCGAGCAAACGGGCGATCATATGAGTAAGCTCATCATTCAAACTGATTCCGGCGAAACGTTTTTCATCGTAAAGCTTCTCGTTGAAAAGCTCTCGATTCAACTCTTCGATCAAGGCTGCAACCAGTAGCTTTCGGACCTTATCCGGAATCTGATCGGAGCCGTCGTAGTCAGCCAACAACTGCTTCGTCTCGATCGAGAACCGATCGGTAAGATAGAGATTTAGTGGGCTGGCTGGTGTTTTGAATTGCTTGAGCAAGCTCACCAAATCTTTGAAGTCAAACTCGGTGAACAGCCCTGTCTGACCCGGCTGACGCAAGAGACGATTGTATTCGCCGCCACCGATGTCGGCGCTGAAGCCGTAGTAATATGAAGCCCATACGCCGGTAGGCGATTCATCAGGATGAAAAGCAATGCGGCCCAATTGCGGATCAACCGCGACGCTGCCTTCCGGCGTACGATAGCTATTCCAGTCACTCAGATCGGAAGCGATGATTCGTTTGATTGGAATTGGCTTAATTGAGAGACTGCCGTCGTCCTCAGTCACACCGCTCCAGATTTGCAAGCTCTTACCGTCGCCATAATAGCGGCTCAAATTTCGCTCGAAGGCGAGCCGGCGAATCGGCACCGGCAGGTTCGACTCATCAGCAATGTGCGTTGAATCAACTTCCGGCTGAGTGCGCGCGAACAGCGGCGCGTCATTACCCAGAAAACTAAAGGTGTAGGCGAAAGGCAATCCGTCTTCTTCGAGACAAGCGGATTGGCTCATGGTGACTGGATACTCGTTCAATCTCCAGACAAACAATCCCACACTCGTCAGGTTGTAGCGGCCAATAGCATGAGTTGAAATTATGCGCCGCACGTCGACGAAATGCGCGTGCTTGTCGAATGGACCGCCGAGCAAGTCAAGCTCGGGCATTTTCCGCAGGTTGGCTAAGCGGCCACGCGAGTGACTTGAGGAGTTGCTCGCCTGAGTAACGCTCAAGAGCCGGAAAAATTCCACTGCTCGCGATGGCCAACCGGCGGTATCGCGGGCCACCTCTTCCAGCAACGCCAAGGTCCCGCGTCGACGACGCGATTGAATTGTTCTCGCAACTTCGCGGCGCGGAATCAGGATTCTATTGCGCAACTGCTCCTGAGTGGTGGCAGCCTGGCCCGGCTCGCCTGCTTCATGAACCGGTGTGTAGCCAATAAGCTCACTGATGTAGGGGACGGCCCAGTCCTGACAGGTTTCTATAAACCAGTTCTCGTAAAGCTGAGATATGTCGTCTTCAACCACGTTGACTTGTTCGTTGATTACTCGCAACAGATCGCGCAACGGCCCGCCCAGTTCCTCGTCGCGCTGGCGGTAAACCACCGGCAGCAAACTGTAGAGCCGATCCAAAGTCAGAGTGGTCTCGTCAGTGGTGGCGTTCATTCTGCAACCTCCTCGAGAATCAAGGTATCGGCGGCTTCCGCACTAAGGAAAAGCAGTTCCGCAGGTAAGATGTCGTCCTTCGCGGCGTTCATTCTGGCCAGCGCGGCATTGACTCGCGGGTTCAAGGTCAACTTAGCTCCAAAGTTGGAATCGTTGAGCTTCTCTTCACTCACCGAATCCAATATTTCGAAGTCAACATAATTGACACCGGGAACAGCTTGCATCAGGCTCAGCACTTCGCTTAGCGTCACGTCCTGGCCCAACTCGCGGCTGTCAAAGCCGAGCTTATTCAATAAGCTCGCGCGCATTTTCTCATTCACGCTTTCCCACAGGTAATCCGGATCGAGGCTGACTTTGGCGCTTACTACTAATAGGACACGATCGAACGATTCGACCTGCAGCGGCTGCAGCGGGTCGCCGAAACGCCCGAGGGCAGCTAGCAGATTGCGATAGAGGTCGGAAGTAACATCGATTGGAATGTTTCCAGCTCCGGCGATAGTGAGGTGCACGACTTCACGTACACCGTCTGAAAGCCGTTTAGCGTTGGCCTTGGCGATCCCGGCGAAGGTACGCGCAAAGTCAGCGTAGTCCTGAACAGCCACCAATCGATCCAACGCCAGCACGGCGATCGGCGCATTGATTCGAGCCTGATCGCGAGTTTCTTTATCTACGCCGCCGCTGGCAGGAAGCGGGTTGTTTACACCCTTGACGCCCAGTGGCTTGGTTAGCGGCAGTTTGATTTGATCCGCCTTGACATTACCGCCTTTTCCCAAACCCTGACGGTAAACTGCCTGAATGTTTTCAATTCCGGTTGGCAGCCGCGCGCCGTGTTCCCCGTCGCCGTAGATCACCGTCGTCTTGCCGTCGTCGTTGATCTTGGTAATGTATTTCCGATCGTTTGAAGACAATACGAAGAGATTGTGTGCCTCGCGCCAGCGGACATTGTTGACACGAACTTTGAGAGTGCTCTCCGTCCCGGAAGGATTAGGCGCGGCAAGGTAAGTGAGCGGTGGCTGGCGCAACTGGAAGGACTGCAACTCCTTGCTGCCATCGCCGCTGCCAAGCACCTCGTCGCGTGTTTCGCCATGAGTGGCGCGAACTACGTTGCCATAGATCTTCACCGTATTGCGCCGGTAACGATAGGCGGGACGCTGCGCGGGATGGAGAAACGTGTGTAGTTTTTCGCCCTTGACCTCAACTGGCGCTCCGTTCACCAGCGTTTTCGCTTCGTGCGCAACTGAAGCGACCATCACCAGCTCGCTTACCTGTACACCGGTGTTGATGCTCTTGTTGTTCCTGTCGATTACAACGCGTTCACCCGCGATAATGGTCCAGCGGCCAGGCTCGAGGTTTGAATAGAGACCGTCAAGCTCGATTATGGGATCGGGATCATTCTCGGAGAAGCCCAGGTCAGCCGTGATCTCAGTTTCAACCAGCGACAGGTCTTCGCTCTGGGCATAAACAGTGGTGTTGCGCACCACGGCATTACTTTGTAAGGCGCTGGACTCGGGCGGAGATAACCAAGCTGTAGCCAGAGTTAGAACCGTGCAGGTGAACGGAACGTTTGAAAAAGTAATTTGAGCGGCACGCGCTCCGTTGACAGTGTGAACGTGAGTTGTTGTGCCTGTCTGCTCTCCATTTGCATTGAGGGTAGGACGTTCAATTGCGACCTGGCTACCAACTTTAATCTGGGGGTATTCGGCGTCCAACGCAATAACCTTTAATTCGCTTTCTGCCGCGGAAAAGCCTGCGGCTGTAAGAGCGATAAGGTACGCGCCAAGGTTAGGCGGTGACACAGGTATAGCGGTTGTGGGTCCTCCGGTTTGCGTGTTCTGGACGATTAGCGGCAGGTTGTGACCAGCCAGAAATGTTCTTATTCGCAGCGCCTGGCTCTTAGTCAATTCGATCACGCCTTCGGCTTTCTCGGAGGGTGTGGGTATCTCAATCAGGCTCGCGTTAGATAAAACCGCCTCGACAAAAGGCGCGGCTTGCGGCTGGATAGCGGCATACATCTGCGCGACAAATTCAGAGCGCGGTCCATAGATCTCGGGAATGGGCCGGTTCAGGCGCGCCTCGCCTGTGGGTTGAAGCGATTGCGGCAGTTTGAAGGGCTTGAACAATTCAGCGAAGGAAGGCAGACCTGGAGGAACTGGATCGTGCGTAATAACATTTACGGTAGACCCCTCAGGTGAGTTGAGCGAAACCGCTAGCAACTTCTTTATCGCGCCGAGGTCGGTAATGATTTCGGCAAGCCATGACGCGATGTTGTCCCAGCCGTGACCGAACGCCAAAGCATACTGGCTCGTCAAATACGGGAACATCGTTTTCACTTCCGTGTTGATTGCCATTAGCTTGACCGTATCAGTTCCCGTCCCTTCGACGATGTCGATCATAGTCTTTAAGCGATTACCGACTTTCTCAACAATCTTGGACGTAGGTGACAAACCAAAGGCTGCGACTTCCAAATACTTCGCCAAATCCTTTACAGCGTTAAAAGTCTCAGCCGAGAGGTTGACTGCGGTACCCATGAATATCGGAGGGAATCCATGGAGGTTCAGTTTGACAATGGTGAGATCCAGATCTGGTACTAACGTGACGTCCGCGACACGATAAAAAGCCGTTTGTAACTGGACCGGATTCAGCATGGTGAACTGCAACAGCACCCCGTCATTAATTCGCAGATTGACCGAGGCCCCTTTGAGTACAAGCGTGACTGCTTCCAGCTGATTCACGGAAAAAAGTTGCGGCTGAGTCACTCGCGGTTTCATCAAGTTTAAGCCGGAGTAGGCGATCAGTTTTTCTGCCGTTTCAAAGACCTGGGGCTTTTCATTAGGACCGGGAATACTTTGAGCTTTGTTGCCGATTTCAATAACGGTCGTGTCCTGAGTCGGCTCGAGCGTATAGGCCAAGTAAACACTCGCTGACAAACCCGGGCGTAGGCGATAGCCAACCAGACGCGCCAACTCGAGAATCGAACGCCGCTCGGTCGCGGTGCCGAGGTAACCTTCATTTGCGATCCGTTCCTGGTAGAAAGTCAGTATGTCAGCGGCAGTGGCCCAGGCATCAAGCAAGGCGATGGAAGCGTCGCGACTTTCGCGTGTGGTTAATGCGGCGAGCCGAGGGAAGGCGCTGCTGGAAAGACGCGCTTTCATGGTTTCCAAAAAACTGCCATGCGTTCCGGTCCGGTATGCAATCACATCAAGCCCCGGACGATTAAAGATAGAGATCGGCGTGAGCACATCAACGCCCTCACAGCAGCTGCAAGTCGCACTATCTTGGTTCGATTTTCTCATGAGGTTCATCGTCCCCCGTTCATCTGAAAAGCGAGCGTGCCGTTTTCAGGGGAGTTTCGATCGTTGTCCAACCGCGCGATTTCAAGTGGACCGAGCCGCAAGATTCCGTCGGCAAGTTCCCGGCCGGCCGCCTCGCGATAGCGCCGCAATCTGGTCACGATCACGTTTTCAACGCCGGTCACTGATTGCGCGAGCGCAACCAACTTGCTGACCATTATTCCGGAGCCGAAAGTCAAGTTGTCGGGATGGAAAAAGCCGAGACCGTCGGGCAACGTCCGCGTGCTGAAGAGATCGATCAACTCAGCCTTGACATGCCCGGTTAGATAATCAGGTTTGACGCAGACTGTCAGTTCTAAGTCGATCGGCACATACGTGGCCGCCCTCACTCTTACATCGTGACCAATCCGGCGAAACGGACGGAGCAGGCATTCGATTTCTGCCAGCAGTTTTTCCGGCGCCTCAGCCTGAGCCTTCGGATCGATCGCTACGTCTACTTCATACCAGGCGCCGGTCCAGCGAAGCACCGCCGTTGCTTGTTGCACGCGCGGATGGCGTTTAGCCAGGGCCGCGTAATCTTCGGCCGTGATCGCGCGTTGAATGTTGTAACGAAAAGCATAAGGCGCAAAGAGACGGACCTGGTCCATAGTCTCGGGTTCGGTGCCGCCCGTTGCCGATATTGGATTGCGAGGCAACAATTCGATTCCGCTGAGTTTGTTCTTCAACACAATGTGTGAGATGGCCTCGGCGCCAACGTTACCCGCGAGACCGTTGCCCACTCGATATTTGGCGCGGAAGGATTCGCCGGCGATGGGCGCGCGTCCCATTTCGCCATCACCGAAGCGCAGGCGAGCTCGCCCACGATTGTCGATCTCGACAACGTAGTGAAGGTCATCAGCCAAACTAGCAAACAAGTCGTAACGAGATTGCCACTCGAGTTTTTTAGCGTCGCCCGGCACTTGGCTGGTCAGAGTGTTTTGCGGCAAGGCCTGGCGTGGATCCTGACGCAGCAGGCTGGCGGCAGAGGTCTCGGGCTTAGGACAAGGCGATTCATCGTCTTCCTGTGAAGTGTCAGCTACAGAATC
>JBBPID010000056.1:0-34920 GCA_038040505.1 Acidobacteriota bacterium | reverse complement strand
GCTTTAGGTCATTAAAAACCCAGTCGCGCCGGTCTTCCGGAACCTGAGCCTGTCGTGAGTCTTTATTTCTTGGGTCAACCGGTTCCAGTAGAATCACAGCTCCCGGGGGATCTGTGGCGACAAAAAGCTGCCCGGTTGTCGGGGTGACTGTCTTGACTACGTAACGGGTTTCGACCCTTGCCGGCGCGTCATTTCTCGTGCGGGTCGGCTCAGCCGGTTTCGGCCTGGGTTTGTCCGACACGGTACCCGCGCTTCCCGTTCGCTGTCCCGCTGCCACGCTAAACAAACCGAACAAGAGAATCAGGCTTGCGACAACTAATCTGATTCGGGTCTGCATGTATTGCATCTCTGTATAAAAGCACGAGGGTTGGAGAGACGTGCGCCACAAAGGAAGCGGCGCGAGCCGTGCTATTTCTTCGGAGATTAGCACAGCTCGCACCGAGTTGTTAATGCGCTGGTTGCGTCGAAAACTTCTCCGAACGTTAGAAACCAAACTTCAATCCAAATTGGACCCGCCGTCCGGGCGTAACGGTACCGGTGGCCTGGCCGAAACTCGGCGCTTCCAGGAAGCGCACCGGGATCCCAAAGTTTGCGCGATTTATGAAGTTGAAGACGTCCATCCGGAAAACCAGCCGACGGTTTTCTGAGAACGAAAAATTCTTCACCACCGCCAAGTCCATATTCAAAATGTTTCCAGCCCGGAAGGTGTTTCGTCCCAGCGATCCATCCCTGCCGACCGCGGCGAGCAGAGTTTGCGGATTAATTCCAGACGATATAGCAATGGGCTGGCGGCGGTCTCCGGTTATGACAATGCCCTGGGCTGAGTTCAGGCGGTCTGTCAGGTTCCCATCTAGGTTGACGTCATAAATGCTATTGACCGTAAACGGTGGTCCAGTCTGGAAAGAACCGGTTGTGGCAATTTGCAGCCCGTCAAGGAGCCAGTTGCTGCTCTTCGGAAAGTCGTAGATGAGATTGTAGGCAACGCGGTGTCGCGCATCGAAGCTGGAGTATCCAAATTCGCCCGCGCGCGTCAGACTATTCTGCGGCAACGCTGGTGCGCCGGCCAGGTCGAACATATCCGAGGCATCGTCTCTCGCTTCTCCGAAAGTGTAATTAGCCTGATATTGGAGGCCACGACGGAATCGCCCACTAAACTGGACCTGAAAAGCGTTGTAATGAGACCGGCCGCCACTCTCATAGATATAGACCGGTCCGATGTTTGGGTTGGGCCGATCAAAATTAGTAGTAGTAGTTGAGCCAGGAGCGATTGCGAGTCCAACCAGGATAGGCTCATCAACGCCATAACCGTTCAAGGCCCCCGCATCGAATGCGATAAGAATGTTATTAGGGCCGAGGTTAGGAGTTGAACCGCGCAGTAAATTGTGTCCCCGCGTGCCAATGTAAGCCGCCGAAATGAGCATGTTGGAATTAATCTGCTGTTCGAAGGTTACCGAGTACTGCTCAGCAGAGGGTGTCTTGATGTTCCGCTCTGGCAAAGTGATCGAAACAGGATTGGGGAAATTAGCGCCGCTCGCGAAAACGTTCAATACCTGAGCGACGGTAAGATTTGGATTGAAAGTGTTCAGCGTGCCGGGCTGCACCAGCGGGGCGAAGACGCCGCCGGTAATAATGCCGCCGCGGGCCGGATTAAAGAAATCGAACTGGAATCCGTCATTAAAGCCGCCGGTATTAACAGTAATGAAATTCGGAAAGACATTCCGGGATTGGCTGACCACCGCGCCCAGGATCTGATCGTGGAAAACGCCGAATCCGGCGCGAATGACGGTGCTGTGGTCTTGTCCAAACCAGTTTGGAGACCAAGCCAGGCCAAAGCGCGGTTCGAAGTTGTTCTTATCCGATTCGAATATCTGGGTCCGACCCGCGATGAAGGTTCGCAGATCGGCAACATTGGGATTATTCAACAACGGATCCGAGAAGGTTCTTTCGATAAGATTGGAGCGTTCTTTCGGCGGTGTGTTGTACTCGTAACGCAACCCGAAGTTCAGAGTTAGATTTTTACGAATGCGCCATTCGTCCTGGCCAAAGAAGTTGTATTGGTAATAGCGCAGGCCGATGGCCGAACCAGTCCTGGCCAAAGACAGGAAGGCGCCGCTTGGGGCTCCCGCCGCAGCGAGGTCAGCTCCCGTAAGGAAGTTGCCGGTAAAGAGATTGGCGCCAAAGAAGTCCAATTCCGGCGACCCGTTGAAGCTCAAGAGTGTTCTCGAGTTACGTGGCAAATCGCTATTAAGTTCGACGCGGCGAATATCCTCGCCAAAAGCCAGGCTGTGATTTCCCGCGCGATAGCCCAGGGTGTCCGCGATCTGGTAGGTGTTGTTGACACGTCGCTGTGGGAAAAAATTTGTATCAACGCCGATGGGACTGAATCCAGCGACGCTTATTTGACCAACCCGGCCGATTCCTCTACCGAAGTTACAGTTATTGCTGCCGCACTCAGTAGTTCCGACATTACTGTAGAAGACCGGGCCGGTATTCGGCAGTCCGATGTTAAGGGGTAAAGTATCGTTTTGCAGCCGTCTTGCATTCAAGAGAAAAGGTTCGTTAGGCGAAATCTCACTGGGAATCAGGAACGGATTGCGCAGCTCCTCGAAAGCAAGGCGCGTGCGGCCATAAGAGAGTCGCAGCACATTGGACATCGAGTTGGTTAGCGCGCTGGTTAGAAAGGTTGAGAAATTCTGGGTCCTGACGCGAGGGCGCAGCGAAGAGAAAAGCGCTCCTCCGGTCACTGCAATGTCACGCCAATCCTGGGTAAAGTTGTACCGCGCCGTAAGAGTTTGAGGCTTGCCCCAGAGACTGAAGTTTTGGTCGTATTTTCCTGAAGCGATGTTTCCTCTCGCGCTCGCCGGCAAACTTTCGGTGAATGTGTTAGCCCCATAGACACCTGTCGGGTTGTTGGCGAACGGGAAAAGGCTGAAGACAGCATCGCCGTGGAGTTCAGTTGGATATCCAAAATCCGGGAAGAACTGAGTGCGGTTCGCGTTAGTACAGTTCGAAATGTTGAAACCAGGATTTGCATCCAGACAATCAATGTAGAAGCCGGTGGCGCCGCTCCGGAAGATTCCTCTCTGGTCAACGGTCGGCACGGCAAAGCTCGCCTCTCTCCTGGCATTTAGCACCTGGTTCTCGTACGAGATAAAGAAAAAGGCTTTGTCACGCTTGATCGGCCCGCCCAGGACAAATCCTCCCTGTCCGAGGGTGAATGAATCTTCACCACCACTCTGGTTGGTAGTGGTAATCGCAGTATTGCGCGCGGTGCACTGAGTGCTGAACTGCAGCTGTGTAATGAAGGGAATGCCCGTGCAATTGAGAACGGATTGGCCCGTGCTGCTACGTAGTGCAGTAGTACCATTACCATTAGTTGTGTCGAAGAAGTTGCGCGCGTTCAGTTGGCTTGAGTTGAAGAAACCAAAGATCGTGCCATGAAGGTTGTTACCGCCCGACTTGGAAAGGGCATTGACCTGGCCCCCAAAGTTCCGACCGTATTGCGCCGGCGCGAGCAGCGTAGTTATCTGAAACTCTTTGATCGATTCAATCGGCTGTGGCACCAGAGAGAAGAAGCCCTGGCGGCGCACACCGATGTCCTCGTCATTATTATCGGAACCGTCGACAGTGAAGTTGTTGGCGCGCGAGCGCATCCCATTCACTGAAAACTGGCCCGCCGAACCTACGCTGGGTCCAACTCCCGGACCCGCAATGTCGCTTTGAGTTTGCGGCGGAAGAGCGACCCCCGGCACCAGCAGCCCCAACTCATCAAACGAGCGCGTCAAAGTCGTGCCACCCAGGGGTAGTGTGGAAACTTCTTTGTCCGTGTATGCGCCACTCCGCCGCGCGTCACTGAGATTCATTTCAGACGCAACACTCGGTCCGCGGGCCGTGCCGGTCCCGGTTGTGGGCGACGTCGTTGTCTGCGGTGAGGGTGAAGGGGTGCCAGCAGGTTGACCTGTGGTTGGGGTAGGCCCCGGCGTCGCGGTAGCCAAGGTCGCTGCTTCTGTCGTCAGATAGAAAGGTGGCCTGACAGAGTTGGGCCTCGTCGCATAATTTGTGAACAGTTGATCTGGTGGTGTCGCATAGCCCTGCGCTGAAACTCTGATCCTGTATTCGCCCGGAGGCAAAAGCCCCTGTCTGTAGTAGCCTTGATCATTGGTTCGTTTGGCTAAAACTGCCCCGCTCTCAGTGTTAACAAACTGCACCAGCGCCCCAGCGATGGGCGCCTTGGTGGCGTTATCGAGTACATAGCCTTCAATTGCACCGGTTACCGGATCCTGGGCTCGCACAGTGCTCAGCGGCGCGAGAACTAATATGGTCAGAAGGGACAGGGAAACGACAGAGCGATAAAGAAAGAATGTCTGCATGAGTTCTCCTTGCGGCAGAAAAATTTGGCGGCTGGGTTATTGCAGTAATCCCCCTGGATTGTGCCTGACCAACTAGGCAGTTGAAGAAGCGAGAGTACTAGTAAGGTCAGGGCTTAATGAGAACGCGCCTGACTATTAAGGCGCGGAAAAACGAGTCATACATCCACAACCCGCTGCGATGTTGGAGGAATTTACTCCCCATCTAACGCGTTGTCAACTCTATCTTTTGCGTAAGTTTTCCCATTGGCAGATCCTATAAGAGTAAGACCAAGGGCAGCAGACTAACCCGCAGAGTTCCCGCTAACGGCGGGCAAAGACAGTTGGGAACAAGTGGATGATTGCCGGCATTTTGCGCGTTTGTAATGTCGCTGGACGGCGTGAACGGCTCGGTTATAACAATGGAGCAATGAGCCATCTAGCTCATTTGAGGAGCGAATGAGATTTCCTTGAGTTCGAGTACCGAGTTTGAACTTATTCTTGCTCCGCCGTGCTCACCACCCTTATAATTGCGGCGCTTAAGGTTTAGCGGGTCGCGTTCCTCAGGGGCCCGATCAGATGGAGTGGGCTTATCAGGATCTCCGCTTGTGCGAATCCGCAAATCCCTGCGCTTCGAAGTAAGGCAACTCATCGACAAGGAAGGGCAACCGCCAATCGCTTTTGGATAGAACCATCGCATGAAGGAATGCTCTACCTGCAAATACTGCTTCCCGGACGATTTCCAAAACTGCCCGAGTGACGGCCAGCGGCTAAAGGTGTCGATTCAGGGCGATACCGTTTTAGACGGCCGCTACCAACTCGACAGGCGACTCGGCCATGGCGGCATGGGAATCGTTTTTGAGGGACGTCACGTCTTCTTAAAAACAACCTTCGCAATTAAAGTCATCTTGCCGGACTTGGTTGGCAACGATCCGATGCTGGTGACACGCTTTCGACAGGAAGCGATGGTGGCCGCGCGAATGCGTCATCCTAATCTGGTTAATGTGACCGACTTCGGCGTAGTGCATGGAATGCCATACCTGGTGATGGAACTGATAGTGGGCCGATCGCTGCACGAACTCTTACTAATTGAAGGCCGGCTATCGCCACACCAATCAGTTCAGATTATCGCGGCCGTTTGTGCCGGCGTGGGCGCTGCGCACCGCCAGGGCGTGGTACATCGCGATCTGAAGCCCCTCAACATAATGTTGATGAACGACGTGCCCTTCCGGGAAGGCGTTAAGGTCCTCGACTTTGGTTTGGCTAAGATCAAATCAGGAGAGTTACTCGGTTCGTTTGTGGCTGCTCAGACAACCGGATTAATGGGATCGCCTGCCTACATGGCTCCTGAGCTTTGGTCTGACGACGAGCCGGATGCCCGCGCGGATGTCTACAGCATGGGCATCATCCTTTTTCAGATGCTCTCCGGCGAAGTTCCATTCAGGGGTGCGACAATTCCTTCGATCATGAAAAAGCACTTGACGCAGCCACCGCCAAGCTTTGCTGAACAAGGGGTCATCGTCCCACCGGCAATCGAAGCTGTGGTCCGACGCGCGTTGGCAAAGGCTCGCGACGATCGACATCCCTCGGTCGAAAGCTTTGCTGAGGAGTTTCGCAACGCGGTTGGCTCGATGGAAAGCACCTTTGACCAGACACTACCCGATCTGGGAATCGCTATTGACACGCGGACGATGCCACTCCCGGTCGCCACTTCAGAGCAGACGCTGGCCGAACGACAGCGACGAATAGAAGACGAAGCCGAAAAGTTAGCTCGCGAATTCGAGGAAGCCCAGCAACGAGCCGACGAAGCTCGGCAACGCGCGGAAGACGCGGCCCAACGTAAGGCGGAAGAAGAAGCCGCACGTAAACGTGCGGAGGAAGAAGCGGCGCGAAAACTCGCCGAAGAAGAGGAGGCCCGTCGGCGTGCCGAGGAAACAGCGAAGCGCCAGGCGGCCGAGGAGGCCGCACGGCGTGAAGCCGAAGAGGCTACTGAACGCGAACGACTCGCACTAGAGGCCCGCAAGAGGGCAGAAGCTGAGGAGGCGCGCAAGCTTGCTGCCGAAGAGTCGGCCCGCTTAGCCAAAGAGATCGCTGAGGTTCAGCAAAGAGCTGAAGAAGCGCGTCTGCGTGCTGATGAAGAGGCGCGCTGGCGAACGAAAGAAGTCGCTGCACGCAAACGGGCGGAGGAAGAAGCGCGTAAACTCACACTCGAGGTTGCCGAAACCAAGCGTCGCGCTGAAGAAGCGCGCTCCCATGCCGAAGAAGAAGCGCGAATAAAAGCGCAGGTGGAAGCTGCCCGGCGCAAGCACGAAGAGGAGGAGGATCGCCAACGAGCTGAGAAGGAGACTCGTCAACGAAAGGTGGAGGAAGAAGCGCGGACGCGTGCTGCTTCCGAAGCCGACCGCCTCTCGCGCGAGGTAGCTCAAGCACAGCAGCGTGCCGAAGATGCGGGTAAACGCGCCGAAGCAGAAGCGCAGAGACGGGCCACGGAAGAGGCAGCCCGGCGTAAGGCAGAAGAAGAGGCCCGCCGGCTGGCACTGGAAGTCGAGGAAGCTCAGCGCCGCGTTGAGGAAGCTCGCAAACGCGTCGAGGAAGCCCGACGCGAATCAGAAGCAGAGAGGGCAGACCTTGCCCGGCGAAGAAAGGATTACGAGTCAGCGTCTACGATCGTTCAGCCGGGGCCACAGCAAACACCCGGGGCCACTCCCGATATAGGACAATTAACTCAAGCATCAATTCCTCAGAGAATGGACGCCCCCGGTTTCACTCCTTCCTCGGCTGATGTTCCGGCGCCGTCATTGAGCCAACGTGAGCAGTTCCAGACGATGAAAGTTGCGAGTCAGATTCAGCAAAGTCATCCGTCGCTTCAAGGCAGCATCCATACTCAGCCTTTCAGCTCCATCCCGGATCTCGTTCCGGCACCGGCAAAGCAATCCAGAGCCCTGGCCATGGTGATAGGAGGGTTGGTCCTCTTAATAATCGTCGGTGTTGGAGGAGGCCTCGGGATCTATTTCTGGCGTGCTTCAGCGACGAAGTCCGCCGACCATGCCGTTACACCGCCAAATCCCAATGGGAATGTCACTGCTCCGCCAATGACACCGGCGAAGGCCGAGATGGTGAAGATCGAAGGCGGCACGTTGCAGATGGGCCGAAATGACATAGATATCAACTCAACCAAGTCGTACGAGCTAAATCAATTCCCCGCCCATCAAATCTCTGTAGGTTCATTCTTCATGGATCGTACTGAAGTGACCAATGCCGAATACCTGGATTTTGTCGGCCAGACCAGCCGACAACCGCCAACCTATTGGCGGAATGGCAAGCCACCTGCCGGCCAGGAACAATGGCCGGTGACAAACGTTTCGCTCGCGGATGCTGAGGCTTTTGCGCAGTGGCGCTCGAAGCGCGACAACCTCAAGTATGAACTACCGACTGAGGAGCAATGGGAATATGCAGCTCGCAATGGGTCAACAGGCAACCTGTATCCCTGGGGAAATGAATGGTGCGACAACTGCGCAAACGTTGATAGTAACGCGTTAACTGCCGTTGGTTCGTACCCTAAAGGCAACTCACTCAACGGAGGGATTGCCGATTTGATTGGGAATGCGTGGGAATGGACTGCTACGAAGGCTTCGCCTTACCCGGGAGCTGATCGTTTGCCCCGGACTCTCAATCAGCAGGGTCAGATCATACGCGGCGGTTCTTACCGGGAAACGTTCAAAGGGTCTGATGCAATTACGGCCACTCGCAGAGTCGGCGTGCCTCCATCCGATAAACAGGCAGACATTGGTTTTCGTCTGATTCGAACTCAATGATCCGGATCTCTGGAGTGCTTCGCTAACCTGATTTCTTTTTTCTTTGATTTGCTCGATCAGAACCTTCGGGCTTCTGGCCTTGCTGCGGTATTCGTTCCGGGACCTCAACCAAGAGCGGCTCGAACTTTGAAGCATTCACCAGCAGGCCCGTGCCTTCGGCAGTAGGCTTAACCTTCGAGATCAGCACGCGGCTGACGCGTCGCGGAATCAACAGGGGCGCTATTGTGGCAGCGGATTCGGCCAGTTGGACAATGTCGCCGCCGCCGCGCCAGTGTTCGCGCAGGACGCGGTCGTCAGTCCGATCGATCAGACGCAACAGCGTCAGCGAAATCAGAAAGAGATCGTCAATCTGTCCGACGAAGGGCAGCATGTCGGGGATGAAATCGAGCGGGATAATTGCGTAGATCACCGCCGCGGCGAACAGCGCCCGCTCAGTGCGCGGCACCCGCGAATCCACCATCAGACGAAAGCTGAGAATAACCATGTTCGGAAGGAACATGAGCAAATTCTTCATCCGGCTTTTTAGCTCACCTTTGGCCATGGTTATTTAGTAGTCAGTTCTTGGTAGTTAGTTGCTCGCTTCTGATCTATCCGAAGAGTTTAGTCGACCATCCGACAGTGAGCAAGCCCCGCTGGAGTGACCTAATTTAGCGGCGTTTAGAGTACCAACGTTAGTTGGGTTCTTTCTTGCTTAACAGAAGCCTGACTAAAGTCGGTACTCTGAACACCGCTTGTCAAAGTAGGACGCTACCGGTCGCAGGACACGACTAGCCCAAGCTTTCTGACTGGCGCATCTCATGGTAAATTTGCGCCCTCGATTCTAACAACTGAAGACTAACAACAGACTACTGACAATTCCGTGAGTATCCTCGATCAGATACGCCAACGCGCGGCCTCCAACCAGCAGCACATAGTTTTGCCTGAGGGCGAAGATCCCCGGACGGCTGCGGCCGCCGCCATGGCCTCGCGCCAGCGTCTCGCCCGAATTACCATTCTGGGAAATGAAGACAACGTGCGGGCCGCAGCGCGGCAAACCGGGGCCGACCTCGGCGGAGTCGAATTAATCGATCCCGTTCGCGCCAACGATTTCGAAAAGATGGTGTCTCTTCTATACGAGGCGCGCCGCGCGAAAGGGATGACGATCGACGAAGCGAGAAATGCCATGCGCGATCCGCTCTATTACGGCAACCTTCTGGTGCGGTCGGGTCGCGCCGACGGGTCGGTGGCCGGCGCAACCAACACCACGTCGCACACTGTGCGCGCCGCTTTGCACTGTATCGGCGTGCGGCCGGGTTTCAAACTGGTCTCGAGTTTCTTTCTGATGGCTTTGCGTGATTCAAGTGTCGGTCACAACGGCGCCATGATTTATGCCGACTGCGGAGTCGTGATCGAACCCGGCGCTGCCGAGCTGGCTGAGATCGCGATTGCTTCTGCCGACTCGTGCCGCGCCCTGCTCGGCGCCGAACCCCGCGTCGCCATGCTCTCGTTCTCGACCAAAGGCAGCGCGCGTCATCGCCTGGTCGACAAAGTAGTCGAAGCCACACGCACGGTGCGCGCCCGCGCCCCCGAACTGGAAATCGACGGCGAGCTGCAAGCCGATGCGGCTCTGGTTCCCGCAATTGCCCAATCGAAGGCTCCCGGCTCAGGAGTAGCGGGCCGCGCCAATGTTCTGATCTTCCCTGACCTGCAATCGGGCAATATTGCCTATAAGCTGACCGAACGACTGGGCGGTGCGACTGCGATCGGGCCGATTCTGCAGGGTCTCGACCGTCCCGCGAACGACCTCTCGCGCGGCTGTAAGGCCGAGGACATCGTTGATGCGATTGCGATTACCGCCGTCCAGGCCCAGGCGCGAAAAAGTGCTTAATGGGCAACGCGTGCGCGCCCTCCCGCGCATCAAACATGGCAGTCTGAAATCCGCAAACAGGACGCTGGCTTTGCTCAAAAGAATCAAACTGATCGCTTTTGTCGCGCTGATACTCGCTTTTTCGGGATCGGCGGCAGCACAAAAAACACAGCCATCGCCTTCGCCTACTCCCAGGCCTGAAGATCAGGAACCAGTCAAAGTCTTCACTGAAGAAGTGCGTTTGCAGGTGGCCGCCCAGGATCAATATGGACACTACGATCCAACGCTTGAGCTGGATGAGGTCCTGGTCCTTGAGGACGGGGTCGCGCAGCAGATTCGCAGCATTCAGCATTTGCCGGCGAGCGTCTTGTTGTTACTCGATACTGGAAACCAACTCGGGTTAAAGAATACAAACCTGACGAAAGAGATTGCCCTGCAGGTCATCGCCGGTCTGAGCGCCGGAAACCGAGTCGCGGTAATGCAGTTCGCTGACCGCCCTGAACTCTTGCAGGACTGGAGCGCAGACATGGCGTTAGTCAGCAAGACGCTGAAGACCAAAACACAGTCAGGCAAGAACAGCCGGTTGTCGGAAGCCATTACGATGGCGTCAAATCAGTTGAAAAACACTCCGCCAGGGTCACGTCATATCGTTCTGATCACAGATGGGGTCGAGGGTCCGGGCGGCCGATTCAATCTGCCAGAGTCTCTGAAACAACTGAATTCGATTCAGGCCAGCGTACACATCATCAGCTACACGGTCTTGTCCCGCAAAGCGATTCAAAAACTCAACGCCTGGAGAAAAGGCGACGGCATCCAGCGCGATGGAAACCCCGCGAGCAATCCGGTTGCCAACGGCGATCCCACGTTGCCGCCGGGCACCACCCGTACTCCGTCATTCAAGCTGGGATCGAAAGACGCCGATCCGGCGATGGCCAAGCGACGCGCTGAATACGAGCGCGCGACGATTTTTAGCGAAGCTCAACTCTCTGAGATTGCGGCGGAAAGCGGCGGACAGATCTTCATTCCGGAATCCACCAGCGACCTCCTAAGCGAAGCTGAAAGCATCGCCCGAGATATAGGATCGCAGTACGTCGTCACCTATCGTCCGACCCGGCCCCTCGCTTTAGCAAAATCCGGCGAGTATCGAAAAGTTGAAGTAGCTTCCCGGCGAGTTGGTTTGTATCTGCGCAGCCGGCAGGGTTACGTCGTGCCTTAACTTGAAAAAAGGCCCATACTCGACGATTGACCTTCCTGGGAATCTACTGGAAATGAAAGCTCAGCCCGCATTGCTACTTCCGCTCTCTGCCTGGGCCCTGGTTTTGCTCTTTTCAGTTCAAGGAACAGCGCAAGGTTACAAGCCAAAGCCGTCACCGACTCCGACACCCGAACCGAAAACTGAAACTCAGGATCAGGTCCGCGTGTTCACCGAAGAGGTCCGCCTGCCGGTCACCGCGACGGATGCCCAGGGTCACTTTGATCCGGCGCTCGAGATCGATGACGTGCTGGTGCTGGAAGACGGCGTGGCCCAGACCATCAGAAGCGTGCGACACATTCCCACAAACGTGCTGCTCGTTTTGGATACCGGAGGCGACGGGAACGGTCTCGGCGGGCTGTCCAAGAAAACCAGCATCACCCGGGCCGTGGCCCTGCGCCTGATCGCGAGGCTACGCGAAGGAGATCGCGTGGCGGTACTGCAGTCTTCCGATCGTGTAGAGGTGCTGCAGGCGTGGACCGACGACGTGGACAAAGTGGTTCGCGTATTGAATACCAAACTGTTTGCGGGAAAGCGGTCGCGCATTTTTGAAACGATGACTAAAGCAGCGCAGCTGCTTTCGGAACAGCCCGAGGGCAGCCGTCACGTGGTGCTGGTGACTGACGGAGTGGAAACGCCTGGAGGCAAAGTAAACCTGGACCAGGCTTTAAAGCAGGTACTGGCAGCTCGGGCGACGGTGCACGTGCTCAGTTACACGAGCTTTGTGCGGCAAAAAACGGACAAGAGCGACGTGAAGCTGGTCACCAAAACTAATCCCATCGCCCACGATCCGGTGATTGCCAACGATCCAACCCTGCCGCCCGGCGTGAACCGTGGCGGACCAACCTTCGGTGTCGGAATTACTTTCGATCCAGCTATGCGCAGAGTGCGCAAGGCTTACGAGGCAGAGACAAGGAAAAGCGAAAAGTGGTTGACTGTCCTGGCTGAAGAAACCGGTGGCCGAATTTTTCTGCCCACCTCAACCGACGAAATGATTACGCAAAGCGAAGAAGTTGCTCGCGAGATTGGCGCCGAATATGTCGTCACCTACCGGCCGCGGCGGCCCCTGGCGGCAGCTGAGCCCGGCGAGTATCGGAAGATTGAAGTCGCGTCCAGGCGAGTTGGGCTTTACTTGAGAAGCCGGCGCGGTTACATCGTGCCGAATCAGCAGTAATCAAAGAACTTACTTGAGAGGTTTCGTGGTCTTTCGTGAGAGTTCCTGGATTAGGTTTGCCCTGATAGCGATCCACTAAGTTACACGAAAAAACACGAACCGGAAGAAGACACTAGCTGAGGGGCGCGTTGAGAGTGGATTCAACCGGCGAAGCAATCGGTTGCCACTCCGACTCGGCGGGCTTGCGCATCAGCGAGCGCCGGCGCAATTCATCCCAATCCTCCTGCGGCACGCGGTGGAAAGCTTCGACGACTTTCGGATCGAACTGCCGTCCAACCCATTCATCCAGTTCCTGCGCCGCGGCTTCATAGGGCCGACCCTGGCGATAGACGCGGTCGCTGGTGATGGCGTCAAAGGCGTCGGCTACCGAAAAGATGCGCGCGCAGATGTCGATCTCCTCGGCCTTAAATCCCAGCGGATAGCCTGAACCGTCCCACTTTTCATGGTGTTGCGAGACAACTCTGGTAGCTCCTTCAAGGAATTTGATTCCCCGCAGAATCTGCTGCCCATGCAATGGATGTTCGCGCATGCGCACCCATTCTTCATCAGTTAGTTTGCCCGGCTTGCGAAGGATGGCGTCGGGCACTCCGATTTTGCCGATATCATGCAGCAGCGAGCCAAACTCCAGGGCCTTCATTTGCGGCGCGGTCAATCCGTATTCACGTCCCAGGCGCAAGCTGAAGGTAACCACGCGTTCCGAATGTCCGTGGGTTTCCGCGTCGCGTGTTTCAAGGGCCGCGGTCAAAGCCTGTAGCGTGGTGCGATAGGCGTTTTCCAGAGAGTCGAGCGCTTGATCCAATTCGGCCGTGCGCTGTTCGACGAGTTCTTCCAGATGATTCTCGTAGCGTCGCTTGGCGACGATGAGCTCGTGATGCTCGTAAGCGCGGGCGATGGCTGCTTCAGCCTGCCGCAGGTCGAAAGGCTTCATCAGGTAATCAAAGGCGCCCAGACGTAAAGCGTTAATGGCGCTCTCGATCGTCTGCATGCCGCTGATCATTACGATCACTGTGTCCGGAGAGACGACTTTCACATGAGGAATCATTTCCAGACCACTCATTCCGCTCATGGTGATATCGCTGATCACCAGTTCGTAATCGTGTTCACGCAGCTGGGTCAAAGCTTCCTCCGCGGATGAAGCCTCGCCACATTGATAGTTGTCGCTCAGCAGATCATGAAGGACGCTGCGTACTTCGACCTCGTCATCGACGATCAGCAGGCGTTGCTGGTTCTTTTTCTCGGTCATCTGATTCCGAATCCAAACTCGAGGGTATTGCTGGTACAGCTAGAAAATTGGGGGGTTACGATGGTGAGGCGGGCGATTGAAAGCGCGGTCATCACTGACCGGCTTGGTCATTGTATAACATGGATTAGCATCTGGCAACACACATTTGCTAAGAGGGGAAAGCCCTGTTTTATTGGCTCTTTTGGGGAATTTGGCGGTTGTGGATGGGACCCAAACAGGCTGCGCGCAAGTTGACGGTTCGGCGGCCTGCCTCTAATATGACCTGACAATCTGAGCCCGCAAGCTTAAGCCGGAGTGGCGAAATTGGTATACGCACCAGACTCAAAATCTGGCGAGGTCACACTCATGAGAGTTCGAGTCTCTCCTCCGGCACCAAAACCCCCTCCCGACAGCCGACCTGGCGACAACATCTCTTGACTAGCTCGACTCTTCTGGTATTGTGCGCTTGATGGCGATTCAAGCGACCGCGCGCGCAATTATCGATCGCGATCTCGAAGTAACCGTGCTAAAGCCGCCGTTGAAATGGGCCGGCGGTAAGCGCTGGCTGGTTTCTCATCTTGCACCACTTTGGCAAGCTTACCAGCAACGTCGTTATGTCGAACCATTTTGCGGTGGATTAGCGGTGGCGTTCGGCCTGCAACCTGAGCGTGCGCTGCTGAACGACATCAATCCTCACCTGATCAATTTCTATCGACAGGTGCGGCGTGGACTGACGGTTGAGATCAAAGCGCGTTACCAGAAAGAGCTTTTCTACCGGCACCGCAATCGTTTCAACGAACTCGTCGGTGGCGGTTGGGCCTTCACGAAAGAAGCGGCGCAACTTTTCTACTATCTCAATCGCACCTGCTACAACGGACTTTGTCGCTTCAATCGCAGCGGCGAATTCAATGTGCCGTTCGGTCAATACAAGACAGTCAACTACCTCAACGATTTCGAAGTCTATCGCGAGCGCTTCCTCGGGTGGTCATTCGAGAACCGTGACCTCGAAGAGCTTCACCTTGAACGCGATGATTTTGTTTACGCGGATCCGCCTTACGATGTTGAATTCACCACTTACAGTGCCGGAGGGTTCTCGTGGGATGATCAGGTGAGAACGGCAGAGTGGCTGGCGAAACATCGCGGCCCGGTCGTGCTTTCAAATCAAGCGACCCGACGCATCGTCAAGCTCTACCGGGAACTTGGTTTCAGTTTGCGATTTCTGAATGGTCCGCGCCGGATCAGTTGCACTGGGGATCGCAAAGCCGCACGGGAAGTGCTGGCTTCGAAGAATCTCTGAGTGGTGTTCTAAATCGGATGTGTGTTTTTCAGGCGAGACCAACAATCCACGAAAACACACGAAACGTCACTAACCAGGGCGATTCGGTTCGTGTTGTTTAGTGGATCGCACGCATTTTTACCAGCCGACCGCTCAACTGACCCACCAACCTTAGGATTTAGGATTGGTCGCAGAGTGCGCTACTCACCAAGGTAGGCTTCTTTAATCCCGGGATCGTTGGCCAGCTCTTTCGAAGGACCTTGCATGGTGATCGATCCGGTTTCAAGTACATAGGCGCGGTCGGAATGGTGTAAGGCAGCGTGAGCGTTCTGTTCGACCAGCAGGATGGTCGTCCCTTTGCTTCTGATTTCTTCAATCGCCTCAAAGATGGTGTGCACGATCAGCGGCGCCAGGCCGAGGGAAGGTTCGTCCAGCAGCAGCAAACGCGGTTTCGACATCAAGGCCCGTCCCATCGCCAGCATTTGCTGCTCGCCGCCAGAGAGCGTTCCGGCTTTCTGGCTCTCACGTTCTTTCAGACGCGGAAACATCTCAAAGACTTTTTTCATTCCGGCGGCAATCTCAGCGCGGTTCTTTTGGAGGTATGCGCCCATTTGCAGGTTCTCGCGTACCGTCAAGTTCGCAAACACGCCGCGCCCTTCGGGCGACATCGAGATCCCACGCGCCACCAGCTTGTGCGTGGCCTTTCCGCTGATGTCTTCGCCTTCGAAAGTAACAGTGCCTTCGCGCGGCTCGAGCAAGCCGGTGATGGTGCGCAGCGTGGTGGTCTTGCCGGCGCCGTTAGCGCCGATCAGCGTCACCACCTCGCCTTGGTCGACATGCATCGAGATGCCGCGCAAGGCTTCGATGGCGCCGTAATTAACTGAGACATTATCGAGAACAAGCATGATAAACAGGCTGAACTTTGATCTTCGTACTTTGATCTTTGATGTCTAACGGAAGTCGGCGCTCTTAACCAAAGAAGTCAAAGCACAAAGTTCAAAGTACAAAGCTCAGTCTCCAAGATATGCTTCGATCACCTTCGGATCGTTCTTAATTTCGTCGGGCACGCCCAGGGCGATTGACTTGCCGTAATCGACCACCTGGATGCGCTCGCAGACGCCCATGACCACTTTCATGTTGTGTTCGACCAACAGAATTGTCAGACCAAACTTGTCGCGAATCTGCTGGATCAGATTCATCAGGTCTTCCTGCTCCGAGGGATTCAGCCCCGCCGCCGGTTCGTCCAGCAAAAGAAGTTTGGGTCGGGTTGCCAGGGCCCGCACAATCTCCAGACGGCGCTGTTTTCCGTAAGGCAGGCTGGTGCCGCCTTCATCACGCAGGTTCGCCAGATCAAAGATCTCGAGCAACTCGAGCGAAAATTCCCGGTGCTCGCGTTCGTCGCGATGATACCGCGGCAGACGCAGGACCGCGTCCAAAAGATTTTGGCGCGCATGTGTGTGGCAGGCAGTCATCACGTTTTCCAGCACGCTCATGCCGGCAAACAGACGAATGTTCTGAAAGGTGCGCGATACACCGCGCCTTGAAATCTGGTACGGCCGCTGACCGTCGATGCGATTACCTTCAAAGTAGATTTCGCCCGACGTGGGTTCATAAACTCCAGTGAGCAGATTGAAGATCGTGGTTTTGCCGGCGCCGTTAGGTCCAATCAGTCCATAGATCTCTCCCCGCCGGACGTCCATGTTCAGCTCGTTAACAGCCACCAGTCCCCCAAAACGAATCGTGGCTTTTTGCGTCTTCAGAACTGTCGAACCGTTTTCACCCATTATGCATCACCCTCTTTGACCGTGCCGTCGGTTTTGGGTGTATTCCGATTCGCCGGCGACACCGGGGTTTCTCCTTCTCGTTTTGAGCGCCAACGCTTTCGCCACTTCTTGAACATATCGGTTTTCCCGAGCAAGCCCTGCGGCCGCGTGATCATCAGAATGATCAGTAGCAGCGAATAGATGACCATGCGATACCCCGCAAAGCCACGTAACGCTTCCGGCAGAATTGTCAGCAGGATGGCGCCGAGCACCGAACCCACGATCGAGCCCAGACCTCCGAGAATGATCATGATCAGAATCTCGAAGGACTTGATGAACTCGAACGACTTTGGATTGAGATAGCCGTCGAAGTGCGCCAGCAGCACGCCGCCGGCGCCTGCCAGGGCCGAAGAGATGACAAAGGCCATCACTTTGTATCGGGTTGTATTTACGCCCATTGCCTCAGCCGCCAACTCGTCTTCGCGAATTGATATCAGGGCGCGCCCAAAGTTGGAGTTGACGATGTTATAGACGATCACAATCGTGAGAATCGCAATCAGAAAGATCCAGAAGAAGCTTTTGACGATGGGTATGCCTGAGTAACCGCGAGCGCCGCCGATGGCTTCAATGTTGTTGAGAAATACAACTATGATCTGGCCGAAACCGAGCGTCACGATTGCCAGATAGTCGCCCTTCAGACGCAGTGATGGTACGCCCACCAGCAGTCCGGCAATCGCCGCACAGGCAGCGCCGATCAAGGTGGCGGCCAACAGGATTACGACCCAGCCAACCACGCCGTCGCCCATTGCGGCGGCGAGCCGGGCGCCATAGTTAACTGAGAAATAGGCGGACGAATACGCGCCCACCGCCATGAAGCCGGCATGCCCGATAGAAAACTGTCCCGTAAATCCGTTGATCAGGTTGAGAGAGACGGCGAGGGTGATCGCAATTCCGCTGAGCATCACTATGCGCGCAAAGTACGGGCTGATGAGACGTCCCTGAAAAACCACGTCCAGTCCGTAAAGCACTCCGAGTATTACCAGAGCGATGATGAGATTGCGGAGATAGCGAGACATAGAGAACAAGAGATCAGAGGTCCGAGATCAGAAGTCAGAAAAACGCGCTGATCTCTGACGGCTGACCTCTGACATTCCGCTTTTCAAACTTTCTCCTGAACGGTCGAGCCCAGTAAACCTGAAGGTCGGAACAGCAGGATCAGGATCAAAATTGCGAAAGCCACTGCGTCTTTGTATGTCGGAGACAAATACCCGACCACCATCGTTTCGGTGATACCGATCAACAACCCACCTAACACTGCGCCGGGAATATTTCCGATGCCCCCCAGAACTGCGGCCACGAAGGCTTTCAAGCCGACCAAAATTCCCATCAGCGGATCGACGCGCGGAATGCGTATGGCCACCAGGACGCCGGCAGCCGCGGCCAGGGCTGAGCCCAGAGCGAAGGTAAAGGCAATGATGCGGTCGGTGTTGATGCCCATCAACTTTGCCGAGTTCAAATTGAACGAAACTGCCCGCATGGCCCGGCCCGTCTTGGTGCGATAGACGACGAGTTGCAGCCCAACCATCAGGGCGAAGGCTATGATCAGCACCACGATGTCGGCAGTGTTGATACTGGCGCCGCCGACCAGGTTGATGTTCCGTTTGGTGAATAGCTCCGGGAAGAACTTTGGATCGGCGCCGAAAACCACCTGGCCGCCGTTCTCGAGCAGCAGCGAAACGCCGATCGCAGTAATCAACGCCGTTAGACGCGAATACTTGCGCACCGGCCGGTAAGCAAAGCGTTCAATGATCACACCTATCAAGGCGCAGATTGCCATTGCCAACAGCATGACAACCAGGGCAGTTATCAAAGAAGGCTGCAAAACTCCGCCGCCGAGCAGCCCGTGCGCCAAAACGCGACCGAAGATGTTCGACTCGGGATTGCCCATGAGCATCTGCGCGCCCCGCAAGCCGATACCACCGGCAATGTAGTAACCCATGAAAGCGCCGACCATGTACACATCGCCGTGGGCAAAGTTAATCAGCCGGAGAATGCCATAGACCATGGTGTAGCCGAGCGCGATCAGGGCATAGATCGCGCCCAGCGAAATGCCATTAATCAACTGTTGCAGAAAGGTGCTCATGCAGTTGAATCAGGTTCGCGAAACCGTGAAAGCCGAAGCGAACTATTTGACAGTAGGCGCCGGACTGGCAGTAGTCGCCGCCGGACTGGCTGAAGCTGCGCTCGCCGATGGCTCCGGAGTGGAAGTCAAAACCGGCATCGCCGCGCCTTCAACCACAACCCGTTCGCGCACCGAATAGATACCGCCGTCTTTGACCTCGATCATGACGATCGGTTTGACAGCGTCACGGTTCTCGTTAAAGGTGACCTTTCCCGTCACGCCGGGAAAGTCCTTAGTTGCAGCCAGCGCGTCGCGAATCGCTTTGCCGTCGAGAGAGTTGGCTCGCTTGATGGCGTCGAACATGATCTTGGCGGCATCGTAAGCGGTCGCCGCGAGGGCATCAGGGATCGCGTTGCTGTATCGTGCCTTGTAGTCATTAACGAACTTCTGGACCTGCGGATCGGTGTCGTATGGCGAGTAGTGGTTGCTAAAGAAAGAACCGACTACGGCCTTACCACCGATGTCGTAGAGTTGTTTTGCATCCCACCCATCTCCGCCCACAAAAGGTACTGTGATCCCCTTGTCGCGTGCTTGTTTAGCGATCAGAGCCACGTCGCCGTAATAGCCAGGCACGAAAATTACCTCAGGGTTCGCACCTTTGACAGACGTCAACTGTGCGTTGAAATCCTGATCGCCCGCCTGGTAAGACTGGGTAACTACGATTTCTCCACCCAGTTTGGTGAAGGTCTGGCTAATGAACTTCTCGAGTCCAGTTGAATAATCGTTCTTGCGATCTACCATGATCCCGGCGCGCTTGGCGTTCAACGTGCGGGCCGCAAACTGCGCGATGGCTGCGCCCTGGACCGGATCGATAAAGCAACTGCGAAAGATGTAATCTCCCTTTTTCGTAACTTCAGGGTTCGTCGACGACGGAGTCAACATCGGGATTTTAGCGTTCTGCGCGATAGGCGCCGCCGCGATTGAGCGGGAGCTGGCGACCTCCCCGAGGATGGCGGCTACGCCGTCCTGCGTCACAAACTTGGTGACAATGGTGGCTGCTTCGGAAGCGTCAGAGCGATCATCCTGAATGATAAGGTCGATCTGCTTGCCGTTGATGCCGCCGGCGGCGTTGACCTCGTCCGCGGCCATCTTGATGCCGTTAACGGACGAGATGCCGAAGTTAGCTGTGTCGCCCGTCATAGACATGAACACGCCGATCTTGACCTTATCACCGCCACCGGCCGGCTGACAGGCGAACGACATGAGCATGCTGGCGACGATAGTTAAGCCTAAAAAGATGCGCTTCATAGTGTTCCTCACAGAGTTAGATTTTTTCGGACCCTGACGCAGTTACGCTTGATTTTGTGGACAGCATAATAGCGGCCAGCCTCGGAATTAAGCAAACTTATTCTAGGGGAATAGCCTGGTCGAGCCCGGGCATTATAGCGATTTGGCCGCCGGTGTCGAGAGTGTCAGAAGCCCGACCGTCAAGCAGGGCAAGTTCGGTTGATGGTTTGTTGATGCAAGCTGGTGTCTTTTGTCGCGTGCCCTCCCTTACGTTCGGGCTTCTGACACGTCTGCCACTGTGGTTAACACTTGATTCGACCGTGGCGGGCCGCATGGGATGTTAGGCTGTTTAGTCGTCTAATGGATTACGGATGAAAGCGAATTTTAAAGCCACACCAATTGTCTTGTCGCTAGCTTTGCTGTTTTCAGCCTGTCAGCGCCGGGTCGGAGGGCCAGTTGCGGTTGCCGCCCCGAGTCCATCACCCGCAGCCGCGGCCGCCGAAACGGTGCCGATTACGCTGCCGGTGCTCGACGCGTTGCTCGCCGAGCAAACCTTCAAGGCTGAGCTAAAGTCGAAACTCCAGCTGACCGACGCGCAAATCGACTCTTTGAAAAAAATCTCGAGCGAAGAAGTGGATCGACTCCGTCGCGCGAACGCTGAAAACCAGTCAGGCAGCGCCGAATCCGCCCGGCAAAACGCGATCGCCGCGATTAGCGGGGTGATTGGCGCCGAGAAATCTGAACAACTCCTGGCCCTGGCGCGCGAACGTTGGAACAAAGGCAGTGAGGAGCTTGAGGCGGCGGCCGCCAAAGAGGCGGAGCCGGTACTGCTGAAAGGTCCGAACGCGCTCCCTAAAGACACCCGCATCGTCGTCAACATTCCAGCGTTTCGCATGGACGTGTTTCAGAATGGATCTTTGATTAAGTCTTACAAGGTCGGCATTGGTTATCCGGAATTTCCTCTGCCACAGGGTTTGCGCAAGGCGCAACAGATAATCTTCAATCCGACGTGGACCCCTCCCGACGAGCCCTGGGTCAAGAACCCTGGCGTTACGGTCGAGGCGGGCAGCAAACAGAATCCGCTGGGCCCGATCAAGATACCGATTGGCAGTCCTTCACTGATTCACGGCGGCAAGCCGCTGGCGAAAATCGGAACGTTCGCCTCGCATGGTTGCGTCGGCATGACGAACAGTCAGGTTAAGGATTTTGCGAAAGTCCTGGCGCAGGCTTCGAATACAGAGTTAACGGAGCAGACCATGGCTGGTTATCTGAAGAACCGCACCAAGACCCGCGTCGTTAAGCTGGCTAATCTGGTTCCCGTCGAGCTCCGCTATGAGACGATCGTTTTGCAAGGTGGCCGGCTGCACATTTATCGCGACGTCTACGATCAGAACACTAACACCGAAGCGAACCTGAATGCTTTGTTGGAAGCCAACGGAATCAGTCTGGAAGATTTGAGCGCGGAAGAAAAAGCCCGGGTGCTCGATGCTTTGAATGCGATGTCACGCCATCCGAAGAAACAACCGGCGCCAACCGCAACTGTAGCCGCGAATCTAAACGCCGCAGACAAAATAGCGCTCGCAAAAGAAAGAAAGGCGGAAGCCGAGCGCCAGAGACAGCTCCGCAACCAGAAAGAGATCGTGATCGATATCGCGCTGCTGACCGGAAAAGGTTATCCGGCTCCGGTGAATCTGGATGCTGGAACAGGAACTCAGGTGGCGGCGGCAACAGAATTGAGTAACAAACCTTGAGCCGAACAACCATGTAATGAACAGAAGCCTGATTGATCACTTTCCTGCTCTCACCGCATTAATTATTTCGTCTACCTTGCCGGCTGCTACTAACTCGCTCAGCCGACGTTCTTCGATACCTCCGATGCGACCTAGAATCATTCGGGCGTCCGAAGCGTGATTCGGATCGCGCCAACGGGCCATTTCTATCAGAGAGTCCAGTGCTTCTGATCGCAGCAGCCGCAGCAGCCGAGGATCGCGACTGCGGGTGAGAACAACCAGCAGGCGCCCGGCCTTGTTGCGGTCTTCCCAGACACCTGAGTTCAGCATGCGCGCAAAAGGTTCCGCTGGGATCCAGGTTGAAACTCTTTTACCGGACAATGCCAGGACTCCGAGTGCTCGGACCGCGTTATTCCGCACAGTCTTGTCTTCGTCGCGGCCCGCCTGAACCAGTGCTGAAATCTGGGTCCCCGACTGCCATCCGTAACCGAGTGCGTGCGCGGCCACTTGGCGTTGCTTTGCTTCCGCTGACGATTTGAGTACCCGCCGAATCAGGAGTTCGTTAGCAATCGCGTATTCCCGAATCGCCAGTTCCGTGTGGCGCAAAGGAAGATAGGCTGACAATCCATAACCTCTGGAAGTATCTTCCCCGGGTTGTTTTTGGGTTGCTTCCAGGGTTAGAGCCATCGCTCGATCGTAAAGATTCAAAATGCCTTGCGGCAAGCGAGCGGATCCTCGGGGCCGAGGATTGTAGGCAAGGCTGCGGCTGGAATCACCGGGCAGCCCGACATAAATCATTAGATTCGCGCGGTGATCACAGCAGGTGAAAGAAACGTCCGTCGTCTCGCGCCCAACTATGCGCTTGACTGATTCCCTGATCTTTTCTTTAGTGGCGGGAAAATCCTGAATCGTTATGACGTCGCCTTCACGGAGTGGTAAGGCGGCCTTGATTCGATCAAGCGGAAGGTTAGAGTAGCCGTAGAATTCGATTTCGCCGATCACAAAAAACTGGTCCTGAGCGAGAGCAGAAGCTGCGAAGAGGGTCAGAAATATCGCGGCCAAAGCTTTCATAAAGAAGTTGAGTTCTCAGGATTGGTGGTTCCCATTGTTAGGGAGAGGACCGTCTTTGCGGACAGTTCTTGCCTGACAGCGGACATATCAAGCGTCTTAGACTGCTACGCTGGCCGCTTCACACGAATCCAGCTCCGGGGCCTCGACGATTTCCGAGGGCTCTCGGCCTTCTCCAAAATACTGGCGGCCGGCTGAAATCGCTTCGAAGTATTCAGAAATCCGGCCGAGAATTTCCTCGACTGAGTGCGAGTGATAAAGGGCGGTTCGGAAGAGGGCGCCGCCGCGCAACCCGCGCGTGAATTGGCCGGCAAGCTGCTTCATGCGGCCGATGGCCGCCATTTGCGGCATGTCCTGGCGCAGCATCTCGAAATATTCCAAGAGCACAGCGCGCTTATCTTCCAAGGTGGGCTGAAATGGTTCGCGGCCGTACATGGTGTCTTCGATCTGGCGAAAGATCCACGGATTAGCCATGGCGCCGCGACCGATGAGCACGCCGTCACAGTTGGTTTCGCGAAAGCGGTCGAAGGCCTGTTGAATCGTGGTGATGTCACCGCTGCCGGAAACCGGTACGCTCACAGTTTCTTTGATTTGCTTCACCAGTTCCCAATTTGCCTGACCCCGGTAACCCTGTTCTTTGGTCCTGCCATGGAGGGCGATATGCTCAGCTCCGCAAGCTTCAGCCAGTCTGGCGGTTTCGACGGCATTGATGGTGTGGTCATAAAAGCCGGCTCGAATCTTTACGGTCATCGGGATCGATATGGCTTTCTTGATCTCCTTCAGGATTTCTTCCAGCCGTGGATGATCCTTCAATAGGCCCGACCCGCCGCCGTGCTTCACAACTTTGGGCGCCGGACAGCCGCAGTTGATGTCCAGGATGTCGGCGCCAACTTCTTCGGCCATCTCCGCCGCCATGCGCATCCTCTCAGGCTGTCCGCCAAAAATCTGCACTGCGAATGGGCGTTCGTTTTCGTAAAAGCGCATCTGCCGTTTTGATTTGGGATTGTTCCGCGTCAGGCCCTCGACTGAGATGAATTCAGAAACAGTCAGACCGATGCCGCCGCGCTGCTTGAGCAAGCGTCGAAACGAAATATCCGTAACGCCCGCCATGGGTGAGAGCACGAGCGGCGGATTGATTTCGAGGTCGCGAATCTTAAAAGACTTGATTTCGCTCATAAAAAAGCCACAGAGGATTTTACCTCATGTGGCTTGAATGTCCGACCAGCTTTGGAAGGAGACTGTTTACCAGTTCACCACCAGTTTCTCAGCGCCCTCCCAGGCGGGAGCATCCAGCCTGAGCGACGCCCTTTGCAGCTTTTCGGGTTCCGCCAGCAACCGGCCGGCGCCGAGCGCCACCGTCGTCAACGGATCCTCCGGCATGGTTACGCGCAGATTCAGATCGTTCTGCAGGCGATCGACCATGCCGTTCAACAGCGCACCTCCGCCCGTAAGAATCACGCCGGCGTAGAAGATGTCGGCAGTAACTTCTGGTTTCGAGTCTTCGATAACGCGTCGCACCGTCGAGATGATTTCTGACACCACCGGCTCAAGCGCACCGCGCACTTCCTGAGCGCTGATTGTTAGCGGCAAAGCACAACCGTTCGCCAGTTGCTTGCCGACAATTTCGGTCTCCTGATCGGATTGCAAATGGCAGGTCGAGCCGAGCTCGCGTTTGACACGTTCAGCTGTGCGCTCGCCCACCTGCACGGCGTAACGAACACGCAGATAATCCCGGACAGCTTCATCCATCGCGTTGCCCGCCGCCGGCACGCTCACCGAAGTTACCACGCCGCCGGAAGCCAGGATGGCCACGTTGGTAGTGCCGCCGCCGATATCCACAACCAAACGGGCCTGTTCATCTTCAAAATCCAACCCGGCGCCAATGGCTGCGGCCAGACCCTCGTCAATCAAATCCACGCGGCCGGCTTTGGCGTCGCGCGCCGCGTCCTTAACCGATCTCCTTTCGAGTGGCGTCGATGATCCCGGAACGCCAATCACCAGGTGACTTCGTTTGGGGTGATCGTTGTGTTGCACGCGACTAATCAACGCGCGCAGGAATTGTTGAGAGACTTCAAAGTTGTCTATCGCTCCACGCCGAATCGGCCGGTGGACTTCGGTGTCATTCGGTTCGCGACCGAGCAGCTTCAGCGCCTGTAACCCGACAGCAACAACTTCACCGCTATGTTTATTGAGTGCCAGAACTGAAGGCTCGTTCAAGACAATTCCTTCCGCAGGCGCATAGACAACTGTATTGACCGTGCCCAGATCGATGGCCAGATCGTCGGCGAAAAAACTACTTAGGATATTCATGGTTGCTTACCTCGACAGCTTAGTTGGATCCTATTCACGCGCGGGTTACTGCAACCAATATGCCAACGCGTAGGGCGATGTTCATCAAACAATGTGACTAGATTTCTTGAGGTTTAGATTGGATTGCGCGGTCAGGATGACATCTACCTTTCAATCCGAACGTTTGCTCACCGCCCGATAACCGAACGGTAGAGGGAATGAATTACCGGATCGAAGAACCTATGGCTGGATGGTAACGGGAGTGCCCACGGTCACCGCGTCGAACAGTTCGCTAATGTCTTGGTTCTCTAACGCCACACAACCCCAGGTCCAATCGCTTTGCGCGCCATTCCCGTGGATGTAGATGTCGCCGCCCAGACGGGTGTTCTGCGGCGGGGTCCTTTTTGACTTCACGGCGCTGATGATCGATTGGTACTGGCTGCGACTGATCAAGCCATCGCGCAGGCCGCGTTCAGCATGCGGCGTATTCGGATAGCTGACACCGAGTGAGAGATAGAAAGCGCTCTTATTATTTTTGGTAAAGATATAGAAGTCGCCTTCCGGTGTGCGGCGATCGCCGGCGCGCACCTTGTCGCCCAACGGACTCAGACCCAGGCCCACGTGATAAGTGCGCACCAACTTGTCGTTGGAATACAGCAGCAGCACGCGGCGAGCCTTCTTTACGACTATGCCGGGTTTCGGCAGCGGCGACGTTAGGGCTGAACGGCTTTGAAATGCCGGCGTCTCGCTCTCAGCCGAAATCAGCGTTGGTTGGGCGCGCCCCCGCGGCAGCGTCAGATTGGTTTGAACTGCTGCCAGCAGAACAATCGCGGTAACCGCGAAAACGATTCGAAGAAGCGAAGTATTGGCCATCTCTCTTCCAGGGATTAGACCGTCGGCTTAAGGGTTTGTTCCGGGTGAGACACCAACGCTCTGAAAATGACCGCCTTCGCGCGTATTCACGGGCGGGACGCCCGTGCCACATTGGACCCTATTCAATCTCTTCAAGTCGCTCTTCACTGAGAATTTCAATCAATCCGCCGGCGTCGCGGCGCGAGACGTTTGCGTTCTCAGGTACCCTCAAAATCTTCGCTACGGTCTGTTGCTGGCGCCGGCGAACGCTTATTTCGTCCCCGGCTTTAACTGTGTGGCCGGGTTTGGCGCGGCGGCTATTAAGCAAAACAAGACCCGCGTCGCAAAGCTCCTGGGCGAGGGTGCGGCGCGGGCAAAGGCGGCTCAGCTTCAAAAACAGATCGAGACGCACGTTAAGGCTTGTTGCTCTTGTCTTTTTTGTCCTTCTTCGCAGGCCGCTTGGTAGCCGCGGCAGGTGGCACGATCTTTAGCAGCGGCTCGACGGCATCGCGATAGCCATCGGCTATCTTGACGTAGGCATCATTGCGCAGGCCCTGCAGATACTCCTCGCGCGCTTTCGGTGTTCGCTCTCTGGTGATTGCCTCGCGAACCTGGTTCTCGTTAAAGGTGGGAGTGTTGCTGCCCGCGGTGCGCACGTCGACTCGTAAGATTTGATAGCCTTCATCGGACCGCAACGGTTCGCTCACTCCGCCCGCGTTCACGTTCTTAACTGCCGCGGCGATATCAGGGCGCAAGTCGCCTATTTGAAAGAGGCCGACCTTACCGCCCTGCGGGCCACCTCGATCGGAATATGCTTTAGCCAGAGTCGCGAAGTCGGCGCCTCCGCGTAATTGATTTACCAGTTGCGTGGCGCGCGCTTTTACCTCAGGTTCTTTTTTGCCGGCGAGACTGAGAAATATTTCTGAGAGCTCTACCGATTCAGGTTTGAGGAATTTAGCTTTGTTGGCTTCAAAATAGCGATGCAGTTCGTCAATCGTCAGACCGTAAAACAGTTTCGAGTCAACCTCGCCTTCCAGGACGGCCTGCTTCATTAACTCAACCCTCATAGTCTGCCGAATTGCGACCGGATCCAATCCAGCCTGACGCATGGCTTCGTCCAACTTGTCGATCGAGGTGATGCCGTTCTCTTTGGCGACATCCAGCATGCGCTTGTTGACTTCTGCTTCTACCCGCTCAGTGAGGTCGAGTTCTTTTCCTTTTTGCAGCAGCAACTGTTCGTTGATTAAGGTGGCGATTAATTCTGCCTTGTGCTTCTCGACTTCGCTCAAGGCCTGGGACTCGCTCATGCCGTTCTGTTTCATGCTGTCGACGCGCTCTTTCATTTCGCGCTTCAACTGCGAGAGGGTGACGACCCCGTCGTTAACCTGGGCAATGACTTCATCGACGACGATCGGCTCGCCTTCCTGGGCCCGCGCTATCGAGGGAGAAATGATGAACGCGCTGGTGAGAACGAGCGCCGCAATTAAAAATTTAGATTTCACAGCTTTTAATAACTCCTTAAAGTTTTGGGGCCGCACTCCAAAGTCCGGCCATTCTAACCGTCGGCCCTGACTTGCAGCAACACGCGGCGGGCCACCGCCAGTACCTCGTCGCGTTCTTCCTCGTTAAGCTCAAGCCGCAAAACACCACTGGGTGCAAAAGTTGCGCCTTCCCGGACGCTAATCAACTCCAGCAGTTTCTCAGGCGCCACCCGCGCTTTTTCCGCCAGTTTGATGGCAATTCCTTCCCGAGTCCGGTCGATTGAGATGACCCCAACGCTCTCAGCGGCTTGTCGCAGACGGGCGTAGCTGAAAAGGTCCTCGACCGGTTCAGGCACCCGGCCGTAACGATCTTCGGTCTCAGTGCGAATCGCGGCCAGCGCCTCCTCGTCACGAGCGGACGAAACCCGCTTGTACGTCCTCAGCCGCTGCCCCATGTCGGCAATGTAGCTTTCCGGAATCGCAACGTCGACTGCCAGATTGATCGAAACAGATGTTTCGTCTTCGATCTGTTCGCCACGCAATTCCGCCACGGTGCGCTCGAGCATCTGGGTGTAAAGATCAAAGCCCAGCGCGTCCATGTGACCCGATTGCTCGCCGCCAAGCATGTTGCCGGCGCCGCGCAGTTCTAAATCGAGGGCCGCGATGCGAAAGCCGGCGCCTAGATCGGAAAACTCCCTGATGGCCGCCAGCCGACGCCGGGCGATTGGTGACAGTTCCTGTTCGGCGGGAATCAGCAAATAAGCATAGGCCCGGCGATTCGAGCGCCCCACGCGCCCACGCAATTGGTAGAGCTGAGAAAGACCGTAATTATCCGCGCGATTTATGATGATGGTGTTTGCGCGGGGGATGTCTATTCCGTTCTCGATAATCGTGGTCGCGACTAGAACATCGTATTTATAGGCAATGAAATCAAGCATCACCCGCTCCATCTCTTTCTCGTTCATTTGGCCGTGGCCCACAGCCATGCGCGCCTGCGGCACCAGGCGCTTTACCAGCGCGGCGATGGTCTCGATCGATTCGACTCGATTATGAATAAAGAAAACCTGGCCCCGGCGTGACAATTCGAGATCGATCGCCGACTTGATGACGGCATCCGAAGACTGGGCGACCTGGGTCTGAATTGCGAGACGATCGCTCGGCGGAGTTTCAATCAAAGACATATCGCGCAGTCCGCTGAGAGACATATTCAACGTGCGCGGAATCGGCGTCGCCGAAAGTGTCAGGACATCGACTCGTTTCTTCAATTGCTTGAGACGTTCTTTATGCGCGACGCCAAATCTCTGTTCCTCGTCGACGACAACCAAGCCAAGATCGCGAAAGTTGACGTCCTTGGAAAGCATTCGATGGGTGCCGATTACTACGTCGACTTCGCCCGCTTCGACGCGTTTGACGACTTCTTTTTGTTCTTTGCTGGAACGAAAACGCGAAAGCAATTCCACCTTCACCGGAAAAGGAGCGAACCTTTGGCGAAAGGTGTCGAAGTGTTGATAGGCAAGCACGGTTGTCGGCGTGAGCACCGCGGCTTGTTTGCCGTCCATCACGGCTTTGAAAGCGGCGCGCATGGCAACTTCCGTCTTGCCATAACCGACGTCGCCGCATAACAGCCGATCCATCGGCGTGGGCGTCTCCATGTCGTGCTTCACATCTTCAATGGCGGTTTCCTGATCGGGCGTGAGCGTGTATTCAAAACCTTCCTCAAACTCGCGCTGCCACGGCGCGTCCTGTGGAAATGCGTGACCCTGGACCAGCTTGCGCTCGGCATAGAGCCGCAAAAGCTCGTCCGCCATATCGCGCATTGCGCGCTTGGCTTTGGCTTTCGTCTTCTGCCAGCCGATGCCGCCCAGCCGATCGAGAGTTGGCTGATGACCCTCGGCACTCGAATAGCGCTGCACCAGATCCAGCCGCTCCACGGGCACGTAGAGTTTTGCTTCCTCGGCATAGTAGAGCAGCATGAACTCGCCCCGCGTGGCTGAAGCCAGGCCACTGGTGGTAGACGATTGGTTGGGTCCGAGATCGAGCGTGACCAGGCCGCCAAAACGGGCGATGCCGTGATCGATATGCACCACAAAGTCGCCGACTTTCAAATCGCGAAAGTCTGAAAGAAACGCCGCCGCTCGTGCCCGCCGCTTTTTTTCTCGCTTAATCGCCGTTGAGCGCCGCTCGAGCGCCGGCTCGGCAGCCTCGTCAAACAGATCGCTTTCGACCTGAACCACCAGATGAGCTGATGGCAGTTCAAATCCGCCTGACAGTTTTCCCGCCGTAACAATCGCGTCCGCCGCCGCGCCGTCTGAACCGCTCGCAAGGGAAGTGAGGACAACTTTGACGTCGTATTCGCGCAGAATCTCTGCGACTCGTTCGGCGACACCGCTGCTGGGCATGACAAAGAGCGTCGTCGCCTGCAGATTCGCGCGCCGATCGATCGTGTCTCGCGCGAGATCCGGCAGCCGCCCGTGATAACGCATGACCGATTGGGCGGGCCATTCGACTTCAGCAGACTCTCCGGTGTTGGGAAACAAGAACAGGGGCTTGCGTTTAGCTCGATCTTTGCCAACCGAGACTTTTGGTTCCTCGGCATCAAGCGAAAGTTCCTGATCGACCTTAGCGGCGGTGCGGCCCAGCGCGCGCATCTCTACTCGCGGGATTGAGTCGAGCCGAGCGCGCAACTCTTCGGCGTCAAGATAGAGCTCGTGCGGGGCGAGTCCGATGTCATCGGCCGCGTCCGTTTCGGCAAAGCGCTCTTCGAGCGTCTGAAAAGCACTCGCGAGAAATGTTTCCACCGCGATTGGCTCATCGATAACCAGCACCGCGTCGGGAAAATAGTCGAAGACGGTGGCGTTGCTTTCCCTGTTAATCGAAATCAGCCACTCCCACCCGGGAAAACTCTCGCCTTCTTCAGCGAACATAGTGCGGTCGCGCAATGAGCGGGCGAATCGCTCGTCGTGCCAGCGCGCCCGGGCGCGGGTTGCCCATTCGCGAAAGTCCGCGGCCCGGACGAGGAGTTCTCGCATCGGGGCAATTTCGACTTCAGCCAACTGAATGGTGGAGAGCTGGGTTTCGGGATCGAACTCGCGAATCGATTCCACCGTATCGCCGAAAAACTCGATGCGCACCGGCGCCGTGCGGCCAGGTGGCCACACATCCAGAATTCCTCCGCGCATTGAAAAGTCACCGATAGCACCGACCGGATCTTCGCGCACAAATCCGCCAGCGAGCAGTTTATCGACGAGCTCTTCGGGCGATGAGTCTTCGTCTCGCCGGAGCACCGCGCCCGCGGCCAGTATTTCCGCCGGAGGCAGGGTGCGCCGCGCCAGGGCGCGGGAAGTCAGCAGCAGAAAATCGGTGGCCCGCACATCTTGCCTCACCGGCGGTACGCCCTTACTGCTTTGGTTCAGGCGGCGGGCCAAACGCCACAGCGCGAGGGCGCGCTTTTCAAGTGTCTCAGCGTGCGGCGAACCTCCCGCGTAAGGATCGCTTTCCGACGCCGGCAAAACTGCCACAGCATCTTCGCAGGCGCTTAGCCGGCGCAGCGCGCAGTACCAGAAATTGAGATCACGTTCCCAGCCTTCGAGGTCCCTTTGCGCCGGAAGCACCAACACGAACTGTTTTCCGGTTTGACGCTGGAGAGCGGCCAGCACCAGCGCTCGCGCCGGAGCCGCAACCAGGCCGCTGATCGAGACAACGCGCGCGCCGTCCTCAATCGCGCGGAGTACACGCTGGAATTCAGCACTCTCGAAAACGCCGTTGAGCGAGCTTTGAAGAGTTGATGCTGTTTCTGTGGTTGTTGCCATTAAGAAAGTAATGTTATGGCTGAGCCATCTGATGTACGGAAAGGCTCTGCCTTTCCGGGCAAGTATCGCTAGAGATCAAATGAGGCTATGCCTCCGTATCGCCGAGACATAGCCTCGGCGAAGGTGCAGCAAAGTCGCTTTCGGAAAGGCAAAGCCTTTCCGCACATCAGGCGGCAGAGCCGCAAACTGTCGCATGGTTTTGTCGGCTCGTTACTTCTTCATTCTTTCAATAATCGCACTAGTTGAAATGCCTTC
This sequence comes from Acidobacteriota bacterium, assembly GCA_038040505.1. Classification (GTDB taxonomy): domain Bacteria; phylum Acidobacteriota; class Blastocatellia; order Pyrinomonadales; family Pyrinomonadaceae; genus UBA11740. Next base: position 3,333 of record JBBPID010000056.1, on the reverse strand, counting down.
GACGAAAGGCAGACTCACAACCTTTCCGCCCGCGGCCTCGACTTCTTCACGTCCATGAATTTCATCCAGAGAGTAATCGCCTCCCTTGACCAGCACATCCGGCAAGAGTTGGGCAATTAGCGCGCGCGGCGAGATGTCGTCGAAAACCGTTACGTAGTTCACCGCTCGCAACCCTGCCAGGATTTCAGCGCGTTCGTTCTGATCCATTAACGGCCGGCCGGCGCCTTTCAACTCGCGCACCGTGCGGTCGCTGTTGATTGCCACCACCAACGCGTCGCCCAGCGCCCGCGCCTCTTCCAGATAACGCACATGCCCAACATGAAGGATGTCAAAGACGCCGTTGGTAAAGACAAGTTTTCTGCCCGCAGCGCGGAGACGCGCGCGTTCGGCAAAGAGCTTATCGTTTGGCAGAATCTGGTCCTTCATCTGAATTCAGAAAAGCGGGCAGCCCGATTTCAAACGCAACAATACGCGGAAGACCTCACCAGGTTCGCCGGATGTTTCGCCCTGCGCCCCCGCGAGCACTCTCCGCTGCGGTCAATTTCGCTCTTCAATCATAAACACGAAATGACAATCGGTCTATTTACGATTTAGCGTTTACCGTTTACTATTCACCATTTCCGGCTAAAGACGCTTTTATGACTGTCCCTTTCATCGAAGAGAACGACCAGACCCGGGCGCGGCGCGAACACCTCGAGTCTCTGCGTGAGCTGGTAGGCAACGCCTACCCCAACAAGTTTGCCCGCAGCAACGTGACCGAAAACGCGAGCGGCGAAGACACCATCAGCTCGATAGTTGCGAGCTTCCGGAAGCTTGAGCCCCAGGTTGCTGCCGGCGACAAGCCTTCACCCGAAGCGTTGGAGTCGGCGAATCTTGAGCTGAAAAAGATCCGGGTGCGCCTCGCCGGGCGCGTCGCTGCGCCGCCGCGGGTGATGGGCAAGGCCGCCTTCGTCCATCTGTCCGACGGCACTTCGCGTCTCCAGATTTACGTCCGCCGTCAGGACGTCGCCGGCCTCCGCAACGATGCCGATGGTGGCGAAGTCAACGGTTGGGACCTGTTTAGCTTGCTCGACCACGGCGACTTTATCGGCGTCGACGGTTACCTGTTCGTCACCAGAACGGGCGAGTTGTCAGTGCATGTGGAGAAGTTACAGTTTCTTGCAAAAGCTTTGCTGCCGATGCCGGACAAGATGCATGGGATAAACGATCCTGAGATTCGCCAGCGGCAACGTTACGCGGATCTGATTGCCGGCAGCTTAAAATTGGAGGAACGCGACCCCGGCGATCTGACGCCGCGCGAAGTCTTCGAGTTGCGTTCGAAGGTCGTGCGCGAGATTCGCCGCTTCCTCGATGAGCACGGCTACGTCGAAGTCGAGACGCCGATGCTTACACCGCTGGCGACCGGCGCGGCCGCCAAACCTTTCAAGACTCATCACAACGCCCTGGACATCGATCTCTATGCGCGCATCGCGCCGGAACTCTATCTCAAGCGTCTCGTGGTCGGTGGCTTTGAAAAGGTTTATGAGCTAAATCGAAACTTTCGCAACGAAGGCATTTCGTCCAAACACAATCCTGAATTCACGATGCTCGAGTTCTACATGGCTTATGCCGACGTCAATCAGATGATGGACTTTGCCGAGGACTTGCTGCGTTCAGTCGTGTACACCGCGCTGGGACAAACCCATGTTCGTTACGGTGAGCATGATATTGATTTTTCGCAGCCGTTCCCGCGGATAGCGATGAAAGCAGCAATTGAGCGCAATGGCCATCAACTTGACGGAAGCGAAACTGCTATTCGGATTATCGAACTGTTCGAAGAAGTGGCCGAACCGCATCTGATTCAGCCGACTTTTATCACTGACTTTCCCAAGCCGGTTTCGCCGCTTTCCAAAGCGTCGCCCGCTGATCCTTCAGTTGCCGAGCGCTTCGAATATTTTGTAGGTGGATTAGAATCCGCCAACGGCTTTTCGGAGCTAAACGATCCCGAAGAGCAGTATCATCGCTTTAAGGATCAGGTGGAGCAGCGCGAGCGCGGCGATGAAGAAGCGATGGTGATGGACGAAGACTATATTCGGGCGCTCTCGTACGGCATGCCTCCCGCCGCGGGCATTGGCGTCGGCATCGATCGTCTGGTAATGTTACTGGCCAATAAGCACTCGATTCGAGATGTAATCCTGTTTCCCCATTTACGTCCTGAACAGCCAAGCCTGTAGCTCGGCAATTATCGAGGACACGTTAGAAAGACCCAACACGGATATTCCGTCGTTAATGATACAAACTTAGGAGGAAAGTTATGACCCGAAAGACCCTGGTAATAGCCTTTACCATTTTGTTTGCGGTGGTTTTGTACGCGAAGGACGCTGAGACTGTGAAGCTCACCGGTTATCTCCTCGACAATAATTGTTCTGCCGGTAAAGAGAACGACAAGAACTTTGCCGAAGAGTCCGCAAAACATCCGACCAGCTGCGCTAAGATGGAATCCTGCGAGAAAGCCGGCTATGCCGTCTATGCAGATAAGAAGCTTTACAAGTTGGACGAAGCCGGCAACACCATGGCCGCTGAAGTACTGAAGAACACCAAAGCCGCGAAGGGCGTGAAGGTGGAAGTCGAAGGTACTGTGGAAGGCGACACGATTAAGGTGACAAAGCTGACTGAAGTAACCGGCTAATCACCGAGGCTGCTCCCGCGATCAGATTTAGGGCCCGCACGGCGAAGAAACACTTCGCCGTTGCGGGCTCTAAGATTTGACAGTAACCGTTCGCTCACGCCTGGGCGTCAACGCTTCTTGCTGCCTACGGATTTCTGAGCGTCGGCCGACACCTCGCCACCGGCCTCGGTTGCGCCCCTGAGTGCTCCGATGGCGGCGCCTTTGGCCGCAGCCACAACGACTTTACCTACTGCCTTGCCTGCCTGCTTCAGGACAGTCTTTGGCGAGGTCTTGCTGGTTGTCTTCCTGGAGCCCTTCTTTGATTTAGTGCTCTTCTTTGCCGATGATTTCGATTTCTTTGTTCCGCGTTTCTTACTCGTTTTTCTTGCTGCCATTTGTTTTCTCTCCTTCTGTTTTCAAACTCAAAATTTCCGGGGGCGCTGTGAAACTCATTTACGCTTGTCTTTGCTACCGCTCTTGGCTTTCTTTTTCTTGCCGAGCTTACGAGTCGCCGGCTTGCGGCCGTTACTCTTTCCCGCGTCGCCGATCTCTTCCAGCAGATCGGAAAAGTCAAAACCAAAAAGCTTCTTGATCCTGACGTTCAGGTTGTGCATTACCAAGCACATACACACGGTGGACAGCTCATCAAACAGACTGTTGGAAAAACAGCTGAACTCAGACTGTTT
>JBBPID010000055.1:0-34975 GCA_038040505.1 Acidobacteriota bacterium | reverse complement strand
TCCCTAATTCGTTTCGGCACGTCACCCAGTTTCTTGAAGACGGCGATCGCGCGCCAGAACGCGCTGACTTCAAAGGCCGGCGTGCCCACCAGAACTTCGCCGGCGGCGACGTCGTTGGGGACGCCGCTCTGCGGGTAGAGAATCGCGTCGTCGCCCACGGTGATGTGACCGCCAATTCCCACCTGGCCGGTGAGAATTACCCGATCGCCAACGCGCGAGCTGCCCGCCAATCCCACCTGGGCGCACAGCAAAGCGTCTTCACCCACCACGCAGGAGTGGCCAATCTGGACCAGATTGTCGAGTTTCGCTCCGCGCTTGATTCGCGTCTCGCCGGTCGAAGCGCGATCTATTGTCGAACCGGCTCCTATTTCAACATCGTCTTCGATAACCACTCGTCCGGTCTGGGGAATCTTTAACCAGCGACGCTTTTCGTCTTTGGCAAAACCGAAGCCATCGCTGCCGATCACGGCGTTGTTATGAACGATGACGCGTTTTCCCAAAACCGAATGGTCGCGGATAGCAACGCCGGAATGGATTTCAGAGTCGTGGCCGATGCTGGCATGATCGTAAATCGTGACGTTTGGATGAATTCGCACCCGTTCACCAATCTCGACCCCCGACCCAATGACTGCGTTCGCGCCGATAAGACTGCTAGCGGCGACGCGCGCCGAGGGATCGATGATGGCTGAAGCATGAATCCCTGGCTCGAAAGAAGGTCCGGGATGAAACAACCGCAGTGCGCGCGTAAAGGCCAGGTAGGGATCTGCAGCGCGCAAAATCGCCAAATCGTCGCGCTGCACTTCGACGGTTTCGCCGAGGTAAACAGCCGAAGCGCGAGTCGACGCCACGCGAGAGGTGTAACGCTGGTTTGAGAGAAAAGTAACCTGGCCCGCCTCGGCTTGATCGAGGCCTGCTGCTCCCTTTATCTCAAGGTGCGCGTGCCTGGCATTACAAGTGGCGCCCGTCTTTTCCGCGAGCTCGGAAAGTTTCATGCAGGGGAGTTTAGCTCAATCTAAAGGGATACCGTTATCGAATAAATTGTCTTTCGCCCTCTCCCATTGGGAGAGGGTCGGGGTGAGGGTTTTAGCCGAAATAAACAAAAATGGTGAGCGCCAGCGTTGACCCCCATCCCCAACCGTTCCTCGAAGGGGCGAAAGGAGAAAAACTATTCCCTCTCCCATTGGGAGAGGGTCGGGGTGAGAGCTTACTACGGCGTCGACCCCTATTGATGTTTTTGTCTTTGAATGCCACTCGCCTCTGCTCGGAACAGAAGTAAGGAAATGGATCCTCGCGTAGGCCCTCATCCCTAACCCTTTCTCCCAAGGGGAGAAGGGAGAAAAACTACTACATCCTTACTACGGCCTAAGGCCCTCATCCCCAACCCTTCTCAAAGGCAGAAGGGAGTCAACTCTGGCTCACATCATGCTCACCGGATCGATCTCGAGTGTGACCGAACGCAGGTCCTGTCCCGCCTTTTCCATCGTCGCCATCGCTTCATTAATCACGGACCGCATTTGTTTACGGCTGCGCGATTTCACCAGCAGTTGAATGCGATGCTCGCCGCGCAGGCGCGCAAACGGCGCCGGGGCCGGGCCGAGTATTCGGCAAGAGCGATCGCGATTGGCTTCCACTAACGCTTTCCTTAATTGTTGAGCAGTAGTAAGCGCTCGTGCCGGATCTTTATGACGAGCGAGCAGCAGGGCCAGCGCGACAAACGGCGGATAGCCGTGATTCCGGCGATGGCGAATCTCTTCATCGTAGAATCCGCGATAGTCCTGGGCCTGGGCGTGTCGCAGCGCGTAATGATGCGGATGATAAGTTTGAATCAGCACGCGGCCGAGTAAATCGCCGCGCCCGGCTCGTCCAGCCACCTGGGTGATTAACTGAAAGACACGCTCGGCTGCCCGAAAGTCCGGCAGCGCCAGCCCCGCATCCACCGAGACAACTCCGACCAAAGTCACCTTCGGAAAGTCGTGTCCTTTAGCGAGCATCTGCGTGCCTACCAGTAGATCGATCTCGCCTTTGCCGAAATCGAGCAGAGTCTTCTCGAACTGATGCCGCCGAGACTTGGCGTCGCGGTCGATGCGGCCAACACGCAGCCGCGGAAAACGTTTGCGCACCAACTCCTCGATCTGTTCGGTACCCTCGCCAACGTAATAGATGTACTTGCTGCCGCAGGCCGGACACTTTTCGGGGGCGCGCTGACGATGATTGCAGTAGTGACAAATTAGCGTCCGGTCTTCCCGATGATAGGTGAGGGTGACGTCGCAATTCGGGCATTCAATTGACTCGCCGCATGAGCGGCAAAGGATAAAGCTCGAATAGCCGCGGCGATTCAACAGAATGATTATCTGTTCGCCGCGCGCATGCGTCTCTTCCACCGCCTGAAGCAGGTCGTCAGAAAAGATCGCCGGTTTTTTGTGACGCGCAAAGACCTCGCGCATGTCGACCAATTCTGCTCGCGCGAGGGGGCGATTGGCCACGCGCTCAGGCAGTTCCAGATAATCATATTTGCCGGATTGCGAGTTGTGAAATGACTCCATCGAAGGCGTGGCTGAGCCGAGCACGACGACGGCCGATTCGTTCTGGGCGCGCACTATTGCCGTATCACGCGCGTTGTAGAAAGGAGATTCTTCCTGGCGGTAAGAGGTGTCGTGTTCTTCGTCGATAACGATCAGACGCAGGTTTTGCACCGGCGCGAAGATGGCCGAGCGCGTTCCGAGCACCACCCGCGCTTCGCCGCGACGCAGCCGCGCCCATTCGTCAAAGCGTTCGCCGCGGGAAAGTGACGAATGAAAGATGGCAATCTGATCGCCAAAGTGGGCGCGCAGTCGCCGCGAGAGAATTGGAGTCAGGGCGATCTCCGGAACCAGCATGATCGCGCCGCCGCCGCTCGCCAGGGCGTCGCGCATCGCGCGCAGATAGACCTCAGTCTTCCCACTACCGGTGACGCCGTGCAACAGCATAGCGGCGAAACGACGCGCGTTCATCGGAGTCTCGATTGCAGTCAGGGCTTTCTTTTGCGCAGCGGTTAATTGGAAGTCTTCGGTCTGAGGTATTTCCGCCCGCGCCAGAGGATCGCGGCGCACTTCTGCTGCGAATTCTTCGACGACACCTTTCTTTAATAGAGTGCGTACGGCAGACTCGCTGACCGCCGCTGTCTTCAGCAAATCGACGATCGCCATTCCATCCGGATTAGCGCCCAGAGTGTCCAGTACTCGCTGCTGGGCGGGCGTGATACGAGGTTGAGGCTCGGCTGGTGGAGACTTGCTGAGGCGAATTGCCCGGCGACACTTGGCTCGCGTTGGTGTCGACTTGGCCCGATAAGATCGAGACACCAAGCCAGCCTGCTCTAAATCTCGCAGCCACTTGGGCGGCTTCGCGCTTCCCATCCGCATCGAGAAGGCGTTCATTTCAAACTCGCCTTCGTCAGCCAACAGACGCAGGCCTTTCGTTTTGACTAACGCGGCGCTGTTCTTTTCCAACTCTGAAAGTCCGTCTCGACCCTGCTGAGTGATCGAAACAGTTTGTTCGACGTTGACGTTGATGCCCGCCGGCAGTGCGGCCCGCAACACTTCGCCCCAGGGCGCGGCGTAGTAATCCGAAACCCAGCGCGTAATCTCAAGTACTTCCGGCGTCAACGGCGGGTCGACATCGAACAGCTCCTGCACTTCTTTGATTTCCGATTCCACCAGCGAAGTGCCCGCCCGCAAACGGGTAAGCAGCGCCACGATATAACCGGTCGTTGGCTTCCGGCCGAGCGGCACCATGACGCGCGAGCCGACGCGCGCTACGGTTTGCATTGATGGAGGAAGACGGTAGGTGAATGTCTTGCTTAGATGGACCGGAAGCGCAACTTGCGCGTAGATAGGGATCTCGATTTCAGTAGCTGGAACTGAAGAAGTCATTGCAAGGGGCGTTGTGTTCGCGGGCGGAAGGTTAGCGCGAAGCGCTTTGAGATTGAAAGCAAGGTTAAGAATGAGAAGGCCTTGCTGCCGAGTTGTCGAGATAATCTCTTACTTTTTTCAAGTCTTCCCAGGTCTCGCGTTTCTTCGAAGGATCGCGCAGCAGATAGGCAGGATGAAAAGTAGGCATCACCTTGATGCCGCGAAAGTCCTGAAATTTCCCGCGCACGCGGGTGATGCCTTCGCGCGTTTCGAGAAGGTTACGCAAAGCCGTGTTTCCCATCACGACGATGACTTCCGGTTGTACCGCAGCGATTTCGCGGAACAGGAACGGACGGCAGATGGCCGCTTCTTCCAACGTAGGTTGGCGATTACCCGGCGGCCGGCAACGGTTGACGTTGCCAATCAGAACGTCTTCGCGCTTCAATCCGATTGCCTCGATGATCTTCGTCAGTAACTGGCCCGCGCGGCCGACGAAAGGCTTACCCTGAGCATCTTCATCGGCGCCCGGTGCTTCACCGACAAACATCAAACGCGCTTTATGATTGCCGTGCGTGTTGACAACCTGAGTGCGAGCTTCACATAAACCGCAACGCGTGCAGTCTCCAATGTCTTGCCAAATCTCTTCCAGCGTCTCGCTGGACTTGTCCAAAGCCGCAGGAGCAGAAAGGTCGCCGAATAACGGGGCCGAAGGCGCGGACAAGTCAGACTCGACCGCGCGTCTTGGCATCGCTGGAGTTGGAGGTGGCAAATGCGACGGAGCTGGAGCCGAGGGTTCGCTGCTGAATCTCGGCCTGGCTGTTGTGGCTGAATCAGGTTGACGCTCAATCAGACTTTGCCGATTAATCGGCGCGACAGTCTCGACTCCGAGTTCGCCAAGATAACTCGCATATTCGCTGGACTGCTCCAACAGTTCGAGGATTTCGTTGGCGATTGGGTCGGAACTCATCGTGGTTGTTTGGCCACTTTCTTCGCGGTGTTCGCGTGGCGTAACTTTACGATCTCATCCAGAATTCGATTCGCTACCTCCAATTTAGACATAAGAGGTAATTCCAGCGGCTCGTCCCGATCCCGCAATAGGAGCAGGACCGAGTTGTTCTCAGAATCGAACCCGGCGTCGGCGCGTGAAACGTCGTTCGCAACAATAGCGTCGAGGTTTTTCTGTATCAGCTTCTCGCGAGCGTGCTTGAGCAAATCGTTTGTTTCGGCGGCAAACCCGATCACCAGTTGGCCATTGCGTCGCGACTGCGCGACTTCAGCAAGGATATCCTGAGTTCGTTCCAGCTTCAGCTCAATTTGCTCGTCCGATTTTTTGATCTTGGCCGCTGCCTGTTTCGCCGGTCGATAGTCCGAAACTGCGGCGGCTCCAATAAAGATGGTGGCCTCAGCCATTTCTTCGCTGACCGCGCGCTGCATCTCTTCGGCAGAGGTGACGTTGATGATTCGCACGCCCGGCGGCGGTGGAACACTGGTAACTCCGGCAACGACGGTGACCCGAGCGCCGCGTTCGCGCGAGGCTTCAGCAAGGGCGAATCCCATACGTCCTGAAGAACGATTAGAGATAAAGCGAACGGGGTCGATTGGCTCACGCGTGGCGCCGGAGGTGATCAGGATGTGTTCGTTGCTCAGATCTTTTGCCTCGCCGTTGGAGGTCGCGGTGGATTTTATTGCGGAGCGCCCGGACTTTTTCAGAATCTCCAGGGCTGCAGCGACGATGGCTTCAGGGTGACTCAATCTTCCCGGTCCGATTGTGCCGCAAGCCATTTCTCCGGCGTCAGGCTCGACAATACTCACGCCGTCGGCCTGTAGCTTTTCAATGTTCCGCCGCGTTGCCGGATGTTCCCACATCACGGTATTCATAGCCGGAGCCAAAAGCACCGGGGCAGTACAAGCCAGGTAGGTCGAACTCACAAAGTCGTCGGCGATTCCATTGGCAAGCTTGGCGAGAAAGTTGGCTGTAGCCGGGGCTACCACGAAGAGGTCAATAGATTGTGAGAAAGAAATATGAGCTATGGGGTCAGGGTTGTCCGGGGCGTAATCGTCGACTACGACATAGGATCCGGACAAGGCGCGAAATGTAAGCGGCTGAATGAATTCACAGGCGTGGCGAGTCATGGCCACGCGCACTTCGCAACCGGCTCGCTGCAAACCCCGGAGTACTTCGATGGCCTTATAAGCGGCAATGCCGCCGGTGACGCCGAGCGCGACACGTCGTCCCCGGAAGCTCTCATCACTGTCTGTCTGGCTCATGCTGAAATCAAAATGTAACACCGCTGAATTGCCGGTGCAATGCACCCCTCGCCGGGCCACCGCTATAATCACGAGCCAGAGTTATTTCTAAAACTGGCTTGCAAGCGCTTCACAAGCTAAAGTAACCTTCGATCGAGAGAATTGATTGATGGCCTGCCTCTAAATCAGATCATGCAGAGGGTACTGCGATGCTTCGCATAAAAGGTTTCGCTCGCTTCCTGTTTGTAGTTTCAATTTTGTTGTCCTTATGTGGATTGGCTCTGGGACAACGTTCGAATGCCTCCACTACCAGCGAAGTCAATTCGGATTTTGGCCCGGTTATGCGTGCTTATCTCGGCTACCTGGGTAACGAGCAGGAAGTGGTCGACGATCGGAACAGTCGCAGAGAAATCACGGCGGCTTACTATCGTCGCAACTCAAACCGGATCCGGGCGCTGAGAATGATGGCTGTTCGGCTGGTGCGGCAGACCGGAAACGATTATGTGCCGGAGCTCGAAGCTGTAACCCTCGATGAGTTGAGCACCTTATTTGAACGGCCTCCGAGGCCGTCCGCCTTTCGCGTGAATGAAATACTCGACCACAAGTTTAGATATTTAGGGCTAATCCAGGCAGGCGAGCAGTTCTACCTGTTTGCGCGGCTAGACCCATATGAGCAAGCGGAACTGATGCAGCGCCAGCCGAATCAGGCCGAAACGATGGTAAGAACCTCCGGCCCCGGAGCAGCCGCTGCACAGCGAATTAGCGAGCCTTCGACGCGGCCCAGGCGGACGGTGCCGCGCTAAGCAATGGATTCATTCAATCGAATCATGTGAGTCAGGTACTGTGGGCCGCTGATCTGACAAATCCCCAAAATCTCACGCCAGAAACGCTAAAAGACACAGAATTTTGACAGCATTCTGGGAAAAAAGCTCTTTACAGAGGCCCAGACGCGTGTTATCTTCCCCAAAAGCTAGTTAACACCATAGCTTAGGTCTTTGGGATTCATGGGGTTAACTGTTGACAGATAGGTCGCAGTTAATGTAAAAAGGGCGAGGCTTTTGAGCCTTAAAGGCCTCGGTATGCTTTCTTTTTTTAGCGCGTCTCGCGCGGGCGAGATGTAGAGTTTAAGACGGGGATGGTGGTTTCCCGTCGGTTGCGATGCAATCAACGATCGCGGCGCGCTTCCACAAAAACTTGTTCACTTGTACGGGAGGAAATGATGATTAGCAGAACTTGGAGCCGTAAGTCTATCGCGTTCTGTATCGCGGTTGCCGTGTTAAGCGTTTACTCGATGGTGGCGCTGGCAACGCCGGGACAGAAAGCAGCGTCGGGCGAGCTTTCGGTTTCCGGGCAAGTCACCGTTAACGGTCAGGCCGCTATTTCGGGCGCCACTGTTTTCTCTGACAGCGTAATTGCCACGGCGGCGAACAGCAGTGCAACAGTTAGTCTTGGGAAACTCGGTCGTGTTGAGCTGTTCCCGAATACCAGCGTCAAATTGAGTTTTGCCGACGCCAATATTTCGGCTTCGCTTGAGGCCGGCCGAATTCAAGTTGCGACGCTGGCAGGAACTGCCGCGATTGTAACAGCCAAAGACGGTGCCGCTGTTGCTGACGCAAGTCAGGCTGCGACCTTTATGGTTGATGTGGAATGCGGCAACATGATCGTGGCTTCGCAGGGAGGCCTTGTTGAGTTGCGTGCCGCCGGCAAAGCGACGCCGGTAGCAGCCGGAACTTCAGAGTCCGCGGGAACGCCCCAGCCCGGATCGCGTTGCACCCGATTAACCCGACCCGATACCTTCGGCAGCCTTAGTGGTGGCGCTCTTGCCGCTCTGCTGTTGGCCGCGGGTGGTGCTGTTGCCGCGGCGATTATCGCGGCGACCCATAACAACGATCTGAACTTTGGCGGTAGCGTGACTGTGGTCAGTCCGACCAAGTAACGAAAGCCCAATCTGGCAGGTGACGTGCTAGACAGGGCGGCACCTGAGTACAACTTTGCGGGTCACGCGCCTATGGCGCGCGTGGCCCGCAAGTTTTGATCAAAGGTCAATTAGCCCCCTCAGGTAAGAATAAGGAATGCACATTGCCGTAATCGGGTCGGGTTACGTCGGCCTTGTCACCGGAGCCTGCTTTGCTGAGTTTGGCGTCGACGTAACCTGCGTTGACGTGGACGCTGAAAAGATCTCCCGCCTCTCTCGTGGTGAATCCACCATCTACGAACCGGGCCTCGCTCAACTCGTCCAAAAGAACCTGCAAGCCGGGCGACTGCGATTTACGACTGATGTGGCGTCCGCCAGCAACCAGGCGTTGGTGATTTTCCTGGCTGTGGGAACGCCTCCCGCGGCGGACGGATCGGCCGACCTTACCTACGTCGAGAATGCGGCCCGGACCGTTGCCCAGCACATGGACAGTTACAAGGTCGTGGCGACCAAGTCCACGGTTCCCGTGGGGACTGGTAAGCGGCTGGCGGCGCTAATTCGTCAGCATCAACCCAAACCCGTTGAGTTCAGCGTCGTTTCGAATCCGGAGTTTCTGCGCGAGGGAGCTGCAATTACCGACTTCATGCGACCCGATCGGGTGGTAATCGGCGGTAGCGACGAGCAGGGAATCGCGATCATGCGCGATCTTTACCGGCCGCTCTACTTAATCGAAACTCCCTTTGTTATTACCTCGCTGGAAGGGGCGGAACTAATCAAGTACGCCGCCAACGCATTTCTGGCAACCAAGATCTCATTCATTAACGAAATCGCGAACCTGTGCGAGAAGGTCGGCTGTGACGTGCACGAAGTGGCGCGGGCAATCGGAATGGATCGCCGAATCGGGAGCAAGTTCCTGCATCCAGGTCCGGGCTTTGGCGGATCATGCTTTCCGAAGGACACGCTCGCCTTGTCTTTCATTGCTCAACAGTTCTCAAGTCCGACTCGCATCGTCGATGCAGTCATTGAAGTCAACCGGCAACAGCGCCTCGCGATGATTCCGAAAATTGAAAGCCTGGTGGGCGAATTATCGGGTAAGAGAATCGCGGTTCTGGGGTTGGCGTTTAAGCCAGAGACTGACGATATGCGGGACGCTCCGTCGGTCGAGATCATTCGCGGATTGGTTGAGCGCGGCGCCAGTGTGAGCGCTTATGATCCGGTGGCTCGCGAGGAAGCGCAGAAGGTTTTACCGCAAATCGAGTATGCCGACGATGAGTACGCGGCTGCCAAAGGCGCGGACGTTCTGGTTTTCATGACGGAATGGAATCAGTTTCGCGCATTGGATATGGATCGAATTCGTGGTCTGATGAAGGTGCCGAGGATTGCCGACCTTAGAAACATCTACGAGCCGGCTGATCTGCGTGAAATGGGTTTTCAATATGCGGGGGTGGGACGGTAATCCAAATGGCGCTCTCTGGTATAGTTCTGGTTACAGGTGGGGCGGGCTTCATTGGATCCCACATTGTTGAAGCGTTAGTAAAACGCGGCGCCCGCGTTCGGGTAGTCGACAACCTCAGCACTGGATATCTCCGCAACCTGGAACCTGTGAGCGGCAGTATAGATTTTCTTCAGGGAGATCTTGCCGACGAAGCGATTGCTCACCAGGCGGTGGAGAATGTCGAGGTTGTCTTTCACGAAGCCGCACTGCCCTCAGTTCCTCGCTCAGTCTTGAACCCGCGCGAAACTCACCTTGCGAGCGTAGAAGCGACATTCAATTTGCTGCTGGCGGCCAAAGAGAAGCGGGTGCGCCGGGTAATCTATGCGGCCTCAAGCTCAGCTTATGGGGATCAGCGTACCTTGCCTAAGGTCGAAACAATGCGGCCCGAACCGCTTTCTCCCTATGCGGCCGCGAAGTTAGTTGGTGAGTATTACTGTCAGGTCTTTAATCGGAGTTACGGCCTCGAGACCGTCTGCCTCCGCTACTTCAATGTTTTCGGACCGCGACAGGATCCCAGCTCGCCTTACTCAGGCGTGATATCGCAATTCATCGATCGGCTGTTAAAAGGCAAACCTCCAACTATCTACGGCGACGGCGAACAGACGCGAGACTTCACTTACGTTAGCAACGCAGTTGAAGCCAATTTGCTTGCTGCCGAAACGAAGCGCGGAATTGGAGAGGTGATTAATATCGCGAATGGCGAACAGGTTTCGATTAACCAGCTGTTTCACTTCATCAGGAAAATAACCGGTCGTGGTGAAATCAAACCGGAATATCAGCCGACGCGCACTGGTGACATTCTACATAGCTTGGCGGATGTTACCTGCGCGCGGGAATATCTCGGATTTGAGCCACGGATCGGACTTGAAGAAGGCCTCAAGCTTACCGTTAAAAGTGGCCAGCAGGCCGCAGCGGAAGCGAACGTCAGCGTCTGAACAGCTGAAACGAGTTGACCTCGAGTTTCAGTGCGCCTGCGACAGCTTTCCGATCAGCGAGAACATCGGCAAATACATTGCCACCACGATCGATCCGATCGTTACTCCTAGAAATCCAATCAGCGCAGGTTCAATCAGGGTTAAGAGGTTCGCGATTGCAGCGTCGACTTCCTGTTCGTAGAAGTCAGCGATCTTGCCCAGCATCGAATCCAGGGCGCCGGTCTGCTCACCGATACCCACCATCTGCGCAACCATATGTGGAAAGATTTCCGCGGCGCGCAAGGGCTCGACAAAACTCTTACCCTGTTCCACTGCCGTTCGGATGCTGATGATCGCTTCTTCGACAATCATATTGCCGGCGGTGCGTGCCGTGATGTCCAGTGATTGCAGGATAGGCACACCGGAAGAGAGCAATGTCGATAAGGTGCGTGAGAAACGCGCGATTGCAATCTTCAAGAAGATCGGGCCAATGATAGGGACTTTTAGCAGAATAGAATCCATGCGCCGTCGTCCCTTGGGCGTCTTGTAGTAAAAATGCAGTCCCACCGACGTTCCAATGATGCCGACGAGTATGCACAACCCGCCCCAACCGGCCAGGAAGCTGCTGATGCCCACTACGATGCGAGTAGGTAGCGGAAGTGGTTCGCCCGGACCAAGCAGGCCCAGGAAGATTGTCTGAAACTGCGGGATCACCACGATCATGATCACGGCCACCGCTGCGATCGCCATCAGGATAACTGCCGTGGGGTAAATCAACGCTGAAACGACGTCTCGCTTCAATTTCACAATCTTTTCGATGAAGGTCGATAGTCGCTGCAGGATCAGGTCAAGAATACCACCGGTCTCGCCCGCTTCGACCATGTTCGTATAGAGTTGGTCGAATACCTTGACATGCCGGCTCATCGCGGCTGCGAGCGTGGAGCCTTCTTCAACATCCTGTCGAACCTGGGCAAGCACGCCCTGGAAGTATTTGTTTTGCTGTTGTTGGGCGAGAATGTCCAGACACTGAACAAGTGGCAGACCCGCGTCGATCATTACCGAGAACTGCCGCGTGAAGATCGCCAAATCTTTCGAGTTTACTTTTCTCCGACCGGCGAGCTTAGGGATGCCGATTTCTCGGCCTTTCTCTTTAGCAGACGTCAGGGTAACTTGCTCGCGGCGCAACATCTGGCCTAGCGCCTCGCGGTTGTCCGCGACGCGTTCACCCATCACGCTCTCGTTCATTCGGTTTCGGCCTTTAAAGACGTAGGTTGGCATTTCTCAGCACTCCGTTTCTCGCTTGGATTTCGCCTGGTTCTCGTCGGTTTCGGAATAACCTTCCGAGTTATTTGCGAAGGACACGCCCTGGCTGTCCATAGGCGGGCGGCACAGCTGGTCGCGGCAGAGAGCCGTTACCGGTGTTTAGTCCTGCTCCTCGATCGATCAGATCGCGCAGTTCGTTAGCGTTCGAGGTACGCTGCATCGCCGTCTCTCTGGAAATCTGACGCTTGTGGAAGAGCGTCGCCAGCGACTGGTTGAAAGTTTGCATACCGTGCTGATCCTGTCCGGTCTGCATCATTGAATAGATTTGATGAACCTTGTCTTCGCGGATCAGATTCCGGATAGCCGAATTGGGTATGAGGATTTCCATCGCCAGGGCCCTTCCGCGACCATCAGGACGCGGCAGCAGCGACTGGCAGAGAATGCCCTCGAGCGTCAGCGACAGCTGGGCTCGCACTTGGGACTGTTGCATCGAAGGAAACACGTCGATGATTCGATTGATGGTGGAGACGGCAGAATTAGTGTGAAGCGTAGCGAACGTCAAGTGACCGGTTTCGGCGATCCGCAGGGCGGATTCGATTGTTTCCAAATCGCGCATTTCGCCGACCAGCACCACATCAGGATCCTGACGCAAAGCTGTACGTAGCGCCTGCGCAAAGCCCTTGGTGTCGGCGTTGACTTCACGTTGGTTCACAATACAGCTCTTGTGATTGTGAAGGAATTCAATCGGGTCTTCGATGGTGAGAATGTGTTCATGTCGTTCTTTATTGACTTTGTCGATCATTGCCGCCAAAGTCGTCGACTTTCCTGATCCGGTCGGGCCCGTAACCAGGACCAAACCACGCGGCTTGTTGCACAGGTCCTTAACCACCTGTGGCAGACCTAAATCGTCAAAAGACTTGATCTCGTACGGGATCGCTCGGAAGACTGCACCGACAGCCCCCCTCTGATTGAAGATATTGGCACGAAACCGTGACAAGCCTTTGACGCCAAAACTAAAGTCCAATTCGAGATTTTCTTCGAAGCGGTGCTTTTGCGCGTCGGTTAATACGGAATAGGCGAGTTGCTTCGTCTCGGAAGAAGTGAGCGGCCGATAACCGTCAAGCGGACGAATCTCTCCGTGCACTCGGACCAGCGGAGCGATTCCCGTGGTGACGTGTAAGTCTGAGCCATTCAGCTCCGACATCCGATGAAGCAATTCAGAGAGTGAAATTTGCGGTGGATTCTCCATTGTCCTGTCCGTCCTTGATTATTTGGTTTGTCGGGGCGTACCAGAGACTGTGGTTATTTGCCTCCAGCAGGTCGAAAAGCTGAAAGGAATTTCTCAGCATCAGCAGCCACCTTGTTAGTGGCGCCAGTGGCTGTTCGTGTGGTCAGAGAGTAGACTCTGCCGTCGACTTCGGTGAAATAAAAATTCCAAACCTGCTCAGGCTTACCATCACTGGTGGCTGGCGTCTGCGCAATCACTTCGAAAACGCGATGGCCGCCGATTTCGCGCTGGCGGTCGTTAACCACCCAGCCTCCGGCGCCAATCATCCGGTCAATTACGCTTCGCCGCAGATCAGTAACCGATAGGCTGCCCACCGACTTCCGCTGTTCAAAGGCCGGTGCGCGATTCGCAGCAGCTGGCGGGGCGACTGCTACAACCGACAGCGCAGCTTGCGCTTCGGGCGTTCCATTCGCTGCACCAATGCGAAAGTTTGAGGCTCCCTTGGCAGTTTGAGCGGCCGACCAACCGTTAGGCAGCGGCACCGCAAAAGAACCTTCTCGATAGACGCTCTCAGGGAAAGAAAGCGCTTCCGTTCCCCCAACGTGGTTTTCAGCGGACTTTGCACGCACGTTAATCAGTGCGTTGTTTCGAGCGGCTGCCACGGCGGCTCTTCGTCTGGCGAGCATGGCCTGACGCCGGCGCAGCTTAGCCCGATGACGCCGCCACCAGGCTCGTGAATGATGATGGAAACGGTGCGAGCGCGCGGAAAACTGAAATCTCAGGCTGTGTGCCGTAGACGTGGCAAACGGCAGCATCACGATGATTGAGACCAGCAGACCTAACGATAGAACGATTCGACGCAACATAATTTCACCCCTTTTTTCACGCCACCGTTTCGCGGAGAACTTCCTCGATGGTGGTAAGTCCGTTTCGTATCTTGTGCAGACCGGATTCACGCAGCGTGATCATGCCGTCTTCGATCGACTTCTTTCTTAACTCGAGCGCTGACGCACCAATCAGAATTAACTCGCGAATCTCGTCCGTTATTTCCATGACTTCATAGAGTCCGATCCGGCCCTTGTAGCCGGTATCGTTACAGCTGGGGCAACCCTTACCCTTGAAGGTTTTTACTGACTTGGCCTCTTCGAGCGAAAAGCCAATCTCCACCAGGGCCTCGGTCGGCGTGGGATTATCCTTTTTGCAGTCTTTACAAATCCGACGGATAAGGCGTTGGGCTTGAATGAGATTGACGCTGGTGGCGACGAGGAATGGTTCGATGCCCATGTTCATGAGTCGTGAGATGGTCGAGGGAGCATCGTTGGTATGGAGGGTGGAAAGCACGAGGTGGCCGGTGAGCGCAGCCTTGATGGCAATCTCGGCAGTTTCAAAGTCGCGGACTTCGCCGACGAGAATAATGTTCGGATCCTGACGGAGGAACGAGCGCAACGCGGCGGCGAAGTTCAGGCCAATCTGTTCCTTCATCTGTACCTGATTGACGCCAGGCAAGTTGAATTCGACCGGATCTTCGGCGGTCATGATATTCGTGTCAACCGTGTTGAGCGATTGCAGAGCGGAGTACAGCGTGTTGGTTTTGCCGCTGCCAGTCGGCCCGGTTACCAGAACCATTCCGTAGGGCTTGGCAATGTTTCGCTGAAACTTCACCAGAGAGTCGGGCTCGAAGCCGAGATTCGTCATGTCGAGCATGAGTTTCTCTTTGTCGAGCAGTCGCAGCACAACTTTCTCGCCAAACAGGGTCGGCAGCGTTGAGACGCGAAAGTCGAGTTCGCGTGAACGCGACTCCACTTTTACGCGAATCTTGATGCGACCGTCCTGGGGTAGGCGTTTCTCAGAGATGTCCAGCTTGGACATGATCTTGATACGTGAAATGAGAGCATCGCGCATCTTCAACGGCGGATGCATGACGTCGTAGAGAACACCGTCAATGCGAAAGCGGATGCGTAGTTCTTTTTCGTATGGTTCGACGTGAATATCAGAAGCGCCCCGTCGCAGGGCATCGACCAGGAGGACATTGACCAGCCGCACGACCGGAGCGTCTTCACTCATGCGGGTCAGGCTTGAAAGGTCGATTTCGTCATTGTCTTCGAATACTTCGACCTCGCTGGCGAGTGATTCCTGATCGAAGTCGAGGCTGTCGAGTGAGACTAAGTCGGCTTGGGAGAAGCCGTTTCCATTGAGACCTTCAACGGTGAGATCGGGAGCGACCGCTGAGAGTTCGATTTCGCGCGAGGTGCTGTAGTACTTGGCGATTGCCGTTTGGACACTGGCTTCGGCGACGACAACCGGCTCAACGTTGAGGCCGGTCATGAACTTAATGTCGTCCATCGCAAAGACGTTGGTCGGATCGACCATAGCCAGGGTGAGGGTAGCGCCGACTCTTGAAAGCGGGAGGACCGAATACTTTTGCGCGACCTCCTGCGGAATGAGACGCAAGACTGATTCGTCAATATTGAAGAGTTCCAGATTTACCGAGGGGATACCGTATTGACGGGAAAGGACCGCGGTAATGGTGTCATCCGAAACCAGGCCGAGTTTGACGAGATTGTAGCCTAGACGGCCCCCGTGCTCTCGTTGGTAATCGAGAGCTTGGCGGAGGTGTTGTGGACTAATAAGGTTCTCGCGAACGAGAATTTCGCCGAGTTTCGCAGACATTGGGGTTTTAGTTTTCAGGCGTTTCCCATTGAAAAGAGAAGTTTTAGTAATGGTGGGGCGACTGGAAATTTGGGTCCGGGTCGCTGACTGCAGGCAAGTGAACGGTGCAAAACACCGTTGCAAGGCCAATTCTAGCGATCAACGTGTGGTCTGTCAACAACGATTTATGGCGAAATTTTAGGGAGGTTCGGGATTATCACTGGACAAATATTTGCTAATGTTCGATAATTTTCGCATTCGTTCGCAAGTGGCGGGAAGAAAGTTTTTTGCTGGGAGGATTAATTGAGATGGCTATCACGGCCAGGCAGCGAAGAGTTTTGGATTACATTTCGCGTTATCTCGACATGCATAAAGAGGCGCCCACCATGGCTGAGATTGGCAGAGATCTCGGGATGAGTTCGTCGGCCAGTGTCCATAGCATCGTGACCATCCTCGAAAGAGAAGGATTGATTAAGCGAATCCCAAATGTTAGCCGCGGCATTGAACTGGTTAAGGATCAAATGACTGAAACCGACAATGTTGAGGTCCCTTTGCTGGGAGTAGTGGCCGCAGGTCAACCAATCGAAGCGATATTAAATTACGACACAGTCTCCATCCCGCGTGACATGGTCAGACAGGGGCGAATGTTTGCACTCCGCGTGCGAGGCGACTCAATGATTAATGACCAGATCAGGGAAGACGACTTGATTATTCTGGAGTCCCGGCAAACCGCAGAAAACGGGCAGACGGTAGTGGCCTTGATTGATGGCAACGATGCAACGGTGAAGCGTTTCTATAACGGTCGACACTATGTGCGACTGGAAGCAGCTAATCCCAACTACAAGCCGATTATTGTCAGGCCACCCGAACGGCTACAAATTCAGGGTGTAGTAGTAGGAGTGATTCGCAAATATTAGTTCTTTGAAAGAACATGCGCGACTTGTTTCAGATCGTCAACGAAACGTCGCTTCTCAGCGTGGCGCGTTTCATCATCCGGCGCCCGCAAGATAAAGATGGATGAACCGTCGCCAGGATATAAGCGGCCAGTGTTGACTCGATAAACTGCCCGCGTTGTTTGCTGACTTTGAACTTTGGGCCTAAAAGCGCCTGAGCCGCGGTGGCCCCGAGGCAAACGATAACTTTGGGTTTAATCAGATCAATCTCAGCTTCAAGCCACGGCCGGCAGGCAGAAATCTCGCGCGCGTTGGGTTTTTTATGGATGCGTCGCTTGCCGCGCGGTTCCCATTTGAAATGTTTGACGACGTTGGTGACGTAAGTCTGGGTGCGATCGATTCCAGCTTCGTCGAGGGCCTCATTAAGTAGCCGGCCGGCCGGGCCTACAAAAGGTTTCCCGCTGAGATCTTCTTCGTTACCGGGTTGTTCGCCGACAAAAAGCACTTCAGCACGGCGGGCGCCTTCTCCGAAGACGGTTTGAGTAGCGTGTTCCCAGAGTTCGCAACCCTGACAATCAGCGGCTGCGTCGCGAAAAGCCTTTAAGCTTTTTCGCTTAGGAAAAAAGTCTTCGGCGGAACCCTCGGGTTTGTCACGGCCCATGGGTTTCATTTTCCAACGTATCAATAATCGATGCAAAGATGACTGCGGCACTAGCAAAAATAGAAATAGAATCAGCGTTGGCCCGCCGCTTTGGCCCCGCGTTCCAGCGCCGCGAAAAACCGCCGGTTGAAGTTCTGCCGACCGGAGTGAGTGAAATTGATCTGTTTATGAGCGGCGTTCCGCGAGGCGCAATTACTGAGATCGTCGGGGCGGTTTCGTCCGGCCGAACCAGCTTACTAATGTCGTTTCTGGCCGTAGCGACTGGACAGGAAGAGACCTGCGCATTAGTTGATTGTAATGACACTTTCGATCTGCGGTCCGCCAATACCGCCCAGGTAAATCTTGACCGCGTATTGTGGGTTCGCTGTAACCACCGTCTGGAGCGCGCCTTTAAAGCAACCGATCTTTTGTTACAAAGTGGCGGCTTTGGTTTGGTGGTCCTGAATCTGGCAGACGTGACCGCTAAATGTGCCCGCCGAGTCGTTTCGTCCTGGTGGTTTCGATTCCGCCGCGCGCTGGAAAACACCCCTACGGCGCTGATTGTAATTACGCCTATAGCCAGTGTTCGTTCGTGCGCCAGATTGGTTTTGGCAGTTAGCAAGGAGACCGAGGTTTGGCGCGAAGCCGCGGCTTTTAGAAACAACGCAAAATTAAGTCACGACCGAGAATCAGCGATAACCCATGCCAAACATCTTTCGCTGGTTACAGAATCAACAGTCAAGAAGCAAACCGAATCACTCTTGCCGCATTCACGTTTATTTCGGGGGATGTGTGTTCGAGTAAATCAAGAGAGACCTACCGCCTGGATTGGCGGTCCCGTCAGGTTTAGCACGCATGTCTATATTTGACCGGATCACATCACTGTAAGGTCGCAACTAATCTCAGCTTTCCGATCGGATTTGCTTGCAGGATGAAAAAGTTATGTTTGCCTGCATCTATGGACGAACTTTCTCTGGAGATAGAGAAGACTCTGCCAGACAACTTGTCGATTTGGCTTTTACTTTCTCTCCTTTGGTGGAACAAACAAGTGCGGACACGGTAGTGCTGGACGTTGCCGGACAGGAACTTTTATTTGGCTCGCTGCTAAATTCGGGTCAGCAAGCTCGGAGTAAGCCGGACGCCGATTGGGCCTGGAATATTGCTCATGAAATTACCCGGCGATCGACGCAGTTAGGTTTCAAAATTAGCGTCTCAATCGCCGCCAGTCCGGATGTAGCAATTCATGCCGCCCGATCGCATCAGAGGCTATCCGTGATTACTGCCGGCGAAGAACTTATCGCCCTCGGGGAGCTGCCGTTAAAGCTGCTTGATTATTCACTCGCCGGAATTGACGCAAAAAAGGCTGAGGAAATCCGTGAAACGCTTGAGTTGTGGGGCGTTCGCACCTTCGGCGAATTTGCGAGATTACCGATTGCAGGGATCACGCAGAGACTGGGACAGGAAGGCGCCCAGCTACAAAAACTTGCGCAAGGTAAAAGTGAACGCCATCTGCATCTATTTCAACCGCCTATTGGTTTCGAGCAGACACTTGAATTGGAGCATCCGGTTGCCGAACTCGATTCGCTCTCATTCATTTTTTCCCGTTTGCTTAATCAGCTTTGCGCAAATCTTAACTCGCAGGCAATGGCCACCAACGAATTGTGCCTCTACTTAAAGCTGGAAGATAAAACTGAATATGAACGCGCGATTACTTTGCCCGTGCCGATGCGTAATCCAAAGACGTTTCTGCGCTTGCTCTTAATGGAGGTCGAATCGAAACCGCCACCGGCGGCGATTGTTGCCTTAACTATTAAAGCTGAGCCGGTAAAGCCGCGTGAATTGCAAACGGGCCTGTTTATTCCTTTAGCGCCTGAGCCGGAAAAACTTGAGTTGACGTTGGCGCGTTTAGCGAAGCTGGTTGGTCCCGGCAACGTGGGCTCAATTGAGGTCCTGGACACGCATCGTCCGGACGCTTTTCGTCTGAACAAGTTTCGATTGAGTCATCGCACCGGAAAGAATGTGGGCCGGAAGTCACGGAGGGCGGTTGAGACGACACCTGTTCCGGCAATCGGATTCAGAATTTTTAGGCCGCCCTGGCGTGCGGAAGTTAAAACCCTGAATGAACGGCCAACGCGAATTAATTCATATGGCACGGCCTACGCAATCCGGGGACAAGTCATTTGCGCGTCAGGCCCGTGGCGAACTTCAGGCGATTGGTGGCGGACAGATGTTTGGGCCAGAGATGAGTGGGACGTGGCCGTAAGCAGTTCCGGCTCGCAGGAAAGCGAAGTCCTCTGTCGCATCTATCGCGATTTGATAAGTGAGGAATGGTTTGTCGCAGGGGTATACGACTAAATAGTGGGCAGTGAGCAGTGAGCAGTAAGAGAAAGCAGAAGGCAATGGCAACTGATGTTGGAAATGGTTCGCGGCAAAGAAAGCAACCACGCGCTGCTTGCGGCTCACTGCCCACTAATTACGTTGAGCTTCATGGGCGTTCGGCGTTCAGCTTTCTTGAAGGCGCGGCCACACCGGAAGAGCTAATCGCTACCTGTGCCGATTTTAAAATGCCGGCGATGGCTTTGCTCGATCGTGACGGTGTCTATGGCGCCGCCCGGTTTCATTTGGCGGCAAAGAAGCTTGGGGTTAAGGCACATATTGGAGCTGAGATTTCAGTCTCAACTACCAAATCTCAAATTTTAGATTCAAAATTTCAGATTTCAGATTCAAACTCAGATTCAAAATCTCAAAATGTAGATTCATCTCAGAAGCTATTTTATGTTCCGCTGCTCGTCCAAAATCGCGCCGGCTATCAGAACCTCTGCCGGCTGATTACTCTGATGAAACTGCGCGTTCCGAAACATGCCAAGCCCGGTGAGTGTGCGGTGACGCCGGCTGAATTGGCCGAGCATGCGGCAGGATTGATCTGTTTGACGGGTGGAAATGACGGGCCGCTGGCACAGCACCTTCAATGCCGAGACGCGAACGCTGAGGGAGCGCAAACAACTGCCGAATGGCTAATCGAGATCTTTGGCAAACAGAATGTCTATGCCGAGTTGCAAAGGCATTTCAATCGCGGCGAAGAAGCACGTAATCACGCCGTGATTGAAATCGCGCGCCGGTTGAAACTGCCTTTGCTGGCGACCAACGGCGTTTCTTACGCCACCCGCGGACAACGCCAGGTGGCTGATGTGTTCACCTGCATACGCAATCACGTGCGGCTTGAAACTGCCGGCCGTCTGCTCTCGAATAATTCAGAGCGTTTCGTGAAATCGCCGTCAGAAATGGATCAGCTCTTTTCCGATTTGCCTGAAGCGATCGGCAACACGGCTGAGCTTTCATCCCGCCTGGAATTTACGCTGGAAGATCTCGGTTACGAATTTCCCAGGTACCCCGTGCCTGACGGCGAAACCATGACTTCGTTTTTGCGCAAGCGAACTTACGAAGGCGCGCGCCGGCGTTACACCGGAAATGGCTCGCCAACTTTCGCGCGGGCAGAAAAACAGATCGAACACGAGCTCTTGCTGATCGAGAAGCTGAAACTCGAAGGCTATTTTCTGATTGTCTGGGACATCATTCGCTTCTGCCAGCGTAATGGGATCCTGGTGCAGGGAAGAGGTTCGGCGGCCAACAGCGCTGTCTGCTATTCACTGGGGATCACGGCGGTTGATCCGGTGGGTATGGAGCTTTTGTTCGAACGCTTTCTTTCAGAAGAGCGGGGTGAGTGGCCGGATATCGATCTCGATTTACCCAGCGGCGATCAGCGCGAACGCGCAATTCAGTATGTTTACGAACGCTACGGCAAACGTGGGGCGGCGATGACCGCGAACGTGATCACTTATCGCGGACGTTCGGCGGCGCGCGAGGTCGGCAAAGTGCTGGGATTTGATGACGAGACCCTCGGCCGTCTATCAAGTCTGGTTCATACCTGGGAATGGAAGGATCCGAAAGATACGACCGCGCGCCAGTTCAAAGACGCGGGCTTGGATTTACGTGACCAGCGAATCAGGAAGTTCTTTCAACTTTACCAGGCCGTGCAGGATCTGCCGCGGCATCTGGGGCAGCATTCGGGCGGCATGGTGATTTGCCAGGGTCAACTCGATTCCGTGGTCCCGCTGGAGCCTGCGGCGATGCCCGGCCGCGTTGTAGTGCAATGGGATAAGGAAGACTGCGCTGATCTTGGCATTATCAAGGTCGATCTACTCGGTCTGGGGATGATGGCGGTCCTGGAAGAATCGATTCAATTAATTAGCGACGAGTATAAGGAAAATGTTGATCTGGCTTGTCTGCCCCAGGACGATCCGGAAGTTTATCGAGCTTTGCAGAATGCCGATACGATTGGCATGTTTCAGGTCGAAAGCCGGGCGCAGATGTCATGTCTGCCACGTCTCAGGCCGCAAAGGTTTTATGACATTGTCGTACAGGTGGCAATCATTCGCCCCGGGCCAATCGTCGGCAACATGGTGAATCCTTACTTGAGCCGGCGTCTGGGCCGGGCGCCGGTTATCTATGCACATCCTGAGCTTGAGTCAGTGCTGAAACGCACGCTCGGGGTGCCTTTGTTTCAGGAACAATTGCTGAAGATGGCCATGATCTGCGCAGGGTTTAGCGGCGGTGAAGCGGAAGAGTTACGCCGGGCCATGGGCTTTAAACGATCTGAGGCCCGCATGCGCGATATTGAAGTAAAGCTGCGTCGCGGCATGACTGCGAAAGGCATTACCGGCCAGACGCAGGATGAAATCGTGCAATCGATCGCGTCGTTTGCGCTTTATGGTTTTCCCGAATCGCATGCTGCCAGTTTCGCCCTGCTGGCTTATGCCAGCGCTTATCTAAAGTGTCATTACCTGGCGGCGTTTACCGCGGCGACGCTCAACAATCAACCCATGGGTTTTTATCAACCGTTCACGATTATCAAAGACGCGCAGCGCCACGGGCTAAAAGTGAGACCAGTTGATGTGACGCGATCGAATTGGGAATGCACCCTGGAAAGCGGGGGTCAGGGGTCAGGGGTCAGGGATCAGGAGTCAGAAAAGAGAAAGCAGAGCCGAACTAATCCCCGACCCCCGGCCCCGGGCTCCCGATCCCTGACCTCAGATCCTCGACCCCCGGCCCCGGGCCCCCGATCCCTGACCTCTGATCCCCGGCCTCTGACCCCCGACCCCTCTGATCTTTGTCTTCGTCTGGGTCTGCGTTGCGTCAAAGGCTTACGTGAAGAGGCCGGTCGCGCAATTGTGCGAGCCAGAACAGAGCACCCCTTTACGAGCATCGACGATCTGCATGAACGGGCGCCGGAGTTAAGAAAAGATGAGCTGCGTAAATTAGCGACCGTGGGTGCGTTGAATTTTATTGATCTTTGCGGCTTTGCGCCTCGGCGTGAAGTTTCAACGATTGAGGAATCAGAACCAAAAGAAGATTCACGGAAAGGCGCAAAGCCGCAAAGAAGCGAAATGGATCCAAAAGATGCCCGCTCTAACACCACAAATCGCCGGGACGCGCTGTGGCAGGTCGAGCGCGCCGCCAGAGAGGCTGGACCTTTGTACGAAGGCCTTACTGAGAATGCCGCCTCGCCACTCGTGCCGATGACCCTCAACGAACGGCTGAATGCTGACCTGCGCGGCACCGGATTGACGATTGGCCGACACCCGATGGCTCATCAACGGGCCTGGCTGAACACTTTAAAGGTCGCCTGCGCTAATGAATTAAAGAACCTGGGCAATGGCGTGCCGGTGCGAATTGCCGGTTGGGTGATCGTGCGCCAAAGGCCGGGCACCGCCAAGGGTTTCGTCTTTTTAAGTTTGGAAGATGAAACGGGAATCGCCAACGTAATTGTCACGCCCCAGATCTTCGAACAGAACCGTCTGGCTTTGGTCGACTATCCGTTCCTGTTGATTGAAGGAATATTGCAGCATCAGGACAATGTTATTTCAGTGAAAGCAAAACGCGTCGAGCCTCTTCAAATCAAAACCGAGAACGTGGGATCGCACGATTTTCACTAAGCTTTTTCAGAAAGCATCAAAAAAAGAGACGGGCCGCAAACCCGTCTCTCAATTTCGAGAAGTATTGAATCCGATTAGGGCCGTCGGCGGGGGGCGGGACGAGAAGCCGGCTTTTCCGCCTGCACGTTCTGCTGGTTCTTCAATTCAGTCAGCACAGCCTTGGCGTCTTCCTTGAACTTATGCCCGTCCGGAGCTTTCTCAACAAACCGGCCGAGGAAATTCGCGGCCTGCTGATACATCGCTTTGGCTTCGTCTTTTTTTCCTTCCGCCTCTTTGGTCGCGCCGAAATTGAAGAGAATCAAACCCATATTCGCCAGGGCATCAGGCTCGTCGGGTCTCTCGGCGAGGATCTTTTCATACTCGGCCTTGGCCAGATCATAGGCGTTCGCATCGAAAAGCATTTGCGCCATTTCGAGCTGCGACTTTGCCTTCTTAACGGGATCTGTTTCGACGGCTATGTAATCCTGAAAGGCGGCCCTGGCCGCTTCGGCCTGGGTCGGATCTCCTTTGGTCACAAACAGGCGCATTGCTTCGCTGCGCACCATCAGGGTCGCGTACTTGTTAGCGACTTGCCGCTTCTGTTCAGCCGGGTCGGAAGCTGCCGTCTCTTTTTTCAAAAGGTCGTAAGCTTTGTTCGCGGATTCGGCAGAAGCCTTGAAATCTACCTGGGCCGATTCAATGCCGGCCTTTTTCGCCGCCTCGTCCTTCGAGACAATCGCGAGGTTGTATCTGTCAACGCCGCGAGCTTTCAAAGCCGCTGCGCGGTTGGTCAGCAGCGCCGATTGTTCCGGGTCGGCCGCCAGTCCGGCGTCATACTGCGTGATGGCGTCACTGTAGAGCTTGATGGCCTCTTCGCGCTTATTTGCCTTCTCAGCCTCACCGGCCGCGGTAAGAGCTGCGTTGCCGGCCTTGAAAGTCTCGTTAACAATCTTGTTTGAGTCTTCGATCTTCTTGTTGCCGGCTTCAATCTCGGCGTTCTTTCTCGCTAACTCTTTGTCGGCTTCGGTTTGGGCGGCAGCCGAACCACCGGCATTACCAGTGGTCATGTTTTTCTTAATTTCATCCAGCGTTAGTTTGCGACCGTCACCAGGCACCATTACCAGCTCGTAATCAACATCACGTCCCGCCTTTACGTTTGGCTGATAGGTCGGGGCGGCGTTCGGCATGCTGGCAGAGATCACATACGTGCCGGTGTAGGGCAGGCCAGCGTAGGTGAACTCACCGTTCTTATTGGCCTTCGTTGGATAAGTCCCGGAAAGATCGATGCGAAAGACCTCGATTTGGGCGCCCGCGGCTTTAACGGTTGTGCCATCGGCCTGTTTTAAGAGCACATGGCCTCGGAGTTGTCCGGTCTGGGCTGAAACCGTCAGTGCGCTACAGGCTAGAACTGAAACGCCAATCAGTAAGGAAAAGAAGTACACGCGACGCATTGAATAGTCCTCCAAAA
Source organism: Acidobacteriota bacterium (assembly GCA_038040505.1). Lineage (GTDB taxonomy): Bacteria > Acidobacteriota > Blastocatellia > Pyrinomonadales > Pyrinomonadaceae > UBA11740. The sequence goes on along the minus strand of JBBPID010000055.1, from coordinate 10,404 downwards.
AAATCCGCCGAATCTTGTCGGGACCCGGCAGTCATCTTTTGAGATGCCGGCTTGGTCGGACAAGTTGTAGTTGAAACCGGCTTTACGTTAATCAGCGACGGCATCAGTGTCAAGCATACTGGATTGGATCTTTCACCCCGGCCTCATCAAAGGCGCGCAGGCGCAGCGCGCAGGAGTCGCAAACACCGCAGGCCAGGTCCTCTGATTGATAGCAGGACCAGGTAAGTTCCAGGGGCGCCCCCAGGTCGAGCCCCCGCCTGATAATCTCTGCCTTTCGCAGGTGAATCACCGGAGTGACAATCTCAATCCTGGTTTCCGGCTTCGTCCCAAAGTCGATTACTCGCTGAAAGGCCTGGTAGAACTCCGGCCGGCAATCAGGGTAACCCGAAGAATCTTCTGCGACCGCGCCAATATAAATTCGTACCGCCCCCATCACCTCGGCCCAGCTGGTCGCGATCGAAAGCAGATGGGAGTTTCGAAACGGCACATAACTGGTAGGTATTTCCCGGGAAGCGAGATCGGCACTGGCTACTGGAATTGCTGAATCAGTGAGGGAAGAGCCGCCGATCTGACTCAAGTATTCGATCGAAACTGCCAGTCGTTTATACACGCCGAAGTGGTTGGCGAGATCTTCGCAGGCACGACGTTCACGCGCTTCGGTGCGTTGGCCGTACGAAACATGCAGGAAGGCCAGTTGCTCGTTTTCTTCGCGAGCGATGGCTGCCGTCACGCAGGAGTCCATGCCTCCTGACACGAGACAAACTGCCAGGGAAGGCAGACCCGAGTCTGTAGTGTCCGCCTCGTAAGCCTGATCGTTGTGTCCTCCCATTTCAATGTCCGTGGCAAGTCCTTCGTACGCTACACTCCGTGGACATCAGGTCCCCAGATGTACTTGTGGAGCTGCAGCTGCATGCGAATTTTCATGCCGCTGGCCGCGACCCAATCCGCCAGTTCTTTCAAGTCGATTAGTCCCCAGGCGGGGGAAATCAAGATCGATTTAGCGCGCGCCTCCAGTTCATACTCAGCGATGATCCGGCACGCAAAATCCCAGTCTTCACGATCGGCGATCACAAATTTCACTTCGTCCTTATCGGGACGCAGTCGCGCCAGGTTTGGCCAATGATTTCGTTCGGCTTCACCCGAAGCGGGACACTTCACGTCGAGGATGATTCTGGCTCGTTCGTCGGCTTCTTCAGTTGAGACATACCCGCCGGTTTCGATTAAGACTTCGTAGCCCTCTTCGCAAAGCTGCCTGATAAGATCAAAAGCTTCCCGTTGAACCAGCGGTTCGCCCCCGGTGATTTCGACCAGCGAGCAGCCGAAACCCCGCACCTGCTGCATTACCTCTTCCTGGGCCATCTGCTCGCCTCCGGTGAAGGTGTATTCGCTGTCACACCAGGTGCAGCGCATCGGACAACCCGTCAGCCGCACGAATGTGCAGGGACGTCCAGCATGCGTGGATTCGCCCTGAATTGACCGGAATATCTCAGTTACTCGCAGCACGAAGAGATTCTAGATTCTGAACTGTTGAATGTCGATTCGCGTCTCGGCGGCAGCTTAAGGCAGGTCGCTAAAGCGGTAAAGAACCTGCTCGAAGTCGAGAACACACGGCAACCAAAGCCTCTGTCTGTCATCAAATTTACGCCGGTCAGGAGGCAAAATTGAGCGATATTCGGCGTCGATGATCGTGATAGCATAGACCAGACCGCCTATTTAATGACCTTGAGCCAAAGCGAAAAACAGATCGACGAGCTGATTATGGCCGGAGCAAAACGCCTGCTGGCCCGCGCTGCGAACGCGCGCTCCCTCGAGCCGCAATGGCTCGCCGGAAGAGTTCGAGCGTCAGTTGCGAAGTACGTACTCAAAGACGATCCCGCGGCGAAATCGGCTTTAATTGACAAGTTTGTTGACGGCCTGCATGCCGACGATTTATGCCTGGTAATCGCTTGTGAGCGCGGCGATCAGACAGCCTGGAACGAAATGGTCGAAGGTTACGGCGCGACGGTGAGGTCGGCGGCGCGATCAGCCAGCTCGAATGAAGCGATGGCCGACGATCTGGCCCAGTCGATCTGGGCCGAACTGCACGGGTTGAAGGCACGTCAGGATGGCCAGCCGGCGGGGAAGCTGGCCTATTATTCAGGAGCGGGCTCACTCGGTGGCTGGCTGCGAGCGGTCGTTGGCCAGCTGGCAATCGATCAGCACCGGCGCGAATCGCGTCTGGTTCACACGGAAGAGGACGCGGACCTGGATCGCCTGGCGCATGATGTCGAAAACGAGCCGCAGGTCTCGAGGGCGTTTCATTCATCGCCGAGTCCGGAAGAGACATTGGCGAGTGACATGGCGGCCTCTGATGTGGAAAAGGCTTTGGGCCGGGCGCTGGCCGAACTGGACGATGAAGATCGTTTGCTGATGAAGTTGTACTATTTCGATGGCTTGCGTCTGCGGCAGGCGGGCGCGGTCCTGGGGATTCACGAGGCCACCGCCAGCCGGCGCTTGACCAGGATTCATGGCGCCGTGCGCGAGCAGGTTGAGTCGATACTCATGAAAGAGCATGGCTGGACCAGGGCGGAAGCGACGCGATCGCTCGCAGAGGTCGCGACAAACCTGCAGTCAGAGGTTGAACCGATGCTGATGGCGCCGCCCGAGCCCGGTTTACAGAGTTCGCCGGCAGGGAACTGAAAGTGACGTAGAATTGGGATTCAATCGCGATGGTTTCGCAAGTTTGAACAGGCGCAGCCGTTCATCTTATTGGAGAAGTTCAAAGTCTTCTTAACATGACACCGAACGATGTACAAATTGATGTTCTGATGCGGCGTTACGCCAGGAGTGCCGGCGGCGCGTCGTCCACGGAACATCTGGATGCGGATGAGCTGAATGCGTTTGCTGAAGGCTCGTTGCCGCCGTCTGCACGCACTCGGTATGTCTCTCATATTGCGGACTGTGATAGCTGCCGGCAATTGGTTTCCCAACTCGCGATTAGCGCCGGCGCTCTAAACAGAACTGAACTCGTAACAGCTCAAGCCGGAGCCCGAGTCTCGTGGACGCAGAGATTGGCAGCGTTGTTCGCGCCCCGTACCTTGCGGTATGCGGCATTCGCGATGGTTCTGATTGCGGCTGTCGGCGTCATTTTTCTAGTGACCAGACGTCCGGCCCGAAATAGCGCTTTGGTTGCGCAGAACGAGAAGGCAGACCCGCAAACCGCGCCGGCCCTCCAGCCGCCGGATATAAACACTTTCAACGACCGGTCTCCAAAGGCTGAAGCGAATCGAGCCGGAACGACTTCCGCGCCAGCGCCCAACCCAACCGTCGCCCGCGAGGCTGACGATTCCAAGGTGACTTCGAGCACGGCGCCGGCGACGCGCCCGGATACGTCCTTACCTGCGGCGCCTCCGGGATTGGCCGCCAAGAGCGGCAATACGGCCGGCGCTGAACAACGTCCGTCGTACGCGCCGCCTCCGCCCGGGGAAACTCAGGCGTCTGGACCGCGAGTTCGCCAACAGCAGAGTCCGGATTCGCGCCAACAGCAAACCTTTGGGGGAATCGCCAGCGGTCCGCGCAAGGGCGACGCTCCTGAAGACAAGAACAAGGCGATGGAGAAACAGGCGCCGCAAATTGCCGCAAAAGATAGCGGCACCGACGAGAGTAATCGCGGGTTGTCTAATCAGGCTCCTCAGGTGAACCGGTCCATCGTCCGCGAGAAACGCAGCGGTCCCAGCCGAAACATGGATAACATCGCGACGACAAATGAGAACCGGATCGAACCTCCCAAGAGCGTCGCCAAAAAAGAGACCCGAGATGCCGCAGCTTCTGAGTCCGAAGAAGCGCCTCAAACCCGCTCGGTCGGCGGCCGCAAGTTCCGTCGCCAGGGCGCGTCATGGATCGACGTGAAGTTCAAATCGTCAATGTCTTTAATCACTGTCACTCGCGGATCTCAGGAGTTTTCCTCGCTCGATTCGGGTCTCCGCTCGATCGCCTCGCAACTTTCTGGTGAAGTAATCGTGGTTTGGAAGAGCAAGGCCTACCGGATTCATTAAGACCCGACAATCTTCGTGAACTTCCGCAGTCGGCTCAGCGTACGGCAAGTGCGCTCGAAAATCCTTTTACTATTAAGCCGGTAGATTTACTATCCACCTATCATGTTTTGTCCAAGCTGCGGAACCGAATACACGATCGAGCTTAAGTACTGCAATCGTTGCGGGGCGAACTTGAACACGGATCTGACGACGCAGGCTCAGGTTGCTCCCATTAGTCTCACCAAGCCGGCTTTTATTATCGGCTCAATAATAACGTTGCTGACGTTGGGAGGCTTTGGTCTCTTGATTGGAGGGGCAATTGAGCTTTCCCGAACTGCACGGATGGATCCGGACAATGTTGCAGCAATAGTAGGTGTGGGAATCCTGTCACTTCTAACCATGGATATTTTTCTGGTGCGTCTGCTTACCAAAATAATCAACGCCGCCCTCTCCGCGGGTACGCTCACACCGCCGCGGCGCTCGAGCGCTCCAGCTAATCCTCCCTTGGTGCAACTCCCTCAGCCTGCGACTTCGCCGCTGCAGGGAGTGCCCAGCGTGACCGAAGGCACAACGCGTTTTTTTGAGCCTGTCCACCGCGAACCCTCGGGGGCGGACGATCCGGCGTTGGCCAAAAAACTCAACCGCTAAGTTTTGTCCGGCATTAGCTGGTGATGTTCTACATTTTAGATCTGGGGCTCACCAGGCAAACTATCCACGAAACAACACGAATGGGCCTGTGACTGCGCGTTGGGGTCGTCGTGGATCGCTCCGGCTGAACGAGAACCCGAAATCGTTTGCACCCCCACCTTCAGTTCGAAACCGATTGCCCTGACAACCTCAGAGTTGGTACAGTCTCGTCCCGGTTCACCCTAAAATCACTTTAAGTTGAGGTGGGACTTGATGCGGATAGCTAACCTCCGGAAGAGTCATCGCGTTTCCTGCACGCTGTCAGTCGTAATTCTTTCGGCGATGATTGTCGCTCTCCCGCCGGTAACAACGCGGGCCCAGAACAATTCCGCACCCGGAGCTAAGCCTCCGCCGCGCCGGTCGTCGAGCGTTGCCGCCCGAAATGCGCAAATCTCGCGAATCCTCTCAGAGATCGATGCTCGCAAAATTGAAAATTCCATTCGCAGACTGGTGAGCTTTGGCACGCGGAACACTTTATCTGACCAGAACAATCCGAGCCGCGGCATCGGGGCCGCGCGCGATTGGCTTTACGCTGAATTCTTAAAAGCCGCACAGCAGTCTGGCGGACGGATGACTGTCGAGAAGCAGACATTTGAGCAGCCCAAAGCCGCGCGCGTACCTCAACCTACGATGATCGCAAACGTAGTGGCGACGTTGAAGGGTTCGCAGCCTGATTCGGTCAACCGGATCTACGTAGTTAGCGGCCATTACGATTCGATGTGCGGCAGCGCCACCGATGGCAAGTGCGACGCGCCCGGTGCCAATGATGACGCTTCAGGCACGGCGGCAGTTCTCGAGCTGGCTCGCGTGATGGCCAGGTACCGCTTTGACGCGACCATCGTTTTCATGGCAGTGGCCGGAGAAGAACAGGGTCTGTTGGGATCCACTCACTTCGCAGAGACTGCGAAAAAGAACAACGCCGATATTGAAGCCATGTTCACGAATGACATCATCGGGAGCTCGCTGGGCGGCAACGGCGTGCGGGATGCGCACACGGTCCGGCTCTTTTCCGAAGGTGTCCCTTCGAACGAGAGCCCAGCCGAAGCCGCTACGCGACGCAGCGTGGGCGGCGAGAATGATTCTCCGTCTCGGCAACTGGCGCGGTTCATTAAAGAAACCAGCGAGCGGTACGTGACTTCGATGAAGGTCCGGCTGATTTATCGCCGGGACCGTTACGGCCGGGGTGGCGATCACAATCCGTTTCTCGAACGAGGTTACGCAGCCGTGCGCTTCACTGAGCCGAATGAAAACTACCAGCATCAGCATCAGAACGTACGCTTCGAAAACGGTATCCAGTACGGTGACCTGCCGGAGTTTGATGACTTCAATTACATCGCCAACGTCGCTCGCGTAAACGCGGCCTCGCTCGCGGCTTTGGCTTTGGCGCCGGCGCGACCCAAAGGAGTCGAGTTCGTCGGAGTTCTTTCGAACGATTCAACTCTGAGGTGGGAGGCGAGCAAAGAAACCGATCTGGCTGGTTACGAGATTGTCTGGCGGGATACCACCTCGCCTTCGTGGACAAGCTCGGTGCGGGTCGGGAACGTTCTGACGTTCACTCTGAAAAACATGTCCAAGGACAATTATTTCTTTGGCGTGCGCGCGATCGACAAAGAAGGGAACCGCAGTCCGGCGAGCTATCCTCGGCCTCCTGCCCGGCCGCAACCGGCGCGCAGTGCTCTCCCGAGCAGGTGAGCTTAAAATTCGCTAGCTGGTTGCCGCTGCTAAATAAGATGAGGGACGTTAACTTTTGGATTGGCACAGCGGTAGGTTCTTTAAGTGCTCTTGTGGGTGCTGCGATAATGGCCTGGGTGCAGTACAGACTTAGGATTAGGGAGCATAGATACAAACGAAGGGAGGAAGATCTGGATCGTCAAAAACAACAGGATGATAGCGACAGAGCCGAGCGCGAAGCAACCATTGCGCTCTTAAGCGATATCTACGGCAATGCTAGAAACAGGGATCGCTTGAATAGAACTCTAAACTGGCACGGTGAAGAACGCCGGGTTAGTGGGTTCGGAGAAAAATCGATGCTTCCAATGTTTAGTGGAGGATATTTTTCTCCAGACGACCTTCGGAAGATGGATCTGACCGAATTGAGAATCCTACATGCGATCGCGGTCAACATAGTCAGTCTGTGGCCCATGGAAGATGTTGAGCGGGAACGAATGATTGCGCTGCTGAATGATATCCACAGCAATCCCAAAAGTAGAGATCGGCTGAAAAGAACCCTGGAGACATTTATTGAACAAAACCCGAGTAGTGAGTTCGCGGAAGCGGCCCTTCATTGGTCTGTGAATAATTATTCAGGCGAATCTGATCTTAGAGGGATGGACTTATCCAAATTGAGGCTTGTGCATGCGATGGTTGTCAACATAATTAGCCTGGCCCCGATATCAGAGATCTTTGATCGAAAAGATGAGTTCAACGAGCAAATGGAGCAACTGGCCAAAATGTTAGAATCCCTTCGATCCGCATTGCCACAGTCTGCCGCAGAAAGCTCCGGGACGGATCAAGAATTAACAGTTGATGGTAAGGCTCTCTCGTGAGGGCGCTCGATGCATGTCAAACTATGGGCCAGCCGCCGTGGGCATCGATGGCGGTGTCGATTTCTGACATCATCCGTATGGTTTCGTTCAATGCTGAGACAATGCGCTGATAATGCGTGAGGTCATCGTAAGTGAGCTTGCGGCCTTTGCGATCTTTAAGCCACTTTTGACAAACCTGATAACCGCCGACATGAAAGCTCCAAACTTCGGGCGGCACGCCTTCAAAGTATTGCTCGCGGTTGATCCAGACGCGGCCTTGTTCTGAGGCAGCTTCACCCGGCGCGGTATAACGAACCTTAACGACTTCGTTTGCGCCCGCGACAGGATAGGTTGTGATCGCCGCCGAAGTGCTTCGCTCCATCAGATGAAGTTCGACCAGAACCGAGCCCAACCTGCAAAGCCCGCGGAACAGTTCGGCGTTTGACGTGAGCGGCAGTCGCGGAAAGTCAATCTTCAAGAACTCTGCGTAACGACTGCGATAGGTCGGCGAATGGAGGACAGCGTAGATGTAACCGAAGACATCTTCTGGCCCGAAGGTCTTAACGAGATCCCCCTTTTCTTCAGTAATGAACCCCATCTTTAAGGCACCTGCTAACTGAGCGATAAATGCAGAAGCGAGATTGATAAGTCGATCATGGTTTCCTTGTGTGGGAGCGGTCAGTGAAAGTTGCTTTAAGTGCTCGGGATACAAATAGAGCGGGAAAACATAAGCGTTGGTTGATGTTTTGTTGCTTAGAAAAATCTTATCGACCGGCTTGTTTGACGCAAACACATGGGCGAAATCCGAATCATTAACGACTCGGCTGGACACTAGGGCTATGTTCTTACCATCGCGCAACTGGTTCATCACTGCGGTTCTCAAGATTGAGACCACATTCCTATCGTAAACTGTCCTGCGATTGTCGAACGGTCGGTATGCACAATCGTCTACCTTTAACTTCCATGAATCGTCGCGAAGCTCAAGTTTTGCCCTCGAGTAACTCCATTGATCGGTGGTGCAAAGTCGGTAATAAGCTCTCAGGTCTTCTTCGCTTCCTGATTCCAGCAGCTTGGCAATCTTCGCCTCAAGTTCGCTGTCGCTGAAGGAGATTGCAAACTCGTCCTGCTGCGAAGCAAATCCGGTAGCCCATCGCGTCTCTTTATCGTCCTTCGGATTCCCGGTGCCAAAGATCTGTGGCACTGACCATAACATCCGGTACTCCTCGTCATTAGAGAGAGCGCTGTCACTGTAAGGAACGAAGTAATAGCCGGGAGGTTCAGGATTAAGCTCGATCCAACCTGTCGTGACAATATCTTTGGTTGCCAAGTAGGCAAACTTTTTCTTAAGCGATCCCTGTAGGTCTGCATAGAAAATCTTCTTCCCTTTGCCCTGCTTCTTGATCGCGAGGATGATTGCCGTTCCTTGTTGGATGTTGAAAACTGGTTCGTCGCGCTCATGGCCCGCTGTCTTTGCCGTCCGACGCGCACTGCCATGAAGGTTCAGAATGTATAAACGGTCAAACGATTTCAGAAGGGACGCTCTCATGTCTCTAGCTTGGGGTCCGTTGACATAACCGTGACCAGTAATAAGGCCAAGGACGCCCGTCTCGGTTCGATCAATTCTCCATTGAGCAAAGCGAATGAACTTAATGTAGTCGTTAGATAACCCTTGTATTTGGCTCTCCTCTTCGCGCACAGTTGTTTTGTAGTCTTTCATCAAATCCTCGATCCACTTGCCCCGGTTGTAGCTGGCACGCGAATAAGGAGGATTCCCAAGGATGACCATTATTGGAAGTTCCTGTTTCACTCTGCTTGCTTCGTTAGCTTCTTCAGCGAGCCATTGCGTGAATAAGGGCAACTTACTTACCTCGTGCGCCTCTTCAAGAGTATTTGTCAGATAGACCCGTAAACGTTCTTCCGTCTTGAAATCGTACCCAATTTGTTCCAGCAGCAAGCCGAGTTTCATGTGCGCGACGGCGTAAGGCGCCATTAGCAGTTCAAAACCAAACAGACGCGGCAGGAGATGCTCAGACACATAGCCCGACCACATGCCCAGATTCTTCTTGAACGACTCGAAGATTTGATTGATGACACCGTATAGAAAAGTTCCCGTTCCCGTCGCGGGATCGAGAATCAAAACTTTGTGAATGTCGACCTTTCCGTTCCCATCTGGGCTCTTGATCCTAATCTTGCTGGAATCGGCCAAGCCACTGGCGAGTTTGAAATTAGACTTGAGAATGTGGTCAACGCTGCGGACTATGTACGAGACGACTGGCTCAGGGGTGTAATAGACCCCCCGAGCTTCGCGCATTCTTGGATCGTAGGCAGCGAGAAACGTCTCGTAGAAATGGACGACTGGATCTTCTCGTCGAGTGCTCTTGCCAAAGTCCTCAAGGATGGCGCTGATGTTAGAGCGATGAAGCAACTCGGCTAGATCGTCAACGGTCCAGGCAATTCGCTCGTCCAGCTCCGGTCCGGCAATGTGATTGAACATCTTGCGCAAGAACGGATTCGTCTTGGGCAGATCATAAGCTGCGTGCTCGCGGGTGAAATGCTCGCTGCCCCTTGCGTTGCATCGCGCGGCGAACAGTCCGTAGCAGATCGTTTGCGCGTACATGTCGGCAAACTGTTCTTCGGTGAGATCGTGAAGCAATACCTGACGGAAGGCTTCCATCTGCTGGTGAAGCGAGCCAGTCTCCGCTTCCTCTCCGAGGGCGCGGCGAATCGTATCGCGGATCAGACGCGCCAGCGCTGCCATTCGCACCGCAAGTTCTTTGGCGCTCTGGACAGTCGGCACTTGAGCATTAAGGAATGCATTCAGCAACTCCGTGACTTGCTGTTCTCCGCCCTTTTCCAAGCGCAATTTCCCATTCGGCCCGACACGCGCCAGGCGAGCGGTTAATCGATGCTCGGATTCCGGAAATTCATTTGCTTTGGTGCGATCAGGTCTGACGTACCAGCGGAATTCCAGATAGTCGGTGAGAATTAGATTGCCAAGGCTCTCGCGATAGCGGTTAAGCTGCTCGCTCTTTTCGGCGTTGTCGAGCGAGACGCCGACGTCTTTCGCTTCGATGTAACCAAGAGGGGTTTGACCTCGCGTTATGATGTAATCCGGCGCGCCACAGTCTACCCGCTTCGGCTCATTGGTGGCCGTGATATCTCTTCCGAGAGATTCGACG
>JBBPID010000054.1:0-35538 GCA_038040505.1 Acidobacteriota bacterium | reverse complement strand
AATAGCTGCCAGGTAAACTTCGAGCCGCCACCACCGAGATCAAATTTACCGGTGATGAAAACCTTCTCAGACATGGCCGCCTTGCCGCGCAATCCGACAATGCCATCCACCCAGGTACGGCTGGCCTGGACTTGGGTACCTGGCAGGATTCCGGGACTGAAAGTGAGATCGGTACTTATATGCCAGACGCGAACGCCACCCAATACGTCAATAAACTGGCCTTTTTCCGGGTCCTGAAACACACGGTAGCCCACCTCGGGGTCAAAAATGAACATCTTGATCTTTGTATCGACGGCCGAGAACAGCGGGCCAGGCGTAGCTCTATCGTCCCCGATACTTATGTATTCGAGATCGGTGAGGACCACCAGCTTGTTTTTGCGCGCTTCAAGGACTCCCATGAAGGCGAACTTCAACGAATGAAAGATATCGCTAAAGCTTTCATCAACCTGCGCGGTGCGGGTTGCCGTTCCCGTGGTGCCGTGCAGGCTGGCCAGCCAGAAGTAAGGACTGAACTGAAACTGCCATTTGTCATCGGGCGCGGCTTGCGGGCGTGGCGCGGTGGCCGCTTCTGGTGTTACTGACTTGGCCCTGGTCGTTGGAGCACCCTCTACAGCGACCACATCCGATTTGCTAGTGTCTTGAACGAGCGCAGCGGTCTTATCCGGTGCACTGCTCTCTGACGTCGCAGTAGTTGGCTTAGTGGGTTCCGATTTTTTCGCCTCAGTTGTCGAGTCTGGTCTTAGAATCGTACTGGTTGGGTAGCTGCCCACAGCAGTTTGGACCTGAGCCCAGACGCTGATCGCGCCAGCGGACGTTACGATTAAGACCACACTTGTCGCGGTCAGTAGTTTTGGAATTAATGACATTGTTTTCGTCTTCCCTTTCAGTTTTGTCCTCGAGTGTATTTAGAACGAACTCAAAGGCGCGCGCTTCTTGTCGAGCAAGCCCTTCCCTTCAATCCAGAAAAAAGAGATCTGTCGGCATGGTCGCTTAGAGTTTATTGCGGCTACAAGAAGGCTGATACTGTCAGTTGTGACAGGCTGCCAAATTGTAGTTAGCGGTCAATTCCGCGTGTGGGTCGAATCAAAATACGATCCACGAAACCACACGAAGTATTGGTGTTTTTTAGTGTGATTTTGTGGATCGTATCTCCTTCTTCGTTTCCGAGCACGCCACCCTTTAGTTCAGGTCCTTGTCTTTGAAGTACTTAGTCCCCTTGCCCGTAAGCTCCAAAGCCAGGCCCTTATCGGTGAGCTGATACATCCAAACGCCCTCCCTTACCTGCACCGCCCCCTGATACGATCCGCCCTTACTGCCTGACTTAGCTGCCGCCGTAGCCTGACCGCCAAACTCCCAACCATTGTTGACGAAGTCGTCCATCGCGCCTTTTGTTTCGAACACAAAGATGGTGCGGAATTTCTTGATTCCCATCCCCAGGCCGGCCTGGACCTCGAGCATCTTCATATAGGTTACCTTTTGCGTGCGGTTGTCGAAAGCGAGACCCTGACCCTTGCCCCCGCCGGCCAGAAGAATCTTCATACCGAAATTGCTGAAGGCGGCATACCCAGCCGCGGCTTTGATGGTCGCCCTGGCAGAGGGCCGAGCCTGGTAGAGTTTAGCCAGTGTTTCCTGGGCCTTCTGGCGGACCTCGGCCTGCTTCTGCGCCTTGGTTTTCGCAAGCGACGGAGTTGCAATCAGAAGTATTACGGCGAACGTTGTTAGGATCGACACTGTGCTTTTATTCATGGTGACTTCTCCTGAAATTCTTGGCCGTCAAAGTGAATTTATCAGTCCGCTTGGCGGACGAATGAAAGTAGCCCAGCAGTTCACTGCTGGGGGAGAATGGGCCGAAGCGTGTTAGTCCGTGAAGCGGACGGCTGAGAGATAATCGGCGTGGTCATTAGTCTTTTTCAACCGTCCGCTCCACGGACTCGTCTCGGACCTTGGCGCCAATCCCAGCGATGAATCGCTGGGCTATTTTCAATCGTCCGCTGAATGCGGACTCAAAACACTCGACTCGATGGCGCAGGCGCCTGCCACGTACCTACTCACGGATTACTTTTCATCAATTGGTCGTAAACCAACTGATACGGATCGGCCCCAATCCCCAGGTCACCGCGGAAGGGACGGTCCAGGGACAAGATCATGAAGGTGACCAGCCCGATGAACACCGCCAGCAGCAGCACCTCCAGTATGTGGAAGCGCGCATCTTCCACTTTGAAAAAGAAAGAGGAACTCAAGCTGATGAAGGCGCCCACGATGATCACGGCCCACATTACCTTCGGCAATCCGGTGCCGACTGCATCAAGCCGCAAACGGCGCGCCTGGATCAGAGAGTTATACGCGCGCAGGGTTTCGCCGTGCAGAAGCTTCTGGCCTTCGGTGGCCGGTTCGAATTTAGTCAACGCTGCCTGAAAGCGGGTCATGGGCTCAAAGCCGCCGCTCGGAATTTTTCCTTGTCGCTGCAAGGGCCAGGCTTCGTCGATGACATATCTGGTGTATTCGCGAAGTCCCTTCTGCAGTTCCGTGCGGATCGGTTCGGGATAGCTGGTCACGTCGCGGTAGATCGCGTTCAGTGCGGTGGCCTCTCCCGTTACGACCTTCTGCGTGTCGGAATAGGTTTGGAAAACGGTCACGGCGATCAACGCCACCGCCAGGCCATAAAACACCATCACCGACTGCAACATCGCGCCGGTGAATTCCGAATCTCCCGCATCAACACGCAGCCGCGGAAGCACGCGACGGCGGACCAACAGCAAGCCAAACACCACGAACAAACACAGCGTTGCAATGATCACCGTGCCGGCGATCCAAAGCGGAATATCGAAGAGAGATTCAAACATGATGGATACCGGGTCTTTGCTTCTCAAAAGTAAAACGTCAGAGCTGCACCGATGGCATTCACGCGCCGAATGTCAGAGCGGCTGTCGTTTTGCCGCATGTAGTAGAGATCCAAAATTACCTGGCGCTTCGGCAGCAGCATTTTCCGAAGGGGCCCACGTCTCAACGAATGCTGCACGCCCACGGCCCATCGGTTCCGGTTCCAGGTGTGGTAGCGCGTGTCGTAGAAGATCTCCCCCGAAACATAAGGGGTAACGCTGCGCCCTTTGAATGTGTGAACCTCCCGCTCAAGCGTCACGCGATTGCGGTAACGAAACGAAAAGTCTCCGTCTACGAAGCGGAAGTCCTCTCGATTGCGATCGCTCAAGAGCAGCTGACCCGGAAGCATCTGGCGCAGCGTCTGCTCGGTAACTAATCTGTGCTCCCTGAAAGGATCATCAGTGCTTCCCACCGAAGTGCCGTAGCGATAGCCGGTACGCAGGATGACGTGCTGGTTCGGAATGTAATCGATGTGCACCCCGATTTGAGCTTCGAAGGCTTTACCATTGAAAGCTTCTCCATCCTCGACTGACCTGCTCACCGTGCCCACTAAGAACAGCCTGAGCTTCGGCTTTAAATTGATATACACATCGACCTCGGGCCAAACCTGATTACTCGTGGTGGGCTCTTGCGCTCTTGCAGCCTGAGTGCCGGTCAATAGGAGAAGCACGGAGAGAATGCTAATCCTGGCGACAGAGATCCCCAGTATGGGCCCGCTCGGCGATATGTTGCAGTAGCCAAACACCAGAGCAACTTTCTTCAGCGTTGCGCAACTTGCTTTGCAGCATCCTTCACGCAGCGGAAGCCGAGGTGATTCGTGCCGGTGTTGACTTCACCTTTACCTCGTGTTCCCACGATGTAGCGTGAGCAATACTGATCAGTGCAGAGATATGATCCGCCGCGATGGACCTTCTTTGGTTGATCGGGTTCCGATGGATCGAGTGCCGAGTCGGGTCCCTGTGGGTTGCGCGCGACTCCGCCGGCCGCAACCAATTTCTGATAATAGTCATGACGATACCAGTCGCTGGTCCACTGCCAGACGTTGCCGGCCATGTCATACAGGCCGTATTTGTTGGACGCGTACTTCGCCACCGGCGCAATGCCGACGAATCCGTCCGTCCCGGTATCTTTCATCGGGAACTGACCCTGGTGCGTATTCGCCATCCACTTGCCACTCGGGCAGAACTCATCACCACCCCAGACATACGGTTCGCCCGCCATGCCTCCACGCGCGGCGAATTCCCATTCCGCTTCCGTGGGAAGCCGCTTTCCCGCCCACTTCGCATAAGCCTGGGCGTCTTCATAGGCGATGTGGACTACCGGATAGTTTATTTTACCCTTGATGTCGCTCTTCGGTCCGAGCGGATGCCGCCAATTCGCTCCCGGAACGTAACTCCACCATTGGAAGTGATTGTCTAAAGGAACCGGATGGTTTGGTGGCGTGAAGATAACAGATCCGGCCACCAGGTTTTCGGGCGGCGCGCCGGGAAAGTCTTCAGCTTTGGGGGTGCGCTCGGCCACTGTCACGTACTGCGTCGCTTTAACGAATGCTTCAAACTGAGCATTGGTGACATCGGTCTGGTCCATGAAAAAGCCGTCGACGTAGACGCGATGGATCGGGCGAGCGTCCTCAGTTGCTTTCATGCCTACTTCATCCATGTCCGGAGGATCGTTTGCGCCCATCGAAAACTCGCCGCCGGGGATGTAGACCATACCTTCCGGCAGCGCGCCTGGCGCCGAAGTCGAGTTGGCGACTGTGGCTTCGAAATTGGGTTGAGCGTTCGGAACGACTGGAAGAATCTTTGTTGCTGAACTCACTGCCGTGTCGTGTGCCGGCTCCGAGCGCAGCAGCCACCAACTGAGTCCACCAACAACTATCAGACCGATAGGGGCAAGGATTAGAATGCGGCCTTTAGCTAGCGGCTGCGACTTTTGTAGCGCCTTTGACTTCATCGCTCCTGACGTTTTAACTATCCTCTCTTCGTTTAGACCGAACGCTGTCACCCCTCGTCTGGGTGAGAAGTGTCTCATTAGTTAGGCATCGCTGTGCAGCTGCTTCGGGATCGACAAGTCCTTCGATTCAAATTCAGACGGCAGCATTGTTTCTGCTCCGTGACTGGCGAGTGGCATTCAAAGACAAAATATCAATTGAGGTGGACGCCCAGTAAGCCCTCACCCCAACCCTCTCCCAAAGGGAGAGGGAATGAGTTTTCACAGCCACTGGCCGCCGCACTCCAAATTTGAGCTTGGGTTTCAGTCGACTTCATTGTTTGGTACTCTCCGGCGCGTCACGCATCGCCCGCAAAAGTTCCCCGGAACCAATGCCCCAACTAGAGACACACTTGACCGCTTTCAGGAAGGGAACGTCCAGGAGATGCACGCGGTCTTTCGTCATGATGTAGATGGCGCCGACTGCGGGTGTGGGCGCGGAAGGCACAAACACCGTGCAGCGCCCGTCCAAATGTTCCTCTACGACGAAGGCAGGAACCAGCGTGCCCTCAAGCTCCACGAAGGCCGCCGCGAACTTTCCACTTTCTTCGACGTTTCCGATCCGGCGCGTTAAGCTGCGCACCACTGAGTAGCCCGGAATGCGATTGAGGACGGCGCCCTCGAGCGAAGTTCCCACTGCGTGTCCGGCGCGCGTCTGGGCCAGCAAGCCCAGCACCAAACACGCAAGAAACAAAAGCACCAAAGTAACGAGCGCGGGGAAACGCAATCGATGCGGCAACCATGCGACGATTGGCATCGCCAACGGTTCAACCATACCGGCGATTTTCAAGACGATTATCAACACCAAACCGAACGGCAGAATGACCAGCACTCCGCTGATGAGTGTCGACTTTATGAATTCGCCGGGCGGCCTTCGTGTCCTTGTCGTTTCCGTCAGTGATACCGTTTTCGAGTTCATTTCAGCAAATTCGGTGAGACGTGTCCTATTTCTTCGGATACGCTTGATAGTTAGGCCTTGATTCTAGGGTGGAACGGAGAAGCGTATAACTGTCAGTTTTGACAGGAGAATGGAACTTCGCGAGTACTGACAGCGACTGTGCCGCCTGATGTGCGGAAGGCATTTGGCCTTCCGGGCCGCAGGCCCCGAAAATTCCAACGATTAACGGAAGGGCAGAGCGGATCAACCCCGTCAATGGCTCTGCCTCTCTGATGCGCGGCAAGTCTCCGACTTGCCGGCTGCGAACCTTGTTTTTTCCCAGGGTCTCCGACCCTGCCACGGTCATAGACCGTTAAGATTAAGTGGGGTCTTAACGGCAAGTCTAAGACTTGCCGCGCATCGGAGTGGCCGAGCCATTGGCTTGGTTGCGCCGACCACCGGAGCGCATTATGACCGCTCGATGAGCCACGTGTGTCGCCACGGGCAGAGCGCTCCCGCACATCAGGCGGCGCAGCCTCGAGCGTATTTCACGGCTTGTCCGATCTTGCCATAGCAGGCGTCGCATCGACGTTGTGCAAGAACGCGCGGTGCGCCAGACCTGCCAGGACGGCGCCAACAATCGGAGCTACCCAGAAAAGCCATAGCTGTGTCAGCGCCCAACCTCCGACAAACAATGCCGGGCCGGTTGACCGCGCGGGATTGACGGACGTGTTGGTTACCGGAATGCTCACCAGGTGAATCAACGTGAGCGCGAATCCGATCGCAATCGGTGCGAGTCCCTGTGGCGCCCGCGGATCGGTCGCGCCCAGAATGATCAGAAGGAACATCAGAGTCATCACCACTTCTGAGACCGCCGCCGCGAGCAGAGAATAACCGCCCGGAGAGTGCGCGCCGAATCCGTTTGAAGCGAAACCCGCTGACACGTCAAAGCCGGGCTTGCCACTCGCAATCAGATAAAGCACCGCCGCTGCGACAACGGCGCCGATCACCTGCGCAACTATGTAAGGTAAGACCTCTCTTCCAGGGACGCGCCGCGCGGCAAACAATCCGATTGTCACCGCGGGATTGAAGTGGCCGCCCGAGATATGCCCGACAGCATAAGCCATCGTCAAGACCGAAAGACCAAAAGCGAACGAAACACCTAACAACCCGATCCCGACGGCTGGAAATGCCGCAGCCAATACCGCACTGCCACAACCGCCGAAGACTAACCAGAACGTACCGAAGAATTCGGCCGTCAGTTTTTTGCCAAGACCCATCGCCGTTCTCCTCTCCACAGCTGGGGGATCACTTCATCAACTCGATCCGACCCGGCCGCCAGGAAGTGTCGAACAAATCACAACCTCATGACCTTGATAATTTTCTGCGAGTAAACCAGAGACTCGAAAGGCACCATACGCCGAGGCCAAGATGCAAAACGATCGCCGGCCATAGCAATGCACTGCGCAGCTCCAAACGAATGCCGGCGTAAACGAGCACCATCGCCGCCGCAAAGTTATAAAACAACATCGCCTGGACGACTCCAGTAGCCGGGCTCCCACGTTCGCCGTTTCTTGCTTGCCAACATGCGATGGCAAGTGTAACCAGCGCCGCTCCGGCGATCCGCGCCACGACCAAACCGGCAGGTGTGTCCAGCGGCGTGCCAAGTAACACCGTAGTCGCCACGCCAGGAATGAGGAACAAGCCTAGGCCGGCACCCGCTTCTATTACTGCCGCAACCATGAGTAGAAGTTTCATAGAGATCGAAGTGGGATCGACACGGCACACCCGTCGTCGCCTAAACCATGGCCGAAGTGTATCTGCGGGTGAATTGACCAGGTAACTGTCAGTTTTGACAGGCGCTGAGTGAAGATTTACGAGGGTCCCGAACAGGTTCGTCCCGTTAGGGACGAGATGTTTATAGACCTCGACTAGCTTGAACCTAGCTCCTTTAGGAGCGAAATGTAACCCGAGGACTCTTTCGCTCCTAAAGGAGCTTTATTTCAGTGTTCGGCGTGTTCTATAGACATCTCGCTCCTAACGGAGCGAAGAATGCGCGGAGTTTCGGTAGGCCAATACCTGGAGTTCTAACAGGCCCTCTCTTAGAGCTGTGACCCGCGGAGTTTGTCAAAAAAAGGATCGGCTGTAACCATCAAAAGTTACAGCCGATCCAAAGTGCACGGGACGACTAGTCAAGCACACTCTTTGCTAATTGACTCCTGCCATTCGTATTGCATTTTCACGACGTGCTTTCTCAGCATCGGCAGCCTCGGCCGTCGTCGTCGGTTTCAAGTCCACCGTTACCTTGTGGATCTTGCCGGTGAATTTGAAGGGTATCTCGTAGGCCTTCGTAACCGCGGTACCTTCATCCAGACCGACATCGGTCCCTTCGTCCGCCGAAAACATATTCGCCTGGGTATTGTCGATGCGTCCCGAGGCCACCTCTTGCCCGTTGACAAAGATCTTGCCAACGCCGCCTTTACCACGTCCGCCGCCGTCGTAGGCAAACTCAAAGCGTATCGTCACCTTTCCGGCAGGCATTGCCTGGCTGGAAGTGATCGTGTATTCGTTAAGCCCGAGCCAGTTATACGTATAGATCGGCTTTCCGTCCTTTACATAAAGGCTCCAACCTCCGAAACGCCCTGCCTGTGCAAGGATCACGCCGTTAGTGGCCGCCCCGTTGGTTTCCACCTCAGCGGTAATGGTGTGGGACATATTCTTGGCGTTGATGAAGACATTCTCAGACATTCCCTTCATGCCTTGATAAACGGTCAGGCTTGTCCTGCCGCCCATCAGGTCAGGCCGTCCCGCGATCGCTGGGTTCGTACGTTCGATGGATCGATCATCGATCGGCAACACGTGATACTTCGTTGCCTCTGAAATGAAAATGGCTTGCATCTCCTTCAGTTTCCCCGGATTCTTCGCGGCGAGATCGTTTGCCAGGCTGAAATCATTTCGCGTGTCATACAATTCCCAGATATCCTCCTTGAGCGGACGACGAGGTGTCATCTCCCAAGCAGCTCTATGTATGGTTGCGGCGAACCAGCCATCGTGATAGATCGCCCTGTTGCCAAAGATCTCGAAGTACTGTGTCTTATGACGGTCGGGAGCCTTTGCGTTGTCAAAGCTGTAAAGCATGCTTACGCCTTCGATAGGTGTCTGCACCGTACCGTTGACGCTCTTTGGCTCGGGCAGACCGGCGGCTTCGAGGACTGTCGGAACAACATCGATAACGTGGTGCCACTGCGAACGGACCTCGCCCTTAGCCTTGATACCTTTCGGCCAGTGGACGATCATCCCGTTACGCGTACCACCGTAGTTAGACGCGACCTGTTTGGTCCATTGGAATGGCGTGTCACCCGCGACTGCCCAACCCGCCGCCATGTGCGGATATGTCTCGGGCCCACCCCATTTGTCGATATTCTTGAGCATGTCGGGCACGGTCTCCGGTACTGCGTTGAAATAGGTCATCTCGTTATAGAGGCCGTTCATCCCGCCCTCAGCGCTCGTTCCGTTGTCGCCGAGGATGTAAAAGATGAGCGTGTTGTCGAGCTGCCCGGTCGCTTCGATACCGTCTATCAGGCGGCCGATCTCATAGTCGGTCTGCTCGCCAAAGGCCGCATAGACCTCCATCTGGCGAGCGAACAGTTTCTTTTGGTCAGCCGAAAGCGTGTCCCAATCCTTAATGGCTTCCGGTTTGGGAGCAAGCTTTGTTCCCGCGGGCACGACGCCCAGCTTGATCTGACGAGCAAGCGTTTCCTCGCGCATCTTGTCCCAGCCGCCGTCAAATTTGCCCTTGTACTTGGCGATCCATTCCTTCGAAACATGATGCGGCGCGTGCGTGGCCCCGGGAGCAAAGTACATATAGAAAGGCTTGTCGGGTGTCAGCGCTTTTTGGGCCTGTACCCACTCGATCGACTTATTCGCCATATCTGTCGTGAAGTGATAGTTGGGATCCTCTGGGATCTCGACCGGCGTCATACCGTCGTAAACAAACGGCGCCCACTGGTTGGTCTCGCCGCCCATGAAACCGTAAAACTTGTCAAATCCTGCCCGCGTCGGCCAGCGGTCGGTCGGGCCCGACGGGCTGACCTCCCATGCGGCGGTTTCGTGATTCTTGCCAAACCAGGCAGTGCTGTAACCGTTGAGCCGGAGCATCTCACCCCCATACGCCACGCTATCGGGACGGGAGCCGGTGTTTCCAGGAAAAGCTGTTGCGGTCTCGGCGATCGAACCAAAGTTGTTGACGTGATGGTTGCGTCCCGACATCAGTGCCGCACGCGTTGGCGAACAAAGTGCCGTTGTATGAAACTGGTTGTACTTCAGCCCGTTTGCCGCCAGCCGGGTGGCCGTCGGCATATGGATCGGGCCGCCGAAAGCTTCGGACATTCCAAATCCCATATCGTCGATCAGTATGATCAGCACGTTAGGCGCTCCGTCGGGTGCCTTGACGACAAACCTCGCCGGTGCCTGAGCGTTGCGCGCATCCTCTGTCGTGATCGTCGCGACCGCGGGCTGCGGGATCGGCAGTATTGTACGGTCCGTCGGATAAATGACCTTCGCCTGAGCGGGCTGCTGTGCCGAGACGGGCATGACCGTCAGCGGCGCTGCCAGCAACGCGAATGCAAGCAGTTGCGTTATGAAAACCTTGAATCTATTCATGAGTTTTGCTCCTCGTCCTGTAACTTTCCGCGGTCGCCATTCCCGGCTGCGGTGTGACTATTAAGTGTGGATATTCTTGACGGAAAACCTTCTCCAGGTAACTGTCAAAACTAACAGTCAGTGACTCGATCGTTTGTGTTAAAGCGGACGGTGACCACTGTTTTCGACCACGACCCTGATCTTTTTGGATTTTGCGTCGAGAGTTGTCCGGCTTGAATAACTTGTGCCGTCCGGCAGTTGGCTGAACCCGACCGCGAGCGTAATGCCATCGGTTTGAGATTCGAGCCATGTCGACACGTTGACGTCCAGAATCGCGCTCGGTTGAATGCTCAATGTCGCCGAAAACAGGTCGCCTGCTTTGATAAAATCATGGAAGCTGACGCGGACAACGCGGTCCGGTTCGACCGGTTCCACCGCAACTTTTTTCGAGTCTTTCGAGTACTGAATTAGTGCTGGATCGGGAGGAACATATTGATGTACGAGATTGACGGCCTGTTTCATATAGTCCGTCATCTCCTCTTTCTTCTTCGCAATTATTCGGCCCTTTATCCGGCCTCCTCTTCTGCCCGCAGGCTGTTCTTGAGGCGGCGGGGCCGCATCAGCGACCGGGACCTTTTGGATCTTTCCGTCGGCCCCGTAATAGCAGCGATTCCGCTTTACCGATTTCACTTCGCCTTTTAACATTACGGTCGTTGTCTCTATCCACTCGTATTTGCGTAGGCCGGCCATGCTCTGCTGCACCGCCTGCTTGAACGCCGCCACGTGTTTCTGCTGTTCAGTCTCCTGGGCCATGATCGTCACTGGAACGAGAATCACAGCCAGAAACGCGGCGATTCGCAAATTCGATTGTCTGATTTGGCTTCGCATATTTTTATCTCGTTTATCCATTCCTGCGGCCGTTTGTCTCCACTCTAATGTTGCTTCCAAGTTGAATGCGCAGTCCTTCACCGCTTGGGGAATAGCGCTGTGACAACTATGCGCAACCCACAGCCCTCGGGCCCGCCGGTGGGCGTGGTGATCCAGCACTTCAACCCACCACCAAAACTAACCGGCTGCTTGCCAAACCTGACCAACTTGGAAACAAAAGGATTGATTGGTATGGACCAGCTATGGCTGTTCCAGTCGTAAGTGGATTCCGTATTCAAGCTGTAAGTCCACGCGTCTTTCGTGCTGTACGACACAAACGGCTGAACGAAGGTCGCGCTGACATCGGCACGATTAGACTTTCCCGCGACCGACCAAATGTGATTAGCCAAGGCCCCGTAGGTCCAACCCTTCTTTTGCTTCAGCGCCAGAGCCGTCGGGCCCAGTCCCCACTTCTGTCCACCGAGACTTGCATTGGTGGCTGTAGGAATCAGGATCACTGGGCCAACCGCCCAGACAAAAGGCTCGCTCTTGTTGGGCGAGAAGAAGAGACTTTGGACGATGTCACCAAGGCCGTTCTGGCTGGCGCCTGGGCCGGTAACGTTGCCCTGATGGATGATCGGAATGATCGTGCGCGAGATCATGTTCCACTTCGGGCTGAGCGCGACCGGAATAACGGGTTGGACGTTGAGTGTGTATCGCCAACCTGATCCGGTTCCCATGCCAAAGTCAAAATTGCTCTGCATCGGAAAACTGATCAGGGAAGCCACTGGATTGGAGAGTTTCTTCGCCAACTCGGCCGCATCGTTGCCCGCCGGCGGGGTTTGTGGTTCAGTCGCTTCGCGTCCAGCCTTGTCTGTGAAGGTCGAGAAGGGAAAATATTTGACCACCATAAACTTCTGCGCCGGTGGCGTTGATCGACCTTTGGAGGCAATGGTCGCTTTCTTCCGTTTCACAATTGTGGCAGACGGTTCTGTTTGGTTCTGGCTATTTATAGAGTGAGCCGCTGTAACTTGCGCGGCGGTCGCAGGCTCAACTGTCTGTGCATACGCAGTCGTTACGAATGCAAACAAGCAAAGGAGCGCGGAGGCCATGATGTTTTGACGGCCGGCGATTCTCATTTGGGTATCCTGTGTTTTGGCGCGAAGAAACTCCCGCGGGTGGCTTTGCCCTAAAGTCGGCTGAGTGGCTACAGAACCGCTCGCGGTAGCGAGCGGGATAAAGACTCAACTAACCATAATGACGGAGCATGCGCTATTGTCGATAAAAATAGATCGCCAATCCGGATTTCAGCTTGAGTCCTTATCCCGCTCGCTACCGCGAGCGGTTCTGTAATAGCGTTTTGTTGCTTTCAAGCGGACTCCATACAACTTTTAGGGCAAAGCGCCCGCGGGTCATGGTTTCGATAAACATTGCGTCCCGCGCGGCTGAATACGGCAACCAACGTCATTCAGTTGCTGAACTACTTAGTGCCGGGTGTCGGGGGGAAATTCTTGAACATCTTGGCCAGCGCCTTGTCTAACTTCTTCTGGTTCTTTTCCGGCTTGTCGCTGAGCGTATCGGACGCCGTGCCCCGCCAGATGAATACCTTGTTTTTGACATCGGCCATATCAACTACGAGTTGGCCGATCGGAATCTCCTGCACGGTAGTGGTCGAAGTGCCAACCCCGTAGCCGCCGCCCCAACGCCCCCAACGATAGCCGCCCCACGGGCCGCCACTGTTAAAGGTGTTGATTTGCGTCTTAGTAGTTGTAGCGGCGCTGTAGATGACCACCACGTTCGAATTGCTTTCGACTTTTTGCCATCCCTTAGCGGCAAGTTGAGCGTCGATGCCCGCAATGATCCGTTGATGGCCGAGCGGGTTCTTCGCCGGCGTGCCCTCTGCCCAGGAGTAGGTTTTGTACGCCGAGAAGTCAGTATTCTTCTCATAGTCAACGCTGACCTTTTGCGCGTAGGCAGTCGCAGAGATCAGAAAGGTCAGTAGCAGAACAAAATGAAATTTCACTAGCATTTAATAATCTCCTTTTTTGGCATGCCTTGATGTGCGGAAAGCTCGATGTTCCGGGCATTAGCCCGACCGTCAGGGAAGTTTCAGAGGTACATTAATAAAGCCCTCTTCAGTTTCTCTCTGCGCAGTCTCGTGCTAGTCGCGAACCAGTCTCCAGCTTGAATCCGGATTGTATTCAGTCATCGCGCCGGCTATCTCCGCAGTGCGCGTGCCGAGATTTTTTTCATAGACCCGCCCTTCCTGATTCACGACAAAAGTCATCACGCCGGAATTGCCCCAGGTCGCCGGATACGCAACCAGTGCGAAGCCGGCAATCATGTTGCCGTTGATAATGTAGTTGTAGGCGCCACCCGGAGCACTGGAGCCCTGGCGGGTCAGGATCTTGAAGTAGTAACCGTGAAACGGAGCAACGCTTTGCGTCGTACCCTGGGCTTTTCGGGTGTAGCCTTCCTTCCGCGCGAAAGCCATCAGTGGTCCGAGCGGACTCGGCTCATCGTCAGCCACAGTCTCCCAGTACAATCCATCTTTTTGGCCCGGCGAACTGATCAGTTTCTGCGCATACTCTGAGACCTGATCGGCGTCCTGATCGTCTCCATTGAAGTATTCATACTGGGCCACGGCATAGGCCTGAGAAATCAGTTGCACCGCAATCTCGTTCCTTCCAATGCGGCGGTTGAGTATCTCTTCGGTTCCCGCTTTAGTGTCGAACGACCATCCTTCACCGTTCTTTACAAGAGGAATCGGAAACGGCCATTCATCACTACCAACCAGCAGTGTCACTTTTACTTCCGACTGTTTCTCGAGTGAGGTCGCCTCAGCGACGTGGGTAGCAAACTCTTCAAAGCTATTGTTGTCTGCCACCTCATCACCGGAAAGAAGGTTCTGGACATCAGGTCCAAAGATCTCACGCATGGCGTTGCGGTCCTTGGCGCGAGCCGCCGCAACCACCGCCTCCACTGCTGCCTGCGGTGTCGGGAAGATTTTGCCAGCCGAAGTGCGCGCGCCGACCGATGCCACTGCCACTAAACCAAGAGTCAGCACTAAGAGTGTGGTGAGGCTTAGCCTCAACACCTGGGAAGCCAGTCTCATTTTGTTATTTGTCACCATGATTTCATTCCTTTTCGCTCAGAGCGTCTTTGTACTCAGGGTTTGACCCGTGCGTTATTGAAGAAGATTCCAGGTCGTCAGCGCCTGCGTCCGCCACCGCCGCGGCTGGGAGCGCTGCGAGTCGCCTGCGGCCGGCTCATCGAGGTTCGACTCATTTGGCCACGCTGGCTCTGCTGCATGGTGGCGCTACGGTTCCCGTATCCGCCGAATGCGGATGGACGTTGTGCCGGTTGCTGCGCCGCCCGGTTAGCGGTGCTGGCCTGGGCAGTTCGTCCCCGGTACTGGTCGAGATTCTGATTGCTGGTGTTGATGTTGCGGTTAAGGTTGTTGTTGTTGACGGTATTCCGGTTGACGTTGTTCGTGTTCACGTTGTTCCGGTTCACGTTGTTCACGTTCACGTTATTCCGGTTCACGTTACTTACGTTCACGTTGTTGTAATTAACGTTGCGGTTCACGTTGTTGTAGTGATTGATGTTGTTGTAGTTCACATTGCGATGCACTACTGCGGAGTTGACGTGAACTGTGCTGTAGCGGTTATTGACGTACACGCTATTAACGTGAACATAACGAGAGCTGGTGCTTACCCAGCCCACTCCATGCCAACCGTGGTAGAAAACGGTGTGCGAGTACCAGTTGACGTCGTTGTTAAGCCATGCTCCGATCGCCAGTCCGACACCAAACGAAATCGCCGCGGCGGCCACTACCTGTCCGGTTGAAGGACCGGTCTGAACATAGACGACTTGCGGGTTGTACGTGGGAACGTAAATCACTTGCGGCTGTGCCGGCACAATCTTGATCACTTCCTTTTCCACAATCACAACCTGTTGCGGGGTAGTGACCAGATAACCTGCCGCTTTGGCCCGCGCCCGCAGTCGCTGCACTGAGGTAATCACGTCCGTCGATTGATTGACGTAGGCTTGACCCAGGGCCGTGGTCCAATCGAGCTTGTCGCTCATCATGTAAACCACCTGCGGATAGTGCGCGACGGATCTGACGGAGACGTCCCATGGCTGGTTATCCACTCCAGCGCTGTTGTTATTGTTGCCTCGCAGCCAACGCGCAGCCTGGTCAATCTGATCCACGAAGGTCGAAGCGGGAAAGACCTGCGCCAGTAGCGGATCAGGGTAAAGCGCAATCGGCGCCAGCAGGTTGTCCATCTGCTCGGCCGAAAGCGCGCCCTGCGGGACAGTAACGTGAGGCTGGTAACTCTTCGTCGCCCGCCGTGTTGCGGCCTGCGCCGCCAGTGTCACATTGGCGATCAGGCACGAAAGCAGACAAAAGGTAATGGTTCTTTTCATTTCACAACTCTCCTTTAACTCCTCGCAAAGTGTCTTGGCCGACTCTACGACGGCCTCTACAACCGCAGCGCCGGCAGTCAGTACTTCCGCAGATTCGTCAGACGGATCGGCTCACTTGACCACCACCATAAACTTCTGCGCCGGCGGTGTTGCTGCCGGCGATTCTCATTTGGAATTCCTGGTGTGTTTTGGCCTGAAGAAACTCCCGCGGGCCATGTTTCCATAAACATTTCGTCCCTGCGGGACTGAATACGGCTAATTAACATCATTCAGTTACGCGCACTACTTCTTGCCGGGCGTCGGCGGAAAATTCTTGAACATCTTGGCCAGTGCCTTGTCTAACTTCTTCTGGTTCTTTTCAGGTTTGTCGCTGAGCGTATCGGATGCCGTGCCCCGCCAGATAAATGACTTGTTCTTAACATCAGCCATGTCAACGATCAGTTGACCGATGGGAATCTCCTGCACGGTAGTGGTTGAAGTGCCCCCGTAGCCGCCGCCCCAACGCCCCCAACGGTAGCCGCCCCAGGGGCCGCCACTGGCAAAGGTGTTGATTTGCGTCTTTGTAGTTGTGGCGGCGCTGTAGATAACCACTACATCCGAATCGCCATTCACTTTTTGCCATCCCTTAGCGGCAAGCTGAGCATCAATTCCTGCGATGATACGTTGATGGCCGAGCGGGTTTTTCGCCGGCGTGCCCTCTGCCCACGAGTAGGTCTTGTATGCCGAGAAGTCAGTATTCTTCTCATAGTCAACGCTCACCTTTTGCGCGTAGGCAGTCGCCGAAATCAAAACAGTTAGTATAAGAACGAGATAAAATTTCATTCGCATTTGAAAAATCTCCTTTTGTTGCTATTGCCCGAACCTGAATTCTATGGCGGGCTAAAAGCTGGTGTAACTGTCAGTTCTGACAGGTTTGAAGAGCAAGAGGGGAGACCCTGTTAGGCTTTGCACAAAGAGTGCTGGGTTAGGTACGACGAATCCCGCATGGCTACAACAGAATATTTCGTCAGAAAAGAATCCTGGCCAGGCGAATTACTAATTGTTCCAACGAAAAGACCGTTAACACCAACGGTAGAAGCGGTGCGGCCGTCGCGGCGGCGAGCCTTGCCACATCCCTCAATCCGAACGGCACCACGCGCATTTCCTGAACGACTTCAAAACTGTTTCCCAGGTCAGCCAGTGATTGGATGTCGGCACTGCCGATGAATTCTTCACCCTGCGGTGCATCTCCGTCTACCCACTTCCCCTCGAATCCCTGGACATAGCGGCTGGCCAGCCGGCCATAGTCTCGCAAGCCCTGGCGTTTCGCGCGAGCAAGTTGCGGCGTGAACACGAGGAGAGGAATCAGAATCAACATCACAAAGAAGACCACCAAACCTCCCGCTTCCATCTTAAAGGCGGTCAGACTTTGACCCTCGTAGAGGACTCGACTGGCGATTAGTCCGGCAAGCAGGGCGCCCTGGGCAAAAAGGATCGGCCCGAAAGCATAAGAGAGGTGGCCCAGGAAGCCGAGTCCAGCAGCTCGATCGGGATGTGTCGCAATGAGGCGGAGGTTCAGCCGGGAGACTCGCCAAAGAAATTTGAACCAGATGAACAACCGCAAATACCAACGCAACAGAATAAATTGAAAAATCGGGATACTGACGAACGCATACCAATACCCGGCAAGCGTAAGATGCCACTGCGACCCTCCAGACGTTGCGTACCAGGTTGTTATTCCACTGGCGATCTCGCTCCGCCATATCCAGAGGCCAAGCGTGTAGACCAGAACCAAAAGGGCAACTTCCATAATCAGCGAGTTGCGCAAACGCATGGCCGAGTCGATGGCTGCGTGGAATCTCGTCATGTCTTCGGGGACGATAATGCCTCGCTCTACAAACCTCTTCACGGCAGGCCGGATGCGAGAATGAACGATCAGCTCGGCAGCGATCAGAATGGGCAAGGCGACCAGGAAACGAGCGTGCGCCTCTATGTCGTAAAGGAACGGAACCTCAACCGTACCCCTCAACGCATGACCGCCGAAAAGAGATAACAATAACAGCGGCAGCCATGCGACCAACGCAACAACCACGACCCGTCGCCGCGCAAACTCCAGCGAAGTTCCGGATAGACGTGTCCACCGGTACAATTCAAACAGCGGACCACCGAGCACGAGAGAGAAATCCGGGTGGTCGTCTAAAGTTTCAGGCTTGGACATGCGTAGTGCTCCGTGTTCTCGATTGAACAGAGGGCAGCTGAGAAAACAGACGTCTTCGTGAGATTTCGTGTGGGTTCGTGGATCGTCGCCCTGGTTACGACAACAACACGATCCACGAATCACGCGCAGCACTGAAGCTGCGCTGCTCGCTCATTCTCACACCGGAATTTCGTACTTCGCCATCAGCACCGTCACGTTGTCTTTTCCGCCATGCTCCAAAGCGAGATCCACAAGCGTCTGACACGCATCTTGTGCGCTCTGGCCGCGCATCAGCACGCCCGCGATTTCTTCTTCATCAACCATCTCTGTGAGGCCATCGGTGCACAGTAGTAACACATCCTCATTCAACAGCGGCAGGTGCCTGACTTTCACGTTAACTTTGCCTGCGCCTACTCCAATCGCGTCAGTGAGAATGTGACGCAGGTGATGGGTCGAGACCTCGTGTTGGGGGATCTGACCGATGTCCGCCAGAAGTTGCGAGTACGTTTGGTCGCGCGTTAACTGCAGCAACCGGCCACGGCGGAAAAGATAAACGCGCGAGTCGCCTACGCTGCAGACAAAAAGATCGTTACCGGCACTGAATGCGCCGGTGAGCGTCGTGCCCATCCCGGTCAATGAAGGATCTGCGCGACCCTCTTCGATTACTGTTTGACCGATGCGTTGATAGAAGCGTTCCGCACGCTCTGTCACCTCACGAGCGACCTGGTCGTTGATGCGCAGGTTCCATTTTCCAAACTGAAGCCCGAGGTGGGCCAGGGTGCTGATTGCCAGGCGACTCGCGATTTCACCGCGAACCGCGCCCCCCATGCCGTCGGCCACGACCAGGGCGTAACCCGATTCCTGAAAGTGCAACGGCACGTCACCGTCAGGCAAGTTGGTCAGCAGCGTCTCCTGATCCCGGCCCAGCCGGGTGATCATGTAGTGGTCTTCATTGATGGGCCGCACCTTTCCGGTATGCGATAACCCACCGAACTCGACTTTGACCGTGGCAGAGAGAAACTCGACTGACTTGCCGGCGCCGAGTGGTGAAACTCGATACAACTCTTTCGTGTCTTCTTCTTTGGTCATGGTACGCGTGGTTTGGCCAGTGTGACTGACATGATGACCGCCTGCCCCTGGGTCGCGACCCGGTTTCCGAATTCCTTGAAATAAGCCACCTTAAAAACTGCCAGCGTCTTTGCATTAATCGGAATCACTCCATTTATTTCCGGTCCGATGCCGTAATAGCGATGCTTGCTGAGAAAGTTGGGGGTTACGTTGGCAAATTTATCGTCGGTTACTTTCCAGTGCGCGTAGTAGTCGATGCCGACGTTGCACAACCCCCCACAGAAAGCGTGGCCAACTCCACCTTCGAGCGCCAACACATTACCAGCTTTCCGGTTCGTGCCCTTGATGTGCGATTGAATGTTGTAGGAAGCAATCGTCGCCGCGTGCCACTGCTTCTTCTCATCGAGGAAAACGGTTGCGCCCGCCGAAAGCTCGTGCGACCACATTCCCAGTCCGTGGTTGTTTGATGCGCCAGCCGTGAATCGGCCCGTCGGTATATACACGCCGTAGCCGGCCAGGGCGTCATAACGCTTCTTGTGCCAGCCAAGCTGGAGCGGTTGCACATACGTGTCGGAATATCCCAGCCCGGTCTGGCTGGCCTCTTGCGGCGTACTAATTGCCACGTTCAGCAGGGGCAAGACGACCGTGGCCGAGTAGTTGCCACCCAGGAACTTCTTCTTCGAGACATAAGTAAGTGCCGCTGCCGGCACGGCCTGGTTAATGGCTACTCGATTGAAGCGGGTGCCGTTCGCATCGACTATTTCATGCGAGTCGTAGAAGTAAAGCACTCCTGAGACGTATATTCCCGGGCCTGGCTGGCTCCCGGACTGGAGACCGCTATCGCCGCGGATCACGGGAATATTCAGTTGGGCGCGCGCCACACCGGCCGAGGTGGCAACTACAATTAAGAGGAGAACGCAGGCCAACCCTCGCCCCAACGAAATAGTTCGGAGATCTGTTTTGAGGCACCCGCGAGCATCGTGTTCGCTACTAGATGTTTTCGAGAACGGGCTGGGAATTCTCATAGGCCCTGGTTGCTTTGTTGTTTTGATCATCTTCTCTTCCTTGGTCGGGAACGAATCTCTCAAGGTCTTGCCTCAAGAGGTCACTTACCAACGGGATACTTATTGAACATTTTTTCGACGGCCTTCTTCACCAGCTTCTCAACGCGCTGCGCGTCCTTAGCCATATCGCCGCTGGGAGTGTGTGTCAATGTTTCCTTCGCGGTAGCGCGCCAGATATATCTGTCAGTTTTCTTATCCATCATGTCCACCACCAGCATGCCCCTGCGGACATCCATGGGCGGGCCGATGGTGGCGAACGAGCCCATAGGATTACTGGCGTTGCTCCAGGTTAGGCCCGTCATCTGAAGATCAAGATCTATCGCCGCTACGTACAGGAGCTGAATGTCGCCATCGGCCGCTGTTTTTGTCAGTCCTCTTGCCGCCAGTTGCTGCTCGATTAATTGAGTGATCTGTTGATCCACGATCGGGTTCTTCGCCCGCACTCCCTCGGCCCAGGTGTATGTCTTGTATTTTGAGAAGTCGACCGTCTTGTCATACTTAACGTCAACCTTCTGGCCGAACACTGGGTATGCGAAAAGCAGGAATACCAGAGCGATTATTGCGCGTCTCATTTTTTCCCTTTCGAACCAAAGATGCCCTTCGGTACTTTAGCTGAAATCGTCTAAATAACCTTCAGAGAGTCTATTGGCGTGGAGGTTGGCTTGCTACTGTTAACTTTGACAGGCCTACGGCGAAGCGGGACCAGCTGCGTAGCAGCGGACATAGTTAAGCCCAAGGCGAGGCTTTGCGAGCCTTGGGTCTTGGTTCGTTAGATTGCAGAGCCGCGAAGCGGCGACAGAAAGTTCATGACCGGGGTCCCGCCGATTACCAATGATCGCTGTCGCCCCTTCGGGGCTTGCTCACTTCAGGGGGCGTTGACCCAAGGCTCGCAAAGCCTCGCCTTGGGCTTAACTATATCCGCTGCTACGCAGCTGGTTGAATGTTCACGTCTAATATCGCGTGGTTGCGATTAGATTGCTACTTTCGCTGAGTCAAGTATGTCATCGCCGTTGAAACGGTTGCCTGATCTGTTACGGCGCAGATCACCGGGCTGAAGCCCGGTGTGAATGAGAAGCTTAACTTTCAGACCGTGGACTTTCAGTCTCTTTAAGGCATCATCCTTACCTGTATCTTTTACCAGTATTCGCCCCCGTCCCAATTTAATAGCATGCAATTCTTGTGAATGCTTCTCTGATGAAGTCGGAGACTCTAGAGACTTCTTCGGCGCCGGCCTTTGCTCAGGGCACCCAGGGGGTGCGTGCCCTACCAGTAACGAGGAAAGGTCGACCCAAAGGTCCCGGCCGCGATTGTTCCAGGCACGTCGATTAGACTGCGAAAGGGACAAAGCGGTCGGGACCCGGATCGTCCAACCATGACGTGAAATGAGACGGGCCGGAGTGCTCTACCGGCCGAAGTAAGGTACTTTTTCGCCAGCAGCAGACAAGCAGCCGGAGACTCCTGGAGAAACTTCTCCGTGGGCGATGGACCATCAGGTCTATAAGCGAAGGTTCGATGGATCCAAAAAGAAACATTGAGAATGACGACACGGTCGACGCGCTAATACCCGACGGCGGTCTCCATCAGGTATTTCCAATTGATCCTCCTTCGGCAATGGTCGAGGTGGACATCGCCGGGCTATCGCATACCGGACACGTCAGAACCAACAATGAGGATCACTATCTGGTGGTGCGAATCGAGCGATCTCTGAAGACGATGATGACGAACTTGTTAGCAGGATCGCTGCCGGAACGTTTTGATGAAGTCGCCTATGGCATGCTGGTCGCGGATGGAATGGGCGGATATGCCGCCGGCGAAGTTGCGAGCAGCATGGCATTGGTCAAGCTCATCGACTTAGCGATAGAGACGCCCGATTGGGTCATGCGAATGCAGCAGCGCGAGAACGCCGATATAATAATGCGGCGAATGACTGAGCGCTTTCGAATAATCGATTCTGCTATGCGAGTGCAGGCTGCGAATGATCCATCACTTATCGGGATGGGCACTACCCTGACGGTGGTTGCGAGTCTCGGCGCCGAACTCTTTGTCGGACATCTCGGAGATTCGCGCGCATACCTGTTCCGAAACAAACGGCTTCACCAACTGACGCGCGACAACACCCTGGCGCAGGAATTGATCGATGCGGGCATCGCTCGAGCGGAAGACACCGCCACGCAAGCGATGCGGCACGTCCTCACCGCCGCGCTCGCCGCCGGCGAGCAGGCAGATCCGCAAGTCCAACGGTTTCACCTTTCAGACGGCGATCAAATTCTGTTATGCACAGACGGCCTTACTGGAATGGTGCGGGATGACAAGATAGCTACGATTCTGAATGACGCGGACTCCGCAGCCGCGGCGTGCCAACGCCTGGTCGACCTGGCACTCGCGGCTGGGGGCTCTGATAACACCACAGTGGTTTTGGCGCGGTATCGGTTTCCCAATTCAGAGTAAAAGCATTTCAGCTGCGAAGTCCGCCTTTTCCGAGTAATTACCATTGTTTGACTCAGTTTGACCACGGCTACATCCGGCTTCCCAGGGGTCAATACTGTCAACATTGACAGTATTAAGCGGCACTTCGGCTGACTACAATCCCGCCGAAGTTTTGCAAGTAGGACGGCGAGTGCTGGACGTAATTGGAAATTAGGGGCCGCACTCTGTTGTTTCCCCAGTGCCGCTTTCGTTTAAGTCGCGCTCGAAAAAAGTCGCGATTCAATTTTGAATTCACGTTCAACAACTTAAGGAGCAAACCAATGAGAATTAATAGACCACGACTCGCCGGTCGACTGGCACTCGCTTTTGTATTTGTTCTGGCTGCCAGCGTCAGTGCGTTGGCCCAGAATCAGGCACAGGCGGTGCCAAGTGGCGCCCATTTCGTACCGGTTCCGCCGAAGGAAAAGATCCAGGGTGTCGTCAGTTTCCGCAGCGGCGATACGTTCAAAGTCAAAGACCCGGCCGGTACCGAGACTACGGTGCTCTTGACGGCCGAAACCAAAGTCACCTCGCACAGCAGAGGTCTTAGGGGTAAAAAGGATTATCCAGTGACCTACATCATGCGCGGTCTGCGTGTGCAAGCCCAGGGAACCAGAGATGCTTCCGGTAATCTGGTAGCTGAGTGGGTCAGATTTGATGAGCAGGACCTGCGGGCCGCGCAGGCTCTCAAGGAGACAGACGAACTGGCCCAGGAAAACCAGAAGAGGCTTGCGGCTGCTGAGGAGAATGCGCGCATTCTAGCGGGACAAATTGCGGAAAACACCGCGCTCGCCAATGATGCCCGAGCCAGGGCCGATGCGGCACAAGCTCAGGCTGATCAGGCGTACAAGGCTGCCGCGCTGGCCAACAACCGGATCAACGGACTCGATGATTACGACGCGGTTCGCACGATCTCGGTTCTCTTTAAAGTAAACAGCGCCATTATTGACGCAACTGCAAGGCAGACAATCGATGAAGCGGCCGCTTGGGCCAAGGCAGAAAAGGACAAGGGGAACGCGAACGGTTGGCTGGTTGCAGTAGTAGGGTTTGCGGATACAAGGGGCAATACGGCGAGAAATCGCAGCCTGAGCGAACGACGCGCGAAGGCCGTGATTAATTACCTGGTTACCGTTCATAATTTGGATCTGCGGCGGCTGGTTCAACCCTTTGGATATGGTGATTCCCAGCCCGTCGCGGATAACAAAACGGCAGCCGGGCGCGCGAAGAATCGGCGAGTCGAGATCAGGATCTTGCAAAACAGGGGAATCAATATGAAGAGTGACTAACCCTTAGTCGTTTCATTGCCTGGCAACGGCGACCAGAACGAGTGGTCTTTTGAGGTCTACGGTCTAGCAAGCTGCGCTCTGTTTTTCGGTGGAAACGGAGCGCAGCATGCTTTCTAAGACTTACTCCCAACGCCAACTCCAGACATCAATCTCTCCATTGCCGGGCGACACTCCGGTCGGCGGCCTTGCAAGCGCATCAGGTCGCGGGTAGTAAGGCCCGTTGTCAGCGAGTCAAATGGATGGACGACTGCCGTTTCAACGGCAATCATATACGTGACTTACCGAGCGAGCATAAATCAACGATGAATCCCGCCAATCGCTCTGCCACCCTGATGCGCGGCAAGTCTCCGACTTGCCGGGCTGGAATCTTTCTTTCTTCCAAGGGTCTCCGACCCGCCACGGTCATAGACCGTTAGACTTAATTGGGCACTTAACGGCAAGTCCGAGACTTGCCGCGCATCAGAGTGGCGGAGCCATTGGAGTGGTTGCGTCGATGGCCAGAACGAATCATACCCGCTCGGTGAGTCAAGTATGTCGAAGCCGTTAAGACGGCTAAGAGCGTTGTCTGGTTATTTTTTTGTCACCTCGCTGAAGCGAGGTGCTAATGAGATGACGAACTTGGCACTGCAAGACTACGTTAGGTAGGTCGGTTCTATTTGAGGTGCGGCGCCAACAATATTCTCCAGGACCTATCGATGCGAGTGAAGTCTTCCGGACAATTGACTGCCCTCTCCTCGGGCAGCGTCCCGTTCGCAATTAGATACTCATACTTCTGTGGGTTGTGCCCGTAAATCATGCAAATGGTGTCATAGAACCGCTGCTCATCAACCGAGTGCTCATCCCAGTAAATCTTCTTCTCGCCTTTGCTAAGGTCCGCATACAGCTTGAAAGAGAGCGCACCATCAAGCGCCATCTGCTCACCCGATTCAGTCCGGTTGATTAGTACTATTGTGGAAAGCTGGTCTGCCGCGTCTTCTTCCTTGCCGGTGATGGGTAACTTCCACGCGTCGATCAACGCGTGACCCAGCTCATGAAAGAAAGTTGCGGCGGTCGCGCCCCTGACTGCGTCGTCGAGTTTGGTTTTGTCTTTAACTTTAGGTGCAAACAGTTCGTAGTACTCGTCAACGAGTTGGTGGCAGATTACGAGCTTGTGCGTGTCCGGCTCGTAGTAAGCGTCGGGCTCGTCGCAGTCTGACCACGAAACAAAGATGTCAAATGGCAAGGCTACTTTGCCGTTGAGGTCGGCGATGACTGTCGCGATCGCCTGCTCGTTTCCCCCGACTTGACGAGCGTCATCGCTTTTCTTTCGAGTATGCCTGGGCTCGTACTGAAGTTTGAAGTCTCCGCTATCGGCAACTCTGGGTGTGCTTGATGGCTGGGTAACGGTCTCGCCTGATTGCCTGGCACAACCGCTAATCGACAGCGCCAAAAGTGCCAGGAAGAAAAGGTCGGTGCGTCTGCAATGCTCTGGTCGAATCAACGTAAACTTTCCTCAATCGTTCCATCGCAGATTGACGTGATTCAACGACGGCTCACGGACTTTGCCCGCAGGCTCTTAAGTAATCCATACGCCGCTATTCAGAGTTGTGGCGATAGTTCCGTGACGGGTGCTTAGAGTACCGACTTTAGTCGGGCTCGTACCTCTAACGCCGCCATTCAGAGTTGCGGCGATAGTTGTTGATTAGGGTTTCGCTGGATCCTTTTGATCGGCTACGAAATTGATTTCGTATTTAACCCCGGACATTCCTGCACCTTGTGCCGTCAGGCTGGCGATCGACTTTCCGTCCTCGCTCAGAATAAATTTACCTTTGACGCGCGAGTCGTCTCCTTCAAGGCCGCCGCTAATCTTAAAATTGATGACCTTCGGATCCTTGGTTTTTGACCAACGGCCCTGGGCGGAAATCTGAATGTCGGCATACAGCGTTATCTGTGCGTCGCCGTTCTCCTTTAGAATCACCAGAACTCCCGTGAGTTTGTACTTGTCCTGGCCGTTCGCGACCATAGTGCCCTTACCTTTGGTCAGCGCGGTGAGAGAAGCGAGTTGTTGCGCGTCCGCGCAAACCGCCGATATCGACCACAGCATTATGGTCAGAATAAAAGTGCTGGTAATTCTCTTACTCATGTTCTGGTCCCTTTCGTTATTAGCTGACGCGGCTGCCACCCTGGGGCCGCGGTGGTCGGGCCGCCCGCAATCATCCCCGTTGGCTCAACAGCGGTTGCTTTCTCTGGCGGTATCGCCCGACGCGATAATAGTGTCGCTCGCAGGGGATTGGTACTGTCACATTTGACAGGTTTCTTTGAAGTGATCGTGAATCTTACTAAGCCCGCTAGCCAATGTTGCGGAAATTCCAAAGACTGTGTGAGGGATCATGCTCACGAACTAAGGAACCCCTTGAAAGAGAATCTAAGAGGAATAACTTGAGACAAACTTGTGAGACCTCGAACTCATAACTTCTGATCG
Organism: Acidobacteriota bacterium; assembly: GCA_038040505.1. Lineage (GTDB taxonomy): Bacteria > Acidobacteriota > Blastocatellia > Pyrinomonadales > Pyrinomonadaceae > UBA11740. The sequence continues at coordinate 9,332 of JBBPID010000054.1, read as the reverse complement.
AGCGCGACGGGGCAGAGTTGACCGTGACAGGGCTTTGGCAGTTTGCCTTTCTGAAACGAGCTTCGGATCGCCACCAATGGCTCTGCGTTCCAGATTTCCGCTATGGATGCTCCATCAAGATTTCCAATCTTCATTTTCAAATAACAGGGACAAAAAGTAACGTCAAGGTTCGTGTTTATGCTGAAGATGCCAATCCACGGCTCCTCGCAAGAATATGTCCTCCGTTTAATAAAGGGAAACTCTCTTGAAACTTTGAAGCTGCTGATTACTTGCGCTCTCTTTTTCAGATAGATTGTGCCCATCTTCATGACAGGCATGACTCCAGAAGATCTGAGGGCCCTGATAACGATCTTCATGCGCGATCGCGATGCGGAAAGGTCTTTAGAGAAGTTGAACTGCACAATTGACTCCTTCTCGTTCACACTTCGCGGCGGCCTGGCGCATCACTTCATTGTATTCGTCTTTGAAGAACTCGCACGATTGCTCGGTGCCATCGAAAACCCAGCCGGTATCATTTGTTACGTGCCACTCAATGATGTGTCTGACAGGGTTGAATTGCAGTCGATGAGGGTTTAACGTTCTGGCGAAATCCACGAACGGCACCACCTCATGTAGATTCTCCTTCATCACCACGTACTCAATGATCATTTTGATGTGGGGCATATCCCTGGAAAGGTCAGCGAAGCGCTTCATCTGAGAGGTGACCTTCTCAAACACATCTGTGCCTCGAATCTTGAGGTAGGTAGCTGCAGTGGACGCGTCGATCGAGCAGCGCAGATACAGCTCGTGCAACGACAAAAGCCGAGGTGTAATCCTTTCGTTCAGCAGAGTGGCATTCGTGTTGATGGTTACTGCTATCTCGTGCTCTGCCAGAACGTCCAGGACTTCTCTTATCCAGGGGTACATCAAAGGCTCGCCGCCAATAAGCGTCAGCTGTTGAGCATGGGGTTTTATCTGTTCAAAGAACCGGAGAAATCCTTCATAACTTAGTAGATCTCTCGGGTGATTGCCGTCCGGAACACACATGATGCATTTTTGATTGCAAGGCATGTTTAAGTGGACGTGATAATAGAAAGGCAGACCCTTAACTCTTGGCGCTCTACTCGAGCATTCAGCGAGGAGAGTTTGTTTGTTTATATCCAGGGTCGAAATCATAAATTGACCTCGGAAAGAAGCTTGGGAAGTAATGCCTTGGTGCAATCTTTTAGCACTTCATATGCCGTAAATCAAGGAATGGGATCGTGACGTTCCAGTCGATTTGAGCGCCAGGGCACATCCACGTTTCCTGCACCGTTTAAGTTATAGCCGGACTACTCATTGGTAACCCGCCCATGGGTACAATGTTCCTATATCACATGGCTCAGCTTTGGAGGCAGTGTCAGTCTTAGGTCTTCGTATGAGATACAGATAAAACTTTTCCTTTTGCTCGCTAACGAGGTTGTTAGTAAATTCTGCCAGCTCAGAAACATGAACATCTTGCTTGTCAATGTTCTCCCTGTAGTTCGAGACATACAGTACATCCTCATTACAAAGCGCCGTCAGTTGGTTGAGCTTCGCAAGGTTCTCTTCAGGTGTTGTATTTCGTGACGTATAAATCCGTCTATCGAGATAAGCGGATAGAGTGTGCGCCACGCCAGTTTCAGAACTCGCTACAATTGGCATATTAGCCATCCGTTGCGTTTGAATAAAAGTGGCCGCCTGCTTACTTCCAGAGAATGGATAAAACAAATCCATACTCATCGCGTAAATTCCGGCAACCAGATGGACGCCCAGGATTACGGTAACAAACCTATTCTTATTCCTGGCAGCCAGATCAATTGCGTATGCGAGCTTTGGACTAAGCCACTTCAAATTCAATTCGGTGTAATGGCCTGAGATCCAGAGACATACTATTAACAGTATAAACAGGTGGCCATAGTGCCGGACTCCACCTATGAGTTTGGTAAATGTAAATGTCAATATCCCCAGAGTCCCCAGCCAGTACAAAAAGAGTACGACTGGCTTTCGAATAAACAAGATACTTGACAGAGCCATTAGTCCCAGGGAAAACAAGAAACCCAAGGTCCACCCGTGCGGGACAGCCATGAGTATATTCGTGCTCCAAAAGCTATGGACCAAAATATTTGGTAATGGAATATAGCTCTTCCACAAGGTCATAACTGAAGCTACAAAGCGATATCTATCAAGCAGTGGGGTTCCCATCAATTTTTGGGGTGTATACGTGGGAGGAATTATTCGAAAGATCACTACGACGATGCCTAAGACAAATATCAACAAACCAAGTATGGTCCATTTTCTTCGTGCTCGAGTTTCGCCTTTTCTGGTATCAATAATATCGAATAGAAGGATCGGCCCTAAAGAGATCGCAATAATTAAGCTGTAAAGGTTGGTATTGGCTAACAGCGTAAGAACACATAGAAGAATAATATGATTCTTTTTGGGCTTATTGAACAAAGCGCAAAAGGAAAAAATAAGTAGAACTCCTATGGCATAATTCCGACTTATGACGGCATATTCATAGAATGGAAAATAGCCGAAGGAAAACAATGCTTTCTGAAGGTTAGTAAAAGGTGAGAATCCAGCGAAAAGAAAAATGACCCCGGTGGCAACCATTAGATGGAAGAGCTGCATGGCCAGCGAGTTATGAGTAAAACGGCTCAACGCATATAAACATAAATACCAGAGACTGGGATGGGCCTCACTCCTGAAATTATGAAACAGGTTGCTGATAGATGAACTATCTCGGGCTATGAGCCAGGCCTTAAGCTCGTCGCGCCACATTTCATGATTTAAGATTCCCGCAAGACCAAGACATAAGAAAAGTAGAATAAGCAAAGCTATAAAGAAAGCGTTGCTTTGTGACAGCACTAATAGCGATTTACTGGCGGCATTTAGCGCCGATATGTTTCCCCTCTTGATTTCTTTTGAGTCAATCATCGATTTGAAATCCGTCGCTGAGAAACTTCAAAATCGACCATCCGGGCAAGCCCCATCCTTGCTTGGCACTGCGCGGCCGGAAAGTAGCGTTAAGAATGATCGCGTTGGCAAAGCGCGCTTATTGTTTTTTGAAAACTCTTGTGGGAATGGAAACGCGCCAACACTTTTCGGGCGATCACATTGCGTCCCCTGTTTTTTGTGTTGGTACCTTAGGCTGTGTTATTTCAAGAAGCGCAAACTCATTCGCCTTTTTCATGTCGCTTGGCTGGATCTCCTCCTGATACTCAGGATCGGCGTTCACCTTCCATATGTCATGATTTGCACCTTGAATGTTTTTGACCGCTAACATGGCCGTTAGCATTGAGTGATCTTGATTATTGTATTTATGCATTCCATTGCGCCCGACGGTCTGCAAATTATCAATTCCCTTTAGAAACTGACGTACGACGTCTAGAGAGTTCTTGTAGGTGGAATCATAAACCGGATAGGCTTTGGGTACCCTTATGACAACTCCATCCTCAAAATCAGAGGATTGAAGGAGCCCTATTTTTATCAACTCTGATTTACCCAGTTCAATGAGTTCCTGATCTGACATTGTCCATAGCCCATCTCCTTCAAAACAAAAATACTCCAGTCCAAGGCAGGTCTTGTTCGAGTCCGGAACCATGTCAGGGCTCCAGTTCTTGAAATTCTGAATCCGGCCAAGTTTTACATCGGGCTCATGGACATAAATCCAATTGTCTGGAAACACATCGCGTTTGTTGACTATCAACGCAACAGTAATAAAGTCTCTGTAATTAAGATTGGTTGCCGCTTGTAAAATCTCTTCGGGCACAGGCGGTTCAAGTCTTTGAATCACTTCGCGGAGGGGCATGCTGCTGATAAAGTCCGTTCCTTCGATTATCTCTTTCTCGCCAGAAGTACTTATTTCCACCGCATCAATTCTATTATTCGTCCAAAACAATCGCTCAACTTTTGTTCTCATCCGGACCTGGCTTCCCCTCTCTTTTATGATGTCGGCCATGGTCTCCCACATCATGCCCGGACCTTTTCTCGGATAATCAAATTGGTCAATCATGCTTCTTATTACGCTGCCGTTATATTTAGCCTGGGCTTGGAACATGCTGCCCAAAACGGTGCGAAATGACAGGCCTTTAATCCGCTGTGCGGCCCATTCGGCCGTGATTTCGCTACAGGGAATACCCCAGACCTTTTCTGTGTAGGTCTTAAAAAAGATTCTATAAAGACGTTTGCCAAAGTGATTGGAAACATACTGATCGAGTGTTTCTACTGACTTCTCGGGAAATAATTTAGCTTTCAGGTAACTCAGAAGAATAAGAAGACTATTCCAGGGCCCTAAGTTGAACAATACGTTAGAGACACGAATGGGGTAGTAGAAGAAACTTTTATTGTAGTAAATGCGGGAAAGGCGCTTGCGGCGGAGAAAATCTTGTTTCGGCAGCACTTCACGCCAGACCTCATCGACAGTTTTGACTTTGGTATAAAAGCGGTGTCCTCCGATATCAAAATGGTATCCCTTATAGTTAACTGTCCTCGCAAGTCCGCCAACAGTATTATCCTTTTCAAGTACTACCGACTCGACCCCTTCCTTACAAAGCTCATAAGCTGCCGTCAGGCCCGCAGGTCCCCCGCCTATGATAACGACTCTTTTATGGGGACGATCCGACATACGTCAATGCCTCTTCAAACTAAACCAAATCTATTAAGACTCGCGCCTGATCGTACGAGCGTGCTCGCACTCAACGTCATCAGGCATTTGGGCCCGACAACTGCTCCAGTTGTCTTGAAAGTTCATGCATCACCTCTGAAGTCAGGGGATTTGCCTACAAGTTGCGCCGGTCTAAATCTGGTCGAGATGCAGTGCCGGCACCAACACAGCACAAAAGTAACTCCGCTATAAAGATAGTAGAGCACTTGTAATGGAAAGACTAAGACGGCAAATTTCAATCCTCTTCGATTTAGGAAAAAACTGTATAACTTACGATTGAGCGCGATAATAAGAGCTACGAGGGGTGGCGCTCCGAAGAGTAGCTGAGGTTTGAAAGGTGAAGCCGCCAGGATCACCACTAGCAATCCAGCCAAACCTGCGCTTACGCGATCCTTAATCTGTACATTGAGATCATTGATGATAACTCGATTTTCCAGCATTAGCTTCGACCAGGGAACGGCTCGATAAAAAATATCAGCACGAACTAATGACCCCAATCTCCAGTGCTTGAGATGCTTAACTTGTAACTGCTTGTCTAGTAAGATTTGATATCCCATCTCTCGCATACGATAACCCAGCTCAATGTCTTCAATCGCTGGTTTTGTATACCGCGCCTGGTCAAATCCGCCGACTTCACTAAAGACTTCTCGGCGAATCGCTCCACACCCTGCCCAGAAAGTCTGTGCATCACTATTGGATTGCTGGTGAACGAAGTGATGGTAGAGATTCTTGTATTGAGATATGAAATTTTTTTCTGCCGGGTCGTCATCATAAGAGCCAAATACGGCAGAAATATCCGAGTTGTTGAGAAAGACCTTTGCCACGCGCGCAAGCGTGTCTGATTTGACTACCACATCTGCATCAACGAAAAATAAAACCTCTCCGTGCGCCTGCTTAACACCAAAGTTACGTGCGGCAGCTGGGCCAGACTGATGGGCAAGATGAAAAACTCGTACCTCTTTTCGCTTGCTGAGTTCAATTCTGCCTTCCGTTGAAGCATCATCGACAACTATGATCTCGTATGATTGGTATGAAGAGGCGATTAGGGCAGCTAAACAATGGTTAAGAAAACGTCCACCATTGTGGACAGGAACGATTACTGAGATAAATAGAGACATTTAACGACGCCTTCAAGTCGAGATCACCGTAAAAGGAGTTGTAAATTGCCCTTAAAACCGTTTCCCCTTGGAAGCCACACTATGGTTAGAGAACTCCGTATGGTTCACCCTTAACCAAAAAAGGAATCTTTGCAAGCAAAGCAGCATCAATCGAAGTCAAATCTGGGCGCTGAGAAAGATATATGCCTAATGGCTTTGGACTCCCATAAGCAGTACGTTACCCAACGTTTACCGCAATTAGATAATTGATCCTCCGCCCCAGAAGGGACGGCGTCGGAAACTTGCGGGATTCAGAGTTTCGCAACTCCCTCTTGCTGCCTGGCAGGGCCAGTTTCTGTTTGCCCAAGAACTCTGCGGAAAAGCGTCAGAGGCGTTTCCGCGGGCCCTTTCAAATCAAACCGTTCATGGACAAGCTTTCTTGCCGACTCACCCAATCTCTTTCTAAGCTTGGGATTGGTTTTCAGTCGCGCGATCGCAGTGGCGAGGGCCCGTGCATCACCCCGGGGAACGACAATGCCGGTTACCCCATCTTCGACAAGTCCATCCAGGGCGTTTGCATTTGCACAGATCACTGCCATTCCGAAGGCCATTGCCGCGCAGAGCGTCGGAGAAAACTCGTCGATCGCGCTGTCATCAACCGCACCCGGCAAGATGAAGACATTCGCCCCATGAAGCTTTTTACTTAGCTCATGAGACGATGGGATCTGTGAAAACACCAGCGAGTCTTCCAATTCCAGTCGCCGCCGTAACTTTCTAGACTGGATTAAGAGATCGGTGTAAGCGTGATGGCCGGGGGCCGTGGAGATTTCGCAGTGGCAAGCTGAGTTTTCGGTTTTAAGGATGTGCAAGGCCTCAACCAAATGAATCAATCCGCTTTGTTCTACCGGCCTGGCAATACTTAGGATTCTCATTTCGAGCTCAACATTACTATCGTAACGTCTTGACTGAAAGCCTTTGAGTTCAAGACCGTCAACTATAACGATTCTGTCTTCCCGAGAACTTAGAGGGCCCATTGCGATACCAGGTTTGTATGGCCCGTTGACTATCAGAAACTCTCTCGCTCCAAGCTCCGGAACAAGGACCGACAATAAAGAGGACCGCATTTCGGATCCCTGAGCCTGCATCGAGTATGTTATGCCCCGGAGTCGTGCCGCTATGAACGCAATGAAAGCCCACTGATCCGAATTAGGTGCATGAAGGTGATCAATCTCTCGCTCTTCCAGGACCAGGGCGAGGTCAACGGCTTTCGCAAATACAAAAAGATCGTCGGACAGTCTCTTATCCCGACCATGCTTGCGGGTCATAGCGAACCAGAGCAAATTTAAACAGCGCACCGGATTCTTTAAGAAGAAGCGTTTTCGATAGGCCCAACCCAAACCTTCGCCTGACTTAAAGAATTCCTGGCGTTCAAAGAGAGACACGGTGCCTACCTCGACCTCCGTCGGTGGTGGCTCAGGCCCATCAAAGATGAGTTCAACCGCCAGAGCCGAATTCTTCAACTCCGTCAGTTCCTGCTCTACGGCCAACCAGCTTTGAACCGGCAAATGGCCCGTGTAGTAGGCTATTCTTCGTCCAGGAATATTGTTTTGTCTTTCTAAACCGTACGAAGGGAGACGCCACGTTAGTCTGGTAATCAGTGCGGCGTAGACTCTAGCTGCTAGCGAAAACGGGAACGTTCGTGAGAATCGCGACAGCGAGCTTGAGAATAACTGCTTCAGTCGGTTAGCAGAGCGTTTTGGTTTGAGCGCTTCAATCAGACCAGCAAAGAGTAGTTTCCGCTGGTTGTAATGTCCTTCGTGGAGAAATCGAGTCTGGTTGTCTTTCAGACGGCGGCGGCAAAGCGAATATCTTTGCCACCAGGTAAGCGTTTCGCCCAACATCCAACCGTTGAGAGTCCTGCTTCTATAAGCATATAGAAACTCCGGGACCAACGTGATTGCAAACCGATCAACGAGTCGCAGCTCCAGATCGAATTCTGCGCCGTTGGTTAGTGTTTCATCGAAGCCTCCCACCGCTAACAATGCTTCTCTGCGATAGACCCTAAAGCGGTCGATCGGGTGTTCGGAAAACAGCAGCGCCTTTTTGTAGTCCATTCCCGGCGTTCGACTCTTAATCAACGCACTTCTCCTGGCGCGAAACGCGTCTTTGGTAATTCGACCCTGCTCATCTATTTCAAACGAGTAGCCGTGGGCCAGGCCTGCCTCGGCACTATTCTTTAAGGCGCTGACGGTCTTAGCGAAAGCTTCGGGAAGGACGATGTCTGCGGGACCTACTTGCGCGATAAAGCATGAGCGACTCTGTTCGATCACCTGGTTTTGGCAATGGGCCAGGCCCATACTTGTTTTGTTACGGATTAATCGGACTCTCGGATCATTAAAGGCGGCCACGACGTTAGCCGTATTGTCGGTCGACCCGTCCTCCACAACCACCAGTTCAAAGTCGAGACCCTGCTGCCTAAGGACGCTGCGAATTGCTTCGCCAATATAACGCTCGGCGTTACGGGCGGGCATAGATACGGTCAGCTCAGACATGCCGTAGTCCTTAGTTTCACCTGCGAATACCTCAAAGCACGGAAAGCGTCTCCAGTAAACTCAGGTACGAATTTGTCTGCAAGAAGACGCTCATGTTGTCATCGAACTTCTCAGACACTGAAAGAGCGGTCTTTTGGAGAAACTGCTCGGTAGTGGAAGGATCGACGAGCAGACGTTCATTGCAAATCTGCCAGTTGCCGCAATTCTTTGAAGCGACCAAATTGCACTCCATCGCCGAGCCTTCAAAGAGAATTGCCGGCGCTGCGTCGAAGAGCGAAGGGCACACCAGGGCTTTGGTTCGTCCCAGGAGCGAGAATAGAGTTTCTCGGTTTGCAATCAGGCCATGGTGAGTCGAATGAGCGACTCGAGTCTCGGCCTCCCCCACAATGTGAATATTCAAGCCCTTCAGAGAAGATACTAGCCTCCTAACCAGCGCGTAATTCTTTTCTGGTCGGGACCATGAGCCTGCTATAAAGAGCACGTCCACATCCCTGGCCGCGAAAGGCTTTCGAAGCGTCGCGAAGCTCCGCGCCTCGCGCTGAACCCATTCGCCGAACCAGACCACATCGGTGGCGATCTTCAGGGCGTGCTCGGGAAAGAAATAGTGATAGAGCAGCCTGGTCGAGACGGAATGGGTAATGATAAAGTCGGCCAGCGCAACAGCTTCTCTTTCCTTATGATTGATGCGCGCTGGCCGAGGGACGCCGTTCTCTATCTTACGTTCCTGCGCTAAATAGTCCTTGACCTCCCCGCGCTCTATGGCGTCGAGCATCTCGCGACAGCCATGAGTTAGGAAGACAACGGTCCGATTTCCAGCAGCGCGCTTTAGCAGGAAGGTGGCGATGTGCCCGAGCCCAAGGGAAACATCGGGTGAGATTTCCACCATCAGCGACTTGAGATGCGAAGAGGGCTGATCCAACGGTACGGGTTGAATCGAGCAATGAACATTCGGCAGCCTTTTGGGGTTGCTGAAGTCTTTCCCAAATTCGTATTTGAAAAAATCGACGTCCTGCTCAC
>JBBPID010000053.1:0-36576 GCA_038040505.1 Acidobacteriota bacterium | reverse complement strand
AACTTCATCGCCGTTTCGGGATGAATCTCGACATTCGGGTCGGGACCCAGTTCGACCAGGAAACCAATGCGCCGCGTCTGATTACCGGAAAGGTACTGGTAAACCACACGACCGCTAGTCAGGATCAGCGGAAACTCTTCATCAGGTGTCTCTTGTGGAGGTTCAAACTCAACCGCGTGAAACTTAGCCTTGCCGTCGGGATGATAGAAACGATCTTCAAATAGTCTCGGGGTTCCGGGATGATCTTCGGACGGGCACGGCCAGAAGATGCCATTGTTTTGCTCTATCTTTTCCCAGGTTATCCCGTAGTAGTCGGCGTTACCGCCACGGGACGCGACGCGCATTTCATTGAAGATGCCGAGAGGTCCATCAAACTTAAAATATTGTTCTCGACCCATCCGCCGCGCGATTTCCTGGATGATCCACCAGTCGGCTCGGGCTTCGCCGGGCGGGTCTGCAGCTTTGTTGATTTTAAGAACGCGGCCTTCGCTGTTTGTGGTCACTCCTTCATCTTCGCTCCAAGTGCTGCCGGGCAAAACAACATCTGCATAGCGCGAGCCTTCCGACATGAAGAAGTCAATGCACACGTAGAAGTCCAGACCTTCGAGCGAGCGGCGCACTTCATTGGTATCAGGCAGACTCACCATCACGTTGTTGCAGATCGAGAGCAAACCGCGAATCTCACGCTCGCGCATCTTCTCAAACATCTCGACGACTGAAACACCTGCCTGGGGTAACTCTGCTTCTGGCAGACCCCAAACATCACAGACGTGCTTACGGTGCTCTGGATTCGAAATCGAACGCTGCCCGGGTAGTTGATCAGCTTTCTGCCCATGCTCGCGACCACCTTGACCGTTGCCTTGTCCCGTGATCGTGCCGTAACCCCGTCCAGGCGCGCCGATGCTTCCTGTTGCCAGCACGAGATTGATATAGGAGAGAACGTTGTTGACGCCGTGTGAGTGGTGCTCGATTCCGCGCGCATGCATCAACATTGAAGTCTTGGCGCGACCATAGAGCCTGGCAGCTTGCGCAATCTTCTCCGCCGGCACTCCTGTGATTTCGGAAGCGACTTGCGGAGTGTAGCGCGCAACTAGTCTCTTCGTTTCGTCCCAACCATTCGTCCGACCATGGATAAAGTTCTGATCAATCAAACTTTCTTCGATCAGAACGTGCAGCATGCCATTCGCGAGAGCTACATCAGTGCCGGGCTTCAGTTGCAGATGGAGATCGCCCTGGCGAGCAGTTGCTGTCTCGCGCGGATCGATAATGATCCAACGGCCACCGTTATCGCGCTGCTGCCACAAGAATTTGTTCAGAACTGGAAATGTCTCAGCGCAATTCGATCCGGCGATCAAAAGGACTTCTGCCAGCGGAATGTCATCCCACGGATTCGCGGCGCGATCGATGCCGAATGCTTTATTGTTGCCCGCCGCCGCTGAGACCATACAAAGTCGCCCGTTGTAGTCAATGTAGCGGGTGCCCAGACCGGCCCGCGCAAACTTGCCCATCAAATAGGTTTTTTCCGTGGTTAGCGATGAACCCGAATAAACGCCAATCGAGTCTTTGCCGTGCTGGGCTTGCAGCTCCTTGAATTTCGAGACTATTAGATCGAGCGCTTCGTCCCAGGTCGCCTGCTCGAACACGCCGTCACGCTTGATGAGTGGATGCAGCAAGCGATCTGGATGATGAATCTGCAAATAGGCGGTTACTCCTTTGGGACAGAGACGGCCTTCGTTAACCGGAAAATCGTAGCGGGGCTCGAAACCAACGACATGATTGTTCTCGACCAGCAAATTCATGCCGCACTGCACCGCACAGTATGGGCAGTGTGTGGGCACAACCTTGTCTATCACACGATCCGCTCGCCAGCCGCCGTACGGCGCATCGTGCAGATGCGGTCCGTAGGCTTCGATGATCTTTTCGAGATTCTCGACCTTGCTCATAAGTTAATTCGCGACAGATGAACACGGATGTGCACAGATAAAGGCATTAGGCATTTCACTTTCATTCTCTTATCCGTCTCATCCGTGTTCATCTGTGGCTCATTTCTGCTCTTCTTCCATTTGAACCCGCGAGCCCCGGAAAACTTCTGCATCGCGCTGCGGCAGGCTCGCATACGCCAACCCGCGTATTACTCGCTTGCAGCGAGGGCAGTAATCCTGCCAAACGTGTCCATCGCCCATTTTGTAATCAAACCCGAGCTTATCGACTACGGTCTTGAGATCGTCCAGCCACATCTCGGCCACAAACTGAACGCCGCAACGTGGGCAAACTGCTTGGGGCATTTCACGCGCACGTCTCTGATAAAGCTCGACACCGATTGAGGCTGGCCGTTGAATCACGTGAAAGAGTTTGCCGAATGGCAAGTAAAACAAAGTCATGATCACGACTGCCTGATGCGACAGTGCGATGAACGAATACATGTAGCCATGCAGCCACAAGCTTGATGCGGTCAGCATTAAACCAGTGATGCAAATGGCGATTAAGAGGAGATGCGGCACGAAGTCGAGTAGAAATTGTTGCAAAGCAATCGCGCCGCGATCGTGCAAGCGGCGGTGAATTGCTATTGCACAACCCGCGAGAACCATGATTGCCGTGAAGTCGAGCGCATGAAAGGTCACCCAGGCGAGTAGGCTTCGTCCGTCGACTGCGTTTAAGGGAAAGCCAAAAACGTAAGCGCGATATCCACGCTCGGCTTCCAGCTCAAAATGGACCCAACCAAAGACGAGCGGAAAGGTAATCAGCGCGGAGATAATGCAGCCCCACATGATCAGCTGATGCATTAGCCAGCGAGAAAAGCCGCGCCGAAATATGAATTTCTGCACAGCCATTCCGCCAACTATGGTCTTCGCAGCGCTGCTGGTGTTGGCGAGCAAGTTCTTGCGGTCTTGAAACAACTTCCAACCTCGCCGCCAGTAAACGCGTGTCGCCGGCCGTTGTAGCCAGATGGCATAGCGAAATACAACCGCACCGAACGCAACAACACTGGCGACGGTGTACCCAAAGAGAGCCGCATCGTAGTGTTCAAGATTTCGCGATCCGAGAATAATTAGAACGGTTAGTAGGAAGGATGCTGCTAAGGCGAGCAGAATAGGTTTACGATTGGTTACCCTTACGGCCATTTTCTGTTAGCACCGATTAGGCAGAGCGATTTCGCACCCTGAAAATCGCGTTGCCTGAAGTCTAAGCATTGGGGTTTCTGTGACGCCCCAAAGTTATTCCTCGAGGAGTTAGCGCGTCAAGGTCTATGATTACGAATTATCGGATCGCTAGCGTAACTACGAAGAACTTGGAGCCTGTGCGATTGTCGACCTTCTATCTTCGATCTGCCTGATCTTCGCTCTCATCCACTGCTTAAGCGTCGCTTCCAGCTTCGCCTGATTATCTTGTGCCTCCAGATCCTCGATCGTTTCGCCGGCTTCATTCAAAGCGATGAAGTGACAGGGCACGTCCTCCGAGAGGTGTTCACTGCCGACGAAATCAATCAAGTGGCATTCATTACAGGGATGGGTCCGATTTGGATCCGCGTAGTTGATGCACGTCAGGGAGTCCTGGAAAGCCGACTTTGGTAACCACGGCGTGCGAACTGAGCGCCCATAACCGCCTTGCTCGACGAACGCCAATTCCTCTTTGAGCAACTCGAGAATATCGCGATCATCTTTAGCCATGGTGCCGTCCTCCATTTCTCCCTGACTCTGCATTTCTGAGCAGCAAGCCGCTGCTCCATTCGCTCGAGCTTTGGGTTCCCGATTGCGTAGTGGGCAACATCTATGCCGATTGAATTGTTAGGAGTATCGAAGGAAGTCATCAAATCGTGTTTACAATTCTGCGGAAACTTCCCCAGGAGGCTGCGCGAAAGCTCGCAAATAAAGTGGGGTAGTCTGTTGGGACGGACTATCCACTGGCCCAGCGCAATCGGCACGCGTCTTGCGCGGATTCAGAGCGGAACCGATCTTTGAGTAGTCGATCGGGACCGCAAGAGCCGGGCTTCGGAATTAGCTCTTGCTATCAGGATTGCTTGCCACTCTATAAGGACTGCGGAGAGCGCCGATGCGCGGGACAAACAATAACGCTAACGGTGATAAGAGCGCCGCTGAGAATGATCAAGCTCTTAGATCGCGATGTGTTTCGGCCCTACACGCCATACCTGGATTTGATCGAGTAAGCCATCGCAAGCTTTATCCCAAAGGCTCGGTACTCTTCGCCGAAGGTCAGGCCGCTCGTGGTGTGTACGTGCTTTGCTCCGGACGGGCCAAGCTCTCGCTCATCTCAGCCGAAGGAAAAGTTTTGATCGTTCGAATTGCCCGGCCCGGCGATTTGCTGGGAATACATGCGACGCTGGCAGGGCATTCTTACGAAGCCACAGCTGAGACCCTCGCGCCGTGCCGCGTAGATTTCATCTCTCGCAAGGATCTTTTAATCCTCCTTGAACGACAGAAATCGTCCGGCCTCGGTTTGGCCATCGCTATTAGCAAAGACTTTACCGAGTTCGTCGAACACGCGCGGGTTCTGCTGTTATCTGTCTCCGCAGCCGAGAAACTGGCGCGCCTGTTACTTAGACTGGGGGACGAATTCGGAGAACGCACCTCGACCGGTGTCCATTTGCAGACGTTGCTGACGCACGAAGAGATCGCACAGATGATCGCTGCTTCACGCGAGACCGTCACTCGTGTGCTGAGTGAGTTCAGGCGAAAGCACATAATTGGTTTGACGGATCACGGTATTTTGGTTCGTAACCGCAAAGGGCTGGAATCAGTGGCCCGCTATTAGTGCCATGCGTGTGTTAACGCACAGACGTTTCTCATGGCCTTTGTTAAAACCTTACTTTCCAGACAATCGGATGGTTGGGCGATTTGTGCGTTCATGTGATGCCCGTCACAGCTAGCCCGAAGCGTAGCTACTACAATGCGGGCCTTCTAATGGAAGTATTCTTCGAGCGAGTCAGCGAGCAACACGCTCTTCTCCGGCTTAGGCCTAATTGAGTGGGCCTTCTGCCTAAAGTGAGGGCCGAGTATTGGGTCCAAACAAAATCATCAAGTTTTTGCTCCTAAGCGGGCCGCTAACGGTCGCTGTCATGTGGCTCGCCTCCGGTAGTTCCTCGCAATCAGTCAAACCCGGCCCAATCAAACCAGCGAGTTACAACGCGGCAGACTATGTAGGAAGCGAGGTCTGCCAGGCCTGCCATGAAGATCAATTCAAAGCCTTCTCTCACACTTCACACGCCGAGCTAAGCAAGATCAGCAGTTGGAAAGGAAAAGTCACCGGGTGTGAAGCGTGTCATGGTCCCGGCAAGGCCCACTCCGAAGAAGGCGATCCGGCAAAGATAATCAGCTTCAAGAACAAGTCTTCAAAGGAAATTTCCGAGACTTGTCTCGCTTGTCATGCGGGAAGAGAAGAGCGAAACAACTTTCGTCGGGGTGAGCACTGGCGGAATGACATCGGATGCACCGATTGTCACTCGCCGCACTCGAACAAAGAAGGCGCGAATGTGGCCAGCTCAAATTTCCATGTGACTACCGCGAATGCCGAGAAGCCTGGCTTCGCAACGATTCGCATGTTGAAGGCGAACGATCCGCAACTGTGCATGAGTTGTCACAGCGAAGTTAAGCCGCAGTTCAATATGCCTTTCCATCACAAAGTTCTGGAAGGCGCGATGCGTTGCAGCGATTGTCACAATCCGCACGGCGGTTTTGAATTGAAGCAGGCCAGATTGGCCACGGGCGCCGATGCCGGCTGCATCAAATGCCACGTCGACAAACAGGGACCGTTCCCTTTCGAACATGCGCCCGTCAAGACCGAAGGCTGCTCTGCATGCCATACTCCGCACGGATCGGCGAATCCGCGCTTGTTGAAGTATAGCTCGGTGAATCAGCTCTGCCTGACTTGCCACAGTTCGGCGCACGAAGTGGGCGCGGGCGAGCCTTCGGGACCCCAGCACATTCAAAACAATGCATTCAACAACTGCACTGCTTGTCACACGAAGATTCACGGCTCTCGTTCGAGTCCCGTGTTCTTCCGGTAATCATGCGTGTTAGCCGATGCACTAATGGCGGACGAAAGAAATGGGGAGCAGCCCTAGAGAGGTTTTTTCAGCAGAGGACGTCATGAAACGGAAAAATTCCAGCCTACTGCTTATTCTTCCTGGACTGATTTTTGGTCTGGCGCTGATGACGAGCGCCGTCCATGGACAAGACTCACCCCAGCCGACGAAATCCCCAGAGCAACAAAAATCGAGTGACACGAAGAATACTCCCAAACCTGCAACGCAAGCAGAACCAACTTCCGCAACTGTCGGAGACGACGCCGGAAATTACACCATAACTTCGAGCATCGAGTTTGGCTATCGCGGCCAGAGAGTGGACGGCGACGTCAACAAGTTCAAGAGCGATCTGAACTACAAGGCTGGGCCGCGATTGTTCGACGCGAGCTTTCTCGCGAAATCAAAGAACGGCGGAAAGGGCCAACTCTTCGATACCCTGCTGGTTACCTCAACCGGATGGGGCGCTGATCCTTCGGGGAGCCTGAGATTCAGTGTTGAGAAACCGGAATGGTACAGGTTTGAAGGCGCCTACCGTCGCTTCAAGTACTATCGGTTCCTAAACAACCTCGCCAATCCGACCTGGCTGTTCACGCCGAACCCGTTACCGGCGAATCCGGTGACGGGGCTTCACGGCTTCGACACCTACACGCAGATGGGCGACTTCGATCTGACCCTGCTGCCAAAGAACGAGAAGATTCGTTTCAATGTTGGATATTCACCTGAGCGCTATCGCGGCCCCGCCTTCACGGACTATCACAATGGCGGTAACGAATTTTGGCTGCTGTCGAACCTAAAGTCGCGCGCGAACGATTTTCGCGTCGGCGCCGACGGCAAACTGGGACCAATTGATTGGACCTTCCTACAAGGCTTCCGCCGATTTCATGATGACAGCACGATCACGCAAGCCGTGGGATTGAACACGAATGCGTTGCCCTCTGTCTCACAATTGACTAGCTTCAATCGCACAGAACCGACGCGCGGGAGTGTTAACTTCACCCGCGCGAGCATCCACTCGTTGATAGCCAAGAAGCTGGACATTACGGGTCGCATCATTCACAGCCGTTCGACTTCGAATTCTCTTTACAACGAAACCTTCAGCGGCACGAACTACATTTTCCGTATCACTGGCTGGCCACCGACACCGCCGGCGGCGCAGCCGAACACGACCAACCCGAGTAGCTACAACTTTACCGGCAACGCGAAGCGGTCGAGCAGCATTGGCGATATGGGCTTAACCTTCTTGGCTACGGACAAGCTCCGCGTGTCAAACACCTTTCGCGTCGAAGATTTTACGATTGACGGAATCGGGACGCTCAACGGCTTCTACTCTATCACGCGCAACATCACCGGCGGGACCAGAACAGACACGTTCAGTGTGACGAACGCGCAGGAGTTCACCACTACGCATTACCGCAAGTACGAGAACACGATCGAGGGCGATTATCAGTTCAACCCCCGCTATTCAATCCATTTTGGTTATCGCTATGGCCATCGCCGCCTTGAACAAACCCGGACCGGCCGTGATTTCACCAACAGCGGTGCTCCGGCCCTGACACCAGCGAGTGGGTGCCTGATAACCGGAATCACGGCGCATTGCGTCAAAGATGAGATCGAGACCAATCACTCCAATGCATTCTTTGGCGGATTCAAAGCACGACCTGTGAAGAACTGGACGATTTACTTTGACGCCGAGCATGGCACGGCAGACAACGTGTTTACGCGAATCGGTAACTACGATTACACGAACATTCGCGCTAAGAGCCGTTACGCGCCGAATCGCAAGCTAGTCTTCAACCTGGCGTTGATTACTAAGAACAATGCAAATCCCTCGGAAATCGCGGGAGAGTCGCTCAAGGACTTCGGAGTGGATCAGAAGTCGCGGCATTTCACCTCGTCCATTGACTGGATGCCTAACTCCAGATGGACAGTGAGCACGGGCTACAACTACACCTGGGTGAATAATGATTCGACGATCGATTATTTCTACCAGGTGCCGCCGGCGGCAAGCGTATTCCATCATTTCGGTCACGCGCTCTACTTCCAAAGAAATAATTTCTTCTTTCTCGATTTAACCACGCGACTGACCCGCAGAATGACTCTCTATGCCTCGTACCGAATCAATCAGGACTATGGACAGGGCAATCGCGTTTCAGATCCTGCGGGCGGAACGACTATCACAGGCGGCATCGTACCCCCAGGTGGAACGACGGCGGTGCCGGCGGTTCTCGGCGGGACGCTTATCACTTCGTATCCGATGAACTTCACTTCCCCCGAAGCGCGTCTAACGATCAAACTAAATCGTCGCCTTGATTGGAATCTCGGTTATCAATACTTCGCTTACAACGAGAGCAAGTTCCTGCTGACTTTCCCCGGCAGTCCGCGGGCACAGAATTATCACGCGCATCTACCTTATATGTCCTTGCGCCTCTACTTCGGTCGCAAGGAATAGCTGCCCTGGAAGTTCGGGCTGCTCATAACTGATCATCTCCGGTTTCCCCGAAATGAGGGCGGGGCCGGAGTTTGTCCTATTGGGATGTTAGGGCAAGATCCTCAATGTTCAAGGATGAAAAGAGAGACGCATAGGCTTAGGTTGGCGGGATTTCTCGTGACGGCTTTCCTAATATTGACAGCGAACTCGATTCCTATGGTCGCTAGCAATGGCGCGGTTGAGCCGCAGGGCCGCGCGCCCAATCGGCGGCCACAACGGCGTGCGGCTACTCAACCGCGAATCGATTACTCGCGTTTTTCTCACCAGACTCACGTCACCACGCAAAAGCTCGCTTGCGACTCCTGCCATAAGTTCCCCACGAAGAATTGGAAGGAAGTGCGCCAGGGTGACGCGGCTTTTCCTGACGTGACTGACTTTCCCGAACACTCGTCTTGCCTCAACTGTCACCGGCAACAGTTCTTTGCCCGGGAAAGGCCTGCTCCCGTCATTTGTTCCAACTGCCACGTTAATGTAACGCCACGCGATACGACTCGGTTCTTGTTCCCTAGCCTGGGAGACGTTTCAGATCCATCGAAACAGAGGCGAGATGTCGTCACAGACTTTGCGATCAACTTTCCGCATGATAAGCACGTTGACGTAGTCGGATTGAACGTCCCTGCTCTTAGTCCGCCTAACCGCGTTGGTTTTGTGTCCGTCTCGTGGCAACAGAAGCCGGCGCCGAAGGATGCTACCGAACCGAAAAGCTGTCCTGTCTGTCACCAAACATATCAGCCTCAAGGAAAGTCAGATGAAGAATACGTGACCACGCCTCCAAAAAAACTCGGAGACAATTTCTGGCTCAAGAAAGGCACGTTCAAGACGGCACCGAGTAGTCACACCGTCTGCTTCACTTGTCACAATGCTGATCTTGGAATCGAGCCTGCGCCATCCGCATGCGATGTGTGTCATAAGTTCTCCGCGATTCAACCCGCACCAAAGACCGACTTCGATCCAAAACTTGCGGAGACCATCGGTGTAACAGATAAGACCGTTCTGACAGCGTGGCACCGACGCATTTCTTCGGCCACCTTTCGTCACGAAGGCGGTGAACATCCAAACATAAGCTGCGTGACCTGCCACAACGTGCCGACGATGAACACACTCGACATGAAAACCCTGGTTGTTCCGGTGCGTTCTTGCGGCGGCGCTGAAGGTTGTCATGTCACGGCTACAACCGACGACGGCGGGATACTGAATTATGAGATCGATCATAAGAAAACTGATTCAGACTTTGTTTGCACGAAGTGCCACATAACGTTAGGTAAATCCGCTGTGCCGGCCACACACGTGAAAGCGATCGATGCTTTGAAGAAACCTTGAATGCGTTGGCTCATAATAATCATGTTGTTTAGCAGTTTAGCGGTGATGGGACTGAATATATCCAACGCCACGAACAGTGCCGCGATCAGCGAACCGCAAATGCAGGTTCCTGAAAATGCAGATTACTCAAAGTTTCGACATGACAGTGCTTATCACGCACGTCTGCCGTGCCTGCTGTGTCACCGGCGAGAGACCAATTCACCGCGGCCAAACATGCCGGGAAAGCCGAACCATCTTCCCTGCGCAGGTTGCCACGCGAAGCAATTTGCCGATTCAACAAATGCGATATGCACTATATGCCACAGCAACGCGCAGTCGGGAGCGCTGAAACCGTTCCCTCGGCTCAGCAGCTTCAACATGAAATTTGATCATGCACAACATGTAAGGATGGGTGGCACTGGTTGTTCGACTTGTCATCGTCCGAGTCGCAATGGCGTAGCCATGAGTATTCCGGCTGGATTCAATGCGCATGTTACCTGTTATCAATGCCACGGCCCTCAAGCCAAATCCGGCGACCAACAGATCTCTTCCTGTGGAGTCTGCCATGAACCTGGCCGACGCGTTCGCTCATCTGAAATGGCCCCAGCCTTTCGCGTCGGGTTTAGTCATGCGAATCACAATAAGGATGAAGGGTTGGGTTGCAATGAGTGTCATCGGGTGAGGACCGGCGTTGCGCAGCGATTGCAAGTGACTGCGCCGCAACCGCTCAATCATCACGCTGCGCCGAACGCTCTTAGCTGCATGTCATGTCACAACGGAAAGCGGGCCTTCGGAGGTGATGATTTTACCGCGTGCAAGCGATGTCATAGCAGGGGCACATGGCGCTTCTGAGGTGCGAGAAATTTCGCAGAGTTGAGAAAAAGAACCCGCACAGAATCGCCCATTGGCGAGATTTGCTCATGAAATCGTCCGGCACGTTCATTGCGGTGAGAAGAAGTGCGCAGTCGTGAGAATCACGACGTTATCGACGAAGGGATGAAAGACTAATGAAATTAGCTCACTTGAAAAGACTTGGGGTGGCTTTGGCAGCAATCATAGCCGTGGCGCTGGTTTTCCTCGTCTCAGGCGCCGCACAGACCGATTCAGTCAAGTACACGGACGCGGCCTCGTATTACAAGGACGCCAAGTGCGTCGTCTGCCACGGCCCGAAGGCTGAGAAAAAGTTCAACGCGGAATTGAAGGACGAGGAGTTGGTGGAGATCGTGCTCAAGGGCAAGAAGCCCGAGAAGCCGCCCAACATGCCTGGATATGAAGCCAAAGGGCTGACGCCCGAGCAGGCGAAGGCAATGGTGGATTACATGCGATCACTGAAGCAGTAAAGGATACGAACGGAATCGACAGTTCAAAGAAATGACCTATGCCGCCCACCGGTCGGCATAGGAATTTTCTGTTTAACTTCAAGGAGATGCCTTGGACGCAGAGGAAACAAAAAAAGTCCCATCCTTGTTTCGTAACTACGTAAGTTTTCTAGGCACAGCCATCGCCCTCGCCAGCCTGTCGAGCGCTCTATTGCTGATCCTGATTGATTTGACGGGAGACACGAAGGGCGCATACCTCGGCATCTTCGCTTACGTACTTCTTCCTGGGGCACTTATCTTCGGCTTGCTAATCATTGCCGCCGGCCTGTGGTGGGAAAGGCGTCGGCGACGCCGCTTGTCATCATCGGAGATCGCCGCATTCCCCCGCATCGACTTTAATAACCCTCACAGCAGGCGCGTGTTCTTTGGCTTTCTTGGTCTCAGCATGATTTTTGTGTTCATGAGCGCCTTCGGCAGTTATCGCGCCTATGAGCACACCGAGTCAGTGGCCTTTTGCGGGCAAACCTGTCATGAAACGATGAAACCGGAGTTTGTCGCGTATGGGGTCGGCTCGCATGCTCGCGTGCTTTGTGTCGAATGCCATGTCGGAGAAGGCGCCGAGGGGTACGCGCGGTCGAAAATCACAGGGGCATATCAGCTTTATGCAATTGCCTTCAATAAAGTTCCGAAGCCAATTACCACACCGGTGCATACTCTGCCGTTGGTAAGCGAGACCTGCGAACAATGTCATTCGCCATCGAAGTTTTATGGCGCCCAACTAAGGACCTTCAGCCACTACGCGTATGACCAGCAAAACACGTTGCGCAGCATGCGGATGATGATTTACGTGGGTGGCGGCGATCCCGCGACCGGTCCTGTAGCAGGAATTCACTGGCACATGAACCTCGCCAATGAAATCACCTTTATTACTTCTGACGATCATCGACAGGTAATTCCCTGGGTGCGGGTAAAAGACAAGCAGGGGAATGTGACTGAATACGTCGATCGTAGCCGGCCGCCAAGTGATGAGTTGCTGGCGAAGGGTGCGCGGAGACGAATGGATTGTATCGATTGTCATAGCCGCCCGGCCCATGCGTATTTATCTCCCGACGTTGCATTGGATCAGGCCTTTGCAGCAGGTCGCTTGGATACCAATCTTCCTTTTCTTAAGCGAGAAGGTGTTGCGCTTCTGAGTAAGCCTTATAATTCAACTGCGGAAGCGGTCTCCTCGATCTCGGCGGGCCTGGACCAGTTCTACCGCACCAACTACGCCAGTCTTTATTCGAGTAAGAATGAGTCAATTAAGGCCGGCACGAAAGAGATTCAGCGTATCTTTCAAACCTACTTCTTTCCCGAAATGAAGACCGACTGGCAGACACATTCTAACAACATCGGACATCTCTATTCTTCGGGCTGTTTTCGCTGTCATGATGGCGAGCATGTGAGCAACACGGGCAAAGTCATCCGCAACGATTGCAACATCTGCCATACGGTCCTCTACGACTCCGCGCGACCAGTCGAACAAAATGCGCGAACTGGCTCGTTCCAACACCCCGTTGATCTTGGAGGACTTGCCGACCGCAAGTGCGAGACCTGCCATAAGGCGAACCAGGCTTTCCAACATCCCCTGAATCTGGGTGAGATCTCAATGTTCCAGTGCGTTGAGTGTCACCCAGTCAAGAAATAGAGCAGCGTCGCCATTTGGGTGTCGACATGTGAATTGACCGGGAATCGCTTTTAGACATAGGCGCGGTCAGGCATTACTTATTTTCTAGTTTGGTTTGGATTCTATGGGCGAACACAACGTCGAGCAGCAATTTGACGAGAAGAAGTCGCAAGCCTTCATGAAGGCGCTGCTGGGGGATCTGCGCGCGCTTGAATTCATGATTGAGGCGGATCGCTTTGAAAGCGGCGTCACGCGAATTGGTGCGGAACAAGAAATGTTTCTTATCGATCGCAATATGCGGCCGGCGCCCATTTCCCTGGAGGTACTGGAACGAGCGAAGGATCCTCGCCTGACTACTGAAATTGCCAGGTTTAATCTTGAAGCCAACCTAACCCCGCTGCTTCTCACCGATAAGTGTTTTGGCAAGATGGAGCAGGAACTGCGCGAACTCTTATCGCTGGTTCGTTGTAGCGCCCAGGAGCTTGACGCCGACGTGCTCCTTTCCGGCATTCTGCCCACGCTCAAGCAATCAGATCTTACGCTGGAAAACCTTGCACCCATGCCTCGTTACTATGAGCTTAACCGTGGCGTGATTGGTCTCAGAGGTGGTCCTTTCTCAATTCATATCAAAGGTCTGGACGAACTTCAGATCACGCACGACAACATCATGATGGAATCGTGCAACACAAGTTTCCAGGTTCATTTTCAGACCAGCCCGGCAGAGTTTGCCGCCGCGTACAACGTGGCCCAGGCCATTACGGCTCCGGTGCTCGCAGCTGCTGTCAATTCTCCGCTCTTGTTTGGTCATCGACTTTGGCAGGAAACACGTGTGGCCCTGTTCCAGCACTCCACCGACGCTCGATCTCGAACCCAGTTGGCCCGCAGTCATCCCACGCGCGTGAGTTTTGGCGACCGGTGGCTCAAGCATTCGGTTGTTGAACTCTTCCACGAACAAATCTCTCGCTTCCGACCGATCATGATCACGCAACCTGATGAAGATCCATTCCAGGTCCTGGCACGCGGCGGGACTCCTCAGCTCGCTGCTTTGCGGATGCATAATGGAACGGTCTGGCGCTGGAACCGTGCCTGCTATGGCGTCGCTGACGGCATTGCCCACCTGCGAATTGAGAATCGTGTGTTGCCTTCCGGGCCAACCGTCCAGGATGAAGTAGCAAATGCCGCTTTCCTGGTGGGGCTGATGGTCGTAATGCCGCAGGAATACGGCGAGATCTCGAAGCGATTGAGTTTCGACGATGCCAAAGAAAACTTCTACGCAGCTGCGCGGCATGGATTGAATGCGCAGTTGAGGTGGCTTGACGGTAAGAGCTTAAGTGCGTCAGCCCTGATTCTGAATAGTCTCTTGCCACTGGCGCGCATGGGACTTAAAGAGTCAAACATCGATTCAAGCGAAATTGATAAATACCTCGGCATCGTGGAAGAACGTGTTCGTAGCGGTCAAACAGGAGCGCAGTGGATGCTCAATTCATTGGCTTCTCTCAACAGGCATCAGCCGGTTGATATGCGCCTGCGCACTTTGACTTCAACGATTCTTGCGCGGCAAAAGGAGGACAAGCCGGTGAAGGATTGGAAATTGGCCGCGTCGGGTGAATTAACGGATTGGAGCCAAAGCTACCAAACAGTAGGCCAGTTCATGGCAACCGATCTGTTTACGGTACGGCCTGATGATCTAGTTGACCTGGCGGCAAGCCTAATGGATTGGCGTCACATCCGGCACGTTCCCGTCGAAGACGAGCATGGTCATTTGGTCGGCCTCATAACACATCGAGGACTGTTGCGATTGTTGAGCCGGGGCTCGAACGCCAGCGATGGGAGTTCACTTACCGTTCGCGAGATTATGAAGCCAAATCCGACCAGCGTGTCCTCAAGCACACCGACACTGGAAGCGATTGAGATCATGCGCCGTTCTAAAATCGGGTGTCTTCCCGTGGTCGATGACGGTCAGCTGGTGGGCATTGTGACCTCCTATGACTTTCTGACGGCAACTGCAAGTCTTTTCAAGCAGCACCTGGCGGTTTCTGCTACCAGCGATGACGAGACTGAAACGCGGGCAGCATCAGCGTAAGAAATCCGCAGATAACGCAGATTAAGTAAGGATGTCGGCGGGGGTTGAATGAAGAGTTCTGCCTTGCCGGTACAAATGACGTGCCTTTGATCTGGTGGCCTTGATTGTGGAATCTGCGTAATCTGCGGATTATCATCTGATCCCAGACATTGGAGTAAACTTAGGGTCGTGAAAAATCAGAAACAAAGAATACTGGTTGTTGATGACGAGAAGATGATCCGATGGTCTCTGGGCGAGGCTTTGCGCGGTTGGGGCTTTGAACCAATTGAGGCCGAAACCGTCAGTGCCGCCCTGGCTGCCTTTGAAGCCGATACACCAACGGCCGTGTTGTTGGATATCACTTTGCCGGATGGCTCAGGCTTAGACGTATTGCGCAAGATTCGCCAGCGTCAACAGGATGCGGTGGTAATCATGATTACCGCCAACGTTTTGGTTGATGAAACGATCGCTGCCTTGCGCGGCGGTGCATACGACTTCATAGGGAAACCAATTAACCTTGAAGAGTTGCAAGTGGCGATTCGCAACGGCATCGAAGCGGGCCGCTTGCGTAAGGAAGTGAACCTGTTTCGTCGCGAGCGGGCGCAGCAGTTCAGCTTCGATCAAATCATTGGGGAGTCGGCGGCGATGCGCGAGATGCTGGGGCTGGCCCACAAGGTGGCCGAGAGCGAGGTCTCGTCCGTTTTGCTGCAAGGCGAATCGGGCACTGGAAAGGACCTGGTGGCTAAAGCGATCCACTATCATTCGGCCCGTGCCGAGAACCCATTCGTCGCCATTAACTGTGCCGCGTTGCCGGGCACGCTGATCGAAAGCGAATTGTTTGGCTATGAAAAGGGCGCATTCACCGATGCTAAGGCGCGCAAGGAAGGGTTGTTCGAGCAAGCGGAAGGTGGCACGCTCTTTCTCGATGAGATTGGTGAGTTAGAACTAAGTTTACAAGCGAAGCTTCTACGTGTGCTGGAAGAGGGTTCGTTTCGCCGCGTCGGGGGCCTCAAAGATCTGCCGCTGGACGTGCGCGTGATTGCCGCTTCGAATCGTGATCTCAAAAGCGAAGGTGAAGCTGGTCGCTTTCGTTCGGATCTCTTCTATCGCTTATCAGTAATCCAGATCGATATTCCACCTTTGCGCGAACGGGGTGATGACATCAGGGTGCTGGCTGAGCACTACCTGTCTAATTTCAAAAGCCGGTTGCGGAAGAACATTGATTCTATTGCTCCTGAAGCGCTGGCAACTTTTTGCAGATACCAGTGGCCGGGCAATGTACGGGAGTTACGTAACGTAATCGAACGCGCAATGATTCTTGAAGACGGCGACGAGATCACTGCGAAATATTTACCTCGCGGACTGTCGGATGAGTCGCATGGGGGAAGAGCAACTAGCCTGAACGTTGCCGATCACATTCCGCTTCCGGCGGACGGCGTATCCCTGGAGGATGTGGAAATGTCTCTGGTGCGACAAGCATTGGAGCGAAGCGCCGGAAATCAGACTAAAGCCGCGGGGCTTCTGCACATTTCTCGCGATCAGCTTCGTTACCGTATGAAAAAACTGGAAGAGTTGGGTCTCGCCGCCGCGAACGGAACCGGAACCTGATTCGAGCACATCAGGCCCACGCAAAAGACCAGAGCAGTCAAAGAGTGCGACAACGCAAAGACTCAATTAACGGAGACGCGCTTGAGCGTTCGCTTAAGGAATTGGCGGATATCAAGTTCGCCCTTGACCAGTCGACTATTGTCGCGATCACGGACCAGCGCGGAATCATAAATTTCGTCAACGACGAGTTTTGTCGTATCTCGAAATACTCGCGGGAAGAATTGCTTGGCCAGGATCACCGCATCATCAACTCCGGGTATCACCCCAAGGAATTCATACGCGATCTATGGACTACGATCGCGGCCGGCCAAGTATGGAAAGGCGAACTTCGGAATCTCGCTAAAGACGGCAGCGTTTATTGGGTGGACACGACGATCGTCCCGTTTCTTAGTTCTGATGGCAAACCCTATCAGTATGTCGCCATCAGACATGACATCACCCAACTCAAACTAGCCGAAGAGCAAATACTAAAGCAGGCAGCAGAACTGCAACGGGCGGCGCAGCTTTCCTTCGTCGGTGAGCTTGCGGCAGGCTTGGCGCATGAAATCAAGAACCCACTCGCAGGTATTCAGGGTGGGGTTGATATCCTAATTCGCCGGCGCGACAAAAACGATCCGGAGCGCGAAGCTCTAGAGGGTATGCGGCACGAAGTCGAAAGGATTGATGCCACAGTGCGCGCGCTACTCGATGGGGCGCGACCGCGCCTGGTATCGGTCAAAGCCAGTTCGCTCACGGAGATTGTTGGGCGCGCAGTAAACCTGGCACGCTCTCAGTTGGCTAATGTAACCAGTCGTGACCGTCGAGTTACCATACAATTCGAGCCGCCGGATGATCCGATGACAATTCGCGTCGACCCTCCCCAAATTGAGGATGCCGTGCTGAACTTAATTATCAATGCAATCGAAGCAACAAATGGCGAGGGTGAAGTGACGATCTGTGTTGCTCGATCTGAAGATAATCACGCCGAACAGGCTGAGGGCGAAGCAACGGTCGAAGTCTCAGACAATGGGCGTGGCATCAGTAAAGAAGATCTCAATCGAATCTTCAATCCTTTCTTCACTACAAGGCCTGGAGGCACCGGACTCGGTCTGCCCGCAGTCCGGCGGATTGCACGGGCTCATGGCGGTCGTGTCGACGTAAGTTCTTCCCCAGGCAAAGGTTCCACCTTCACGATTCGCCTGCCACTAAATCCACAACCGTAGAGTCCGACTTTCCTGAGTAGCATTTGCGCAAGCTCGCGCACTAGTGCGCGAAAGCTCGCAACTTTCCAGTGCGGCTCAATATTCATCCCCATCAAAAGCGCGCAATTTTTGTGGCACATTCGTTGCGCTCGCACCCAGTGGAGGTATCGAGGTGACGAGAGTCTTGAATGATGCGGAGGCACTTGAGGTTATCAAGGCCGGAAAGGTCGGCAGGCTAGGCTGTATTGATAACAACGAACCCTATGTGGTTCCGATCAACTATCTGGTTGATGAAGGATCGATTTACAGCCATTCCTTGCCCGGCAAAAAGATTGACGCAATGAGAGCGCATCCGCGCGCCTGCTTACAAGTGGATCATATTGATGATGACTTTCACTGGTGCAGTGCAATTGCATTCGGCAAGTTCGAGGAGATGAATCGCCCCAAAGATCGGCGGGACATTCTCAGTAAATTGCTTGCCCGCTTTCCCAAGTTGACTCCGGTTGAGTCCAGAATAGTGCAGGACGCCGCAGCCCCGGACAGCATCGTGTTTCGCATTGTGATCGATCGCATCACCGGTGTTGAGGAGGACTAAGTACTTTAGCATGAGGTAAACATCATGAGAACCAATTTAAAAACTCAAACTTGTAATGATGCCTCGCAGAGTGATGCGGGCGTCTGGTATCAACTTCGGAGCGAAAGAGAAGAGATCTGCGAGGCGTTACTTCAAACGGGGACCATACTTTATGCGGCCGATTCCCCGAACCAAGCTCTCGATGCTAATCAACTCCAGGAGCGATTGCGTTTGATCGACGACGCGCTGGATCGGCTAATGGCTGGTTCTTATGGTGATTGCGTGGTTTGCGGAAAATGGATTGAGGATAACAAGCTCCATGCCGATCCAGCACTGCCGTTTTGCTGCGGGTGCCAGTGGAATCAGAAACGAAACACATTCACCAATCAATGGAGCTCAGGGCTAGTGGGCACGCGAGCTACGCGTGAGCAACCAAACGGAGAGCTGGGAAAAGTTGCCCAACGCTTAGCGTAAAAGCCCGCAAAAACCAAACGCTACTGCCACGAGTCTCGCGAAAATCTGAAGCATTTGGTCGGCACGCTCGTTGCACAAAGCACACAGAGGAGGAAGGGCTTGTTGCCCTTACGAAGTTTATGAAAATCGAATGCATCCTTTGTCCCACCGATCTTTCGCCGGATTCTGATGAGGCTTTGCGGTATGCGATAGCCCTGACGCGAGCTTACAACGCCGAGCTGATCCTTTTGCATTGCGACCTAGCCGAAGACGGCCCGGGAAAAACCCGGGATGACGCAGCGCAAGCTATCACAGCGGCGCTTCTGGCTCATTCGGGTGTGAACGGCATTGAAGGACTCGATTGGAAAAGCCTTGTCGTTACTAATGACGACGCTGGCGCGACGATTGCTCGCGAGGCTGCAATCTATGGCGTCGATTTGATCGTAATGCGTTCGCGTCGCCGTCCACATCGTGCCGCACTGTTGGGATCTACCGCCGAGTCGGTTTCCCGAACCGCGCCCTGCCCGGTGCTCGTTATGCACACCGATGAACGCGACTGGGTCACTGGATTGGACACGAAGATCGAACTCAAACGCGTACTCGTGGCTTACGATTTTTCCGACTACTCTGAGCTGGCGCTCAACTATGCTCTGTCATTTGCGCAAGAGTATCAATCTGAGTTGCATTTGCTTCATGTGTTGCCGCCGTTCTCATTAGATGAATCGGAAATTTCCTGGTATCCGATCGGGCGGGAAGGAACCTACCACAAGGCAGCGCACCGTTTGCAGAAGGCAGTTCCTCCGGAAGCGCATCTTTGGTGCAGCATCAAACACGCTGTGAGCGAAGGTCAGCCTTATCGCGAGATCCTTAATTACGCTGAAAAGAATCAAATCGATCTGATCTGCCTGGGAGCGCATGGAGCAGGTTTCGGGATGCGCACGCTCTTCGGGTCGAATGTGGATCGAGTCCTGCGCCAGGCGCCTTGTCCTGTTCTCGTGACCAGGCCGCTGAAACCCGCAATGTCTTCCAGGATCGAATCTAAGTCTCAAGTCGCAGCTGTCGCCTTGTAGTCTGCGTTCTCCAAAATCGAAACGAGGATCGTCATGAGAATTCTCTTAGCAATAGATGGATCGCCGTGCAGCGAAGCAGCGCTTAATGAAGTGATAAAACGACCGTGGCCGGCAAGCAGTGAGATAAGAATCGTCTCCGCGTTTGAAGTGCCACTATCGCCAACGCCCGAAGCCTGGGCCATCTCTTCTGAGTACTTTGACCAAATGGAGCGTGTCGCTCGAGAACCGGCGCAAGCCGTTGTTGACGCGGCGGCGGAGAAAATCGAGGCGGCGCGGAACCAAACCGTCAGTATTACGACAGGAGTACTAATGGGCTCGCCGCGGGCCGCAATCCTTGAAGAAAGCGAAAATTGGAAGGCGGACTTAATCGTTGTGGGCTCGCACGGCTATGGTCCATGGCAAAGATTTCTACTCGGTTCTGTGTCACAGGCGGTGGTTTCGCATGCCAAGTGTTCGGTGGAAGTCGTTCGTTGTAGTGAGGCGACCGGTTCCGGAGAGGCGGTGAGGGCGGCCTGATGGCAAGGGTTTTGATCATTGGCGGTGGCTTTGGTGGAGTAGTCGCTGCTGAGTCGCTGGCGAAAAGACGCGGAAACGAATTACGAAATCACGTTATTGTCCCAGAGCCGGAAATTTCTTTTCTACCCAGCACTGGTTCGACTTGCGTTTGGCGAATGCGAGCCGGACGACATTGCTTTTGACATACGAGAGGCGATGGTCGATCGCCGGGTGCGCTTCGTCGAAGGCGAAGTCGCGCGGATTTACCCGAGTGAACGTCACATTACTATTGCTCTGGGAGATTTTGTGGGAGACATGCCGTACGACTTTCTAGCGATTCTCAAGGGTTAGCGTGCCGCCGTGGGCCTCGGCGATCTGGCGCGAGAGGACGAGTCCAATGCCAGTGCCATTTGTCTTGGTCGTGAAAAAGAGGACGAACAGGTTCGCGGTGCTGGCTAGCCCGTTCCCTCGTCCCTCTCTTAAGATCCGTTGAGCGGAAGGTCGTGTGGCTTCGACTCCCACCTTCAGCGCCATTCCTTTAATAGCGAACACAATCCGTAACAGAAATCGCCTGACGAAATTTGATTCGCCAATCCCGAAGCGCTGCCTGAAGATTGGCTAGCGCTCAGTTTCGAACTCAGCTAGAATTCCCACGCAATTTTCCAAGGTCCGTCTAATTTGCCTTCCACCTTGTGAGGTCATCGCTTTCGCTCTCTCCGCTTCAACCAAATGAAGCAAGTCGCACAACAGCAGTCAATACCAACTGGTGATTCCAGCGAAGTGGGAAGGGCCGTGATGCCGCCGCGCTCGAGCCCGGGTACGTGCCGGGTACCGTCGGCTTTGCTTCAGAACACGTCAAAGTAAACCGGGGGAGATCACCAGCGGCTTTTGATATTAGGTCCGGCGCGGGAGATTCACTCTCGATATGACCGTCTAAAGAAGTGCTTGGGTTTAATCACTCGGCTGTCTCATGTTCTTTACTCGTAGGTCCAACTCAGGGTGTTTATTGATTCTGCTCTGCCTCGGGGCGTTTCGTCCGGCGGCGGCGCAATACCGCTTTGATCATTGGACGGCGGACAACGGCTTGCCACAAAACTCCGTGCGCGAAATTGTGCAGACTTAACTAACTTTGCGCTTGACACCTGCTGCGGCACTGGTCAGCACCGAGTGTTTCATTACCCACCGAACGTGAGAACCACACGGAACCGCACTTTGCCGCTGTGCATTTGCTCGTAAGCTTCCGCCACGCGATCGAGCGGATACTTTTCGATCATCGGATGCACGCCGCTCAAGGCACTGAATTCCAGCGTGTCTTGCGAATCCATCGCGGTGCCGGAGTACCAGCCGGCGACCGATCGTCTCCCCATGATGAGAGACATCGTGCTGATTGTTAGTGGCTCAGCCGGGGCCGCCGGCACCAGAAGCTTGCCGCCGGGGGATAATCCGTCAACCAAACCAGAGATGGCTTGCGCATTGGGCGCGGTCGCCAGAATTACCCGCGCGCCGCCAAGCTTTTGCAGCTCAGTCACTGGGTCGTCAGCATTAGCATCGATGTAATGATGTGCGCCCAGCTTTCGCGACAGGGGTTCCTTATCTTTCCCCCGGTTGATCGCGACCGTTTTGAAACCCATCCGTCGCGCGTATTGCACACCGAGATGACCCAGCCCGCCGATGCCGTGCACTGCGACGACCTCTCCGGCGCGCGCCCCTGAATTGCGCAGCGCGTTGTAGACCGTAACGCCCGCACACATGAAAGGCCCGGCTTCCTCTGCCGGCAGCTCATTGGGAATCGCAGCCAGGGCCGTCACCGGTGCGACCATGTACTCGGCATACCCGCCATCAAAGTCGATGCCGGTGACCTTGCGATTGACGCACATGGCGAAGTCCCCGCGCCGGCACTGTTCGCACACGAAACAGTGTCCACCGTGCCAGCCGACGCCGACGCGTTGACCAGCGGTCCAGGCTGTCACGTTGTCGCCGACTGCATCGATGCGGCCGGCAACTTCATGGCCTGGCACACGGGGATACTGCAGCCCGGGCCACAGGCCTTCTTTGACAAGGGCGTCGCTATGGCAAATGCCGCAGGCTTCAACTTTCACACGCACTTGCCCGGCGGCCGGCTCAACGATATCGCGTTCTATCAACTCCCAGTCGCCACCCGGTTTGCTTATCTGCGCCGCTTTCATTTTCGTAGTCATGATTACTCCAATGTGAATTGTCTGAGCCAGGCCTGATCTTTTCGCAGCAGCTTCGCCACTTCCGAGTGGGCCATTACCACCTTAGGTTCGCGCTGAAGGGCAGCCTGGTACTTTTCCCTGAACACTTCATCCGCCGGCGAGATAACTAGTGAACGGGCTTGAGCAATGACATTCCGGGCATCGTTCGGAGTCGCCGGCTCTTCGGCGCTCAACATCTCATCGATCTGTACTACCAGCGCCGAGATCATCCGGAGCCAGGCAAACTGTGCGTGATTGATGACGAGCTGTAGCAACTCACCGCTGTTAAGACGCCCAAAATCGCGCTCAAAGTCTGCGCGTTCCATGTCGAGCAGCGTCTTGTGGAGGTGTAACAGCCGCCCTCGGAGCTCCTGAAAGTGTCGAAGCGTTGCTTCTGGCAGCGTATTGATGTTTGCACGGTTGTTCTCGGTCACGGATGATACAGAACCCCACTTGTCGGGATAGCAAGCGAGTTAAGAATTCAAGTTAATGAGTCCTTTGACAGCCAATATTGGTCTCTATAAAGGCACTAAGTCCGTGGATACGATTTCTTGCTAGTGGGTTGAGCGGGCTTTGCGCAAAAAGTCCAATCACAGGTCGATGGGGGGCGTTCTCATTAACACCGTGGCTTTAGCCCGGTGACCACAGACGCGCTAATGATTGGTCCAACCGTTTCAACGGTTTCCGCCGTCCCTGTAAACCGTTAAAACGGTTAGGAAAGTGGAAGCCTCCTTTGTCACCGGGCTGAAGCCACGGTGTTAATGAGAACACTCCGCGAGGTATGACGACTTTTTGTGCAAACCGGTTGGGCCCTTAACCCACTCGCTACCCCGACACGTCGGGGTTCTTTACCAATCGTCCGTTTCACGGACTGGGTCGCGAGCGATTTCCCTTCCCTAACCTGCGGACTTTAAGCCGCCTTCTCGCGCTATTTCACGAAGGTCCCGCGGCGTAGATCCGACAACGCTGCCTCGATTTCCGCTTCAGTGTTCATGACAAATGGCCCGTAGCGGGCGATGGGCTCGTTCAGCGGTTCGCCGGAGATCAGCAGAAAGCGGAGTCCGGCTTCCAATGAACTAACCTGAACCTGCTCTCCGTCAGCGAAAACTACCAGGCGAGGAGCGATGACTTGTTCACCTTTATCGTCATCGGTGATGCCAAATAATCCTTCGCCGGCAAAGACGTAGGCAAACGCCGTATGCCCCTTTGGGATGGCGTGCGTGAAAAACGTGTTGGCGGGAACTGAAATATCCAGATACGTGGGGTCAGCAGCAATCTCCTTTACTGAACCGCGAACATCGCCAACCGACCCGGCGATTACCCGAACCTGGACGCCGTTTTCGTGCTCAACCGAAGGAATTTCCCGGGAAACAACCTCCTGATAGCGCGGCTTGGACATCTTCAACCTCGCCGGGAGATTCACCCATAACTGAAAGCCATCCAACCGGCCGCCTTCCAGTTGCGGCATTTCCTCGTGCATGATCCCGCCGCCCGCGGTCATCCACTGCACATCGCCGGCTCGGATGGTTCCGGAGTTTCCGCTGGAGTCTCGATGCTTGACCGCGCCCGCCAGCATATAAGTCACGGTTTCAATCCCCCGGTGAGGATGCATCGGAAACCCGGCGATATAGTCTTCGGAATTGTCCGAACCAAAGTGGTCGAATAACAGGAACGGATCCAGGTAATCCAGGGTGCGCGTCGCAATGCTCCGCTTCAGTTTCACTCCAGCGCCGTCCGAGGTCGCTTCTGGTTGAATAATTCTAGCGACTCTTCTCGCTTGTAATTCCATCATGCTTTCCTGGTTCTTGCCCTAAAAGTCCGCCGTTGGTGTCTTCGGCTTTGCCGTCTGATGTGAGGCGGTGGCTCTGCCCCGCCGACAGTAGTTAGGTTAATCCCGGGCTACGCCCTGATCCGGGCCTTCGGATTTACTGCGCCCGAGGCGGAACCAAGGGCATAGCCCAAAAATATAGAAGCCGCCTCTCCGGCGGGGCATAGCCGCCCCCTCACATCGGGCGGCAAAGCCGAACCAACACGGCTAATGACTTTTGAGACAAGCGGGACGCCCGGGCCGCTTAGTCATTCTGCCCTTCGATAAAGTTCTTGAGCACGCGCGCTCGCGAAGGGTGTCGAAGTTTCCTGAGCGCCTTGACTTCAATCTGCCGAATGCGCTCGCGGGTCACCTGGAAGTCTGCACCCACTTCCTCCAGCGTCCGTTCCCGTCCTTCATAGTCCATTCCAAATCTCAAGCGAATGACCTTTTCCTCTCGCGGACTCAGCGTTTGAAGCACGTCGCCCGCAACATCCCGCAGATTAGAGTTGATAACTCGCTCGGCCGGACTGGCGGTTGATTTGTCCTCGATCAGATCTCCGAATTGAGAATCTCCGTGCTCGCCAACTGGCGTCTCCAGCGAGATCGGCTGTTGCGTAAGCTTCAAGGCCTTCTCTACTTTTTCGATTGAGGCGCCCATTCGTTTCGCGACCTCCTGAGTGGTTGGTTCGCGACCCAGATCACGCACCAGTTCACGCGAAGCCGTCTTGACCTTATTGAGCACTTCAATCATGTGGACCGGCACGCGGATGGTGCGGGCCTGATCGGCAATCGCTCTGGTGATAGCCTGGCGAATCCACCAGGTGGCATAGGTCGAGAATTTATAGCCACGCCGCCAGTCGAACTTGTCCACACCCTTCATCAGCCCGAGATTTCCCTCCTGAATAAGGTCAAGAAAGCTAAGGCCGCGGTTCTGATACTTCTTGGCAATCGAGACGACCAGCCGCAGATTAGCTTCAGTAAGTTCATGCTTGGCCTGAGCCGCCTGCGCCTGGCTTATGGCAATCATTCGCTGGGCCCGTTTGATTTCGACAGGAGAGACATGATGCTCAGCTTCGATTTCTCTAAGCCGCTGTCTGGCCTGACGAATGCGTTTGGTCAAGTCTTTCTTTTCCAACTCCTTTACCCGTTTGCCACTGAGATTCTCGGTCCAGCTCTGAACCTGTAGTTCAAGCGTGCGAGTCTCTTTCTGGACCGCACCCACTGCCGCGACCAGACGGACACGGGCACCCTCTTTGAGCCCCAGTCCCTGGATCTCGCGCGCCCCCTCAATTCGCGTGCGGGCCAACTTCCGTTTCAGCCGCATTAGCCGCTTCGATTTTCTGCCCCGCTTCAACTTGTGCTCGACTCGGAGCTGCTCGGATTCTTTCATTCCGCGCCGGTAAAGCTTTCCTATCAGCTGAAAACCTGCCAGGGCGCGCTGGCGATAATCAGCTGCGCGATCTTCGTGCTCCTCGATTTCGGCATCATCAGAAAAGATTACAACATCGCGGATGCCAATCCTGGATGCTTCCAACTCGTCGCCGATCTTCAATAATTCCGCGACCGCGATTGGCGAACGTGAGATAGCGCGCTGCGCCCGCTTTTGTCCCGATTCGATCCGCTTGGCGATCGATACTTCCTGTTCACGCTTTAATAGCGGCACCGTGCCCATTTCACGCAGGTACAACCTGACCGGATCGGACCCCTTTTCCAACTCGCCCGCCGAAAGATCAAGTTCCAATTCGTCAGTCAACCCGTCGGCTTCTTCGCCGGGTATTGCGGACGACTCATCGCCCAGAAGATCTTCGGCCTCGACGTCCGGAGATTGGAGTTGCTGTAGCACATCGCTTATGTCTTCCGGCAAAATGGATTCTTCAAACAGGCCGTCGCCCAACTTCCCAAATCCGGGCGCCTTCGAATCCATCACGCCAAATTCAATTTGCTCTTGTTCAGTACTAGTCAATTACTTCCTCCATTTCCTTTTCGTATCTTGAGTTGCTATTCGATTTTCCTAATCATGGGAAACTCTTCGTTCAATCCAGCGATGCCGGAACAGCCATTCCAGAACACAAGCAAAAAATTTTAGTCGAGCACTGACAGCGTTACCTTAACTACGTCGTTGAGCACCTTGCGATCCTGTCTGGCCTTGGCCATCATCATCAACCCCTGAAGCGCGCAGTGAAAAAATCGCGCCGCCGCGCGGGGATCGCGAACTCCATTGATTTCGCCCTCCTGCTTCCCCCGCAGCAAGGCGCGATGAAACGCTTCTTCAACCGTCGTCATGTTATTGCACGTCCTGGACGCGGTCTCTTTACAATGGCCCGCCATCTCTGACGTGGCGTTGCCAATGAAACAGCCGCGCCGTTCCCGGTCGCCGAGGGCTTGCTCAACCACCTCATCAAATAATTGACGCAGGCTCTGCTTCACAGACCCGGGCCGCTCGAGCAACTCAAACAGACGTTGACCCTCGACCTGTCGGTAGCGATCGAGGGCCAGCAGGTAAAGCGCATGCTTGTCTCCGAAAGTGTCATAGAGGCTTTGGCGGTTGATTCCCATTTGCTTGACCAAATCCCCTATCGACGCCGCCTGATAGCCGCGCGACCAGAAGACTTCCATCGCCTTTTGCAGGGCCTGATCCCTATCGAATTCCTTGTGCCGCGACATTGGACTCCTCTGCGTAGGTTATCTTATACGCTTTTTGGAACGAATAGTCAAGAATGGGGGAGGGCTAAGCCTAACTAAGCCGGCGATAGTTTGATGGGTGGAGAGTCGGCCAGCAACTTGCAGAATCGGGTCGCGTCCTCAGTTCATCTTGCTGTTATTAAAGAACACATAACACTCCTTGCGCTTAGGTAGCGCGCCTGCCAACTCCTCAAGCTCGCCGTCCTCATATTGGTAGCGCCAGCCGTCCCGCCCATGAAGCCGGAAATAACTTTGGTCGGGAGTCACGGTCTTAACCACAAACGGATCGACCACATGCCACAAGCGCAGACTTGTGCAAATTGATCTAACAACCGTGCTATCCCAATCTCCACGAGCCTCCCAGCAAACATTCAGATCCTGACGATCTATAGAGGAGAAGAATCTCTCGAGGTTCGCAATGTTTTCGTGGGTTTGTTTGAAGCTGGCCGGGCATTGAAAGAGAAGAGTCCTGGCTTTTAGTGCTTTGGCGGACGCGAGCGTCGTTTCCCACGCCTCTTTCACGATGGCTGTATTGCGAAAGTATCCCGCCTCCTGCTTCTCAGTGTCCGAGAGTTTCCGCTTTAGTCGTCTATAGGTTGGGCTCTTGGCGTCGTGAGTGATCAATTGCCAGGCCGTAAGCCCGAACTCAAACTCAGGCGGCATCCGCTTCCGCCAGCGTTCCAGAGTTGTCAGTTGCGGTGGTTGGTAAAAGGTATGCTGAACCTCGACACACTTGAAAATGCGCGCGTAGTCGGCCTGAACCAAACCAAAACCGCAGGTGCCAATTTTGGCCACGCCGTCTGGGTGTTTGATGAACGGCGACGGTCGCCTATCTCGAGTGCGATTGGAAACAGTCAATCAAGCAATCTTCCTGACATGCGGGAGTCTCCGCTAAGCTAACTGACTGGCGAAGGTCGGGCATGCTCTTCGAGTGGATGGACGCAGTTGTCGTACGTGCCGCATTACTCGCCTTCCATCGGTTCTCCGAAGTAGTCATGCAGCAAGGGGTGACCTTGGGAACGCGGGCGCTCACAGACTACAACTCGCCTCCTGGGAAATTATCTGCGTCGTCTGAGAAGCAGAAACAACGCCGCCACCACGACGAAGATAACGATCGTGCCGGGCCACAAGTACCAACCCCGTTCGCTGCTGTATCCGCCGACGACCACACAACCTGAAGACAGAAGCGCAGTGATCAAGACAATTCCGATTAGTTTCATAATGGTCTCCGATCTCTAATTCTTAACGCGCGCTTCAATTTGCTCCACCAATCTTTGCGGTTGCGTCGGCTCGCTCAATGCTTCCAGATGAGCATGCTCACCCAAATCCACGCCGACCTTTTCGGCAATCGCTCGCAGCAGCGCGATCATCTGAGTGTTCTCTTGTTCGCTGAGCAGATCGACCTGCAGGTCAAGGTGATTTCGCCTCTCGCTGATCCTGGCATCGTGATTTTGACTAATCAGTATGAAGGTCGATAAGAAGATCGCCTCGAGCGAGACGACCAGCGTGAGAAAAGTAAAAGGAAATGGATCAATGTGACCAACGCCCGGAAGCACATTGATGAGGACCCAGACGCTGAACCAGGCAACATGAACCCAAACAAAGGCCATGCTGCCGCAGAAGTTTGCTATCACTTCGGCAATTCGGTCAGATCGTGTGCGCTCGGCCTTGGCAGCCTTCTCTAATTCAAGAATCGTCTCAACATTTCGCTGAGTTAATTCGTCAGCCGTACGCGACATCGTTAGATCGCTTGGCGAATTAAGAGGGTGAATTTTCATAGCTGTCATACCGGTGGTTCACGCTCCCAATGACGGTGCTGGGCGATGGCATTGATAAATTCTGTCGCGATTTTGGCGTTTTTGGCGTCGCGACTGGTAATTACGCCAACCTGATCAGCCGACACGGCGCCTTTCAAAAGCTCGCTGCCCGCGCCGCTGGCTGCGATTGTCTTGCAGTGTTTGTATGCCTCACTTAAGAACTCGGCAGATTCGGGCTCCTTCCCGAGCGCGGCGACGCTGGCTTCTCCTCCCGGAACATAAACCGCGTCGAACAAGACCGATGAAGCCGTAAGAAGACTAAAGTCAGCCTTCACCGGTTCGCCCTCAGTTCCGCTCAGCATTCCCAGCCTGGGAGCGACGGTCATTACTGCCGCTCCGGCAGTCAGCAGTGCTTGCTTCATTTCTGAGAACTCAGCGTTGTCGAAACCGTCGGCAATCAAGAAGGCTATCTTGCGGGTCTTGATACTGTCCTTGGGAAAATTTGGATTGTCGACGATGCTGAGTCGCGGAGAAGTTTCAATCGCCTGCGTGGCGCGCTTGGGCTGAACTTTTTTGGGATCGACGTCCGCGGGAATACTCATATTCATCGGGCTATCCAGTTTGGCCGGGACCGTCGCTCCCAATCCCTCGGCCACCTTATTGGCGAGCGTCTTGTCGACTTGAGACAGTAGAAACAGCATCCGCTCGCGGATATGCGGCGTTTCCACTTTTCCCAACTCGAAGCGCAGCGCATTGATAATGTGATTCTGCTCGGGCCTGGTCTGACTCTTGAAGAAGAGCGTCGCCTGGCTAAAGTGGTCCATGAAACTGGGACTGCGTTCGCGAATCTTCCGACCATCGATCCTCTCTGCGTAACTAGTAAAGCCACTCATGTCTGAGCCGGCCTGGAATGGACACCCACCTCTCAGACTGTTTGGCTCGTAGCTGGTTTGACCACGGTTAACTGTCTGGCGCATGTAGCCGTCGCGTTGATTATTGTGCAAAGGCGCAATCGGACGATTGATCGGAATCTCGTGAAAGTTGGGTCCACCCAGGCGAATCAGCTGGGTGTCGAGATACGAGAAGAGACGGCCCTGCAACAGCGGGTCGTTGGTAAAATCAATTCCGGGCACAATGTTCCCGGCATGAAAAGCGACCTGTTCCGTTTCCGCAAAGAAGTTGTCGGGATTGCGGTTGAGAGTCATCTTGCCGATGCGACGCACGGGAACGAGCTCTTCCGGAATAATCTTGGTCGGATCGAGCAGATCAAAATCGAAACTATGTTCGTCTTTCTCTTCGACAATCTGTACCCCGAGTTCCCACTCGGGATAGTCGCCGTTCTCGATTGCTTCCCATAAATCGCGACGATGAAAATCAGGGTCCTTGCCGGAGATCTTCTGGGCTTCATCCCAGACGACGGAATGCAACCCGAGCAGCGGCTTCCAATGGAACTTCACGAACCGCGCTTTTCCGTTCTCGTTTATGAAGCGGAAGGTATGGACCCCGAAGCCCTCCATCATGCGCAGGCTTCTGGGAATCGCGCGATCGGACATCACCCACATAATCATGTGCATCGATTCGGGCATTAGCGAGATGAAGTCCCAGAAAGTATCGTGGGCCGAAGCAGCCTGCGGAATTTCGTTATGTGGTTCGGGCTTGACCGCGTGGACCAGGTCCGGAAACTTGATCGCATCCTGGATGAAGAAAACCGGTATGTTATTCCCCACCAGATCGTAGTTCCCTTCCTGCGTATAGAACTTGACTGCAAATCCGCGCACATCGCGCGCGAGGTCGGTCGATCCTCGAGAACCGGCAACGGTCGAGAACCGAACAAAGACCGGAGTCCGTGCCGCCGGATCCTGCAGAAAGTTTGCCCTGGTCAACTCTGCCATCGATTCATAGACCTGAAAATATCCGTGCGCGGCTGAGCCGCGCGCGTGCACGACGCGTTCAGGAATCCGTTCATGATCAAAGTGGGTGATCTTTTCCCGCAGGATGAAATCTTCCATCAGGGTCGGACCACGATCGCCCGCCTTCAGCGAGTTCTGATTGTCATTAACCCGCACCCCTTGATTGGTTGTCAGATATTCCCCGGCGCTGTCTTCCATGTTCTTCGAGAGATCGTCCAGCTTCGGATCATCCGAGCCGTATCCGGCGTTCGCCCGCAAGTCCGCGGCAGTACTCTTAGCGCCGCCAGCTTTGCCCTGGTTCTTCCCTTTGCTCATTTCTGTTCCTTCCTTACCGTGCCGATTTGAAATTGTTAAGTCATGTAAGAACTATCGAGCACCGGCTTTCTTAGCCTTCGCTTTCGGAGCTCTGGACTTCTTAGCCTGAGCGGCTTCAATAGCCGTCTCAACCTTTTTCACCTCTTCGGGCGGCGGCAAGACTGCCGGCATTCCCAGGGCTTCGATCCAAAGCTCACGCGTCCATCCGGTGGTGTGATAAAGGTGTTCGTCTTCTTCATCTTCAACTTGCTCATAGGCCGGCTTTAACAGCGCCGCCTGGTCCGCGTCGATGTTTTTGGTAAGCTCGCCAATCAACTCCCAGTTCAGATGGTCCTTGGTTTCCGCCAGGGTCACGCACTCAGCCGCGACAATTTGGGCCGCTTGCGGATCAGCGCACTTCAAAGCAAGTTCCATCGCCTTCACCAGCGACGTACCGATGTAGCGAACAACTTTGCGCCCTGGTGTTTCACCGTTGGGATCAAGTCCGAGCTCTTTCAAAATGTTCGTGACAACCTGGACGTGCGTCTTCGTTTGTTCCAGGTACTTCTTCCACTCCTCTTTCAGGTCCGGATTCAGGGCGCAGCGTAAGGCTGTGGCATAAACCTGGACTCCGCCTTTCTCTGTTTCCAGCGCCTGGTACAACAAGTCAACCGGCACGTTAGCCAGCAAGCTATTGGTTTTCATCGTTTCTCCCTTCAATTCAGATCCTACAATCGAGTAAGCGAACGCATCCCCCCGCCCCAACAACAATCAATTGAGTTCTGTGTGTTCCCCTTCAGGGTGGGGCCGGAAGATTCCAGGAGTTCCACTGAAAGGGCGTTGCCATATTGCAAACCGAATACCGCGATGATCTGGCGGGCGGGTTTTGAGAATCGGGCGACTCGATAAGGCTGAAGTTCACGCGCTAACGTTGAGATCTCAACCTCAAAGTTGTCGGCTTGGCCTTGATTGATGGGCGTCGGAATTAAGTCCGATACAGTTCTCACAAAAAGTTGTTCTCACGCAAACCCGAGGTTCAAGGTTCAATTCTGAACTCGAAAAGGCGTGACCTGTGTACTCTAAGCATACGAGAACTGCTCACACCGTTTGCGGTCCGTACTGATGCTGTGTCAGTAGGCGAGCGCGACGATGAATCGGGATTAGTTTGAGGGAGGACAGTAACTTTTGCGGTTTTTGTTGGGCTCGCGCCAAACCTAGAGCCTGGTAATGTTTGAAGCCCAAATCAAGAGCTCTTCCTGCCGAAACTGCTCCTGCAGTTCTATTCGATATTAGCCCACCAGTTTTTATCAAGCTCAGCAGAGATGACTTCAAACATCACGACTTCGTCATGATTTACGTCGTCGCCATCCTTCCACAGTCCGACCGCCGGAGAGCGAAGAAATGCGGTCACTCCCCCGAAATGTTCCGTCAAAGTACGGCGAACACTGTGAAAGTATTCGACGGGGAACTTCTGCTTGTGGTTATCGTGCAGGGGCAAGAGTAATTGGATAAGGTGCATTTTCAAGAATGGAGCTTTGACGCGAAGATCCTTCACGTCCTTACAGAGAGGGATTCTCTATTCTTATCCAGGTTCCGCACCCCGAGTCCCGGCAGTTATGGCGGTAATGAATTTGTACGAGGCCATCGGCCGCGGCTTTCGCCTGTTCGGGGTCTCTCTCTAAATGATTGAGCGGGATGCGTTGTGCACCCTTCGGCTCAATCACGGATATGAGATAGTCCACCGTTGCCACCTGAGCGATCACCAGCACTTTGATTTCCGGGTTCTTGTGGGTACGGGACCACGAGTTCATATTGTTGCTGCCCCAGCGTTGGCTATCATTACGAGCTTCGTCGGGGAAGCACTTACTGTTTCAAAACTGAACAGCTCCCAGCGACTAATGGTGACTTAGCAATTGCCAAGCCGGAAGCCAGGATTCTTTTTGGTGAAAGTGGAGGACGGCGCGAGGCCTCCCGCAAGCGGAACAAACCCAAGTCTGAGGAACGGTCAAGGCAATTCAAATTTGTACGTGATGATTCCGTTCGTGTTCACAAAACTGCCATTTACCTTGAACGGTTTCAAGCGAGCCTGACAAACAACTGTTTTCACCGTAGCCTGCAGTAGTTGAGGGCCCGTCCGAACACGAGCCCAGATAACTTTACCGGATTCGTCAACGACAACCTGGGCGTGACCACGCCCGAGACTCTGGCGTCCTTCGCTTCGATAGGATAGACCGGCTTCGGAATATCAACCGCTCTGGAGTTGAGTCGCCCCAGAGAAATCGTTTGGGGTTTGGGCACGTTTGGATCGAGACAGCCCTGGTCATCGGATTCCAACGAGGGCGAAGTGTTAGTTGCGTGAATCTGGTTCGACGCCGCCAGCGCGACGAAGATTAAGACCGCGGTGGTGAAGAAGATGATTTGTTTCATGTCAATTCAGACAACACGAGAATCACAGAGTTCCGCCCAACGCCGGAGTTGACCAAGCGGCGCGAATTCAAATCCGCAATTCGAAATCCGAAATTCGCAATTCCCTTTCCCGCCGCTCCGGTTCAACGATTTGTTATGCGGCTTCGGGGCAATTGGAATGAGTTTGACATAAGGACAGACGCGCCTTGGGACAGAGTTGAAACGCGCCTGCCGTTATCACTTCGCCTTGTAGCCAGCCGTTACCTCGTCCTTATGCGCTGCGAAGGCCGCGAGGACTTCTCCCTTCTCACGCGCAGGCACTTTGGCGAAGTCAAGGGTGCGCCCTAGCTCGGCCGCGACCTCGTCGAATTCTTCTGGCGAGATTTTGAGATCACGATGCGCCTCCTCAAGACCCAATTCAGTCGTTCCCGGTTTTGTTGGCGAGAATTTGAATGGCCCGCCCGTGATCTGGCAGACCCACAGGGTTCGCATGAACTTGAGGCCCGGCAACCTGCTCAAGTTCTCCCTGTGCCATTTCCTGAGCGCTGGGTTTTTCGAATTCTTTCCGACGATCGGGTTCTTCACCACCGCGTCGCTAAAGTGGTCAACTACCGCGGCGATCGCGAAGACGCCGCCAAGCCGTTCGTACAGACTCTTCTCGATCTGCGGAGCGGCTTGCCCGGAAGTCGCGACGAGAAGGGCTGTTAGAGTCATTGCTATAGCGAGTGACTTAACGATTGAAATTTGTGTTTTCATGGTTTTATTTCCTCCTGTTTTGCTTTTAAGTTATCCGCCCTCCACCATGACGTGCGGTAATTGTCGTAAACGGAAAGCGCGTTTCGGCCGCCTAACGATCGAGTTGACCGGTTGCGGCGATTACATTCAACCTTCGCTTCAATCGATCAACTTGAGAAAGAGGTTATCCGCGCTACGTTCCAACGAGTTGTTTTGCGCGGCGTTGATTTGAAAGTGTCCTTACCGCTGCGTCTCTCGCTTTCTGGGTAACGGCTCAAAGGCGCGCGTTGTATGTTCCGTTACGCTTGACACAGGTTCCCGTGGCGCACCAATCT
Source organism: Acidobacteriota bacterium (assembly GCA_038040505.1). Taxonomy (GTDB): domain Bacteria; phylum Acidobacteriota; class Blastocatellia; order Pyrinomonadales; family Pyrinomonadaceae; genus UBA11740. The sequence goes on along the minus strand of JBBPID010000053.1, from coordinate 2,176 downwards.
GCGGCATTGGCTTTTCGCTCAGCTCCCGCTTCTTCGGTTGAATAACGTCAGCTGAGAGTTGAGGCATGTCGAGCACACGAGACAGTTGACGGACAAGCAACCAATCGATAGCAAGAATGACCAGCAACGAGAAAGATATCCAAAACATTCCGCTTGGCGATAGATTGATACCTCTATTGATGAGAGCCATCACTAGCGCGAACATCATACCGAAGCCGCCAAGTGTGACCAGCGCGATAGCCATTGAGATGGCCCAAGCCGCCCCAACCAATTTGGCAGGCGGCGCACCAGACTGATTTGATACCGGCCTCAAATTAGCTCCGCAACGGTTGCAGTAACTCAACTCCGGGGTCAACTCTGTACCGCAGGATGGACAATACATATCATTCACCTCTTGCCTGGGTTACGATACTTTAGACCAGCAAGTTCACCAACGTATCTCCGGTAAGGGCCTTGGATGTTGCGCCCGACTGATCGATTGCAACGTAAGAGGGAGAATCAGTGGGAGGATGCACTTCATAATTCTCAAGGCACGTAGCGCGTCACGTCAGACTTGACCGGGCGGCGTCAACCACGAAAGCATCGAGTCTTGCGGATGCAAAAGCCCGCTGATTCCGCTACGGTTCAACGACTTGTTACGCGCAAGTCGTTTTCGCCTGTTCAATTAACGAATACGTCCCTCTCGACCCTTTAGGCGCGCCAGGACTCGGTCGACAATGAGCGCGATCACCATGGCATAAGTGAAGGCCAGCGCGAGGTTCACGCCCAGCCACAATGCAGGATTTTGCTCTCGACTGAAGTGATTGTAATTTGACCAATAACTCTCCAGCGTACAAATCTTCCAGCCCCATTCAATAACATCTCCAACGCGATCAACTCGCCATGATCGCAACATCGTCCGCTCGATGTACAAGGGCAGAAACGACACAACCACCAATGCAGCAACGAGGACGATAACGAATCGGAGTTTTCGTTTCATCCTGAGTTATCTCTGTTTCATTCAACGATGCGCCCAACGTTCGAGTCAACCGGGTGGGAGGCATTGTATCGAGCATTCAAGTCTTGCGGATGACAGACAAGCTGATTCCGCTCCGGTTCAACCCCGACCTGTCGGGGTTATGCCGACGATTCTCAAAACTTCTGCAACGTGATCCCAATTCAAACTAAAGCTGTATTGTTAGCTGGCCTTCGAGAACGATGACTGCCTGGCCTTTGATCCGCAATTTGCCGTCGACCAGTTCCACTTCCATGAAACCCGTTCTCTTTGACGACTGAAAGGACTTCATTTTTGTCTTGCCAAGTCTAGGCGACCAATATTTTGCCAGGAAAGTGTGAGTACCGCCGGTCACGGGATCTTCATTTGTGCCGCTCCAGGGCCAGAAGTAGCGCGAATGAAAATCGTAGCCATCCGTACCCGATGCGGCCGTAACCAAAACTCCATTGATGGAATTGTGGGACTGATAAAGTGCCGAAAAATCCGGATCTAAGCCAGCAAGCTCCTGGGGGTCCGCAATTTCCAGCAAGAGGATTCTGGTTTCCTCATTGTAGACCGCGTTCTTGACTGCGATGATCCCCAAAGCCGCGAGCAGGGCTGGGGGAGCATCGGAAGGCTGCGTCTCGTAAATGGGAAACTCCATTACGATTTGGCCTTCCGATTCTTTGGCGGACAAATCCAGGTTCTGGGTGTTTATGAAGTGAACTTCGTTGAATTCATTTGTTGCGAAAACCACTTTGGCAGAAGCTAAAGTCGCGTGACCGCATAACTGGATTTCCATCTTGGGTGAAAAATACCGGATGGAAAAAGTGTTGCTGGTCCCCAAGGGTTGAATAAAGGCCGTTTCGGAAAGATTTAACTCCTGAGCGACGTGCAACATTATTGCTTCGCTCAACTGCGACTCCACGATACAAACACCCGCCGGATTACCCTTGAATGGAGCGTCGGTAAAAGAGTCGACGATAAAGGTTTTCATTCTATGACCACCTCGTATTGTTTCCTGGCTCAATCAACTTGAGCCGAATGTTGATCGGCATGCCAGACGTGGCTGGGTAAGGCCTCGGCCAACGCGTGGACTGTGCGGCATAGACGTGGCTGGGTAAGGCCTCGGCCAACGCGTGGACTGTGCGGCATAGACATAATGGCTGACAGATAAGAGGCCTGTCACTTAAGAGCGTGGGT
>JBBPID010000052.1:0-37180 GCA_038040505.1 Acidobacteriota bacterium | reverse complement strand
CAACGAATGGACGCTGAAGAGTTTGCCCTGGGCGCATTGAGCCGTGTCAGAAGCCCGACCGTCAGGGAGGGCTAGTTCACCAATTCACGATCCTGAGTAGGGGTTGACCACGTGATCAAGACAGACTCTTATGCGTTTTGCTGATAACGAGGCGTGATGGAGATGCGAGTTGCCCTCCCTGACGGTCGGACTTCTGCCGCTAGATCCGGTGAAAGCCCTTCAGAATATCCTGCATCGCCAGGCGCAGAATTACCGGCCGGCCGTGCGGGCAGGTGGTAGGTGAGGAAGTACTGAGCAAGCGATCGATTAGCCAGCGCATCTTTTCCGGCGCCAGCGGCATGTTCACTTTGATAGCGGCATGACAGGCGAGGGAAGCGGCGATTTCGTCTCGCAGCGTTGCGCGCGCGGCCCCGCGTTTTTCGGCATCAACCGTATCCAGCACCTCGGCCAAAACATTGCGCGCTTCACTCGCCGGCAAATCCGCCGGCGTGGCCTTTATCGCCACCGTGCGTCCTGACAATCTCATCAGTTCGAAACCATAAGCTTCCAACTCGTCAGACACGATCTCAAATGCCGAGGCCTGCGCCGGGGTAAGATCGAATGTCTCGGGAATTAACATCTGCTGCGACTCAGCCCGTCGCGAAGATTCCAGCGCCCGGTACTTATCGAACAAGACGCGCTCGTGTGCCACGTGCTGGTCGATCAGGAGCAGGCCCTCGTCGTCGGTGGCGATGATGAAGCTCTCGTCGAGCTGACCGATTGGCCGGATGTTGGATCCTACCGACTCGACCGGCACCTCGCGCACGAATTTGTAGGCCGAATCGAGCGGCGGCAAATCGGGAAACGCGCGCGTTTCGCTTTCCTTTTTCTCAGCTTCAGCGGTGCGGGCGGCGGATTCAACGACCAGTTCAGCCGCCGCGGTTAAGCTGGAAGAGTCCCGCGCAGCGGACGGCACAGGAATCTGAGCTGCTTCGTCAGGAAAGGACTCGCGCTGCGGCGCGGCGGCGGCAGCGAAACCGATTCGCTCCTGTTGCGGGGCTGGCCTGAGGCCAAAAGCTTCGCGCGAAGTAGTGCTGGTTTGAGAAACTTGATCTTGTGGAGCGGTTGCGTCAGGCGCTGCGTCTGATGCTTCAGCCACGGGCGGAAATGTTGAGTCGCGCATGTCAACCGCGGGCGCGAAGCCGGCGCTGGCCAAACCGGCGCGCACAGCTTCGCGGACGGAATCGGCGACGGCGGCCGCGCGGCGAAAACGAACTTCCGTCTTGGCCGGATGGACGTTGACATCGACTTCCTCGAGCGGGACTTCAATGAACAAGAGCGCGGCCGGGTAAACGCCGTGCGGCAGAATCGAGCGATAACCTTCAGAGAGCGCGCGCCCGATTAGACGGTCGCGCACAAAGCGGCCATTAACAAACAGGAACTGGGCGTCGCGAGAAGTGCGCCGCTCGCGGGGCGCTGAGACAAACCCCTGGACGTGGGCAATCCGTGTGAATTGAGCCGACGAGTCGGGCAGGTTGTTAACTTCCAGCAGGCTGTCGAGAAACTGCGCGCCAAAAATCTGATAAGCGCGCTCGCGCAGATCCTGCGCCGGCGCGACACGTAGAGTTTCGCGGCCATTGTTCGTCAGGGTGAAAGCAATTTCCGGATGCGCGAGGGCATAATGCGTCGCCAGGTTTGTGAGGTGGTAGCTTTCCGTAGCTTCGGAGCGCAGGAATTTGCGCCGCGCCGGCGTATTGAAGAACAGATCGCGCACCGCGATCGTGGTACCCCGCGGATGGGCCGCGTCTTTGACGTCTCGCAGCCGTCCGCCTTCGATGACTACGCGCGTGCCGGCAGCTGCGTCTTCGGTCCGGCAAACCAGTTCTACTTTGGCGACCGAGGCGATCGAGGCCAATGCCTCGCCGCGAAAGCCCAGCGTAGCAATCGCATTCAAGTCTTCGGCTTTACTGATTTTTGAAGTTGCATGTCTTTCAAAGGCCAGAACCGCATCATCCCGGTTCATGCCTTCGCCGTCATCGTTGATTTTCAACAAGCGCCGGCCGCCGGCTTCGACGTCGATCACGATCCGGGTGGCGCCGGCATCAATGGCGTTTTCGACCAGTTCTTTTGCAACTGAGGCCGGCCGCTCCACGACTTCACCGGCCGCGATAAGATTTGAAATGTGATCCGGGAGAACGCGGATTTTGGACATAACAACCTGGGTCTTTGAACTTTGTACTTTGAGCTTTGTATTTCTTAACCGCAGTCTCGTGATCAGAACGCAGTTCAACTGCGCGAGAAATCAAAGCACAAAGAACTAAGTTCAAAGACTTCTTACAGATAAACTATCTCGTGATCGTTCGAGCCCAGGTCGATGGCGCCGTAAATCCAATCAATGACATATCGGCCATGGCGCGCCAGCATTGACGTGATGTTGATGCGGCGTTCCTGCAAGGTCTTTCCCGGGTAGAGCAAATCAAAGGCGCGCTCGATTTGACGATGCACGGCCTCATCACGGCCCAGTTGCGCGCGCTGAAAACGCGTGCGCAAACCATCAATCTGATAATTGATCTTACGCCGGCCTTTTTCCAGGGCTTCAGCCAGCGTGGGATCCACCCGCCGCAGTTGCTCCTGCAAACCATCCAGCTCGTCATTGAAAGTTTTGGTGGTGTGGTCAAAGGCTTCGGAAGTTTCTTTTCCCAGGTACTCCTGGACTACCCGAGCCACCACGTGATCGACGCCTGCGAAGAAATCAGTCAGCCGCACGCCGTATCGTTCGAGGGCGCGCCCGGTGTGTTTTTCCACCATCGTGAGGCTGGCCCGCGGAAGAATCGGCGTCACCGGCCGGTTCAGGAGCCGGTACACTTCGGCGGTTTGCGCAAAGTAAGCAATTTCTGCCGCGCCGCCGTAGTAGGCCACGGTTGGCAGCAGAAAATCCTGGACCACCGCGCGCAACGTGACGTTGGGACTAAAGCGTTCCGGCTCGCGCAAGGCCCAATCAGCAAGTTCATCAGCGCTGTACTCCGGCGCGAGATGCCCTCCCTCGCGGTCGGACTCGCCCTTGGTTTGATACTTACCGGTTTCAGAGCGGGCCAGGGCGTGACGCGCGCCAGTGTCGTCGTGAAGGAAAAGCGGAAAAGAGTTTTCTGAAGGCGCGACCTGCGCATGGTAGCCGGCAGCCTCGAGCTCGCGGCTGCGCTCAACGATCGCGAGCGCGATGTCGTGGGCCCGCCGGGCGGCTTCCGCGTAAAGCGGCGCGGCCAGCTGTTTTAGTTGCGCGTCGAGCGGGTCGAGAAGGATCAAGCCCTGTTCGCCGGTTAGTTGAGACATTACCCGAGCGAAGGCCTCGCCGTAGGTTCGGCCCGGCTGGTAGGCGTCGCGCAGGAGCTTTCCGAGGCTGTCACTGAACTCTGTCTGCGGTAAAGCGCTCAACAGATCCTGAATTAATGACTGCAATGAATCGTCCAGCTTTACGCGACCCACCGGAAGTCCTTCGGGGTGCAATTCGGGCGACGCTGAGATACTGCTGAGCGCGCAGTCGCGATTAATGAACTCAGCGGTGGCTACCTCAGGAAAGTCGTGATCTTCGGTGGCCATCCAAAAAACCGGGACGGCTTTTATGCCGCGTTGAGACATGCACTCTGCGAGTTTGACCGCGGACAGCGCTTTGTAAATCGTGTAGAGGGGACCGGTGAACAAGCCCACCTGCTGTCCCGAGACCACCGCAATGCAATCGGCATCACGCAACAAGCTCACGTTCACGAGGGTTCTTTCGCTAGCGCTCCACCCCAGATTCATTCTCTCGAGGGCGTCGCAAACCGCGGCGCGATCTGAACCGTAAGTCTCCAGGACCCGCTCGCGCCGGTTCGACACTTCGTAATGAAAGCTTACTGCCTCGGGATAGAAGCGCCGCAACGCGACGGGATCTTTCAGGTAGTCGAGAAACAGACGGGTCTGCTGAGGGATTTGATCGAACGGAATAGTCTCAACGCTCAATCCGGCTTGATCCGGGGTGCTGTGACAGGCAATTTCGGCGGTGCTCAATTTTGGGAATCGCTCCTGCGGGGTCAATTCTACGCGTCGTGCGCGGTATGCGCCAGCGATGACTCGGAGAACTGGCTTCAGTGGCACGCGCATCTTGCGCGTGATTCACGGGCGGGACGCCCGGGCCACACCTTCAGCGCCATTCGCTTCGCTAATCAACTGTGAGATCTCTGCCGCTACCGCTTCGCTGGGCCTCTGCAAAGGGGCGCGCACCGCTCCGCCGGCAAAGCCGACCATTTCCATAGCCATTTTCAGACCGCCAATGCCGTATGTCTTGGTGAGCGCTCGAGCCAAGGGAGTTAGCTTGTCTTGCAAATGTTGGGCTCGCTCAACCTCACCGGCCCGCATGGCGCGATAAATTTCCAGGCATAGTTGCGGGGCCACGCACCCGACCGCCAAAATCCCTCCCCGGCTACCTGCCAACAACGCCTCGCAAAGAACGGTGCCGTTCCCAATCATGACGGCAAAATCTTCCGATACCAGACGAACGGTTTCCGAAAGCTTAGCGATGTCGGCTGAGCTGTCTTTAATTCCGATAATGTTTTCGTGGTCGCTCAGGCTCGCCGCGGTTTTGGGTTCAATCGTGATTCCAGTCAGATCCGGCATGCTGTAGAGAATGATGGGAACTGATGAAGCGTCGGCGACGGCTCGATAATGACTTACGAGCGCCTCTTGCGATACCGCCGAACGATAGTAGTGCGGAGTGATCACCAGCACGGCTTCAGCGCCGGCGTCGGCCGCGCTGCGAATCTCTTCGATAGTGGCTCGGGTGCCCTGCTGACCGGCGCCCACGATGAAACTAAGTGTCTCGGGAACGGCGCGGCGCGCAGTCTCGATCACCTGCAGGTATTCACGCTGATTGAGATTGACGCGCTCGCCGGTGGAACCGAGCACCACGTATCCGATCACACCTGTGTCATTCCACTTCACCAGGTTCGCAGTGAAAGCCTCGGCGTCGAACTCTTCCGAAGATGTGAATGTGGTCGTGACCGGCAACAGAATGCCGTCCAGTTTGATTGGCATAGTTGAAGTCCAGGGCGCGCAGTTTAGGTACGTCGATTATAGCGAGCAAATCCGGAGTCAGGCAATTTCGCAGCCGGCCGCGCTCGGGGGAGCAATCGCGCTGAAGAATCGAGGCTGCGCTTCTTTCTCAGGCCCGCTTGCTTAGGCGGGCGACCTGGAGCGAGCGCTTTGCGTTAATCCGACTTCGACGGCGCGCCGCGACGAAGCTGGCGCTTGCCGGTCGGGTTGCTGCGCGCCGTGACTCGCCGCTTCGGCCGTTTGCCCGACGCGACCGAACGCTCCAGCGACGTGAGCCGCGATTCATAACGAGCGAGGCGCTCAGCCAGGTTGGCGATGCGCTCGTCCTTTGCCTGAAGCTGTTGCTGCTGTGTCTTGATTTGCGCTTGCTGTTCCTGAACGGCGTTGAGAAGCACGACGCCGATGCGATTATACTTAACGCCCTCGATCTCGCCGTCACGATTGTGCGTCACCAATAGCGGCTCAATCTTGGCGACCTCTTCGGCGACCAGACCAAAGTCAGCGCTGCGGTTGCCCTTCCAACGAAAACTAACGGGGCGTAGACGACTCACCAGATCGAGCCCCGGCGTAAAGACACGGACGTCCTCTTTGTAGCGGATGCTGGATTGACTGCAAAGAGCAAGTTTATATACCGGGGGGCTGGTGAAGGAGGCTGACTCTGCACACAGATCGTGCAGTGTCCCGGCCCCCGGGTCCGGTCTATTGAGATCTCCGACGAAAAGACTATCTTGGGCTGACACACTGCCAACCGCGATCAGGGTGCCGCTGTTAGTTATCGTCAGCTTCGTGTTATCACCTTGTCCCTGAATGACGAAACCACCAGTCGAGCCCGCACCGGTGCCGCCGTAGCGGATGCGGGCGATGTCGTCGAACCAATCGAGGTTAACTGAGGCGGATTGGTTGTTGGGGTTGTTGGCGGTGAGCCTGCCGCCGGTGCTGCCCGAACTCAGGATGACGCCGTTAACCACCTCGAGTTTGGCGTCGGGAGAAGTTGTGCCGATGCCGACGTTACCAGTTGAGGACTGGATAAACATATCAGTTGTCGAGTCGTCTCCGGCGCGGAAAAAGATGTCCTTGTCAGCGCCATTCAGGGTGGCGAAAAAAAGATTGCCCAAATTGTTCACCCTGATGCGGGCATTCTCAGTCCCGCCGATCCTGAAGGACAGGGGAATTTGGGTGCTTGAAGATTCGAGGATGGCAATGGGCGTGACGGCCGCGTTCGAAGTCCCGGCCACGTGGAGTCTCGCCTCCGGCGCGGTGGTGCCAATGCCGGCGTTTCCGTTGTTGTCGATCCTCAGGCGCTCAGTTCCGCCGGCTGTAGCCGCGCCGTTGGCAGTGGTATTGAAAGTGAGAAAGGTCCCGTTGGCAGTATTCGTCCAGTTTTCAGAAGCAAAGAATCCGACTCGAGCTCGCGTTCCCGAATAGACGGAAGCGCCGAAGCCGGAAGCTCCAATTACTCCCAAAAGCTGATTTGCCTGGACCGCCGAAGGAGCGGCAGCCGTTCCATTCGCTCGGCGGACATTGAAGATAGGATTGGTCCCGAACGAATCTGCGAATACGGCAGTCTGCACGCCATTGGCATCGGCAAAGCGAGCGATCCCCGAAGCGACCGGCAAAGTGTTGGAGCTGTTGGATGACACCACCAACCTTGACCCTGGCGCCGTCGTGCCGATGCCGACATTGCCGCCGACTTCGGTGATCGCGGAATCACCGAGCGTGTCGGCATTGTCGAGCCACTTGGCAATGCGGTCCTGTGTGCCGGTACCGGTTAGTAGTGCTTCGTCCGGCTCGGTCGCATTGCTGGTCAAAGAATCTTGCGCTGACACACCCGCGCCCACGGGTTTTGGTTTGGTGATCAGATACCGCTGGGCACGAATTGTGCCCGCCACATCGAGCGTCGCTCGCGGATCGTGGGTGCCAATGCCCAGCCGGCCATCTTCGGTCAGGCGCATCTGCTCTCGATCGTCGCCGGTAAAGAAATTGCCGATGCGAAAAGTGAGGGCGCCGCGCCCGCGAGTCATCTGTCCATCCGTGCCATCGTGAGCAATCACAGTTGGAGTCTGCGGCTGCTCTCCGGCAACCAGCCAGGACGAGTTCTCTTCCACCGGTCCAATGGTTTGAGCTTGCGCAGGTGAAAGCTGTTGCGCTGCCGCCGGCTGCACGCTCGCCGATTTCTCCTCGACGCTCACCGTCCCGATCTTCTGGGTGATTTTCCCGGAGACACTTTTGGCCGTAACCACGCAAACGTATTCACCCGGGGCCACCCGCTGTCCCTGACCATTTTGCAGGTGCCAGTCAAAGACATTGCCGCCCCGGATCTCCTGGTCGAAGAGCTTCTCGCCACTGGCCGAGTAGACTTCCACGTGCATCTGCACTACTGATGAAGGCGCGGTAATCCGCACTCGTCCTCCCGCCGCAGCCGCGGTGATTGTCAAAGATGGGCTCTGAGCTGAAGCGTTGGAACTGTCCTGTGCTGCTGCGGTCGCGAGCAGAGCGCAGACGATCACAAATGCGAAGGTAATCTGTTTCACAGACATGGCGGTTGTCCTCGAGATTCTCTTAGGGCTGGTTTGGAAAGCTAAAGCACGAAGTTTTCTGCCTCGTTCAGACTGATATGGCGCGTCATTATCATGATTCAGATTCCGCGAATCAATGATTAAATTAAGGAAAGTGCTCCTCGAGTGGGGATGCAAACACCTTAGCGGAGGGCCGAGATCCTGAGGAGCTTTGGTTCGGATCTCAGCTTGAATCCTGCCTAACGGCGGGACTTCCGTATCTACTTAATTTGCGTTCTTAGCCGCGCGCGAATACTAGCCATATTCGAGTCACTCAAATCCCACGCACCCATCCCAGCTTTGTTCAATATCGAAAATGATCGGTTTCCATCTGCCTTTCTCAGGTCCACAACAAGCAGGTTGCGGCCCCCCTCCCCCTACCCTATAATTTGACCGCGGTTCAATCTCAGCGTAAGGAAAATCGATGCCATATCTAAAGCCTGAAAGGCCGGAGAAGGTAACGGCGCCCTCTTTGAAAGCCAGCAAGGAAAGAGGCGAGCGTCTCGTATGTCTTACCGCTTACGACTATCCGACCGCCCGCATCATCGATGAAGCCGGCATCGATATCATTCTGGTAGGCGACAGCGTCGGTAACGTGGTGCTGGGCTATGGGAATACGGTGCCGGTAACGCTGGAAGACATTCTGATTCACGTGAAGGCCGTGCACCGCGGCGTCCAGAGGGCGCTGCTGGTCGCGGACATGCCTTATGGATCGTTTCACACCGGCGCCGACGACACGGTGCGCGCGGCCCTGCGGCTGGTTAAAGAGGCCGGCGCGGAAGCGGTCAAGCTGGAAGGCGGACAAAAACGCGTCAAGCTGGTGAGGCGGCTGGTCAATGAAGAGATTGCGGTCATGGGTCACATCGGGTTGACGCCGCAGTCGATCAATCAGCTGGGTACTTATCGCGTACAAGGGAAAACGGCGGACGCTGCTCGCCAACTGCTGGACGACGCTTACGCTTTGGAAGAAGCCGGGGCGTTTTCCATCGTGCTCGAGTTAGTGCCGCGTGAGATCGCCAGAATGATTACCGAGAGCGTGAAAATTCCCACCATTGGCATCGGGGCAGGCGTCGACTGTGACATCCAGGTCCTGGTATTTCACGATCTGGTGGGCATGGCCTTCGGCAAGCTGCCGCGTTTCGTGCGCGAGTATGCGAATCTGCGCGAGACCATCACCAGCGCGGTGACGCGTTGGGCCGAAGACGTGCGCAACGGGACCTACCCCGCCGACAAAGAGTCTTATGGCCTGCCCGCTGACGCGGCTGAAGAGTTGAAGATTGAGCTAGAGAACGCCAGGTCAAAACCCTCCTGATAATTTGGTCATTGACTCAATGGATAAATGATTCAATGATTCAATCCTAATTATGGAAATAATAAGTCGTCGCAAGCGAATGAGCTCCCTCGCGCGTAAGCTGCGTCGCGAGCAGAACCGCACGATTGGATTCGTGCCGACGATGGGCGCGCTGCATGAAGGACATCTCAGTCTGATTCATGAAGCCCGCGCGATGTGCGACATCGTAGTGGTTTCCGTCTTTGTTAACCCCGCCCAGTTTGGCCCGGCCGAGGATTTCGCCGCTTATCCTCGCGACCTGACGCGCGATTCGGCGCTGCTTGCCGAATACAATGTTGATTATGTTTTCGCGCCGACCGTCGAAGAGATTTATCCGCCCGGCTTTTCCACTTACGTTTCGGTCGAAGGCTTGTCCAGGGACCTTGAAGGCGCAGCGCGTCCGGGGCATTTCCGCGGGGTAACGACAGTGGTCTCGATCCTGCTGAACACGATTAAGCCGGATTTTGTTTTCTTCGGCCAGAAAGACGCCCAGCAGGCTGCAGTGATCAGGCAGATGATGCGCGACCTGGCTTTTGCAGCCGAGATGGTGGTGGTGCCGATTGTCCGCGAAGAATCCGGACTGGCGATGTCTTCGCGAAACAGTTATCTCAGCAGTGAAGAGCGGAAGGCGGCGGCGATCCTTCACCGCGCCCTGTCACAGGCGCGCGCGGCTTACGATGGCGGCGAACATAATGCCAGCCGGTTGGTCGAGCAGGTGCGGGCGACGATTGAAAAAGAGCCGTTGGCCCGCATTGATTACGTAAGCGCGAACGACCCGGACACCCTGGAAAAGCTGGACAAGATCGACGAACGGCCGGGACTGATTTCCCTGGCGGTGTACATTGGAAAGACGCGACTGATTGACAACGTGGTTTTAGGAAAGATGAAGAAGCAGGACGCGGCGGGCGCGTGAAGGCGAGGCGTGCCAAATGAATCAGAAAGCCCACATCCAGTTCACTCTTAATGGCGAAGCCGCCGAGGTGGCGTTTGCCCCGCACAAGACCCTACTCGAAGTCTTGCGCGAAGACCTGGGTCTGACCGGAACCAAGCACGGCTGTGAGTTGGGCGAGTGCGGCACCTGCACGGTTCTGATCGACGGGCGATCAATACTATCGTGTCTGTTCCTGGGCCTGGACGCTGAAGGCCGCGAAGTGACCAGCATCGAAGGCATGGCTGAAGGCGGCCGGCTTCATCCGCTGCAGGACACGTTCGCCGACACCGGCGCGGCGCAATGCGGCTACTGTTCGCCGGGTTTTCTGCTGGCGGCAAAAGAATTGATTGATAAGCAGCCAAAGCCCACGCGCGACGAGATTAAAGAAGCCCTTTCAGGTAATCTCTGCCGTTGCACGGGGTATATCAAAATCTATGAAGCGGTTGAGTTGGCGGCGGCGAGGATGCGTGGCGAAGAAGCGGAACTAAGCAGAGAATCAGTTTATGGGCTTTGAATCAAGCTTAATAACCTCTCAGGTTAGGAAGGGGGCTTGCCCCCGCTCGACTCTGACGCTATTTGAATCTTGAATGCCTAACGATCAATCTAACAACGGAAAACCACTCAACGTCGTCGGCAAACCTTTTCGCAAGGTCGACGCGCGGGCGAAGTGTACCGGCCAGACAAAATTCGCCGACGATATTTTTCTGCCGCGCATGTTGTACTGCAAGATCCTGCGCACGCATCTGCCTCACGCTTTGATCAAAAAGATCGACGCTTCGAAAGCCCTGGCGCTGCCGGGTGTGTTCGCAGTGATTACCGGCAAAGACCTGCCTATTCCGTATGGCATTCTGCCCGTCAGTCAGGACGAACACGCGCTCTGCGTCGACAAAGTACGGTTTATCGGCGATCCCGTAGCCGCGGTCGCGGCCATCGATGAAGACGTAGCTTTCGATGCGATGAACCTGATCGAAGTGACCTACGAACCGCTCAATACAATTTCTTCAATTGAAGAGGCGGTGATGATTGACGAGCCGCGCATCCACGAATATGGCGACGGCGGCAACGTGCACAAGAAGGTAAGCCTGGAATTCGGCGAAGTCGAGCAAGGTTTCGCCGAGGCCGACCTGGTTCGCGAAGACACTTTCTTCTATGAAGGCAATACTCATCTGCCGATGGAACAGCATGCCGCCGTCGCTCACTATGATGCCGACGACAAGCTGACCCTGTGGAGCTCGACCCAGACACCTCATTACGTTCATCGCGCCTTAACCAAAGTTCTCCAGATTCCGGCCAGCCACATCCGCGTAATCGCTACGCCCAACGGCGGCGGCTTTGGCGGCAAAAGCGATCCTTTTAATCACGAAGTCGTCGTGGCCAAGCTCGCGATGCTGACCGGGCGTCCGGTGAAGTGCACGCTTACTCGAGAAGAGGTTTTCTATTGTCATCGTGGCCGCCACCCGGTGTTGATGCACGTCAAGACCGGTGTGAAGAAAGACGGCGCGATTACGGCGATGCACTTCAAATCATTTCTTGACGGCGGAGCTTACGGAAGTTACGGAGTCGCCAGCACCTTCTACACCGGCGCACTGCAGACCGTGACGTACGAAGTGCCGCGGTACAAGTTTGAAGGTCTGCGCGCTTTTACCAACAAGCCGCCGTGCGGGCCTAAGCGCGGACACGGAACGCCGCAGCCGCGTTATGCGCTGGAAGTTCATCTGGACAAGATTGCTGAAGAGCTTCGTCTGGATCCGGCGGAAATGCGCGGTGCGCATCTGGTGAAACCGAATTCAGTCACGGCGAATTACTTGCGCATCGGTAGCATGGGCCTGGGTGCCTGCATCGACAAAGTGGTTAACGGATCTGATTGGAAGAACAAGTTCTCGTGGAACGCGCCCGCAACGACGGGGTCATCTGAGAATAGAAGTCTTCCCTACGGAAAGGGCATTGGCATCGCCTGCAGTTCATACATTTGCGGCGCCGGGTTGCCCATCTACTGGAACAACATGCCGCAGTCTGGTGTGCAGTTGCGTCTCGATCGCCAGGGCGGAGTCTGCGTGATGTGTGGCTCGACCGACATTGGCCAGGGATCGGATTCGATTCTCGCCTACATCGTCGCCGAGATCCTCGGAATCGACCCCTTCGATATTCGCGTAGTTACGGCGGATACGGATTTAACGCCCGTCGATCTTGGCAGCTATTCCAGCCGCGTCACTTTGATGACCGGCAATGCCGCCATCCAGGCTGCCGAACGCGCGCGCGAACTCTTAACCATGGCGGTGGCTGAGAAACTCAGCGTCCCGATTGAAAATATTTCTTTCGCCGAACGGCGCGCTTTTGATGTCGAGAATCCCGAAGTGGGCGTCTCGTTCGCTGAAGCAGTAGTGCTGGCCGAATCAAAATTCGGCACGATCGGGACGGTTGGGTCTTATTCGCCGCCGCGCTCGCCGGGAAAATATAAAGGCGCGGGTGTGGGCCCTTCGCCGGCTTATAGTTATTCCGCCGCAGTTGCCGAAGTCGACGTCGATCCGGACACGGGCATCGTCGTAGTCGAGCGGGTTTGGATCGCGCACGATATTGGAAAGTCGATCAATCCAATGCTGGTAATGGGACAAGTCGAGGGCAGCGTGTACATGGGTCTCGGCGAGATCCTGATGGAAGAGATGGTCTATCGCAGTAATCGCAATGTCGTGCACAAGTTTCCCTCGATGCTGGAATACAAGAGCCCGACGACGATCGAAATGTGCGACGTGAAGACCTTCCTGATTGAAGATCCGGATCCCAATGGTCCCTTCGGCGCCAAGGAAGTCGGCCAGGGACCTTTGCTGCCGGTGCCTCCGGCGGTCGCGAACGCGGTTTACAATGCTGTCGGCGTCCGCATCGATGAAGTCCCGATTACGCCTGAGAAGGTTCTGAAGGCGCTCAAGGAAAAATCGAAAGGCCGTGATGGTCGCTACGGACCTGATTCAATTCCAAGTGTCGAATGGCCAGAGCCTCTCCGCGTGCTGACTCCGGCTGAAGGCGGAGACGGCCGGGAGATGCCACGCGTGGCCGTGCATTCTTAGGTCATATTCTGATTTTGAAGATTGCGGTTTTTCAAGTAAGACGATCTACGAAATACACGAACTTTGACAAGGCTTGTTAGTGCCGTTTCGTGTGATTTCGTGGATCGTTTTTAACGGGGCGGGAAGGAAACCGCACTAACACGACTCATGAAACGATATCTACCATTTATCATCATCCTGATCGTTCTGGCCGGCGCTGTGGGGATAACGCTGGCGCTTTGGCGACGTAACTCTGACAGCAGTTCTTCCAACTCGCCGTACGCGGCAATGAACCCTTCCAATCCGGCTCTCAGCGCGCCGGCTACTTCGCCGTCTGCTTCTTCCGACCCTGACTTAACCAAACCAAACGTTAAGGTCAATTCGCCAGTGGTGCTGGATGAGTATGGCGACTATCAGTGTCCGCCATGCGGGTTGCTGTACCCTGAGCTGAAGAAAATAGAAGCTGAATACGGGGATCAACTCCGAATCGTCTTTCACCATTTTCCGCTGGCTAAGATTCACAAGAACGCCATGGCCGCGGCCCAGGCAGCGGAAGCGGCCCGAAATCAAAACAAGTTTTGGGAGATGCATGACCGGCTTTACCTAAACCAGAAAGCCTGGGCGGAAGCCGATGACCCACGGCCGGTCTTCGTATCCTATGCCCGCGAGCTCAAGCTGAATATTGAGCAATTCATCCCGGACATGGACACCAACGAGGTGCTGCAACGAATTCTTGCCGACCAGCAACGCGGAGCGGCAGCCGGGGTCTCGGGCACCCCGACGGTCTTCATTGACAGCAATATGCTGCGATATGAAGCCACCACGCCCGAGGGGCTGCGCAAAGGCATCAACTTCATGTTGAAAAAACGGGCTGCCTCGTAGAATCCGGTTTCTCTCGCAGCCAATGGATTCGGCTATCCCACCTGATGTGCGGAAGCGCTCCGCGATTCGGTCGATTGACACCCGAATTTGCGGGCTGCGCCCAAAATCTGGGCGTAGCCCGAGATTCAATGGCGAGTGTGTCGGAAGGCCGAAGGCCTTCCGCACATCAGACGGCATAGCCGTACCTCTGAAACGGTTCTTAGTAAGCACAAACTCTTACAATCTCTTCTGAGGCTGAGCCTGGCGCAATCAGTGCTCGCTGACTAAAGTCGGTCGGTTCCATGACTTAAAGTTCCTCGGCTCAAGTTGTTGTTGACATGTGGGCGACGTACCTCTATATTGCCACTGCGAAAAGTCGCCTTTGATGCCCGTCACCCCCCGCATCAAATGACGGACACCGATGTTCAAGCTCAAACGTCTCGAAATCACGGGATTCAAGTCCTTCGCCGACCATACTGACCTCGTTTTCACCGGTGACGGGATAACTGCGGTTGTAGGTCCGAATGGTTGCGGTAAAAGCAACGTAGCCGACGCTATTGCCTGGGTTCTGGGCGAGCAGCGCGTTAAGCACCTGCGCGGCGCCGAGATGAAGGACGTGATCTTTCAGGGCTCGCGCAACCGGCAACCCAGCGGCATGGCCGAAGTCGTGCTGCACATGGTGCGCGATGAGTTCATTGAGTCTGAGCCCGACATCGAAGATATCGACTCGACCCTTGAACATATCGACGAACAGACAGCGGTTTTTGAAGAAGTAGAGATTCCGGCTACCGCTGTTGAAGCGGTCGCCGCTGCCGAGACGCCCGCGCCAGCCACCGAGACACCGGAAACTGCAGAACCCATAGCCGAAGCGGCTGCGACAACTGACGCGCCGCTGGTTCCAGTAAAGTCCGCGACTCATCATCATCGTCACTGGCGCCGGCGCAACCTGGCCTTGGAGTTTGCTCCAGGCGAAGCAGTTTCGGTTACGCGTCGTCTTTATCGCTCCGGCGAAAGCGAATATCTCCTTAACGATCGACCATGCCGCCTGCGCGACATTCAGGATCTCTTCTCGGGCACTGGTTTGGCCGGCGGACATTACGCCATCATCGAGCAGGGCCGCATCGGCCAGATTCTTTCCGCCAAGCCCATGGACCGCCGCACGATCATTGAAGAGGCGGCGGGCATCACCAAGTTTCGCGTCCGGCAGCGCGCAGCCGAAGCCCGTCTGGAATCGGCGCGCTCCAATCTCAGTCGCGTTTCAGACATCATCGCCGAAATTGAGCGGCAGGTTAACAGCCTGCGGCGACAGGCAGCCAAGGCTCGCCGTTATCGCATTCAACGGGAAGAACTGCGCGAACTCCTCCGCCGGGTCTATGTTGCCGAAGAGCAGAGTCTCGTCGTCCTGCTGGAACAGACCCAGGCCCAACTCGATAGCGCTAACGAAGAAGATGATCGGCTGGCCACGGCCCTCGCTGAACGCGAAGAGCAGAGTCGGAACGCTACTCAGTCTGCGCGGGCGCTTGAAGACGAGTTGGCGCAGGTGCGTGCGGCCGTAGCTGAGGCCGCTCTGCAGCGCGATCGTCGCATCCGCGAGCGCGTCTATCAGGTCGAACAGATCGAGACGCTAACCAAGCGGCAGGCGGAAATTGAACGAGAAGTTGAGGGCCTGAGTGCGCGCTTAGTGGTGATCGAGTCTGAGTTGGAGCGTTTGCGCCAACTTGATGCCACGCTGGATGCGGATAACCAGCAAGCCACGGTGTCGCTGAGGTCCGCCGAAGAAGCGCAGGCGCAGAGGCTCTCCGAAGTCTCGCAAGCGGAAAACGAAATTGAAACAGCCCGGCTTGAGTTATTGACTCAGACCGCGGCCGCCGAGCGGCTCAACGAGTTGGCCCGGCAGCTCGAGAACGCGCTGGAAAAACTCGCGCAGCAGGCGGAAGGCCTGGCCCGAGAAGGCGAACGCGCCGCCGCTGCTCACGCGCAACGAACCGCTGAAGCCGAAAGACTTCAACAGGAAATCTCAACTGCTCGGGCGAAGTTTTCAAAACTGAATGCCGAACGTGAATCGGCCTTCAAAGCAGTAATCGAAGGACACGAGCGAGTCTCGGACACGGACGCCGAACAAAGCCGGGTGCGCGATGACTACTCGCGCGCGCAGCACCGGCTTGAAAGCTTTGAGGAGCTCGATCAGCGCCGCGCGCATTATTCGCTGGCCGTGCAGGAAGCCTTTTCGGCAAATGAAAGCGAAGAGTTTCATCTGATTGGCACTCTGGCCGATGCGGTGCAGGTTGACGCGCGATGGGAGCGGGCGGTCGAAGGTGTGTTCGGCTCGTCGTTGCAATCGATTCTGGTGCCGACATCTGAAGACGCGATTCGGGCCGCCACCTGGTTAAAGAGCAACCAGGCCGGACGCGCGACTTTCCTGGTTACCGGCTTTCACGGCGGCAGCGATGAAGCTGATGTCATGACCTTCCTCGGGCAGGCAACCAACGCGACCGCGAACAGGCATCAGTATCTTCCAGTCGGCATCGATGGGCCGCGGGTAGGTGACATTCTCAACGCACCGCCCGAACTGCTGACGGTGCTCGAACGCACGCTGCCCGAGAAAATGTGCGCCCGCATTGTGGACACGCTCGACGACGCGACCGCACTTTCGCTGGCGACGGGCGACATGTTCGTCACGACCGATGGCGATTGGGTCGCCGGCGGGCAATTCGTCAACGCCGGCAACGGTCAGGCGTTGGAAGAAGGCGCCGGTCTGCTCACTTTCAAACGCGAACTGCGCGAGCTGGAATCGCGCGCCGAGAACTTAGGCGCCGAGCTCGCCGTCGCGGAAGTCGCCGTAAAGGATGCTCGTGGCCGCCTCACCGGTCTGGAAGAATCCGTGGTGTTGCTGAATGCCTCGATTGCCCGCGAGGAACGCGAGGTGATGGCGCGCGAGCTTAACGCGGGCACGTTGCAACAGGATGTTGAGCGGACTGAGCGGCACATGCGCGTCGTTAACGATGACACGGAACGACTGCAACAGGAACGCCGCGACGTGGAAGAAAGCCGCACTCGTACTCTCGGCGAAGGCGAAACCGCGGAATCTCTGCGCCGCGCTACCCAGGAGAGAATCGAGCAAACGGCAAAACGCCTAATCGGGCTCAAGCAGGAAGCAGAAGCCGGCAGCGAGTTGCTCAATCAGCAGCGCGCCGAGGCTGCGGGAGCAGCCGAACGCCGGCGCTCGACGGCCGCGGATTTGCGCCGTCTGGAAGCGGAACGTGAAGAAGTGAATTCGCGTGCCCTTCGTCACCAACTCGAACTGAGCGAAGCCGCTTCCCGCATCGATGAACTTGGCAACTCAATTAACGAGATTGACCGGCTGGCCGCTTCGGTAGACGAAGAGAAAGCCCGGGAAGAGGACCAGATTGCCGCCGCCACGGCGCGCCTGACTGCGGCGCGCGAAAGCGCCGACGCGCAGGCCGCGGAACTGGCCGAGTTGAATCGCACCGCGGCTGCTTCCCGCGACGCTCGCGCGGCGGTGGAAGTCCAACGGGCTGAGGCGCAGGCGCGCGTAACCTTTGTCCGCGAGTCGTGCGCTAACGAACTGAACCAAAGTTTGGAAGAGCTGGCTCGGGAAGTGACCATCGGCGACGAATTCAATCTGGAAACCGAGCGCACCCGAGTTGAGGACTTACGCGAGCGGCTCGAGAATTTTGGCGCCGTCAACATGATGGCCCTCGAAGAGCTGTCTGAGGCCGACGAGCGCCTGGCGTTCCTGACGATTCAACACAACGACATCACCCAGGGAATCGCGGCTACCGAAGAAGCCCTGCGCGAGATCAAGCGGCGCTCACGCGAACGTTTTCGCGATGCCTTTGAGAAGATCAATCAGAATTTCAGCGAGCTGTTCAAGGAACTATTCGGCGGCGGCCGTGGCGAAATGAGCTTGATCGACACTGACGACGCGCTCGATTCCGGCATCGACATAATTGCCCAACCGCCCGGTAAGCGTCTGCAAAACGTGCTCTTGCTCTCAGGCGGTGAAAAAGCAATGGCGGCGCTGGCCCTCGTCCTCGGAATCTTTCATTACCGGCCTTCTCCTTTCTGCCTGCTCGATGAAGTCGACGCGCCACTCGATGAAGCGAATATTGGCCGTTTTACCGGCAAAGTTGTCGCTATGTCTGAGAACACTCAGTTCATCGTCATCACCCATAACAAACGCACCATGGAGACTGCGCGCGCGCTTTATGGTGTGACGATGGAAGAAGTCGGCGTCTCGAAACTCGTTTCAGTCAAGTTCGAATAGCTCTTTCCGTCATCGTACTTCGCTCCCGCGTTGAGCGCACAGCGCAAACTGTTCTATCCTGCCTCGGTGCGAAAATTCATACGACTGCTGTTGGCCGGGTTATTAATTGCGACCGCGACGATCTGTTCGGCCCAGGAAACCAAGCGCAACGATCGGCCAACCACAGAACCCAGCCCAACGCCGCTTCGCGAGGACAATAAAAAGCCGCCCGATCCCACCCGCTATAGTTACGACTTTGCGCAGCCGCAATTCATTATTCGCCACATTTTGATCGAGCATGACGCGCAAGGCCGCGGCACGATCACCTTCGAGCGCAAAGGCGCGGAAACTCCGATTGTCGAGCCGGTAGAGCTATCTACCGCCGCGCTGGGCCGCATTCTGGCGCTGTGGACTGCGTTGCGATTTCTTGACTCAGACGAGAATTACCAGTCGGCCAAAGACTTTTCGCATCTGGGAACCTATCGCCTGCAAATGGACGACAGTCGGCGCAAACGCACCGCCGCCTTCAACTGGAGCAGCAACAAGCAGGCCTGGTCGCTGGCGAATGAATATCGACGTGTCACCGATCAAGCCATCCTGATTTTCGACCTCAAGCTGGCCCGCGAGCTGCAACCGTTGAATGCGCCGCAACTTATGGATTTGATGGAAAGACTCCTCACCCGTGGCGGACTGTCCGACCCGCGGCAGCTCGTCCCGCTGTTGCAGGAACTGCGCATCGACGAACACATCCCGCTCATCGCCCGCAATCACGCCGACCGGTTGTTGAAGAAGATCGAGAATTAGCGCTTGGCTCGGGACAATCAAACTAGCTCTGGGCGATCACCTGACAAAACTCCACTATGCGATTCTCTGCCCAGAAACGTTCTTCACCAGGGCTTGCCGACAGGAACGCCACGTGGCCGCCGCGTTCAGTCCCAAGCAGGAGCACGTAGGGATTCGAGGCGATCGACGGATCGCGCAGCGGCGCGAAGGGGACGAACGGATCGTCTTCCGCGTGAATGATCAACGTCGGAATCCGGATCCGGCTGATGAAAGGAAGCGAGCTGGCCTTCGCGTAGTAATCGTCGGCGCCGGCAAAGCCAAACGCGGGCGCGACACATTTATCGTCGAACTCTCTGGTGGTGCGAACGGTGCGGAGGGCGCTGGAGTCATAAAGGGCAGGGAAGAGTTGCTCCTTCCGCCGCAGCCGTTTTTTCAGGCGGCGCAGAAAATCACGATGATAAACCCAGTTGCGACGCTCAATCAGCAGAACGGCTCCGGCGGCGAGATTGATCGGAGGCGAGACGGCGCAGATGCCTTTTATCTCTGGCGGCGGATGTTCGCCATATTCGCCGGCCAGCTTCAGAACCTGGTTGCCTCCCAGGGAAAATCCCGCGAGGAACAGGTTGGACAAACCATCGCGCTCAATTAACTCGGAGACAATTACCCGTAAATCTTCCGTCAATCCCGCGTGATAAAGCTTGGGCGAAAGATGTTCAGTGCCACCGCAGTTTCGAAAATTCATCCTCACCACGTTAAGGCCGGCGCGAAAAGCTTTTTCAGCCGTGACCAGCATATAGCCGGAAGCGGTCGAGCCTTCCATGCCGTGCCAAACCAGGAGAGTGGGATGTTCGGCGCGATTCGGTTGCCAGCGCATCCGGGCTAAAACTTTGCTCTCTGGTTCAACCTGGAAGAAGCGTTCTTCATCTTCAGTCCGATCCCGTTTGAGATATCGGCCGGGCCAGAAATGAGCGCCAATTGTCTGGGCGTCGCCCTGTTTGAAGATGCGATGAGGAACGAAAGGTTTGCTTTGGAAGTCGGCTTTGATGGTCGCAAGCAAAGTGAGGAGGCGATCTTCCACTTGTGATTGTCCTTCTGCCGGCTGTTTGGATTAGCCTGCTCGCAGCAAATACAGCTGCGTTACTGGCGTTCTTTGAAAGTGATGATGATGTCTACGGTCCCCTTTTGTGTGTCAGGTTTGCTTTCGGCAATCGCGGTGGCCCGAAAAGCGAGCGAGCGCTGCATCTGCGTACCCACAAACTTCGGCAGCGCATTCAAACGAAAATCGTCGACATAACTCTCATCGAATACGGCCCCTGGCGCGAGCGTCCAGCCCTCCTTCAGGGTCTGGGACAGCTCGGGCGCCAGGCCGTTTATGACCAGGCTGCCCATGTGATACTGCCGGCCCTCCAGAACCACAAATCGATAAGTGACTCGCTGGGCTGTCCCGTCAAACTCGTATGACTCGTTGGTTCGGACCGAGATATATCCTTTGCGCCCGTAGGCTTTCCTTACTTCCTTGAGTCCCGCATCGATCTTATTTCCGTCCGCGATTTCGCCCGGTTTCATACCCAGCGCCGTGGACAGGTCCGCGGCCGACAAACTCTGATTACCGTTCCATTCGGCGGCGCCCCACGAATAGACTGCGCCCTCATCCACGGGCACGGAAACGATTACTCCGTTCGAACAGTTGGGAAGATTTTCCGCCAGAGTGGGCGTCGGTTCTTTGAATTGGGCGCGGAGCCGGCCCAGGCGGCGATACAAAGGAAACAGTGTGTAGTGCGCAAAGCCGCTGATGTCTTTTCGCGAGTAGTTCGAATTGACGAGAGACTGTGAAGCCTTGATCAATTCATCTTCCGGCACTGCTTCCGCGCCGGGAAAGCGCAGACCGCAGACCGGAATCTTGGCTCCTCTCACGGTGAACAGAAACTCCTGTTTGCCTTTCGCCAGATCTGAGTACGGCATCACTTCAACCCGGCCGGGAATATTCTTCTCGTTCAGCAGGCGTTGCAGCGCGAACTTAATTTTTTCAGTCGAGTCACCAGCCTCGGGAGCAGTTCCATTGAAGAAGGGAATTTCGTTGCGAATTGCGTTGGAGAGCTCGTCGTCCGTGAACCAGACAAAATTTTCGAACACAACCGGCAGGCTGCGGTTGGCTTCCTCAACTTCGAAAATGACGGCGACTTGAGTGGCGGTGCCGCGCACTCGATAGGTTAGCTTCTTGAACAGGCCGGTTTGCATCAGCCGGGTAGCGGCCGCATCCAGCATGCTTGTATCTACCGTGTCGCCAACTTTGAGTTCACTCGAAGCGATCACCTGGGCGGGCGGAATGCGCTTCAGACCGACGACTTCAATTCGCGTCAGGACCGCTCTTTTTTGGGCCCAGCCAATTGAGGCCGAAGCACATAACGCAACGAGCAGGATTATTGCGCGCAAGATGTGTTGGTTGTGAGTGGATATAGCCATGGGTTACCTGGGGACCTGCCCCTGAAGCATCTTCGCGGCAGATTCCGATTCTATCTTGTATAGTTTTGGCGGCAAAGGTAGCAGCTGACCGATGACGCGAAGGATTTCAAAACAGCCCACCAAACACGAGCTGGTGACCGCAGTGTGGGATGATCTGGGCCGCCCCATGGTTGGCGCGGCCGAGCTACGAAAGATTCAAAGGTCGCTTCGGGCGCAGTTTGGCGAAGGAGCGGTCGAGAGTCCGGCGGCGATCGCCCGCGTGCTGGCTGACGAAGGCGCGGAATTGCGTCATCCGGAAGTCATTGAGTTTGATGCGCGTTGGCGTCAAAAGAAGATCGCTGCGGAAGTTACGAGGCTGGGCGGTCTGGAAACCTTCGCGGTCGAAAAGCCTTTGCGGCTTCAACAGGCCGAAGCCTTCATCTTGAAATTGGAGACGTTGAGAAATGAAATGGAATTGGCGGGAAACAAGGCTGACGCGCACAGCGCGCGAAAGCTTGCCGTGGCTGCCCGGCAACGCGCCGACTCAATGGCCAGGGACCCGGCCCACAGCCCAGCGATTCGTAGTGAACAAGCTGAGATATCCGAGTGGATCGCCGTTTGGCTCCAGACTCCCAACCTTTTTGGAGAGTGGCTTGAGCTTCGCCGCCGCTCGGCGGATTTTCGCGAGAAGTTTTCGAATGTCGATTTTGGAATGCGGCGGCAAACGTAGTGCGACGCCGCTTTTGATAAACCCGAAATCCAAAGCGCCGCCGATGTCGGCGCACTCCACATCTAAGCGTGAACTCTCGGTTGCGCATCCAACGGCCGCGCCGTTTGATAGGCGTGCGCGAGATTTAGGAGCGTCGCCTCACTCCAGTTGGGACCGAGTAGTTGCAAACCGATCGGCAGACCCTCTGAAGAAAGCCCGCACGGTACGCTAATCCCGGGAATACCTGCCAGGTTGGCCGTAACTGTGTAGATATCGTTCAGGTACATCGCAAGCGGATCGTCAACTTTCTCCCCGGAAAGAAATGCCGGCGTCGGGGCCGTGGGTGTCAGGACGGCGTCGCACTTTGCAAAGGCGTTCGCAAAATCCTGCCGGATTAATCCGCGAACTTTTTGCGCCCGAAGATAGTAAGCGTCGTAGTAACCAGCCGAAAGCACATAGGTGCCGAGCATGATGCGCCGCTTAACCTCCGGACCGAAACCCTCATCGCGTGTCCGGCGATACATATCGCGCAACGCGGGTGCGTCTTCGGCGCGAAATCCGTAACGGACGCCATCATACCGAGCGAGATTCGAAGAAGCTTCCGCCGTAGCGATGATGTAATAAACCGCGATTGCGTACTTTGCGTGGGGCAGATCGATGTCGACAATTTCAGCTCCGAGTTCCCGGTAAGTGTTGATAGCCTCATCGATCGCGGTGCGCACTTCTTCATCCAACCCCGCGCCGAGGAGAGCCCGCGAAACACCGAGCCGCTGACCGCTAATCGCTTTCTCAAGTGAAGCCGAATAATCGGGGACCGGAGTGTCGGCGGTGGTGGCGTCGTGCGGATCGCGTCCGGCCATGACTCTCATCACTGCTGCCGCGTCGGCCGTCTGCCGGGCCAGTACACCGATTTGATCCAGCGACGAGCCAAAAGCGACCAGGCCATAGCGTGAGATCCGGCCGTACGTCGGCTTCATTCCGATCACGCCACAGAGCGAGGCCGGTTGGCGCACCGATCCGCCGGTGTCGGACCCGAGAGCGACGGGCACAATTCCGGCAGCCACCGCCGCTGCCGAGCCGCCGGAGGATCCGCCGGGAACACGCGAAGTGTCCCAGGGGTTCTTTACCGGCCCAAAGGCGGAATTCTCGTTCGACGATCCCATGGCAAACTCGTCGCAGTTAGTCTTGCCGATAATTACTGCGCCCGCATCCAGTAAGCGTTCGATTGCGGTCGCGTTGTACGGCGGATGATAAGGTCCCAGGATGCGCGAGCCGCAAGACGACTGCATTCCGCGCACGCAGATGTTGTCTTTGACGGCGATGGGCACTCCGGCTAAGGGCAGGGCATTAGGTTCAGTCTGCGACTTCAGTTTGGAATCAACCTCACCGGCGCGTGTCAGGGCGCCGGCGCGGTCGATTTCAAGAAAGGCGTTGAGGGTACCGTTCAACTTTTCAGCCGCGTCGAGCGCAGTCTCAACCGTCGCGCGCGCCGTAGTCTCGCCGCGGGCGATGCGATCTCGCAGATGTTTCAAGCCGTCGCTCATAGCGCAAAACTGTTCGTGTGATTAGTGGATTACCCGAGCACCTTCGGTACGCGAAAATGTCCCGAAGCCGGATCGGGCGCCTGATCGAGGGCCAGCGCTTGTCCCAAAGACGGCTGCACTTCATCGGCACGCGCGGCCTCAGTCCGTTCACCTTCAGGCGTCAGGCCCCCGAGAGCGGGCTCGATCGCGCCGGTGTCAACTTCGTTAAGTTGCTCGACATAGGTAACGATCTCGGCGATCTGAGGAGCAAAAATGCGTCGCTCTTCGTCGGTGATCTCCAGGTGAGCCAGGAAGGCAATCTTCTCGATGTCAGCTTCGGAAATAGGCATGATGTTTCAGGGTAAATCCATTCGCTTTGCGGCGCGGCGATTTATACAGTTTTCCGCGGCGCGCACGAATCGCTGTCGCAAATCGGCGTCCGCGATGTGGCCGGCTGCTGAAAGCACATCCGCCGGAATCGGCGCTCGCTTTTCGAAATCTGAAGCAGGTTTTGGCATCCACGATCGCGACCGGGCCTTCTCAATCATTGCCGGATCGATCCGGAATTCGATAAAGTCAACAACCGAGCTGCCCAGCAATTGATTGATGCGAAAGACAAGTTCCGCGGCCATCGTCTGCAACTGGTTCTGCCAAATCGCGTCCGCCACTACTACGATCAAGGTTCTACGAACGAGCCGTGATGGAACCGCGTGTGGGCGCAAGCCTTCACCGGCGGCGCGGGTCCAGGCTAGCCGGGCCGCGATCTCAGCCATTTCGGGATTGGTTCCGGTGGCTTTTACAAGTTTTGGTAACAAACGGGCCAGATCAATCATCGTCTTAGGCTCGCAAAGTGGCCGGGAGTCCCGCCCGTGACTCACGCGCAAAGATGTGCGTGCTACAAATTAAGTTTTGCAGTTTAATGGAAGATAAGCGAAACAACCAAGTGAGTGAGCTTCAAATCATCGATTTAACTAATCACGGACGGAGAATCAGCTAAATGATCGCCATGCCCACGCTGGTCCTTGCTTCGGCCAGCCCCCGCCGCGCCGAGATTTTGCGCAACATCGGCTGGCCGTTCGAAGCCGTTGCCGCCAATATCGACGAATCCAGATTCGCACACGAAGACGCGCCCACCTACGTTACCAGAGTGGCGCGGGCCAAAGCTGAGGAAGTCAGGCTGCGTGTTCCCGGCGCAACGATTGTGGCCGCCGATACCGTCGTGGTTGTCGACGGCGAGATTCTCGGGAAGCCGCGCGACGACGAGGACGCCCGCCGGATGCTGCGGCTCTTACAAGGACGCAATCACGAGGTGCTGACGGGCGTAACCGTTTTCAATGGCTCCACGGTCGAGCCAGGCACAGCTTACGCGGTGACTGAAGTAAGTTTTGCGGATATGGACGAAGATGAAGTCGAGTGGTATGTGAGCTCGGGCGAGCCGATGGACAAGGCCGGCGCTTATGCAATTCAGGGATTGGGAGCGCGATTCATAAAAGGAATCAAGGGGGAGTATTCCAACGTGGTGGGACTGCCGGTGCGTCTGCTTTACGAGCTGATCAGCTCAGGGCCTGTCTTTAAAGGAGCTTGTCCAGGCGCGCCGCCAATTGAGTCGCCAGATTAGCATTCGGATCCATGCCGCCGATGGTGTTGGCGATGTTCCCCTGCTTATCAATGATCACCACCGAGGGTAATTGATCCACTCCCAGTTTTTTTGAAACTGCGCCATCCGGATCACGCAGCACTGAAGCTTTATATCGCCGACCTAATTCGCGAAGTTGTTCGTCGGAAGCGTAGTTTTTCGATTTCGCAGATTCTGATTCGGTGCTCACCCAGTAAACCGCGACGCCCCGTCCCGCGTATTGATCGGCCAGTTTCTTCACCGCTTCCATTTGATTACGGGTGAGCGGCAGCCATGATGCGCCAAAGGCCAGCACCACGACTTCCCCGCGCAAACTCTCAGAAGTCACGGCCGGACCGTCGATGGCCTGCAGAGAAAAATCAGCCGCGCGATTCTGCGCCCCGGTCGGGGCCGAGATCATTACGCTGAAGACGAAAAGAAGGATAGCGACCACGCTACGTCTTCGAATTCTGGTTAACATTCAAGCTCCTTAATTCGTTGCCAGCCTTTAACCACTTCGGCCGGACGACGATTCAACACGGCTTAGATGAGCCTCGGGGCAGTCTCGTTGGACTTCGCTAGTAACCGGCGCAATATCGGTCAAATACCAGCCGGAGGAACGCCAAAAACGTCCTGGTGCAGCTGCTGGTAATCTTCCCACGTGTCCAGATCGCGCGCAACGTAGGGGGAAGCGACGGACACCCGCCGCACTGCTCCGCGATGAGCGGCAAAGAGACCCCGTAAGCCCTGATCCGGATCCAGGGTAAGCAATTCCTGACGATAGACAAGATCGATTAAGACCGGATGTCCACCGCGGCCGTTGTGTTCGGGTTGCAGCAACCGCGCGCCGGCCCGCCATTCGTTGATTAATTGCGTGACAATTTCCGGGGGCACGGCCGGATGATCTACTGGAGTGATCAAGAGCGCTTTTGCGCTCTCATCGATCAGCTTCAGTCCGCAGGCGATCGAAACGCTCATCTCGCTTTCGGGATCGGGATTGACGGCAAAGGCGACGTCCTGGTCTTGGAGCTTCGCTCGAACCTCTTCATGATGATGACCGACAACGATGACGAGGTTTTCAACACCGGCACTGCGCAAGTTGGCGATGCAGCTCTCGATTACCGTACTGCCGCCAAAGGGTAGGAGCGGCTTGAACGCGCCCATCCGTCGGGAGAGTCCGGCGGCGAGGATGATTGCTGAAACCTGACCTTTGATCTTTGATCTTTGATCTTTGAGATCTGTCGACTGACCGCTCATGTTTGTGAAGGAAGCAAAGACCAAAGACCCAAGATCAAAGATCCTGCAGTTGTTTCAGCGCACGCAAGGTGTACTGGCGAGTCATTTGTTTCCGCCAGTTCATGACAAAGTCAGTATTATCGAGCGGCCGCGCTTTGTTGTAACAGGCTTCCGCCGCCGCCTGGATCTGTTCGTCGCCGAAGGGCTTTCCAATCAACTCTTGCGCCGCTTCACTCACTTGAATAGGCGAGGGCGCGACGGCCCCCAGAACAATTCTGGCGTCGGCGATCACCCCGTCGCTGCCGCCCTTTCCGTAGCGAATCCAGGCCGCGACGCCCAGAACGGGAAAATCAAACGCGCCGCGGCGACGAAGCTTCTGATAGGAAGCGCGCCAGCCGTTGGTAGGCGGAAGATGAATGTCGACCAGCAATTCGTCCGCGCGCTTCTTGAGATAGTCGATCCCATCGTCGTTATAGAATCCGGCCGCGTCGATCATGCGCTCGCCCAAAGTCGATACCAGACGAAACCTTGCTCCCATGGCCACCATCACCGGCACCAGATCTGAAGACTGAACGGCCCAGCACTTGGAACTGCCGGGAGCGACCCAACATACATCGCCGTCTTTCTTCAAACAGAAATTGATGCCTTTACGCCACTCGTAATTCTGGTCGTAGTAATTGCAGCGCGTGTCCAGCAGGAGGTTGCCGCCAATCGTGCCCATGTTACGCAGAATTGGCGTGGAGATCGTGCGCGCCGCGCTGGCGATGACCGGATAGTCGCGTTTAATGATCTCGTTCTCACAAATATCCCTCAGCGTCACCGAGGCTCCTATGACCAGCCCCTGGCCCCCGTCCCCGGTTACCTGATTCAGTTCAGATAGCCGCATCACTGAGATAACCGTCCGCGGGGTCTGTTGCCGGCGCTTCATGTTGGGATAGAGATCGGTGCCTCCGGCCACAAACTGCGCCTCCGGCCCGCTGTCGCCGATAATCTTCACCGCCTCTGCGATGGTGCGCGGCGTACGGTATTCAAATTTGGGAAGACGCATCATAGTTTTGCTGATTGAGGCGGGGCAGGAATACTCTGTTCTGGCTGAGCAGCTTTAACCCGGTCTATCACGCTCGCTTCTTCTGCTTAATTTTCAACTCTGGATGTCGCGCCAGAAAACCGCCGCGCTTCAGTTTGTATCGCCCGGGCTTGAGCATGTCATCGTTTGTCCAGCCGCGCTTTAAGCCTGCCTCATAGTCTTCCGGCGTGACTACCAGCTCGACGTCTTTAGTAGCAGGCACAGGTGTCCCATCTTTCTTGTTCTTCATCTTTTCGCTCATGCAGCTCGGGCTTTGCCGGAACGGGCCTGTGATGATTGACGTCGGCCCTTCGCCGAATTCTTTCGAATCGGCTTCGCCTGTCTTTTGGCGACGTTTGCAATCACGCGCAAAGCCTCGTTCACGGATTGGTCATCCGGAAAAGCTTCTCTAACGTCGCGATCTAAGAGCACCAGATTCGTTCCGGAGCGAAATCGTTTGGCGTAAATCCCACGTCCCACGAGTTTCATTTTGCTGAAATCGTATTCCGGCAACAGAGCGTCCTCGATTTCCGCTTTATTTAGTTTTTTCTTCATAAGCTTTTCGTTCACGCTTCGTAGCTTTTCGAGCACTGATTATTCTGACCGTTTCGCCGCGCATTGTATGAGCTACGACAAGCACGCGGCCCTGATCCGACATCCCAAGCGTAACGTATCTTTGTTCACCATGCGAGTGCGCTGAGTCGTCATAGGTTTTCGCGAGCACATCGCTGAATACCATGGCGGCTTCTCTAAATGAAATATGGTGCTTGCGCAGATTACTCGCGGCCCTTCTTTGGATCCCACTCAAACTCGAGCAACCCATTAGGCATTCGATTCGGTCCTAAGTCTGTTTATTACTACCGCGCTATGTCCTTACGCACAAACAGTAGCAGATCGACGCCCGGTCGGAGGGGAAAGGCGCCGTTCGCAACGCCGGAATTTACTAATTGATATCGTTCGCCGTAGGCGGTTTTGAGCTGCTCTTCCTCGGTCGTGGCGCCGATAATTACCGGCTCGTTGGTGGGCACGATCTGGTTGTAATAGCCGACGCGCGAATAGTTGCGGAAATACCAGGGCAGCGGCCAATACTCTCTCGAGACTATCGCGATTCCGGTATCGTTTCCGGTTTTCAAAACGTTCGCCACGTGGTCGACCTCGGCGAGCATCGCGAGCGTCTCGCGCCGGGTGTGAGCATAAACGTAAACGTATTGCTCGTCGTCGTAGTGTCTGAAGTTAAGCTGAAACATTTGATAGCCGAGTACGACGAGGACGATCGCAGCCGCGACGTAGAAGTGCGGCGAGAGCTTGTTTCGATCAGATCTCGAATAGAGGACGTATCCGGCGTAAACCGCCAACAGCCCAATCGCGACGATCGCGGGCCAGTTTTTGGAAAAATCGAAATCCCAGCTGACGCCCGCCGCAAGGCCTTCATTAACGTCCTTGAGCTTAACCATCCGTCCGTAAACCAGAAGCGCGATCGCTCCTCCAATCAGCGCCAGCGGAACCCAGGGCTGCCCATACCTCCGGTAAAGTTGATCTAGTCCGTAACCAGCAATGATGGCTATGGGAACAATGAAATTCAGAGAGATCCAGGGAGTCTTGTACTTCACCAGTGAGTACGCTACCAGCAGTCCGAAGCCCCATTGGGCGACGAACAACGCAAACCGATTGTTCCCCCGCCAGACCGCAATCGCAGCTCCGACTGCGCCCAACAACAATATTGGCGACTCCATCAGTCTGAGCCATTCAAAGTATTGCAGGAATGGATGAGGGTGCTCGCTCGTGCGAGTTTTCCAAAGGTTTAATGTCTGAAAGGCGTCACGGACGCCCTTGGGATAATTGGTGAAGAAAGACGAATAGAACAGGACGTTGACGATGATGAAGATAGTAATTGCGATGAGCACGACCGTCGCAATTACAATCGGTCCGCCAAATCGTTCGAGTATTGGTTCCTCTGATTCACCGAGTACCTGCTTGCCGCTCAGAACCTGACGGAGCGCCCAGTATGCCACCGTGGTAATCAGCGCGATCAAAAGCACGGGCCCATTGATGATCCAGGTTTCCTTAGTCGCTACCATCAACGCGGCTGAGATCGTCCCGAGGATCAGATAGATCGCCCGTCCGCTTTCGTAGTACTTAACCGCGGCTACTACGATCCCCAGCGTGAAAAAAACAAACAGCGATTCGTGGATGAAATAGCGCGAAAGGTAAACCGCACCCGGGGATACCGCGATCAGCGCCGCCGCGGCCAGCGCTCCAATCGTGCCCAGTTGCTTGCGCAATAACAGAACCAGGCCAATTGTCGCAATCCCGAACACCGCCGTCACCAGGCGAATGTTGAAAGTGGTCAGGCCGAACCGTTCACCAAAGGCCCGCCCGCCGATAAATCGGGTAACCCAGGGAATGATGGCGGCAAAATAGTAGAGCGTTGGTCCGTGATAATTCTCAGGATTGTAAATGTACTTACCTTCGCGTACCAGGGGGACTAGAAAGTTTCCGTTCACGCCCTCGTCGTGATGAAGCGGTACTAATGACAGATGATAAAGGCGCAAGATGGCGCCGACGACCAGAATCGCCGCGCCGGACAAAAGCCAGGTCTGCTCGCTGATTTCCGGGCCACCCTCGGAAGTCGTTCCCGCGTTCTCAGCAGCCTGCTTCCTATTACGGTTTAATTTTATAGAGGTGGTACTCACCTATGTTTGCCACTTCCCGGTAACGACTGAAGAACGCCGCGTTGACCTTCATCGCCGAAAGCTCCTGTGGATCGACTACAACATAGTCGACGCCGTATTTCTCGAGCAAGTAAGCGGCGTCGGGTTCGCCGGCATAGATCTGCTTAATGTCCCGCTCGCGAGGACCGTAATCGAGGCCGTGCGTCCAGATGTGTCCCGGATAGCCCATCAGCGAACGGCGCCCGGTAAGAAAAACCGGAGTGTTGTGAACTGGCGCGTGCAGGATGGTGGCGCGAGGCGGCGTCCGCTGCTTAATCATCTCGGCGAAGTTAACGCCGTCGCGATCGAACTCGCCATACTCGCCCTGTCTGGTAACCAGCGCGAAGACATCCAATCCTCCGGCCAGAGTCAGTATTACAAAGAAAGTGGCGGCCAGGACGCGGCTGCCAATCGAACCTTCCCACAATCGCGCCAGCAATAATGCCACGAGCGGCGCCGAGGCAATCCACCAGTAGAAAAGTATCTTCACAT
This sequence comes from Acidobacteriota bacterium, assembly GCA_038040505.1. Taxonomy (GTDB): domain Bacteria; phylum Acidobacteriota; class Blastocatellia; order Pyrinomonadales; family Pyrinomonadaceae; genus UBA11740. Next base: position 6,554 of record JBBPID010000052.1, on the reverse strand, counting down.
TGTCCCAAACCCACGGCGCCAGTTTTACCAGATTCGGAATGATAAAGCAGAGCGTGAACGGCAGATAAAAAAAGAGCAGCCGGCGCGACACCAGATAGTTCTCACGTCTCCAAAGCAACGCCGCAATCAGAAGCGGAATAAACAGGCCGGTGTTCTTTAGCCAGAACCAGAAAAAATTCTCGGTGCCGCTGTCCCAGCCAAACTGCCAGGCGATGAAAGCGCGCATGTTGACAGCACTTCCGTGGGTCGACCAGAGCATCTGCGGCAGCGCAATCAACGTCGCCGTTACCAAAAAGACGAGCCACATGCGCCAGCGCCGTAGATTGATCAAAGCCAGACATGTACCCACCAGCATGACCGCGATGAAACTGTGTGCATGAATCAAAGGCAGCAGACCGGCTACGACACCGGCAGCGAGCATGCGCCGGGACGAACGTAAAAGGTAAAAGGAAAAAGAGAAAAGGGAATCGGCCCTGGCTGGCTCGACAATCCGGGGTTCTTTCTTATTTCGGGGCTCTTCCTGTTTGCCTTTTACCTTTTCACTTTTTCCTTCGGCGTCGTTGGGTGACGCGGTCCACCATTGCGTGAATACGATTACCGCGAGGGGAATTCCGAGCAGGAACCCACGCTGGGTCACGAGCAGGCTGGTCACGGCGTTTCCCCAGCGCCAGCCGGCGGCGCCATCGGGAAGGATCGTGTATGAATGCTTAAGGTGTGCGAGCACCTGAAAAACTCCGCGTTCGCCCTGGGCGACATCGGTGAATATCATCGCCCAGCCAAAGCCGCCATTAAGAACCACCAGCAGCGGCGTCAGAATCGCTGCCGTCCGATTGCGAAGCAGTCGCTGCCCAAAGCGATGTATGACGCCAATCAGCGCGATCCCGAGGATCCAGTTCTCGATGAACATTGAATCGCGGAGGCTGGCGCCGGCGCGGACAAACATCGCCGAGATAAAGTCGGTGATAAACGGGTAAGTAAAACGCACGCCGGCAAAGGTTGGATCTTCAGGCGGAAAGTTCTCGCCAAAGGCAAAGCGCGTAATCACACTCAAGTGAAACGGCAGGTCGCCAAAGTTGTTCAGGACCCCGGTAAAGATTCCCTCCGGCTTTTCCAGCATGGCGCGCGAGAAGATGAGCCAACTGGAGACGATAACGCCGCTGTAGAAAAGAAAATAGATGATTGCCCAGCGGGGCTGTGAGACCGCGCGGATGATTGCCTTGATTGTCTGAACCACGTTGGCGCCGACCTGGGCGCGGCGGTTCGACTTGAGCAACAACAGTCCTGGTGTCGCCAGCAGGACGGCGGTGGCGACCAGGGTGATCGCGCCCAACCCGAAAGCCAACGCCAGGGCAAAGCCGATCAGACCGAGCAAAGCAAAGCCGATACAGGCGCCGCTGCATAAACGCGAAGCGAGCGGCTCGTCCTCCTCATAGGTGTATGTGAGAAGCGTGCCGCTCGCAATGGCAATGAAAGATAGAGCTAGAGCAATTAGCATCCGAGCATTCTAACTTCGCGTGTGTGTAATTAGTTTAGCCACATCCGCCTGCTTCACAAAGTGAGAGTCATTGCGCAGAGCCTGTGATTGTTCGTGTGGTTTCGTGGATCGATTAGCAGTTGACGACCACTCGATCCACGAAATTACACGAATCGGCCTTCCGGGCTAAACATTCATGAGTTCGTGCTCTTTGGTCTTGGACAGATCATCAATCTTCGAGATGTAGGTATCGGTCAGTTTTTGAACTTCATCAAGCCCGTCCCGTTCGTTATCTTCGGAAATGGTTTTGTCCTTGAGCATCTTCTTCAACTTGTCATTCTCGTCGCGACGAATGTTCCGAATCGCGGTGCGATGTTCTTCGGCAATCTCATGGACCTGCTTTGCCAGTTGCTTGCGCCGTTCTTCGGTAAGCGGCGGGATCGGAATCCGCACCAGTTTTCCGTCATTCGAGGGGTTTAATCCGAGATCGGCGACGCGAATGGCCTTTTCGACGTTGCCCATCTGGGTGGGATCCCACGGTTGCACGGTCAACATCTGCGGTTCGGGCGCATGCACTGAAGCCATCTGATTCAAAGGAGTCGGGGTGCCGTAATAATCCACGATCACAGTGTCCAAAAGGCTGACCGCGGCCCGGCCCGTGCGGACTGTGGCCAGCTTGCGGCGTACATCGTCGATCACCGATTCCATGCGCGGCTTGGTTTCTTTGATGACGTCTTTTTCAGTCATATGACTCCTAAACCACTGAGAAGGGGGTGAATCGTAAATCGTAAGCTGGGAATAGTAAAGCGTGATTCGCCTAATGAAAAATCGAGGCGCGGATGTTGATTAAGCTTGTAGCCGGCCCTTAATTTGAATGAGATGTCTACGGCCTTTTCAGGCAGACCCGGGTGCCGATTCCGGAATCGCTGCGGACCGCGCGCGTGATATTTCCGGACTTGCGCATGTTGAAGACGATGATGGGCAGATCGTTGTCCATGCAAAGAGATATGGCCGAGGCATCCATTACTTTCAACTGCTTCTCCAGCACTTCCTGATAGGTGATGCAGTCGAATCGGGTCGCCGTGCTGTCTTTCATAGGATCTGCCGAATAGACACCGTCGACTTTGGTGGCTTTCAGAATCACCTCGGCCTTAATCTCGAGGGCGCGGAGTGCCGCTGCTGAATCTGTCGAGAAAAAAGGATTTCCGGTGCCGGCCGCAAAGATTACGATCCGGCCTTTTTCCAGGTGACGAATGGCGCGCCGGCGAACGAAGGGTTCCGCCAGTTGCGGAATTTCGATTGCCGACAGCACCCGCGTTTGGACGCCGATCGTTTCCAGGGCGTCCTGCAGCACTACCGCATTCATTACGGTGGCCAGCATGCCAATGTAATCGGCGGAAGAGCGATCCATGTTGCCGGCGCTGACGGATACACCGCGAAAGATGTTGCCGCCGCCCACAACTACTGCGACTTCCACGCCCAGAGCGTGGACCATCTTGATTTCCTCGGCCACCGAACGCGCGACCTTTACGTCAATCCCAAAAGACTGATCGCCGATCAGGGCTTCGCCGGAGATCTTCAAGAGCACCCGGCGAAACTCAGGTTGGTTTTGATTTTCAGTGGTCATTTACGGAAAGGCGGGCGTTTCAAAAAGTCTAATTTCCCGCGAGCTTCGCGACTTCATCGCCGAAATCATCATCGCGCTTGCTCAGGCCCTCGCCCATCTTGTAACGCGCGAATCGTCGAATGGTGATGGTTTCGCCAATCTTGGCAACCTTGTCGGTCACAAGTTCCGCCACCGTTTTTGCCGGATCCTTGATGAAGGGCTGATCGAGCAGCACGACCTCTTCAAAGAACTTGTTCAAGCGGCCTTCAACAATCTTGTCGATGACCTGATCTGGCTTGTTGGCATTCTTCGGATCATTTTTCGCCTGGGCCCGGGCAATCTCTCTTTCCTTGTCGAGGACTTCGGCCGCAACTTCGTCGCGTGAAATGTAACGTGGTTCGGCGGCGGCAATATGCATCGCGGTGTCCTTGACCAATTGTTGAAACTCATCGCTGCGAGCGGCAAAGTCAGTTTCGCAATTTACTTCGACGAGCACGCCGACCTTGCCACCCATGTGGATGTACGAGCCGACGACGCCTTCGGCGGCCACCCGGCCCTCTTTCTTCTTGGCTGATGCCAGACCGCGTTCGCGCAGGATCTCGATCGCGCGCTCTTCATTGCCGGCCGCTTCAGTGATGGCTTTCTTACAGTCCATCATGCCGGCCCCGGTTTTCTCGCGCAGCGCTTTAATCGCAGCTGCCGTTATTTCTGCCATGATTTCTTATGTTCTCCTAACCAATATTCCACTCACTCACTAAAACGCGCAGCCAAGGCGGAGGTCCCGCTTTTACGGCTGCGCTCGACAGGCATCAATTTCCCGCCCGATTTTCTTAACTAGCGGCGACAACCTCCGCGCTCTCGTTCTCCAACTCGTTTGGCGACGCAGCCTCAACGGGCGGAGCGGCGGGCTCACTCGGTGAAGACTCCGCGACAGATTCCGCAGCGCCGGTTTCAGCCGCCGCGGGGGGTTCGCTGGCAGCCGCTGACGTTTCAGGTGCCGGAGCACTCTCCGGCGCGCCCGCTTCCTCAGCGCCGCCGGCGCCTTCAGTCAACATTTGCTGACCTTCAAGCACCGCATCCGCAATTCGCGACGCGAACAGCCGGACGGCACGTAAGGCATCATCGTTGCCCGGGATAACGTAATCAATTCCTTCCGGCGAGCAATTCGTGTCGACCACGGCGATTACTGGAATGCCGAGCTTGTTCGCCTCGGCGACTGCGATTTCTTCCTTGCGCACATCGATTACAAAAACCGAGTCGGGCAGCCGGCTCATGCTCTTGATGCCCGAAAGCACTTTCTCCAGGCCCAGCCGTTCGCGATCAAGCTTGATGCGCTCTTTCTTGGTGAGCTTTTCATAGCGACCATCAGTCTGCATCGTTTCCAGGTCTTTTAGACGCTTGATCGACTTTTGCACCGTCTGAAAGTTTGTCAGCAGACCACCCAGCCAACGCTGGTTTACGTAATACTGTCCCGAGCGCTCAGCTTCCTCGCGCACCGCGTCCTGCGCCTGGCGCTTGGTGCCGACAAAGAGCACGGTCTTGCCGCGATCTTCAGCCACCATGTTGGTGACGTATTGCAGCGCTTCGCGGAACATCTTTTGAGTTTTTTGCAGATCGATAATGTAGATGCCGTTGCGTTCGCCGAAAATGTACTCCTTCATTTTCGGGTTCCAACGTCGCACCTGGTGGCCGAAATGAACGCCGGCCTCCAACAACTCTTTCATCGTAACTGTTACCAAACAACTTTCTCCTTCATGTCAATTGGTTTATGTACTCGTCGCGATCGTGGTCCCGACGTTCGGGACAACCAATCCGAATCGCGACAATGGACTTAGAACATTTCTGAATTTCAATTGCCGATTGCCAATTGAAGGCAAGACGACTTTCAACGCGCCAAATCGGCAATCGCCAATTGGCAATAAGTCTCTATCGCTTCGAGAACTGGAAGCGCTTGCGCGCGCCCTTCTGTCCGTATTTCTTGCGTTCCTTGATCCGCGGGTCGCGCGTGATCAATCCGGCTTGCTTCAGAGCCGGTCGCAGGTCGGCGTTGTATTCCATCAGGGCGCGAGTGATGCCGTGGCGAATTGCGCCCGCCTGTCCCGACGGCCCGCCGCCGGCAACATTAACCAGCACGTTAAACTTGCCGGTTGTTTCCGTCAGGTTAAGCGGCTGGCGAATGATCATGCGATGCGTTTCGTTGGGAAAGTACGCTTCGAAGGCCTTGCGGTTGATTAAAAAGCTTCCGTCACCGGGTCGTAGATAAACTCGAGCGGTAGAAGTTTTTCGCCGCCCGGTTCCATAGTATTCAATATCTGCCACGTCTTAATCCTTTGGTTTCTATTTCTGTTTTTGGTTGGAGCGAGAAGGGAATTCGAGAGGTTGTGGTTGCTGCGCCGCATGAGGATGTTCGGCGTCAGCATAGACTTTTAACTTCTTGGCCATCGCCTTCCCAAGTTTCGTCTTGGGTAGCATCCCTTTCACCGCCAACTCGATTACCCGCTCCGGATGTTTGGCAAACATCTCGGTGACCGTGGTCTCACGCAGTCCACCCGGATACAAAGTGTGCCGCCGGTAAACCTTGCCGGTGGCTTTCGAACCGGTGAACATCGCTTGGCGCGCGTTCACTACAATCACGTGATCACCCATGTCCAGGAATGGCGTCCATTTCGGATTCCGTTTGCCGGACAAGATCGCGGCGACTTCAGACGCCAGATGTCCGACAGTCTTGCCGGAGGCGTCCACGACGTGCCACTTTCGATTTTCAGCCAGACCTTTACCGCTGGGAAAGTAAGTTGACATAGATAAGTCCTTCTGGAAAAAGCGCCTAAAACGCGAACGGTTAGAATAGAAAACGGGCTGAACGTTGTCAAGTTAAGCACGGCTCGCCGTGCACGGGTTTCGTGCGTTCGTCAGACCGCGTGTTATTTGAAGCGGAAAGATAGCCATGATGCGCAGCTGTAACTCGAATTCAACTCGTAAGAGTTAAAAGAGCTACGTGCTTCACTTTGAATTTCCATGCTGCTAGTATTTGGGCCAGCCGCTGTTTTGGCCGGCGTAGCTCAGTTGGTAGAGCAACTGATTTGTAATCAGTAGGTCGGGGGTTCAAGTCCCTTCGCCGGCTCCAAAAAATTCGTTTTCTGACGACGTCCGGGTCAACTGACGAGTGACCTGCGAGTGCGAAGCTGCGTTTTACGGTCGCGCACTTGCAAAAGCGCACATACCTCAGTTAAAGTGACGAGTTTGCGGCTAGGGCTGGAGTGCGCACTTAGGAACGTCCTAAACTTCTCACCGGTTCTATTCGCATGCTTACTTGACGGCATAAACACGCAGGGGTGGTCGAGCGGTTAAAGGCACCGGGCTGTAAACCCGGCGGGCTTCACTGCCCTACGTAGGTTCGAATCCTACCCCCTGCACCATGGGCGGGTGTAGCTCAGTTGGTAGAGCATCAGCCTTCCAAGCTGAGGGTCGCGAGTT
>JBBPID010000051.1:0-37452 GCA_038040505.1 Acidobacteriota bacterium | reverse complement strand
TGCAGCCATAAAAGGCGAACACATCCTCCGTGAACATAGTAGAGAGATCGAGAATCTGTGAATCGCTGGCCATCACCGCAGCCATGATGCCGGCGCCGAGAAGGCCGGCCAGCCAGAGCGGCGCGTATCGTTCGAGCAGTCGCAGCAGAACATCGTCTCCCGCGGCTTGTTCGCGCAATTCATCGCGCTGCTCCGGCGCCATTGTCTTGCCCTGTGTGGCCAGTACCCGGCGCGCTTCCTGCTTGGCCTTAATTTGCGGAACGTCGCCGACCCGATTCGCCATTACTCCCAAGAATACACACGGCAGCCAAATCGCCAGGATGCACAACGGATACAGAATCACCGTCTTCTTAAAATGAGCCATCTTCTTTGCCGTCAAAGTGAAGATGAGAATGTGCGGAAAGGCGATTGCCGAGAGTGGGATGAACGTGTAGCTGAAGAAGTAAAGCGGCGAGATACGTTCGCGCGTGAGCAGCGGAGCCAGGACCGGCGAGGCGAGCATTGCCTGTGCCGAGGCGCGATAGCCGCCCATGCCAACCCCAATCACAACCAGGGCGATGGCTCCAAAGAGCAGAAACAAAATGGTCTGAAACGTATTGACCCAGGCCGTGCCGCGCATGCCGCCGAAAAAGACATAGCCCATCACCACCATGGCGACGATGGCGCCGCCAAACCAAAAAGGCACCAGCCCGCCGCTGATCGTATTCAAGGTCGTGCCGCCGCCCATGATCCCGATGATGATGTACGGCACCAGCAGGGCCGCCTGCACCACCGAGATGACTGTGCCGATGTGACCGCACTCCCAGCGATCGCGAAACATCTGCACCGGAGTCATAAAGCCGTATTTCTTACCCAGGGCCCAGACTCGAGTCCCAATCAGGAAAATCGAAAGTGGGATTACCAGACCCGAAGACGACGCCATCAATCCGAACGTGACGATGCCATTTGTGAAAGCGTGACCTGACGAGCCAAGAATCGCGAAGGCCGTCATGTTGGTGCCGAACAGCGAAAAGAGAAACACGAACGGCCCGAGAGATCGGTTGGCCAGGAAGTAGTCTTCCGCTTTCTCTTTTCCCTTCGACCGGCGAAAGGCAAAGATTCCGATGTAAAGGACGACGGCCAGATAGGCAAAGACGACGATGGCAGGAATCAATTCGCGGCGTCCTCCTTGTTCGTTTGTCCTTCAACTTCGCGCTCGAGGTGTGACGGCCAGGCAAACTTGACCAGCAACCACATCAGCAGGGCTGCCAGGACGGAAAAGAAGGCATGGTAAAAGAGCCCAATCGGCATGAAGCCAAACACCAGCGGACGGGCGGTGCGCCAGAACCAGAAGTCCTGGTGCAAGACGTAAACGACCACGACTGCAATTACCAGCAGGATTCGTTTCATATTGGGCACCGGTCTAACTAGAGTCCGGAGAATATATCGCAGTGTGGGAAAAAGGTTAAGCCTGAAGTACTAACTGGTGAGAAAGTCTTCGCGGATTGGCGAGAATATATCGATGAGTACGACCTCCTCGTCCATCATGGTTGCCCCGTGCAGGCAATTGGAAGGAAAGTGAAGAACGTCACCGGGCGAAGCTATCTGCTCCTTGCCTTCGATGAAGAACCGTACGTGGCCGCTGATAACCAGAGACATCTGCTCGTGCGGATGCGTGTGCTGGGGAGTGACCAGAAAAGGCTTGAAGCGAAAGCGGACGATCATTATCCGGTCGCCCACTACCATTTGGCGTTCAATTCCTTCGGCCGGGTGTTCGACGGGAATGGCAGCCCAGTTCAGATGCTGAGGCGAGCTGAGAACTGCCGTGGCAGCGAGGTCTAATTCTGATGAGATAGCAGACATGTCGTGTTCCAAGGTTACTTACCCGCGGCAGCTTCCAATCCTGATCCGCCCGCGGCAAATTCCGGTTGCACGTTGACGACGCCATATTGACGGTCTTCGCCCTCGCGGATCGCCGCCATCATCCAAAGGAAATTAATTTGCGTCCCGGGTGCGGCCACATTCGGGTGATAACCCTGCGGCATCAGGACACAATCGCCTTCGCGCACCACCTGGATTAGCTCGGGCCGGGCCGGATCGGTATAGACGAACTGGACGCCGAACGCCGGCGCCGGCATGTCGACAAAAAGGTAGGCTTCCTCCAACATTCGCGCGTGTTCGTGCGGTGGCCACGAAGTCCAGTTCCCCGGCGTTGAAAAAGTTACTCCTGCCATGATTCGCCCCGCATCGACGTTAGCGCCAATCAAGACGTTGAGATCGCGCTCGGCCGGCGGCTTACCGGCAATGATGTGGAGTTTGGGATTAGCGCGGACCTCAGCGTACGAGACGAAGCGCACCGGATACTTTCCGGATACCGGCGCCGAGACCTCAGCCAGATCGCAGCCAGGCGCCCCCGGCTTTACTTCAATTCGAGAATCTCGCGGGACGTAGATTGAGTCGTAGCGGCCAAGTCGAAAGCTCTCGCCACCGGTTAAGACTTCTGCTTCGCCATTCAGGCATATCAGGCCGGTCTCGTGTTCAAGGTTCTCGAACACAATTGGCGGCTCGCCGGCGTCGATGGTAATTCGACCATAGTGTAGATAGCGCGCTGCAGTCTGCCCGGGCACCACCGCCGCCCGGCGGCCCTTTCCCAGGTTGGTAGCGGAGACAAAGCAAGTCTCCGACGAGATTGGATTCAGCTTAAGCTCTTCGTCCATAGGATCTCTTGTAACTCGATGAATCTCAGAATGTCCCTACAAAGAGACAGTCTGTTCTGCCCAAAATTGAAACTCGCGATGTTTATGCTCCTCAGCCCGGGCGAGTACTTCTCCACTGGCCACGCGGCGGATGTGCTCAAAGACGCGGGCGCCAACTTGTTCGATAGTTTCGGTGCCGTCAATGATGCCGCCCGCCGAAAGATCCAGATCGCGGGACATGCGTTCGAAGCTACGATTGTTTGAGGCGAGTTTTACCACCGGGGCGATCGCGTTCCCGATCGTCGTGCCGCGTCCTGTGGTGAACACAATAAGTGTGGCCCCGGCGCCCACCAATCCGGGTGTGGACTCCTGGTCGTAACCGGGTCCCTGCATCAAATTCACGCCGCGCCGGCTTGGGGTTTCGGCATACTCGACTACGCCCTCGATCCGGGTGGTGCCGGCTTTGGCGATCGCGCCCAGCGACTTGATCGTGATGTTCAGAAGACCGCCGGTGACATTTCCCGGGCTTGGATTCTGATTCAGTACAGCGCCGAATTTCGACGCGTACTCTTTGTACCAGTCGACCAGCCGATAAATCTCGCGCGCCGTCGCGGCGTCTTTGGCCCGCGACGCGAGTACGTGCTCAGCTCCACAGAACTCCGGCACCTCAGTAATCAGGACGGTGCCTCCTGAGCGCACCAGCAGATCCGCTGCTTGCCCCAGCGAGGGATTAGCGGAGATGCCTGAGAATCCGTCTGAACTGCCGCATTTAACTCCCAGCACCAACTCGCTCATCGAACATTCCTCGCGAGTGGCTTCATTCACTTGTGGCAGCATCGATTCGACTTCTTCCAGACCACGGGCTATCGCTGCTTCGGTACCGCCGATATCCTGAATGCCGATCTTGGCGACGGGTTTGTCAAAACTCTTTTCGCGTTTCAGGAGGTACTGCTCAACCTTAGCCAGATTTGTTTTTTCACAACCCAGGTCCATCAGAATCACGCCGCCGACGTTGGGGTGATCCGCGTAGTTCGACAGCGTTCGCAGCATCACTTCGATGGTCGATCCATCCTGGCAGCCGCAACCTTTGTTATGCGGGATCGCCACCACGCCGTCGACATTCGGATACTTCTCGCGCTTGTACAATGTGAATTCGGCGATCATTGAGATTTGTTGGGCTTCGTGACTGGCGCACATGCTGGTCGGCACGATCAAAATATAGTTCCGCGTTCCCACGCGCCCATCACGACGGCGAAATCCCATAAAAGTTGCGCGCTTGTCCTCGGGAAAATATGCGGGCGGAGGAGTGGAAAGGTCTTCGCACAGCTCGCGAACGATCGGAACCGCATCCGACATGTTGTCGTGCGAGATCCGGTCGCCCTCGTGAATGCCAAGCGAAGTCCCGATTGGCTGACCATACTGGCGGACGAACTCACCGGCGGGAATGTTGCGAATCGCCAACCGGTGTCCGGGCGGAACAGTCGCCGTAACACAGAGGCTGCGCCCATCCGGGAGAGCCACCTCCAGGCCGGAGGACGTCTGCTTCTTTACGACCGCGACATTGTCTTCGGGATTAACAATGATCGCGTAGTCGCTGATTTGGGAAGCAGCCTCTGAAAAGACAGTTGCCATAGTTCTTTCTTCCGCTTGTCCGTTAAGCCGCCATCACGTCAGGCAAAACCAGTGACCTAACATTCGGGTGCATCCGCAACCAAAGTCCCGGATTGGCATCGAGCTGGGCTGCGCGTTTGTCGCTATCTTCGCTTAACTCCGTGTTGAGCAGTCGCCGGTAACTCTCGCGTTTCGCTGGGGCCGTATCGGCGTCGACGATCGAATGTACAATCCTTCGCGCACCCAGAATGGCCGCTGGTCCCAAAGTCATGATGTGAGTCGCAGCTCGACACTCGGCTTCGTCCGCTTCGCTAACCGTAGAGCCGCCCACTTTAAACTTCTTAATGTGGTGCTCAAGAATGCTTGAAGAGATTGGAATCACTCCGGCAATGTCTGCCGAGGTAGCACCGGAACCGGGCTTGATGTAAGCGAGGTGTGAAGCGGCATCCGCCTCGGGCCCGAGACCCAGCAAGAAAAGGTCTATGCCTCCGACGGATTCCAATTCTTGCGCATAGCGAACCAACTCGTCTTCCAGACTATCGGTGTCGGTACGCATCGGAGTGAACGATTTGATCTTTCTAAAAAACGCTTCGCCAAGCAGCCGTTCGAAGTCGCGGACAAAACTCAATCCGTTATCCATGCGCAGCGGCGCTAAGGCATCCTGCGTGAAAACGTGAAGACGGCCAAGCAGACCATCCAGGGCTGAGGTTTGCGCCATCCGGCCCACCAGTCGATATAAGGCCTGCGCGCCCCGGCCGCCCAGCAGGATGATGACCACGTCCCCGGTCTTCTCGGCAGCGGCTCGCTGAATCTCTTCGAGTTGGGCGAGGCCCACCGTTTCTTCGCTCTCGAATATCTCCGGCGTAATCACGTTCGGCTTGAAGGCAGATGGATCTCCATTAGCAGCGGCCTTTCCTCGAACCCAAAATCCATCCGCGGCCGACGGGCGATTCATTACTTGCTGCACTGGGGTCGACACCTGAACTCTTCTCTCCCTACTGACACTCAAAGGCCCTGTTCCCGAGGGAAGTTTGCCCTAACTGGTTTTACCATTCTCAGTCTCAAGGGAATGGTTTTTACCACAGAGTCCTTCATAATACAAGAATTCCTTTATCTGGAAGCTGCAATCTCGCACAACGCAACCGTGCTGCGATAGTGGTATGACCTTTGGAGCTTGGAGGAACGCAGAGGGGAGGGCGAAGGAACGGCACGATATCCTAGCTAGAGTTGGCTTTGCCCAAGAACTCGCCAGGCGTTCGAAGCGAATCCACTGGGGCGTCTGAGATCAGCATTGGTGGGTGTTGCTTCGTGGGATTTCGTGTTATTTCGTGGATCGTGTGCTCGGGATTAGCAGCCTACGATCCACTAAATCACACCAAGCGACACTAAAAGGGGGTGATCGCCGTGACGCTGGAACGATGGAGTTCGAAGGGTGCTAAGCGGCTTCTTCGCCCGCGTCCTTCGACGAATCTGGAAGCGAATTCAGGCTGGCGCCGCCGGCCTCAACTTCAGCCTCCTGGGCCTTCTGCGCGAGCAAGAGATGGTCTTTCATAGTCTCTCGCGCCGCTTCCGGATTTCGATCACGAATCGCGCGGTAGATCTCGCGATGCATCTCGGCCGATTCTTTTAGATCGTGAGCGCGGCGCACGGTCTTGCGCCGCGCGTCAAAGAGCACGGCCGCAACCATATTCATTAACGCCGTCAGGATTCTATTTCCGGAAGCGGCCGCGACCATCTGATGAAATCGCATGTCGTGCAGAAGATAGTTCTCAGGCTCTTCTAAAGACGCGTACATTCCCGCCATCTCTTCCGCGAGTGAAGCCAATTGTTCCCCGGTTGCGCGCTCAGCGGCGAGACCCGCAATTGCCATCTCAAGCGCGCGTCGAGCCTCAAACATTTCGCCCGAAGTGAACCCATGCAGCGAAGCCATCAAACTGAGGGAACTGCTGTCGAGAACAGGCGATTCTTCGGCCTTGACCACGAAGGTGCCGGCTCCCTGTCGCGACGCGAGTACACCCATGGCCGCCAACGAGCGAATGGCTGCTCGCAGCGTGGGCCGGCTTACGCCGAGCAGCTTTGCCAGATCTCGTTCGGGAGGGAGGCGGTCGCCGGGCCGCAGTTCGCCACGATGGATCATTCCTCGCAGTTGAGTTACAACCTCCTCAGAGGTCAACCCGCGTCGCTCGGGCTCGACGGTCTTGAACTTCATCCTGTTTGAATCGGTCATACCAGTGGCTCGGGATTAAGACCAGGGATTACCAATTTTAGATTCTCAACTCACGACACCGTCAGCCAACTTCTGCTTAGTCCTGACATTCTAGCCGAATGATGACCTTCTGTGAACGCAATACTCACAAAAGGTATGACCAAAGAGCCTATTACCGTGCAATACGTCGACTAACCGCCGGTAACCAGCTTTCCGTTTATGCGTACGTTACTCAGTTTCAGATCGTCCACGTATTTCACGATGTTGCCATCGGCTACGTTATCAAAGGTGCAGTTGGCCAGCTGAACATCAGTAACGTGAGCGTTTGTCAGTCCCTGCAGGTCAAGGGCGTGTTTGCTTTTTCGGCTGGTCAGATTCTCGATAACCAAATGGCGCAGCCTTGGTATATGCGGTCCGTTCGCTCCCTCTTCATAGTTGAAATCGACGGTAATGGTGGCGTCGGCGACCTGACCGACTTCAATGTTTCGAAAATAAAAGTTCTCGAGTTGGCCTCCGCGCAGCGCATTGTTCTTAAAGCGAATCGCAATATTGAGATTCGGACTATCAAGTCGGCAGTTTTCGGCAAAGACGTTTCGAACGCCGCCGGAAATTTCGCTGCCAATCGTAATCCCGCCATGGCCGTCGCTCATTCGGCAACCCTGGATAACTATGTTCTCGGACGGCACACCCACCCGGCGACCGTCGTTGTTGCGGCCGGCTTTGATTGCGATGCAGTCATCGCCGGTGTCGAAGGTGCAGTCTTTGATCAGAACGTCTCGGCATGACTCCGGATCACAACCGTCACCGTTAGGACCTGTTCGGTCGGTGGCGCCCGCTTCTCTCTCGACCCGCACGTTGCGGATCGTGACGTTGGTGCACAACACGGGATGAAGCTGCCACATTGGCGAGTGCCTGAGGGTGACGCCCTCAATCAAAACGTTCTGGCACCGATATGGTTGAATGAACATCGGTCGCAAGTAACTACCCTCTCCGAAGATCCTTTCGGGGACAGGAGTTCCCTTCTCGACCATCTGATACAGCAGCTTCCGCGCCTTGCTCTGTTCCGGCTCGCCTTTCTTCCAACCACATTCGGGGCGACCTTTCCAGGGCCACCAATGATCGCAGTCAGCCTGACCGTCAATCACTCCCGAGCCAGTGATGGCGACGTTTCGTTGACCAAAGGCATAGAGGAATGGCGAGTAGCTCATTAACTCCATACCTTCCCATCGGGTGAAGACCAAAGGCAGGTACTTCGCCGGATTACGATCGAATCTTATGGTCGCATTCCTGGTGAGATGGAGATTGACATTACTTTTTAGATGTATCGCCCCGGTGACAAACTCTCCTTCGGGCACGATCACTCTTCCGCCGCCAACTCGATTACAGGCAGCGATGGCTTTGGCAAAGGCCTCGGTGCAATCCGTCCGAGCATTGCCGATGGCGCCAAACTTTGTGATTGGGAAATCCCGTCTTGGGAAGACCGGCGTCTTAATACGTCTTAGAATGCCGGCGACCTGGGACCACTGGTCAACATCGATGTCGGCCAGCCAGGGCGCGGACCTCGCTTCTCCAGTCAGCGACCTTCCCGTTAGTCCCGTCAGAGCGATGCCGGCGCCACCAATTAACAGTCTCCTCACAAACTCACGACGATCATTCATGATTCACCTATCTGTTCAGCAGCTGTTCAGTTGAAAATTGGTCATCGAAAAGGCCTAAGAGGGGTCCCATCTTGCCCGACGGTCGTCGTCATGAACAAGCCTCAGTTCCCCCCACCTCTCCGTCTACAGCCGGCGACCGATTTCGGTCAACGGCCGGTTATCATTTTGCAGCCGACAAATCTCGGGCTTCCCTGCCTGAGCGAAACTCCAAATTTGGAGTGGTCCCGCCGCGGTGATGGCGGTCCTCATAAGCCCGAAAGCTTGCCTCCGGCTTTGGCACTGGTAATACCCAATGACGCCTCGATGATAATTGGTCATAAAAGAGCTTGACAGAATCGGCGAGCTGGCAGAGAATACGCCCGTTCAAACGGCATCATAGCACGTAAGGAATTTGAACGACCAATTCCAAATCGAACAAGTGGTAAGACCAACCTGGACTACGAAGCGCATTTGCCGGAGATTTTGAGATCTTGATTTCAGCTTCAAGCTGACAATCGAGTCCGGTTTTGGAAATGCGAAAAGTTTGAGTGATCACTCAGCTTGCCTGGGCCAGCCATGGCTCAGGACCTGACGCGCAAAAGCGACCCATGAATCTTTCTTCATGAAGAGACTTTGGAGGTTTGACATGACTGCTTTGAAATGCCGGTTTCTGCTTGCTTCTCTCGCCGTTATTCTCCTGACTACATCCTTCGTTGTCGCGCAGGACTATCGCGGCAAGGTGCAAGGCGTCGTCACCGACGAAAACGGCAGTGCTATCCCGGGCGCCCAGGTGGTGCTGCGTAACGTCAAGACGGGTGTCGAGGCCACCCGCGCGGCGGATGACAACGGGCATTACATCTTCGACTTTGTAGAACCCGGTGATTATGTGGTTGTCATTGAACAGAAGGGCTTCAAAAAAGCCATTCAGGAAAACGTGATCGTCCGCGTGCGGAGCGATCTCACGGTGGACCTGAAGCTCGCCGTCGGTGGCGTCCAGGAAACGGTCACAGTTGAATCGCCGCCAATCGCGGTGCAGTTTGGTTCGAGCAGCACGCTGTTGACGATTGAAAACAAAGTGATCGACCAGTTGCCCGTAAGAGGGCGCAACCCATACAGCGTAACGCAGCTGGATCCAACTGTTTCGCCCGGCACGGGTTCGACCTCGAACGAGAACCGGCCCTATCACCATGCTTATGCCAGCGATTTCGATGCCGGCGGCGGCACGCTGCGGGCCAACGACGTTCTGCTTGATGGCGTGCCGCTGAACTCGAGCTACAAGAGTTCTTATACGCCGGCGATGGACGCCGTGCAGGAAGTGACGTTTCAGAAGAACGCCATCGACTCAGAGTTCGGCTATAGCGCTGGCGGCGTCATTGTGCTGAACATGAAGTCGGGAACAAATGATTTTCACGGGAGCGTCATCGGTAACTGGCGCAATCCGCGGTTCAACGCCTTAACCGATCCCACGGTCAAACGGACGGCCGGCGCGGACGAGACAAATTTCCGCGGCACGAACCTGAAGATCTATGGTGGGACGATTGGCGGCCCCATCATCAGGAACAAACTCTTTACCTTTACCTCGTATGAGCATTGGAACGATGCGTCGCCGCTCCCGTTCACTCTCACGGTGCCCACCGCGTTGGAGCGGGCAGGTGACTTCAGTCAGTCAGTTCGCAACGGTGTGATTCGAACTATCTACGACCCGCTGACCTCCACTGGCAGCACCGGCGCGCGGACGGCGTTCCTCGGCAATAAGATCGACCCGGCCAGATTCGACCCGACGGCTCTGAAGTTGTTCGCCGAACTCCCCTTGCCCAATCTGCCGGGCAGTCAGGACAACTTGCAGGGATTCAAGGTAAACCAGACCACCTATTGGAATTTCTCTGAGCGCGTTGACTGGAATTACTCTGAGAAGTTGAGGACGTTCGTGCGCTACGGCCAATTCAAGGCGCAACTATTAGAGTCCAATCCGACCGACAAGAAGCTGTTGCCGGTTAATGGCAGTAACCGCTACGGACTCAGTATCGCAGCCGACACGGTTTATACCATCTCGCCGAAGTTGGTGCTCAACCTGCGAGCCAACTATCACCAACTGACAGACGAGTACGCGGCCGAGCCGGCGCTTATCGGCAAGGATGGCATAGCGAGCCTGTTTAGTACTTCCTTCTGGACGTCGCTCTATACGTTTGACCAGTACTACTATCCGGCGTTTGACCTGGTAGCCGGTAGCACCACTTACCGCCTTGGGCGCCCGGGCCGCGAGTTCTGGCAGCATCCCCAGGGTTGGGGTGCTTCGGCGCGCTTGAACTATTACGCCGGTAAGCACTCGCTCAAGTTTGGCGGAGAGTATCGAGTCGACAAAGGCAAAGGAGCGCGCTTTGAGCCTCTGACCTTTAACATCAAGCAGACACTTACCGCCAACGCTAATTCCAGCCCGAACCTGAACACTTCCGGAAGCGAGTGGGCGACTTTCCTGTTGGGCTACGTTGACAATGCTTCAATCGCGGCCCGCGTGCCGATTCAGGAAGCGGTCACTCTCGGTTACGCCGGTTATTTCATGGATGACTACAAGGTGAACAGCCGGCTGACGCTTAATCTCGGTTTGCGTTGGGAGTACGAGCCGGGCCCCGTCGACAGAGGTAATCGCCTAACCCAGCAACTCGACCTCAGCCAGCCGATCCCGGAGTTCATAGCTACACCGCCTCCGATTCCTGCCGTCGTTACGACTTTGCTGGCAAGCAAGGGAGAGAAGAACACCTTTAACGGCGCCTGGATTTTCACGAGCGCGAATAACCGGCATGCATGGGACCGGAAACTGATGAACCTCCTGCCGCGTCTCGGCGGCGCGTATCGGATCGATGATAAGTCGGTATTCCGATTCGGGTGGGGACGTTACCTGTCACCATCGTCCAAGATTCGTGACCCGCTGGGCGACTTCGTCAATCAGTATGCTGGCTTCGCGACCAGCACCCCGGCGCCCGGAACGATCAACAACGGACGGCCCCAGGCTACTCTGTTCAATCCGTTCCCGGCTGCTTTGGCCCCGATCCAACAACCTCTGGGCCAATCACTGGGTCGGTATACGAACCTCGGCAACGCCATTGGCGCGGCGGGGAATGCCACCAACGGAATCGACCAATTCAATTTGAGGCCGGCGGTCAACGATCGCTTCAGCTTCTCTTTTCAGCGGCAAGTCTGGGGTGGCGTAATTCTCGACCTTGAATATTTCTACAACCACGAGACCAACCTGCCCTACGCTGTCGACATAAACATGGCGGATCCTGCGTTCTCTTACGAGACGGCCAAATCCATACTTAACCCAAGCCCCGCCATCGCCAACCCATTCTTTAACTACCTGACCCCGGACAAATTTCCCGGCACGCTCAGGAATGGGGCAACCATCAGCAGTATCACCAACCTTTTGCGGCCTTACCCGCAGTACGGGGCAATAAACCAAACGAACACCTCCGGCCGCGGAGAGCACTTACACTCGTTCGAAATTCTCGCGCAGCGCCCGTTTGCAAAGGGTCTAAGTCTTCTGCTCGCCTACGCGTATCAGCGAGAACAGACGCAGGAGTTTTTCGACGACCTGGCTACCTTCGCGCGAAGATTCGAATGGCGCGATACCGATACACCCCGGCAACGCTTCACCAGCGCCATTTCGTGGGACATACCTATCGGACGCGGTCGCACGTTCCTTAAGGACGCAAACCGGGCGGTGGACATGATTGTGGGCGGCTGGACGTTCACGACCATTACTCGCATCTATTCGGGCAGACCGTTGTTCTTCACCCAAAACTTGATTGTGGATGGGAGCCCGAAGATTAGTGACCCCACGATTAGCCGGTGGTTCGACACCAGCAAGTTCCACGCTTTGCCAACTTCGACGGATCCGCTTTTGCCACCGAACCTCCACAAGCGTGACAACCCGTGGACCTATCCGGGCCTCTATGGACCCGGCATCTGGCAAAGCGACGTCACGATGAGCAAGTCGTTTCGGCTAACCGAAAAGTTTCGCATCGAGGCGCGCGTAGAGTCCTACAATGTCTTTAACCGCGTCCAACTCGCTAACCCGATAGTCGACTTCAACAACGCTAACTTTGGCAAGATCACCGGAAAACTGGTGGCTTACAACGGCCGCGAAGTTCAGTACGGTCTGCGTCTGGTGTTCTAAGCCAAGGCATAGCCGCAATGATCTGGGAGGGGGGCGCTCGCGCCCCCCATTTGTTACCCGGAGGAAACGTGACTTCTGGATCAGCTAAAGAAGTTTCCCGATCAATCCAAATCTTCAGCCGCACCCGCTTCGGATTCGCCGTCATCCGCATTGCGCTGGTGCTCGCAGTTACGGCGTTCCCTTCAGTTCTTCAGGCACAGGCAAAGTCCGACGCTTCTTCCGTCTCGTTTGGTTTCGAGAACCCGGTGATTCCCGGCATGGCTCCGGACCCAAGCGTTTGCCGCGTAGGAGATGACTTTTATCTGGTTACTTCCACGTTTGAATACTTTCCGGGCGTGCCGGTCTACCACAGCCGAGACCTCATTCACTGGCGACTGCTTAGCTACAGTCTTTCGCGCGAGTCGCAACTTCCGCTCCGTCGTCTGACTCGTAACGGCGGAATCTGGGCAGCGACGATCCGTCATCATGACGGCACTTTCTATGTGGTAACGACAAACAAGTCAGAGGGTCACGGAAACTTTTTCGTCCACACAAAAGACCCGGCCGGTGAATGGTCTGAACCGGTGACGCTTGATCAGGGAGGCATCGATCCATCGCTGTTCTTTGACGACGACGGTAAAGTTTATTTGACGAGCGCCGGGTCATCAGGCTGCCCGGCGCGGATTTGCCAATCGGAGATAGACATCAAGACCGGAAAACGGCTTTCTGAAATCAAACCACTCTGGTCGGGTACCGGAGGCAGCAGCCCAGAAGGACCGCACCTTTACAAGAGCAATGGTTATTACTACCTGATGATTGCGGAAGGCGGCACGGAATACGGTCACGGAGAAACCATCGCCCGCAGTCGCAGCCCGTGGGGGCCGTTTGAAGCCAACCCACGCAACCCAATCCTGACGCATCGCAATTTCAAGTCGAGTCCGATCCAGGGCACCGGTCACGTCGATCTCATCCAGGCCCAGGATGGAAGTTGGTGGGCCGTCTTTCTCGGTTTTCGTCCAGCCACGCGAATGGCCCATCACCTGGGACGCGAAACTTTGCTCGCGCCGGTAACCTGGTCGGATGACGGCTGGCCAATCATTAACGGAAACGGGACGGTGACGCCGCAAATGCCGTTGAAGACTTTGCCACAGCATTCGCATCCTGAGTTACCGGAGCGCGATGAGTTCTCGCAGTCAAAGCTCGCTTTGCCCTGGAACTTCGTGCGCAATCTCGAGCCCAGCCGGTGGTCGTTGATTGAGCGCCCGGGTTGGCTGCGACTGAAAGGTGCGGCTTCTACTCTGGAGGACCCGGAAGCGCCCCCGGTTTTTATCGGACGCCGGCAACAACACTTTGAGAGAGAGGTCACCACCGAGGTCGACTTTCGTCCGTCGCGTCCCGAAGAAGAAGCCGGACTTGCATTGCGAATGAACGATCGTCATCACTACGAGCTGGGCATCCGAGGCGGCAGTGGCGGCCGCGAAGTTTATTTACGTTTCGCGATCGGCAGTATCCGCGCCGTGACGGCTACGAAGTCGATCGGCGCCGGTCCGGTCCGCCTGCGAATTCGCTGCTCAAAAGAGAGGTACCGGTTCTCGTACTCATTAGGAAACGAGTCTTTCCAGGATCTTGGCAGCGTCGAGACTCGGTATCTGGCGTCAGAAGTTGCTGACGGATTTAACGGTGTCTTTGTGGGCATGTTCGCCACGGGTCGTGGCCAGGAGAGTTCTGTACCGGCTGACTTTAATTGGTTTGATTACCGGCCGGTGAGCCAGTAGTTGCTGACCATATCGAGATGTGTTGGTTAAAGCGCTTTGCGAAGATTGATGTGATACCTGCTTTGCACAAAAAGAGTAAGTGCGTGATCTCAAAAGCGTTGGAAAACATACGTACGGAACCGCTCGCGGTAGCGAGCGGGTTAAAGCATCAACGCTTCAAGGCGCTCTGTACTAACGACTTCATCGATTCAACGCTTTGTTCAATCGCGCCCTTAACCCGCTCGCTACCGCGAGCGGTTCCGCACCTTCTTCTGCTTTTGTTTCTTACCGGAACAGCCCTGGCACAGGGGCCGGTGATTGTCTATCTGGCCGGCGATTCGACGATGGCGCATAAGCTCGCCGAAAAACGGCCGGAGACTGGATGGGGAGAAGCCTTGCCGGAGTTTTTCAAAGGCAACAAAGTGCGCATTGAGAATCATGCTCAAAACGGGCGGAGCACGCGGACCTTCATAGAAGAAAAGCGCTGGCAGGCGATTGTCGATAAATTGAAAAAGGGCGATTACGTTTTCATTCAATTCGGACACAACGACGAGTCAAAGGAAAAGGTTGATCGCTACACGCCACCCGAGGACTATCGCCGCAACCTGGTTATGTTTATTAACGACGTGCGTCAAAAGAAGGCCCTTCCTGTCCTGCTGACGCCGGTCATGCGACGGCGATTCGATAAGGACGGAGTCTTCTTTGACACGCACGGCGAATACCCGGACATCGTGCGAAGCGTCGCCGCCGAGAACCGCGTGGCGCTGATTGATATGCACCGCAAGAGTGAAACGGTAATCAAACGATACGGAGTCCAGGATTCCACCAGACTTTTCCTGCATCTCAAGGCCGGTGAGAGCCCGAACTATCCGAAGGGACTCGATGACAACACCCACTTCTCGCCGCTGGGAGCGAGCACCATGGCGACCCTGGCCGTCGAAGGCATCCGCGAGCTAAGGCTCCCTCTGGCCAGGTTGCTGAAACCATCGCACCCGGATCTACGAAGTGACCGCGTCAATTCTCGCTCAGCTTCCATCACCTGGAAGCTCGACAACCTCGCGAGATTCGGCAGCGCCCGGGCGAACGTGCTCGGCAATCCGAAAGTCGTCAAGCTGGAAAATGGGAAGTCGATACTGTTTGACGGGGTCGATGACGGTCTGACGGTCAACACCAACCCGATAGCCGGAGCGCCGGTGTTTACCATTGAAGCACTCTTTCGGCCGGAAGCCGGCGGCGCAAAAGAACAGCGTTGGCTCCACGTTCAGGAGGAGACGAGTGACAATCGCGCGCTGCTCGAGATCCGGCTCAACGGTGACCAGTGGTCGTTGGATACCTTTATCAAGTCCGGCGAGAACCGGCGCACACTTTACGCGGAAGCGTTAAGACACCCGGTCGGCCACTGGTACCACGTGGCGCTGGTCTTTGATGGAACGACGATGCGGCACTTTGTAAACGGCCAGGAAGAACTCTCCGGGCCACTCACAATTTCGCCAATGCGGCAGGGTCGAACTTCGCTTGGGGTGCGTATGAACCTGGTGAACTGGTTTAAGGGAGCAATCTGGAAAGTACGGTTCACTCCGCGAGCACTCGCACCGAAAGAGTTTATGAAAAGAATGTGAGTGCGCGGCTTTACCTCAAAAGTCATGAGCCATGTTAGGTTCGGTTTTGCCGACTCTTAGGCCAAACCGGGCTGCGTAGTAGGCACCAGACCAATCAGGAATTCTAAATGAAGGACGATCTTAAACCTGAGTCACACAGCGAAGACTTTGATCGGAGAACCTTCGTTCGGCGATCAGCTCTCATCGCCGGTGGGATTGCCGCGTCACATCTCCTGAAAATTCCAGCCTTTGCCACTACGCTGACGACAGAATCTCCAGTTGCCGTGACTCGATGGGGAAAGGTCCGCGGTTACGTCGACAACGCTATCAACGTCTTTAAGGGAATTCGCTACGGAGCCGACACCGCCAGACGACGCTTTATGCCGCCGTTGCCGCCTGATCCCTGGACTGAGGTGCGCGATGCCCTCGCCTATGGGCCGTCCGCGCCGCAACCATCGCGCTCGACAGAGCCGCAAAGCGAAGACTGCCTCTTTCTCAACGTTTGGACCCCGGGTCTGCGCGACCGCCGTAAGCGGCCGGTGATGCTCTACATCCATGGTGGCGCTTACAACAACGGTTCCGGATCGAGCCCGCTTTACGACGGCGTTCGTCTTTGCCGGCGAGGAGATGTCGTCGTGGTGGCGCTCAATCATCGCTTGAATGCCTTCGGCTATCTTTACCTGGCCCGCTATGGAGGATCCGAGTTCGCGGACTCAGGTAACGCCGGTCAGCTCGACCTGGTGCTGGCGCTCGAGTGGGTGCGAGACAACATCCAGGGGTTCGGTGGCGACCCGAACAACGTAATGCTGTTCGGCCAGTCAGGCGGCGGCGCCAAGATCGCGACCCTGATGGCGACGCCGGCGGCAGCCGGACTGTTCCACCGCGTGGCTACGATGAGCGGGCAACAGGTAACGGCCTCGGGTCCCTTAAACGCCACGCTGCGAACCCGGGCGGTCCTTGGGGCGCTCAAGTTGCCGCCCTCACGCGTTTCAGAGATTCGCCAGTTGCCGGCAGCGCAACTAATCGAGGCCCTCAACACCCGGGATCCAATTCTTCCATTTGGCGGGATCTCGTTCGCGCCCGTGTTGGACGAGCGCTCGTTGCGGCGTCATCCATTCTATCCGGACGCGCCGGCCCAGTCGGCGCACATTCCCATGATCATCGGGAACACTCACGACGAGACGCGCGCCTTCCTCGGGGGCGACCCAAGTAACTTCACGGTCACCTGGGAACAACTGCCGGATAAGCTGGCGCCAAACATGCGCGTTGACATCCAGCCTGAGGTGGTCATCGCCGCGTACCGGCGACTCTATCCAAAATATTCCGCGAGTGATGTCTTGTTCGCGGCGACGACGGCTGCGCGCTCGTGGCGCGGCGCGGTGATTGAAGCCGAGGAACGCGCCAGGTCCGGCGCGCCCGCTTATGTCTACCAGCTCGATTGGGCGTCGCCCAAGGACGGCGGCAAACTCGGCGCGCCGCACGCTTCGGACATTCAACTGGTGTTCGACAACATAGATAAGCCGGGCGCTACCGCCATCGGGCCTGAGGCGCAGCGGATGGCCGATCAGATGAGCGAGACTTTCATCATGCTTGCCCGCACCGGAAACCCTAACCACAAGCTGATCCCGATGTGGACGAAATATCAGCTCGCCCGGCGCGACACCATGGTGTTCGACGTTCCATCGCACCTCGAGCACGATCCGCGCGGTGCTGAGCGACGGCTGTTCGCTAAGGTGCCGTACGTCCAGCCCGGCACATAGGTGACGAAGCAGAGCGAAAAGGTATGAAGACAATAATCCTTCTTTTGATCTTCGGTTGTTGGTGCTCCTGTTTCGCTGCACCCCCGGAGCCGGGACTGCTCTTCTACCTATCCGGCGATCATGAGTTCAACGCCGACTATGCCGCCGGCGGAGATCCACAACCGACTTTTCTGCGTGGTGTCACAGTGATTGCCGACGGCGCCCGCGGCGCGGGCTTTGAGTGCGCGAACACCCAGTTGATGTCGTACCGGGCGCCGGGCAACATCTATGCTGAGCGTGGCACGCTGGCTTTTTCCTGGCGCTCGCGTTATCCGGTCGGTCCGACGGCGTTCCCGATTTTTCGCGTCGGATACGCAGACCATTCCAGTTGGGACATGGTTTGGCTGCGAATTGACTACAACGGCCGCGGCGGCTTTGACGCCTTCGTCACCGACATAAATCTCGCGCGCATCAGGGTCTCTTACGTGATGCCGAAGTTCCCGCGGCCAAACGAATGGGTGCACCTGGCCCTGGCCTGGGACGAGACGCGCGGCATTCGTTTTTTTGTCAATGGAGTTTTGGCGGGACAAGAGAACAAACAAGCGGTGCTCTTTGCCGGGCTCGACCAGTTCGGCCCGCATTCGCGGACGATTAGCCCGATGCAGGTGCAGAGCGATTACAACTTCACCCGCGGCGGCGATATTGACGAAATCAGAATCTATGACCGAATGCTCTCAGACGCGAACGTGGCGTCTGTGGCCCAGGGTCAAGCCCCGCAACTCCCGCCGCTGACCAGGACGCTCAATGACGCGGAACTCCGTAATGAGTGGTGGTTGCGTTACGGCTGGAACCGCGCCGGAGACCTGCCTCCGTATCTCGTCTCAGCTCACACCACGGTTCGCAAAGTAGAAATCCACGATGCTTACGATCTGAAACGCTGGTGGTGGAAAGGCACGGACGGGATTCGAGAAACCACCTGGCCCGGAGTCTACAATCGATCCCGTCTACCGGGACGAAACGACTATTTTCAATTGCCCGATTGGGACTGCTATTCACTCTCAGGCAAGGCAATCACTTTCTCGATGCCCAA
The DNA here is from genome assembly GCA_038040505.1 of Acidobacteriota bacterium. Taxonomy (GTDB): domain Bacteria; phylum Acidobacteriota; class Blastocatellia; order Pyrinomonadales; family Pyrinomonadaceae; genus UBA11740. The sequence goes on along the minus strand of JBBPID010000051.1, from coordinate 18,989 downwards.
CGAACCGTGGAATCACCTTGAGATTTCCGGGGCAGCGTGGGGCAAGATGTTTCTGGAAGGAGCCAGGTCGAAAGTCTTGTTTGAACGAACGCGGGGTCAGGAGCGGACTTTCCATCGCCTGCCGTCCGCGATTCGCGGACAAAAGATTCGCTTTGAAAATGTCGAACCGGAAGAACCCATTGGCGAATTATCCGCCTACTACGTCGTCGCGAACCGCGAACCAACAGGAAGCACGCATCTGGACTACCCGTTGAGAACGGGAGCCGAGTCCGCCGACGCTAGTATTGAACCGATCGAGAAGTTTATCGCTGGTCGTTACCTGGAAGACGAGCGGGCCACGATCCTGGGACTCGCTGACAATCAAGCTCGTAGCGCGCCGCAAACTCCAAACACCGGCCCGGCGCCAACCACGTCTTTGCCGCTGGTGCACGTGATTGTTCCCGCGCTTGCCTGGCAGGAGATAAGCGACGGCCTGGATGGGATTGCGGTTGATCTACCGGCACTCAAGGTGAAGCCGGTTGGCGGCGCGTACATTCCGCTGAACATTCAGGTAAAGGACCCATTGTGGCCGCAGCGGAATCTGCTGGACTTCAGCTTTTCAGTTAAGCCCGGCGAACCGCGGACGCTGTGGTTGGATACACGTGATCGGATCCTGCCGCCTGGAAAAGCTCTTTACCTCACTATCGCGTCAGCCAGCGACGGCTTCGGTCCCTTAGCGCTGGAAGGCACGCGCTTGCGGCTGATCTTCAAGCCGCGCGCCCAGGCTATGCGGGAACACGAACTCGATCGCTTCACGCAGGCGCGCGACAGTTATGCGATGCTGATCGAGGAGCGCCCAACCAATCCAAAACTTAATCTCTACAACCGGTTCGCCGGCGACGTCACAGATCTGTTGCGCGTGAATCCCAATCATTGGCTGGGCCAGGCGTACTGGTACGACAGTAACCGAACTCATCCCAAGCCGGCTTTCACGCAACCGCGTCCGCCTGAAGGTGTTCCTCTCTGGGCATTTCGCCAGGTTGAGCAGCTGAAAAATCTGAAGCAGTTTGTGCTCTGGTACATCGATCATCGACAGATCGAAAATGGAGAGTTTGGCGGCGGCCTGTCCGATGACGGCGATTTGACGAACGTCTGGCCCGGCACGGCGCTGATGGGTAGTGAGCCTGAGAAGGTCAAAGAGTCTCTGCTAAGAGAGCTGGATGCCTTCTATGAACAAGGCATGTTCACCAACGGACTTCCCGCGATCCAGGCTGATGAGCTGCATAGTTACGAGGAAGGGATTCAGGTCCTGGGACAGTCACTACTGCTGGACTATGGTGACCCAAAACAGCTCGAGCGGGCCATGGAAACTTCGCGATCGGTAATTAAGTTGACTGGAGTAAACAACGCGGGTCACCGGCATTTTCGGACGTCTTACTACAACGGAAACACAATGGCGGTCGAAGAGCCGTGGGGTTGGGCCAAGCCCAGTTCGATCCTAGTGCTGCACCCTGGAATGATGCTGGTTGATTACAACGGCAATCCGCAAATGAAAAAGATCATCACTGAGCTGGCCGATGGTTTTCTGGCGCACCGGCGTAAGAATCCCAACGGAGATACGCGACAGTCGATGGCCATCCGATTTGCAGATGATCAGGAGGCTCCTAACAATCGAGGTAATGTCGCACCGGTCTATTGGGCGGCCTGGAAATGGACGGGCGATGACCGGTACCTGAGGCCCTTTCAGGATGAGGGGCCCCGCGCGCTCGAGACGATCCCTTCGAATGCCCTGGATCAACTTGGTTTGCGGCAGACCTGGGGAAACGAAGTGGCCGCCATGACGAAAGCGGGCGCTAATCGTCCGGCGAATCCCAACGGACAACGGTTGAATGTGCCGCCCGCGAACAACCCGGCGGTACTGCATCTGGCCTGGCAGGTGACGGGAGATAAAAGTTTCCTTGAATCGCTTTATGCTTCACAGATTGAGAGTTCGGCACTCCGCGAATACATCAATACCGAAGGGAGCCTGTGGATCGACCGCGTCGATGTGCCAAACGCCGAACTGCAACGCGCCCGGCTCGGCGGACTGGCTCTGGTGAGAAACTCACTTTATCCCGGTCACGCCGTAAGCTGGACCTTTGCGGCCCCGGCGGTTGATGAGAGCGCGGCGATTCTGGTTCCTAACGCAACTGCACAATCTCTCAAGATCGTTGCTTACAATCTCAACCCGGGCCCGGTAAAGACAACAATGACCGCGTGGGACCTGGCCCCGGGCCGTTGGGAGCTGGTTCAGGGAGTGGACAGTAATAGTGACGACTCTCCTGATGGGCGGACGGTTACCACGACGTTGGAATTAGAGCGCAGCCGTTCAATCGAAATCACGCTGCCCCCGCGAGTCACCACCATTCTGAATCTAAGACTGATCTCCGCGGGTACGCCTTACTGGACCCGTCCCGACCTGGGGATCGGCAAAGACGATGTGGTTGTCGCCGGCAGCACAATTACCGTAACGGTTCATAGTCTGGGCGCGGTCGATAGTCCGGCGGCTGAGTTGGCACTGGTGAGCGCCGATGGACGAGTTCTGGCATCGGCAATGGTTCCGGGATTAAGAGCCCCTCTCGATCTGTTTCCGAAGGCGACCAAAGTAACGCTCACAATTCCGCCTGGCAGCAAATTACGGGACAGTGTCATCATTCTGGATCCGGGCGTCACGATGAAAGAAATAACCCGTCTCAACAATCAGTTGAAGTTGTGATAGAAGTGATTCGGGGTTTCAGGAACTCTCAGGACCCACGCCCCATGAATCACGCTGAACTGTATAGTGACTGCTTTACCGCGAAGCGGTTGCGTCTCAGAGCCCAGGGTAGCCGCCTCGGCTACCCTGGGTTACAGGTTAAAGGAACAACACAACCGCAACGCGGTTGCGATCCGACTGACGCAACCCTTTCCGGGTTGGCAATTATGGGAACGTAACCCAGGGTTGAAGCAACCCTAACCCAGGGTTGAAGCAACCCTGGGCTTTGAGACGTAACCGCTTCGCGGTACCTGAATTCTTTTAAGATTCTCGGCTGAATCCTACAATCAAGTTAATGCGAATTCGCGCCTTTGTTTTCTTCGCGTGCCTGGTTTTCATCCCGGCGGCCTACGGACAAGATGGCAGGTCTTCTACGGGAGGCCGGCGAGATGACGCCTTTCAGCGAAAGTTGCAACGCGCGGTCGAGCTTGAGATCGTCGAAACAGCCCTGGGCCGAGCCCCGCGCGCGGCTTCGGATCGAGACCCGCAATTGATTTTGGCGGAGATCAAGGAAGACTTCTGGCGGGTCCAGGTCGTAAATAAAGAGATCGTACGCGCCCTCTCACGGCAAGGAGAGCTTGATCTCCGCTTCGTGGCCAAGTCTGCTGGTGAAATCAAGGTCCGCTCGGGGCGACTCAAAGAGAATCTGCCACTGCCGAAGTCAAGAACGCCTCGGCTGAACTACTCACGCGCCGACGCTAACCCAGAACAACTTCGCTCCTCGCTTACTGAACTCGCTAATCTAATCGTCGAATTCGTGAACAATCCGACGCACCATGAAGCGAAGGTGGTTCACGCAAACTTGTTAGTCAAAGCGAGTGAGGATTTGGCGAAGATTGTCCGGTTGAGCGATCACATCAAGAAAAGCGCCGAGCTTTTGCGGCGGGCCCGATGACTTCGCTTGATTCAGATGACTTGGTGAATTAGCCCGGATTCTTTTCTCCGCCCTCTCCCTCTGGGAGAGGGTTGGGTGAGGGCTTAGCTGATGAAGGTCTTCTTACCATGACTGAGGCCTAGGCCCTCATCCCCAACCCTTCTCCCAGAGGGAGAAGGGAGATACGCCTACCAGCCGCAGCGATTAGTTGATGGTGTTGCTTGCGCGACGTTGAGAAAACGTTGTTCATAACCCTTCGCATACAGATCAACTCTTCGCTTGATTCTGTTAAAGAGCTGACAACGGAACGCATCATCAGCAAATCGATCGCTGAGGTAAAGCATGGCATTGGTTTCACCCCAGTACTCTCGATCTTCCCAAACCTCGACCGGCGTTCCACCCATACGTGACACCAAATCAACCAGGCGCGGATCGCCGGCATCGCGGCCGTTGCTCAGAAAGATCTGATTGTATTGAGGAATCAATTGGCCCTGAAGCTGGTAGAGCGCGGGGTCAACCTTCGCCGTGCGGTTCACGTGTCCAAGCTCGTGCGCCAGTTTGGTTGCTGCCAGCGTGCTTCCGTCTATCTTGTAGGATGTTTCAGTCGGTACCAGCGAATTCATGACGGGGAAATAGACCGGGTTGGGAAAGCCCCGATCCAGATGAGTCCCCAGAGTGATGGTGGCGGCTACCAGTTGCCCGGCTTCGTTCCACTTGTAGCTTCCCGTAGTGGCGCCTTCCGGGTTGTTTCGGGAAATCACAATCGTCAACTTGAAGTGGTCATTGTTCGCGTAATAGTCCCATTCACTCCGGCCGACCTCAGTTGAAAGAAACTCTTTCTTCCACTGCGAGTAATTGAGCCTGTATTTATCGGGAATGTCTTCACGGATTCCGTGCTGATCGTCCCCGGGCAAAGCTGCGACCGGGCCGCCCTCTTCCGCGAGTCCGTTGTGATAGCTGGAAATCAGCGAGGCAGTGGATTCAAACCCATTCGACTCAGCGGAGCTAACCGTCGTTAGATTCTCTGCCTGGCTCGGAACTAAAGCTGAAGCCACGAGCAGAAAAGCCAACCCGGCAAGCAAGAAGAACGCGACAACCCATCGTGACGATCTCATTTGGCAAGCCCTCATTTTTATGGCGCCATACGGTCTTTAAGACGAGGAGGTATTGGGAACCTTATGCATGTTTTTTCTAAACGATCCCCGATGATAAGTCAATCGTTTTATTCGCGTCTGCCGTCTCGCGGGAACATCTCGGCAGGGTTCGGATTACCGCAATAATTCGACGGTCTCTGGCGCCACAACCAAATGTCTTTTGTGACGCTCAACGACTCGGCCTGTCCTCTGAAACACAAAAAACATGATCGCGAAGGTCGCTTGCGCGGAGCATCGCAATTGAGTACCATTCCCGCGCAACTGAACCCCTTCAATTCAGAGTGTGAGTAGGTAACCCCCTTGTCCCTTGGGTCGTTTTTGTCCTCGGGTTAAGCCTTGCTTTTATACCGGCGTTTGCCGGAGCCAACGTCGAGGACGCAATAAGCCTTTTCCAATGAATCGGGAATTTTCTATCTCCCGGCACTTCCCTCGGAGCGTTGAGACGTTTTTGAGCAGTTTTCAGGCGTTGCCGGATTCCTCTAGTGCGGCGCCGTCCAATGAGAGGAGGAACCGCAAATGAGTGTAGCGAAAGTGTCTGAAATAACAGCTTCGTCCGCTAAGAGCTTCGAAGACGCAATCCAGCAGGGCATCAGCCGGGCGACCAAGACGCTCGACAATGTTCAGAGCGCCTGGATACAGGATCAAGAAGTCATGGTCGAGGGCGGCAAGATCAGCGAGTACAAAGTTAGGATGAAGGTAACGTTTATCCTGAAGGATTAAACCGGCCGCCCGAGTCTACGATCGAGAATTCCAAGCCGGGCACATGCCGCGGCCTGAATTGCACTTTCGGATCCGGCGTGATTAAGAGTGGTGCTGTCGCGCCATTTTCGAATGCATTTGTCTTTACTTTGAAAAACCTGAAGGAGAAGCATCATGAAAATTGATTTGAGGAAAATCGGCGTGGCGTGTCTATTGCTCGCAGCCTTTCTGTCCGCCTGCAGCAAGGGTCCCGATGACGCCACGATCACAACCAACGTGAAAACCAAGATTGCCGCGGATAGTCCGGCGCTCGCCAACGCGGTGAGTGTGGCCACTGCCGAAGGCGTAGTGACCCTGACCGGGGCGGTCGATTCAGACGCGATCAAAGCCAAGGTGGAGGCGGACGCTAAGAGTGTCGAAGGCGTTAAGTCAGTAGTCAACAACCTGACGGTTAAGCCGCCGATCACTTTCTCGGCAGATTCGACCATCAAGACCGCGGTGATGGCTAATTTGGCCAGCAAGAAAATTACCGGCGTGACCGTTGACGTGGTAAACGGCGAAGTCACCTTAAGGGGCACCATCGAGCGCGCCAAGCTGCAGGATGCCATGATGGCGGCGAACGACGCTAAGCCAAAGAAGGTCAAGAACGAAATGACCATCAAGTAACGGGCGCAATACTCCCCTCACCTTGGGAGGGGCTGGGGGAGGGGCGCAGCTAGCGAATTCTTACTTAATAGACGAGAGGAGCAGAATTATGGCACTAGCAGACAAGTATCAATCGGTGGTGGACGCGGCTAATCAGAATGGCGTGACGGACCTTAACGTGCAGGAACAGGGCGGCGTCCTTTATATCACCGGAGTCGCGCCCAGTGAGGAAGCCAAGAAAGCGGTGTGGGACGCTCGCACCGCCATGGATCCGGACATGCGAGAGAGTGATGTGGTGTTAACACTCAGTGTATCTGATCAGGGCTTCTACGAAGTTAAGAAGGGCGACAATCTGACGCACATCGCTCGCGATCACGGCGTCTCGCTGCAAGCTTTGGAAGATGCTAACCGGGACGTGGTCAAGAACCCGGATCGGATTTTCCCGGGACAGAAACTGGTCATACCCAGGGCCAGTTAAGCTTTTCACGCATAACGGGCGGGCCTCAACTGAGTAAGGAAAACTCAGCTGGGGCCCGCACCAACTTGAAAGTCGGACTGGATAGCAGGGAAAGGATTACCAAGATGAACGTTATTTCGCAAATGATTACGCAGCAATTGGCTGGCGCCGCCAGCAAGCAGATCGCAGCCCGCCTGGGCGTCAGCGAGAGTACGGCAAACACGGCTGTTCAGCTCGCGGTGCCGCTGATTTTGGCGGCGCTCGCCCGCAACGCTGCCAAGCCCAAGGGCGCCGAGGAACTACACGAGGCGGTGACCAATGACCACGACGGAAGTATTCTGGATAACCTTACGAACTATCTCGGAAATCCTCAGCAAGGCGACGGCGCGGGTATTCTGGGCCACGTCCTCGGCGACCAAAGGGCCAGCGTGGAAAACAACCTCGCCCAGGCTAGCGGTATGGACCAAAGCGCTGCGGGAAGTTTGATGGAGATGGTGGCCCCGCTGGTGATGGGGGCGGTGGGCCGGACCCAGCAACAAAACGGTCTCGACTCGACAGGTCTGGCGGACTATTTGGGACAGCAGCAACAGGAAACGGCCGCGGCCGCGCCCGGTTTGATGGGTACGTTGAGTTCGATGCTTGACTCAAACAAGGACGGAAGTGTGACGGACGATCTCTCGCGGATTGCCGGATCCTTCTTCAAGTAAATTGAAAGTGATCAATCACAATCGGATGAAAAGGGGAAGGTCTTATGCGCTGGCGAGGCGAGCGTGAGAGTGGAAATGTTGAAGATCGGCGCGGCATAGGCGGCCGCGGGATTGCGATTGGCGGCGGCATCGGAACGCTTTTGCTGGTTGCCGTCGTAGCTCTACTAGGCGGCGATGTCCGCCAGGTGCTGGGTCCGCTTTTGACTGGGACAGAGCCGTCAGTTTCCCAACCCTCACGTCCACCCAGCGTTGAGGATGAGGAGAATCGCAAATTTGTTTCCGTCGTTCTGGGGAAAACCGAAGACGTCTGGCAGAACGTCTTCCGCCAAAATGGCCGGACGTACCGCGAGCCAAAGCTGGTACTCTTCACCGATCAGGTCGATTCAGCATGCGGTTACGCAGGCGCGGCAGTCGGCCCCTTCTATTGCCCTGGCGACGAAAAGATTTACATCGACCTCTCGTTTTATGATGAGCTGCAACAAAGATTCCAGGCGCCCGGTGACTTTGCTCAAGCCTATGTGATTGCCCACGAAGTCGGTCATCACGTTCAGAAACTCCTCGGCATTTCCGAGCGGGTAGACGCCATGCAACGCCGGGCTAGCAAAACCGAAGGCAATCAGCTCTCAGTTCGCTTGGAACTTCAGGCTGACTTTTTCGCGGGCATCTTTGCGAAATATGTTAACGACAAAAAGATCCTCGACCCGGGCGACATCGAAGAGGCGTTAAAGGCCGCCAGCGCTATCGGCGACGATAATATTCAACGGCAAACCACCGGACGCGTCGTCCCCGATTCGTTTACGCACGGCACCTCAGAGCAACGCCTGCGCTGGTTTCGAAAAGGATTTGAAACTGGCGACATTCGCCAGGGAGATACGTTCAACTCGCCAGATCCGTAAGAGACTTCATTTGGAGGTACAGAACCGCTCGCGGTAGCGGGCGGGTCAAAGTCTCAACTGTAAGACGAAAGAGACGTAGAGAAGTGAGCTGGCTTGGGTTTTAGTTGAATCCTTGTCCCGCTTGCTACCGCAAGCGGTTCTGAACCGGCAAGCGGCCGATCCGATTCCTTTCCCTACCGAATAATCGCTTCTTGTTGTTTTTGTTTGTCTGCTGCGGCCCAGTCTTTCGCGGAAACGAACGACTGCTGGTCATAGATGAGCACAATCGTTCCCACCGGCAGCAGCCGACTGATCTCAGACGCCGCTGACATGGGAATGCGAATGCAGCCGTGACTCTGAGGCGTTTGCGGAACTGAAGGATTTCCATGGATCGCCAACCCATCGCTAAAGTAGTTGGGATAGTAAAGCAATCCGAGCGGTGATTCTCTCCACCCGGCAATCTTCGCATAGATCCTGAAGCGGCCTCGCGGCGTATAGGCCAGACCACTCATACGCTTTTCTTTGTATTGTTTGTTGCTGCCCGTCGACACCGGGAGAATCCGCTTGACCATCCCGTCGTCGTCAGTCAGCAAAAGCACCTGGCGATCGAGATCCACTTCGACGTGCTTGTATCCAGTATCCTTCGGCACTGGCGCCGAGGCGCTCATTATCAGGTCAAAGTCTGCACGGCTCATTTGGCCGGTAACCTTACCGCCCTCCAATTTCTGAAAAGCGATTAGAGCGATTCGCGTGACGCCATCGATCACTCCGTCGACCCGTCCCGTCCCGTAACCCATTTCTGACAGCCGCGCTTCGGCCTGCTTCAGCTCGGCACGAGTGAGCGAATTATTGGACGACCGCACTTTACGCTTGCCGGTCTGTGGGATTGCTGAGGCGGCTGTTGAAACGAGAAGAAGCAGACCCAGCGTGAGAAGTACTGCTGATGTGAGTTTTTTTAGAATGCTCATGACAAATCCAGAACGACCTTAAGACTTGAAACTTCGCCTGGCAGGGGACGGCGGTCGGGCGGGGATTTTGCTTAAGGTATTACCGCGTCAAATCTGTTGCGAGCCGTCGACGACCTCACGATACGCTGGGCCTGCGACTAGGTCAACGTTTTTGGAGTGCGGTGGCAAGCGAAGGGCGACACCGCTTTGTCCGACGAACTTTAGTTTGTCGTTGCCTTGAATAAGCCACGTTAAGCAAAGTAAACCTTGTCGGACATCCAAAGCGCCGTCGCCGCTGCGCTCTGCCGGCGCACTCCAAACACTTCATTGCTTCTCAGTCTCTCGCCGCCAAATCCGAGCTCAAAGATTCCGAAGTAGGCTGCGGGCCTGCGGCCAGAGGTTTCTTGGCATGGTGCGAACCAAAAAACGAAGTGCGATCCAGAACGTTTTCCTGAAAGCGCTCCAGGTAAAGATAAATTACCGGCGTGATGTAAAGCGTGATGAATTGTGAGACCACCAGACCGCCAACTACGACTAAGCCAAGCGGCCGGCGCGACGATCCATCAGCGCCAAAGCCGAGCGCAATCGGGAGTGCGCCGAAGACTGCCGCCAACGTAGTCATCAGAATTGGCCGAAAGCGATCCATGCTGGCGTCGTGAATTGCTTTCTCAGCCGACTCGCCGGCGTCGACACGTTGGCGCGCAAAGTCGACGATCAAAATCCCGTTCTTCTTTACGATTCCCATCAGCATAAACATGCCGACGAAAGCATAGAGCGACGCCTCTTGCCCGAACACCAACAACGTCAACAGACCACCGACCAGCGCGGTCGGCAGCGTCGAGAGTACCGTCAGCGGGTGCACGTAGCTCTCGTAGAGGATCGCCAGAATCACGTACATCACGAACACAGCCAGGGCCATCAGAATCGTCAGGCTGGTGACCGTGTTACTAAACGTCTGGGCTTCTCCTTGCAGCTCTGAGCGGACCGTTGGCGGCACCACTTCAGCGGCGGTCTTGCTTATAAAGTTCGTGGCGTCGCCCAGCGCCACTCCCGGCTTCAAATTGAAAAAGATGGTGACGCTGGTGAACTGATTTAAATGGTGCACCGCCTGAGGCCCAAGCGTTGTCTTCCAGGTTACCAATTCGCCCAGGGGCACCAGCCGCTGCCCGTTGTCTGAGCGGATGTAGAGTCGCGAAAGATCTTCCGGCTGTGAACGGGCTTCGTCCGCCATCTCCAGAATCACCTGGTATTGGTCTTCCGGTTTCTTGATCAGGTAGAGATAGTTTTGCGAATAGGCGTTGCGCAGCAGCGTAAGGATGCGCGCCTCAGAGACGCCATAGGTCTTCGCCTGTTCGCGCCGAATCTCAATATCGACGTTGGGCGTGTTGTTGTAGAAGTCTGAGGAGACCGAGAGAAAGCCTGGATACTCATGTAACTTGCCGAGCAGTTTTTGACTGACTTCATAAACCTGCTGCGGATCCGCTCCGGAAACCGCATAGGCGTACTGGCCCTGATTCTGGCTGGTTACGCCCGTGCTGATCTCCAGAACCGGAAACGGCCGAAGGAAACTGAAGACACCCGGGATCGTGTTGAGATTGCCCATCATCCGCGCGGTCACTTCCTGGATGGGAGGACGGTCACCCGGCGGCTTAATAAAGGTAAACATGATTCCCTGGTTCGAGGCCAAAAAGCCGGTAGCGCCCGAGAGGGTAAAGTCAGTAATGACATTCGGATCTTCGTGCAGCTTTTCATCGACCCGGCTTTGCAGTTCGTGCATCTGAGCGGGCGAAGAACCCTCGCGCGCAATGAAAGCGCCGAAGATGACGCTGCTGTCACCGGGCGGCAAAAAGGCTTTGGGAACCATGACAAACAACCAGACCGTTCCTACCAGACAAATGACCCAGATCACCAGAGAGATCCAGCGCCGGCGCAGAAACCACCACAGCGATCCGCCGTAAAGCGCGAGCACGCGCCTTTCGATTCCGCCGATTACCCGCTCGAGCCAGGTTTTCTTCGAACCTTCGCCGCGCTCTTTAAGAAGGCGCGCGCACATCAGCGGGGTCAGCGTCAACGACACCAGCCCTGAGGCGAAGATCGCAATTACAATCGTGATCGCAAACTCGCGAAAGACCCGACCCACCAGGCCCGACATGAATACCAGCGGGATGAATACGGCGGCGAGTGAGATGGTCATCGACATGATCGTGAAGCTGATTTCCTTCGCGCTGTTGATGGCTGCCTCGTATGGTTTCTCGCCACGTTCCATGCGGCGCACGGTGTTTTCCAAAAAGACGATGGCGTCATCAACCAGAAAGCCGATGGCCAGGGTCAACGCCATCAACGACAGGTTGTCGAGGCTGTATCCGAGCGCGCGCATCGCAATAAAGGTGATCAGGATCGACAAAGGCAGGGCCACGGCGGGAATCAGCGTGTCAGTGACGCGGCCGAGAAAGACAAAGATCACCATCACCACCAGGACAAACGCTATCAACAGCGTCGTCTGAACGTCGACCACGGAATGAACGATGCTGAGCGAGCGATCATAGATGGGCGTGACCCTGATCGAACCGGGCAGTTCGGCGCTGACCAGGGGCAACACCTCGCGAATGCTCTTTGATACTTCAACGGCGTTCGCCCCGGCTCTGCGATTGACCGCGACGATCACTGTGGTGGACGGCACTTCGTACCCGCGCACCCAGAACCTCATGTTGATGCGCTCGTCCTGAACTGAATCCCTGACCGTGGCCACATCGCGCAGATATATCGGCGCACCGCCTGAGCCGCCGACGATCAGATTGCTGTATTGTTCGGCGGTCTCCAGTTGGCCTTGCGGGCGAAGAATGGCAGTGCCGGCGCTGCTGTCCAATTGGCCGGCTCCGGTGGTGCTGGTGCCGCCCTTGATTGCGGCGCTCAGATCGTCAATCGAAATCCCGCGGGCCCACATCGCGGCTGGGTTTGCCTTGATACGAATCGCCGACTTGGTGCCATAGACGTTCACGCGGGAAACACCCGGCAGAATGCTGAGGCGCTGCCCCACCTGGGTGGTGGCGTAATCGTAAAGCTGACCAGAGGTCACCGAATCGCTGGTCAGCGCGATGTACATGATTGGCTGATCGTTGGGATTACTTTTTGAGTATGTCGGCGGCGAGGGCAGGTCTGCGGGCAGGCTGCCGGTGGCCTGCGAGATCGCGGTCTGGACATCGGTGGCCGCGGCGTCGATATCTTTGTCGAGCGCGAACTGCAGCGTCAGGCTGGCGAATCCCTGAGTACTCTGCGAAGTGACGACTTCCAGTCCATTTATCTGCATGAACTGGCGCTCGAGGGGCGTGGCGATATTGTTCGCGATGGTGTCCGGACTGGCGCCGGGATAACCGACCTGGACCTGAATGACGGGATAGTCGACAGCGGGAAGATCGTTTACGGGCAGCTGAAAATAGCTCAGCACTCCAAACAGGATGACTGAGAGAGTCAACACCGCGGTCATCACCGGCCGCCGGATGAATGGTTCGGAGAGATTCATTTCCCTGGATTTGGCTTACTTAGTCACATTTAACCTGGTCACTAGCTTGCACAAGAACTCTTGTTTCGTGTTCTTTCGTGTAGCTTAGTGTGATTTCGTGGATCGTCTGGCCCGGAATCCTAATCACACGATCCACGAAATAACACGAAATCTCACGAACCAGCGCAGTACGTACCGCCGAGCCTTGATTCAGAACCGCTCGCTGTGGCGAGCGGGAAAAGAACTCAACTTGGGCCTGCTGCATAATCAGGCGTGGGATACGGCGTTTCGAAATCACGATTGGGATCTCGAACCCTGGTCCGCTAGCTCACCGCGAGCGGTTCGTGACCGTGTTTTTCAACGCTTTTGACATCACAGCCTTACTCTTCTTCCTAAAGCCCGGTTTACCTCGACCCACTACTTCGCCGCCGCCGCCGGAACGTTCGCGGAAGGTTGTTGGATTAAGACTTTACCTCCCGGCGAAACCCCGATTTGTCCGTTGGTTACTACTTGTTCACCGGCTTGTACTCCCGTTACGACCACCACCAGATCGCCCTGCCGTTGGCCTAACGTCACCGGCCGCTGTTCCGCAGTCGAGTCTGCTTTTACCACATAGACGAACGATCCTTTGGCGGACATCTGCGGCGCCGCGGCAGGGATCAGGACTGCCTGATGAATTGTGCTCAACACGAGCCGGACATTCACGAATCGTCCCGGCCAGAAACGATGTCCGTCGTTAGGAATCGTGGCCCGGAGATTTACTGTTCCGGTCTCGTTCTGGACCGCGTTATCCAGGAAGGTGAGCTGGCCCGTCACATAGTTCTCCGGATTGTCCGGCAGGTGCACCTCGGTCCTCAGCGTGCCGGCGCGCATCTGGACCTGGACCTCTGCCAGATGGTCCTGTGAAATCGTAAAGTCAGCGTAAATCGGATCCAGGCGCTCGATCACCAACAACGCATTGGTGTTGCCCGAAGCACCGCCCGAATTTGAACCGCCGGGATTGACGACGTTTCCGATATCGACGAGTCGTTGCCCCGCCCTCCCATCAATCGGAGATCGAATGTAGCAATAGCTGAGGTCAACCCTGGCGCTTTCAATCGCTGCCTGATCGGATTTCATGACTTCGTTCGCGCTGCCCACCGCCGCGCGCGCGGCGCCCACATTTGCGTTAAGAGCGTCGAGGTTTGCTCTGAGCTCTTCATACTGCTCTCTGGGGACCACGCCACTCTCGACTAATGTGCGATAGCGCTTAACCTGAGTCTCGCCCCACTTTGCCTGCGCGATTTCCTTTGCCAGGTTCGCTTCAGCCTGCTTTTTTGCAGCGGCATCTTTGGCCAGGTTTGCCTGAGCCTGCCTGAGTTTCGCTTCGAACGGCCGGGTATCAATCGTGAAGAGCAGATCGCCTTTCCTGACATTAGCGCCGTCGGTGAAATGAATTTGCGTAATCCGGCCCGAGACCTGCGGCTGGACCGAGACGACTTCGCGCGCGACAGTCTTGCCGATTGCGTCCAGGTAGGTGGGGACGTCCTGGGCAATCGCTACGGTCACGGAGACCGGCGCCGGCGGTCGTGCGAAATTTTGCGCGGCCTTATTCGCACAACCGGCAGTTAACACGGCGGAAAGGCCGGCCAGAAAAATAAGCAGCCGAAGAGACTTCGGACTCTGTTGGTATTGCATGATGGTACGCTTCAATTCTGCTGTCGGAGACAAACCAATTATGATCCCCCAACATTGATCCGGCAAATACAGCGAGTTCTCTTAGAGAAAATCCTAACAAATCGGTCACACACTCGTCGCACACCCTGCCTGGGGCGCCTGTTCTTACGACAAAACTGCAGTCTTGGTTGCGAAAACGCCCGCGTTGTCGTTCGCGGTAGCAAGCAGAACAAGACCTCAATTCAGGAGCGGGTGCAGAACCGCTCGCGATAGCGAGCGGGATAAGGATTCGACTGGCGCCAACTCGCAAATTCGAAACGCCCGTGTGCCTCCATGTTGATTACGCAGCATTCGCAAGCTGAGTCCGTGTCCCGCTCGCTACCGCGAGCGGTTCTGTACCGTACTGGCGTGTAATCGTAGGGTGAAAGTCAGGTCGCCGCCTGAACCTCACTCAGGCGCCGCTCGAGAAATCTCCGTTCGCTGTCGTTCGTCACCAGCCGCAACGCGCTCTGATAACTCTTGGCTGCTTCGTCCATCGACCCGGCGCGCCGCAACAGGTCCGCGCGCGCGGCATGGAACAAGTGATAGTCTTCGAGTTCCTTTTCCAGCGAATCGATCAGTGTCAGAGCGGTCTGCGGTCCGGCGGTCATCGCCACCGCCACGGCGCGGTTTAAAGAGATAATGGGCGAAGGCTGCGCTCGTTCCAGCAGATCGTAGAAGCTCACGATGCGGGCCCAATCCGTTTCTTCTGGCTTTGCCGCCTTGCAGTGTTCGGCGGCGATCGCAGCTTGCAGGGCAAAAGGGCCCGGCCCATCCTCTGAGGGGCTTAACGCTTCAGTGACCAGCGGAAACGCTTCGGCAATTTGCGACTGATGCCAACGACTGCGATCCTGTTCTTCCAGTACAACCAGGTCGCCGGCCGCGTCGACTCGGGCATTGCGCCGCGAATCGTGCAACAGCATCAGGGCCAGCAGCGCGGTCGCTTCGGATGACGGAGGGGCCATCAACGCTTTTACCAGGCGCGCCAACCTGATCGCCTCAGCGCACAGATCAGTTCTTACTAAATGCTCGCCATGGGTCGACGCGTACCCTTCATTGAAGATCAGATAGATCACCGTCAACACCGCGTCGAGGCGCTCAGGCATATCTTTGGTGTCAGGGATCTTGTAAGGAATGCGCGCGTCGCGAATCTTGCGCTTGGCGCGCACCAGCCGCTGCGCCATCGTCGGCGCGGGCACCAGGAACGCGCGCGCAATCTCATCCGTCTCCAGACCACCGAGCGTGCGCAACGTCAAAGCGACTTGCGCTTCCGGAGCCAGCGCCGGGTGACAACAGGTAAAGATTAAGCGCAGCCGATCGTCAGGAATCTCTTCAGTGTCATAATCCGGTTCGGTAATCGCCGGACTTAACTCAGCGTAAAACTCAATCTTCTCCTGGAAACGGTTCTGGCGGCGGAGACGATCAATGGCCTTGTGCTTTGCAGTCTGGATGATCCAGGCCCTGGGGATGTCGGGGACGCCTTCAATTCGCCACTGGTCGACGGCGGCGGCAAAGGCTTCCTGGGCTGACTCTTCGGCCACATCAAAATCGCCAAACTGCCGGATCAAGGTGGCCACGATCCGCCCCCAGTCCGAACTGTAGACCGCGTCAACGGCCATATTGGCGCTTGCTTGCATTTTGTCGATACTTAGCCCGGTGGCGAATTGATTAAACTGATAATAAAAATTTTGCGGCGAACTGTCGATCCGAGGGCTGTTCGTTCGACCTGTCTATGAAGCGAGCTGTGCAGGGCGTCTCGCCCGTGAAGTCCAACCGACGGAGGCATAGAAATATGAAATACATGTTGTTAATTCACCATGATGAGCAACTTTGGAACGCGCATACTGAAGCTGAACACAAGGAAATTTATCGCGAGTACCGCGAGCTGATTCAAAAACTTGAGAGTCGCGGTCAGTATCTGGAGGGAGATCAGCTGCAGCCTGCCGACACGGCTAAGGTCGTCCGAGTTCGCGATGGCCAACAACTGTTGACCGACGGCCCGTTCGCGGAAACACGCGAGCAGATTGGCGGTTTCTTTCTGATTGAGGCGAAGGACCTGGACGAAGCGAAAAGTATCGCCGCCCAAATTCCCTCGGCGCGAACCGGTTCGATTGAGATTCGGCCGGTGGTGGCGGCGACAGAAGTCGCGTCTGCCTAAAAACTCATGATTCTGGTCTGTGGTCCTTGGACTTTCGTCTTTGTAGAAGGGAAGAAGTTTTTGAGAGCGAATTCGAGTAGAGGAGTACTTCGTTTTGTTTCTGAAATTTGAGATCTAAAATTTGAGATCTCAAACAAAAAAACAAACCCAAATACCAAAGCAAAGACTGAGGATCTAAAAAACCGCGATCCGAAGATCGAGGACCGAAGATCAAAATTTAGCGACCAGGGGGAGAAGCAAAACATGAAATACATGCTACTGGTTTATCTCGACGAACACGCCATGACTGACGAAGAGCGGGCCCATTGTTATGTCGAGTCCGCGAGGCTGACTCAGGATCTCAACGCCAGCGGTCAGTATCTCGACGCCAGTCCGTTGCATCCTGTCGCTACGGCGACCAGCCTCCGCGTGCGAGAAGGCAAAAGTGTGGTGACCGACGGTCCGTTTGCGGAAACACGTGAACAGCTGGGCGGCTACTACGTGGTTGAGGCCGCGGATCTGGACGAAGCCATCGGCATCGCCGAGCGAATACCGCCGGCGCGATACGGCACGATCGAGATTCGCCCGGTAATGGAGATTGAGGGCTTGCCGACAAACTGATCTTCTCGAGAAAGTGGAGTCGGTTACAGAACCGGGAGCGGTAGCGACCGGATCAGGGAATCAACGTGGCGGGATCCCGTCGCTACGGCTCCGGGTTCTGTAACCTGTAACCGAGACGAATTCTTTTCTGTTGATTGTCGATCCAGATGCCGGTGGTGCGACTAGTAAGTAGAGACGAGAAAATAAAGAAAGGCAGGATGAAAATGGGAAATCCGTTTGTGCACGTAGAACTGAACACCACCAATGTGGACAAGGCGAAGGAATTCTATGGCAAGTTGTTCGACTGGGAACTCGAGGACATGAAGATGGGCCCCAGCGATATTTACACGATGATCAAAGTCGGCGATGGAACCGGCGGCGGCTTACTTAAGAACCCGATGCCGGGCATCCCATCGTTTTGGCTCTCTTACGTTCTGGTGGACGACATTAAGTCGGCGACCAGGAAGGCGGCCTCGCTGGGCGCGAAAATTGTCAAAGATTCGCTCGAGGTGGCCGACATGGGCTGGCTCAGCATCATTGAGGATCCGACCGGCGCCGCGTTGGGTCTTTGGCAAACAAAAGGCGAGCATAAGGATTGAGCGGTTGTATGTTCTCCCTTCTCCGTCTGGGAGGGGGGAGTCGGAATAATATTAATTAAGGAGAAGACACATGCGATTCATGGTACTGGTAAAAGCGAACAAGGATTCAGAGGCGGGGGTCATGCCCACTGAGCAGTTGCTCACAGACATGGGCAAGTTCAACGAAGAGCTGGTGAATGCCGGCGTGATGCTGGCGGGCGAAGGACTTCATCCAAGCTCGAAAGGCGCGCGCGTAAAGTTTTCAGGCGGGAAAACGAGTGTGATCGACGGGCCCTTTGCCGAGACCAAAGAACTGATTGCCGGTTACTGGCTCTGGCACGTAAAGTCGAAGGACGAAGCCATGGAATGGCTCAAGCGGGCTCCGTTTGAGGATACCGAAGTCGAGATTCGTCAGGTTTTTGAAGCCGAAGACTTCGGGGCCGAGTTCACTCCGGAACTGAGGGAACAGGAAGAGCGGCTGCGCACGCAGATGGATGCGACCAACAATTAGTGGTTCATGAAAACACGAAGCATAGCCACTGAGCCACTGAGCCACGGAGCCACGGAAGAAAGATGAGAAAAACTCGGATTGAGGGTTGTCGTTTCTGATTGATTCCAATCGTCTTTTCTCTGTGACTCTGTGACTCTGTGGCAAGTTCGATTTTTCAGCAAAGATCCTCGAAGAGGAGCGGAACAATGAAACTAATCGATTCGCTGATTCAGGAGTTTGAGCACGAAGCCCAAACCACCCGCAAGCATTTGGAACGGCTGCCGGAAAATAAGTTGGACTGGCGACCGCACGAGAAGTCGTTTACGACGGGCGCGTTGGCCTCGCACATAACCGAGATGGTCGGTTGGACCGAGGCGATAGTTAACCAGGACGGACTCGACTTCGATCCGGCCACCTACAAGCCGTACCTTGCCACGTCAGTAGCTGACTTGATTAAGACTTTTGACGACAACGTCGCCAAAGGCAAACAAGTACTGGCCCGGGCAACTGACGAAACCCTGAACCAGCCCTTTAGCTTCAAGATCATGGGCCGAGTGCAGTTTGAACGGCCAAAGGCAGCTGTACTCCGCGACGTCGCATTTAGTCACATAATCCACCACCGCGGCCAGCTCTCTGTCTACCTTCGCTTGCTCAACGTCGCCGTGCCCGGTTCATACGGTCCCAGCGCGGACGAGCAAGCCTGAGTTGAAGCTCTTATTTCCCGCTACGGCAAGTGCGATCCACGAAATCACACGAAGCTGCACGAACAAGCATTTCCGGTTAGTGTGTTTCGTGGATCATCTTCACCTGGAGAGCAACATTCATCAAGATTAGACACCACTTTGTCTGTGAGATTCGG